>JBBQHK010000012.1:0-64789 GCA_038323895.1 Lysobacterales bacterium | reverse complement strand
CGCGAACTGCTGGAGAAGGAAGGCATCCTCGGCGGTTCCTCGACCGGCACCCTGCTGGCGGCGGCGCTGAAATACTGCCGCGAACAGACCACGCCCAAGAACGTACTGACGTTCGTGTGCGACACCGGCAATAAATACCTGTCGAAGATGTACAACGATTTCTGGATGCTGGACAACGGCTTCCTGGAGCGCGAACAGTTCGGTGACTTGCGCGATCTCATCTTGCGTCCGTTCGCCGCGCGCGACACGGTGGTGGTCGGTCCCGCCGACCTGCTGATCACCGCCTGGCAGCGCATGAAGCTCTACGACGTCAGCCAGCTGCCGGTGATGGATGGCGAGCGCATCGTCGGCATCGTCGATGAATCCGACGTGCTGCTGCACGTGTATGGCGACGAATCACGCTTCCGCGAGCCGGTGTCCACCGCGATGGTCAGCAAGCTGGACAAGGTCGCCGTGCGCGCGCCGATCGAATCGTTGCTGCCCGTGTTCGATCGCGGCCATGTTGTCATCGTGATGGACGGTGAGCGCTTCCTTGGCCTGATCACCCGCATCGACCTGCTCAATTTCCTGCGCCGGCGCGTGCAATAGCCACCGGTCGCTCCTCCATCGAAGTTTCAAGAAGGGATATTCCGCAATGAGCGACGACAAGCACCTGGCGCTCGCCACGCGCGCCATCCACGGCGGCCAATCGCCGGATCCGAGCACCGGCGCGGTGATGCCGCCGATCTACGCGACCAGCACCTACGCGCAGTCCAGCCCGGGCGTCCACCAGGGCTTCGAGTATTCGCGCACCCATAACCCGACCAGGTTCGCGTATGAGCGCTGCATCGCGTCGCTGGAAGGCGGCAGCCGCGCGTTTGCGTTCGCGTCGGGGCTGGCGGCGACATCGACCTTGCTGGAGCTGCTCGACAGCGGCGACCACGTCATCGCGATGGACGATATCTACGGCGGCAGTTATCGCCTGTTCGAAGGCGTGCGCCGGCGCAGCGCCTCACTCGACTTCAGTTTCGTCGACCTGACCGATGCCGCCGCGTTCGAGGCCGCGATCACGCCGCGAACAAAACTGGTCTGGATCGAAACCCCGACCAATCCGCTGCTGAAGATCGTCGACATCGCCGCGATCGCCACCATCGCAAAGAAGCACGGGCTGCTGGTTGCGGTCGACAACACCTTCGCCTCGCCGATCCTGCAGCGCCCGCTGGAGCACGGTGCCGACATCGTCATGCATTCGGCGACCAAATACCTCAACGGTCATTCGGACATGGTCGGCGGCATTCTGGTGGTGGGCGACGACGCCGATCTCGGCGAACAGCTGGCCTTCCTGCAGAACTCGGTGGGCGCGGTGCAGGGGCCGTTCGACAGCTTCCTGGCATTGCGTGGCCTGAAGACCCTGCACCTGCGCATGCGCGCGCATTGCCAGAACGCGCTGGCGCTGGCGCAATGGTTGCAGACGCATGCCGCAGTCGGCGAGGTGATCCATCCCGGACTGTCGTCGCACCCGCACCACGCGCTCGCCGCTCGGCAGATGGACGACTACGGCGGCATGCTCTCGATCCGGCTCAAGGGTGGCTTCGAGGCCGCCAAGTGTTTCTGCGAGCGACTTGAGCTGTTCACCCTTGCCGAATCACTCGGCGGGGTGGAATCGCTGGTCAATCACCCGGCGGTGATGACCCATGCCTCGATTCCTCCCGACCGCCGCGCCGCGCTGGGAATCGGCGACGAGCTGGTGCGGCTCAGCGTCGGAATCGAGGATGCTGCCGACCTGCGTGCGGATCTGGATAACGCCTTGCGTTGATCGCTATTGGTTGTTCGCAACTGCGTCATCGCGGTTAGTCAAAGCGCACTCCGTAGCGTTCACGCATGGCACCCAGTTCGCGCCTGAACCACCAACGCAGCAGTCTCCAGCGCAGGCTGCCGCGTTGAATGCGTGGATAGTCGCCGGTGAAGACGGGCAGGTAGGTCGCATCGGCGCTCGGTGGAGGCACGCGGAGGAACTCGCAAGCGCGCGCCACAACGCGTGCCGGCGTCGCAAGCAATTCGTCGCTGCTCAGCAGCAGCACCTGGTCGCGCGGAAAGTGGGCGAACAGATCTTCGAGCTGACGTGCGTAGTCGCCGCGCGCGCGATAGCTGTGCAGGCGCACGGAGGAATGAAGGTTGAGGTTGTTGCCATCGCGGCGCAGGCGATGTGCTTCCAGCAGCAGGGCTACCGGTAAAGGCCAGTGCTCCTGCCCGCGTTTGCGTTCCATGTGGTGGTGCGACACCGCGCGCTCGACCGGGTCGCGCAACAGCACGATCCAGCGCATCGCTGAGTTATAGCGTGCGATGCGCGCGATAGCCTGCGGCAGGAACAGATAGATGGGCGTTGCATCACCATGCAGGACCCGGTCAATTGCGGGGTTGAACAAGGGCGCATACCGGGCATCGATCAACGCGTTGGTTGCGCCATCGTCGAAATCGGCCGCATCGAAGACGTGAGCTTCCTTGTCGCTCGGCAGGAGTAGGCCGGGTTGCGTGCCCAGGTAGCGTGCCAGCGCGGTGGTGCCACCTTTCTGCACGCCGCCGATCACGAATTGCACCATGCACTCAGGTGGCGTGGAGGTCATCTCGGGTCAAATCGCGGATGCTGATCTCGGTGGGCAGGGCGAACAGGCCGCTGAAACGCTCGATGGAGTTGTCGACGACTTCAAACGACAGACCCGACTCATAGCGGCACAACACGCGGTGATGGTGCTGGTGCTGCGTCGGCGCCTGCACCAACCGTGCGCGCAGGCGATAGATACCATGCGCCAGTTGCACATTGAACGTGACCCGCAGCTCCAGGTGGCGCGGGCCATTGCTGGCCTCAGGCAACCGGATGCGTCGCCCGGTCAGGGGAACACCGCGTTCGTCGAGGATGTCGATGATGCAGGCTGCATCACTGATGTCGGCAGCAAGCTGCAGTTCGGCGGTGACCTGGAGCGGGCCGCCAAAGCCCAGAGCGAGGTGGCTTGCCCCGTCCTGCAGGCGCAGCCCGACCACGCCGCCGTCCTGGCTTCGAAATCCTTCCTCGATGCGGATCGGCTTGGGCTGGTCGGCCGGCGTGGCTTTCGCATGCACGCGGAACAGATATTCCTCGATGACCTCTTCCGGCGAACCGAGCATCTCCATCCGGCCGTCTTCCAGCAGGATCGCGCGCTGGCAGAAAGCGCGCAGCGCGTTGAGGTCATGGCCAACGAACAACAGGGTGGTGCCGCGCGCCAGGATGTCCTGGATGCGGGTCATGGCCTTGGCCTGGAAGGCGGCGTCTCCCACCGCCAGCGCCTCGTCCACGATCAGGATATCCGGGTCGATGTGCACCTGCACCGAAAACGCCAGGCGCAAGGCCATGCCCGAGCTGTAGGTCTTGATGGGCTGGTCGATGTAATCGCCGATGTCGGCGAACGTGATGATGTCGCCGATCAGCGCATCGATGCGCGCGCGCCCCAATCCCAGGATTGCGCCGTTGATGTAGATGTTCTCGCGACCGGTCAGCTCGGGATTAAAGCCTGAACCCAGCTCCAGCAGGGCGGCGACACGGCCGTGGGTCTCCACCAGGCCCGATGTGGCCGGAAGGACGCCGGCGATGATCTGCAACAGCGTGCTTTTGCCACTGCCGTTCAGGCCCACGATACCCAGCGCCTCGCCACGGTGCAGTTCGAAGCTGATGTCCTGCAATGCCTGGTGAAGATGGATGCGGTGGTGGGCGGAAGCGTGCAGGCGTGCAGCCAGTGCCGGCAGCGGGTGCTGCAGCAGGCTGCCAACACGGTGCAGGAGCGGCACGATCAACCGCTGGGCAGGGCTGGCCCAGGTACGGAACAACTTGGAAACGCCCTTTACCCGAATGGCGACCTGGGTTGAGTCAGTTGCGGCGGGCGGGGTCTTGGAAGTGGACGTCATGAGCCGCGTATTGTGACCCGCCGATGCCACTGCGGCCAGCCTGCTTTATTGCGGACAAAAAAACGGGCGGCCCGAAGGCCGCCCGCATGTCTTGCACGATCCAGGATCGATCGCTACTTCAACTACTTATGGAGCCGGGAAGCAGTACGGATCTTCGTTGCTCTGGTCGTGACCGCCGTCCAGCGCGTTACCGGAGCCATTGCCCGGGTTGCCGCACGGATCGGTGGTGCCACCGGCCGGACCGTCACTGCCGTTCGGGCCACCTGGCTTGCCGTTCGACTGACCGTTGCCACGGAAGTCCGGGCTGGTTTCCTGCGCGAAGTCCGAAGGACGCTCGCCCGGGTTGTTGGCGAAGTTGCCTTCCTCGTAGTCACGGTGATACTGCTCACCACGGGTATCGGAATCTGTGATGTTGGTCAGCACGTTCGGCAGCGAGCTGTTGACCATGCTCGAAGCCACCAGGCCCGGGAACTCGGCGGTGACGATTGCGCGCCACTTGCCAGAGGTCGGAGCACCCCAAGCGCCAATCGCGCCGTTGGTGCCGTTCTCGAGGTCCGAGGCGTCCAGCTGCACCGAGGCGCCAGCCGGGATCAACACGCGCACCTGGGAAGCAGCTTCCACGCCCGCGTTGTCCACACCGACCAAGGAAACGTAGCCTGCGGTCTGGCCGCGGTTGGTCAGGCGGACGAAGCTGCGCTGGGTGGTGTTGCTAGCCGGGTTGATGGTGAAGATCTCCATCGTGGAACCGTTGTAACGCAGCGGCAGCAGGGTGCAGGACGGATCGTTGAAGATCGGGGTCGGGATGGAGTTCAAACGGGTGAACGTGGTGCTGACCGAGTTGTTGTGGTCATCAATCACGACGTCGCTGTCCGCGAAGGCGCACACGGTCAGGTTGGTCGTGCTCAAGCCGGGGCCACCCGGGAGACCAGCCGAGGCGCCGGTGTACTGGAACGTCACCGTATTGCCTTCGACTTCGCCGCGGGCGATGAAGTTGCCCGAGGAGCACGAGCCGTTGTTCGACAGATACACGTCGTCGTTGAACGGCGCGAAACCATTGTTGTGGTCGTTGTCGAATGCCAGCCAGTTGTCGTTCGGGTCCGAACCGGCGGTAATGACGGTCTGGAAGTTGTCGGTGCCCAGGAACGCAAAGTTGCCAGCACCATTGTTGGTGAGGGTCACGTCGCCGAGGTCGATCCACTGCGAGTCATAACCAGTGTCAACAGCGGTGCCCAGCTTGCCGTCGAAGCTGAAGCGCGACTTCGGCATGGTGGTTTCGGTCCAGCGATCGGCCACGTCGATGTACTTGTCGGTTTCAGCACCAACGCGGGTGGCGCAAGCGGTGACGCCGGTGACGCGGTTCAGGATCGTGCGCGACATGGTGGAATTGACGAAGCGCGCGTCGTTGCTTGCATTGACCATCCAGAATTCGGCATCGACCTTCGTGGTGAGGCCCACCGCGAATTCATTCAGGCTGGTCAGCTGTGCATTGTGCCAACGCAACAGCACGCCGGTGCCCGGGTTGGCGTTGTTGCCGAGTGCCGGGATGATGCGGATGGACGCCGTCTCGCCGTTGTCGTAGTAGCCGTCGAACTGCACCTGCCAGCCAGCAGCGATCAGCACGGCGTTCAGCTCAAGCTGACCCGGGCCGTTGCCGGCAACCGGGATATTGGCGGTGTTGAACTTGGCGCCATCCGCAGTGGTGGCGCAGCTGGTGTCCGGAGCCGGGAATGGCGCGCCAGACGGCACGCAGGCGTTGCGGTTCAGCCTGACGCGAACGGTGAAGCCGGTGGTGACCTGCACCGCGTTGTCCGGGATCTGGATGTCAAACACCAAGTCTTCGGCCATCGTGTAGTTGTAGTTCGGCGCGAACAGCTGCTGATAGGCAACGTTTTCAGGGACCAGGATGCCGGCCGGATTGGTGGCCGAGCTGTCGCCGGTGGTTTCGGTGGTCGCGAATGCGGCCGTACCGTAGTTGTAAGCCGCAGCGGCGCCGGCCATACCCAGGCCGGCCACGAGGGCTACGGCGAGGATGTTCTTCTTCATGCTAGACATGTCTAACTAACTCCTGTCAGTTGGTATTACGGATTGTTGCAACTTGTTTCCGATTGCACGGCCCTTGCCCGGTACCAGGAGGCAGGGCCTCCGGCAACCGGTTACTTCCAAGGGTGGACTTTGACTGTTACGCAGAATGCGGCGGCCAGCGGCCAAACGCGGTTCCCCCATCCCCTGGTTGATCAAGCTGCAATGCGGACGCTAACCTAGCGTTAAGGAATCGTCAATACCTGTTGTATCTGAACGGGTTGCGGGACTGATCGGAGGTGCCGTCGCATCTGTGCGTTTGACGTCAGTTGTAGACATTCTGCGGCAGGTTGCCGGCCATTCAGCCTATATCGACTATCTGAGCGAGCGCCTCCGGTTAGACTTGCGGCCTCACTTTTACACAGCGAACGACAGGTCATTACCGTTTGTCGTTGGAAACTGGCCGTTTATCCCAAACCGTCGCGTGCTCACAGACCTCGCCCACCCCTGGCACCATCAGGCGCTGATCCGCATCCTGACCTGGCGTGAGGTAAGCGGCCGCTATAGGGGCTCGCTGCTGGGCTCTTTATGGTCGTTGCTCACGCCGCTGCTGCTGCTCGGGGTCTACACCCTGGTGTTCGGGGTGATCGCCCCGACCCGCTGGCCGGGCGCGGAAGACCAGGGCATCGGCATGTTCGCCTTGCGCCTGCTGGCCGGCATGGTGATTCACGGTCTGTTGTCAGAAACCCTGGGCCGGGCCCCGATGTTGATCACGTCCCAGCCGAACTATGTCACTAAAGTCGTGTTTCCCCTGGAAACGCTGGCCTGGGTCAATCTGTTGACCGGGCTGTTCCATTCGATGATGGCAATGCTGGTGCTGGTGGTGCTCAACGCAGCGCTGGGAACCGGCGTGTACTGGACGCTGCTGTCCCTGCCGGTCATCGTGCTGCCCTTCGTGGTGCTGCTCATGGGCCTGATCTGGCTGATTGCCGCGTTGGGCGTGTACCTGCGGGACATCAACCAGATCATCGGTCCGTTGATCATGATGAGCATGTTCCTGGGCCCGGTGTTCTACCCGCGATCAGCGATGCCCGCGGCGGTGCAGCCCTGGCTTGCACTGAATCCGATCACGGTGCCCACTGAACAGTTGCGGCGCGTGCTGTTCGACGCGCAGTGGCCGCAATGGGACGCACTGGCGCACTATTCGCTGGCTGCCGTGGCGATTTATCTGTTCGGCCTGTGGGTCTTCACCAAGCTCAAGAAGGGATTCGCCGATGTCCTCTGAACCTGCGTTGCGGGCTGCCCCGCGCGATCGCCTGCTGGGCGAGTTGCTGCTGGACGCCGGCCTTGTCGGCCCCGCCGACCTCGAACGCGGCCTGGCATTGCAACAGAAGATCGGCGGGCGCATCGGCAACGTGCTGATGCGCATTGGCGCGCTCAGCGAGGACAACCTGCTGCAGGTGCTCAGCCGCCAGCTGGGCTTGCCGGTGATGGGCGCCGAGGTGCCGGTGCCGGACGAGGACATGGTCAGGCTGACCGCCGCACTGGCGCCGGCCGGGATCGACTGGTTGCTGGACCAGCAGGTGCTGGTATGGCCTGGCGAGGGCAGTGACCTGCTGTGCGCGGCGCGTGATCCGTTGCTACCTGCGCTACGCGAATCGATGCAGCACGCGTTTCCCGGTCGTCACATCCACTGGTGCCTGTGCCGTGCGCAGGACCTCGAGCGGATGCTGGATAGCCTTTCCCACCATGCCCGTGCCGACGGCTTCGAAGGCGGCGACGAACAGCAATTGCGCGCCATGGCCGAGGAAGCACCGGTCGTTGAACTGGTGAGCAACCTGATGGCACAGGCGGTCGAACAGCGCGCATCGGACATCCACCTGGAGCCTGAAGAGCGCATCTTCGCGGTGCGCTTTCGCATCGATGGCGTGCTGCATACGCGTTTGCAACTTCCGCGCGACCGCTTCGATGCGGTGGCCTCGCGGCTCAAGCTGATCTCCGGCATGGACATCGCTGAAAGGCGCCTGCCGCAGGACGGACGCATGTCCACGCGTGTCGGTGGCCAGGAAATGGACATCCGTGTGTCCGCACTGCCCGGCGTGCATGGCGAGTCGATCGTGATGCGCCTGCTGCCGAAGGAGCGCAAGGAGCTCGGGCTGGAGCGGCTGGGGTTCGAGGCCGACCACCTGGCGCTGATGAAGCAGTGGACCGCGGAGGCCAATGGCATCGTGCTGGTCACCGGTCCGACCGGTTCGGGCAAATCCACGACCCTGTACGCATCGCTGGCAGCAGCCAATGATGGCCTGAAGAAAATCATCACGGTCGAGGACCCGGTCGAGTTCCAGTTGCCGGCGGTTACCCAGATCCAGGCACATCCGGAAATCGGCCTGACGTTTGCCAATGCCTTGCGCTCGATCCTGCGCCAGGATCCGGACGTGATCATGATCGGCGAAATCCGTGACCTGGAAACCGCGGAGATCGCGGTGCAGGCGGCGCTCACCGGCCACCTGGTGTTGAGCACCTTGCATACGAATGATGCGATCAGTGCATTCACCCGACTTATTGACATGGGCGTCGAGCCCTTCCTGGTCGCCACCCCGATCCGCGCCGTGCAGGCGCAGCGGCTGGTTCGCCGGCTGTGCAGCAGCTGCACGCGCCCGACCCGGGTTCCGGAAAAGATCGAGGCAGAGGCCGCCCGCTTCGCCCACGCTGTCCTGCCCGGCATTGCGCCACGGTGGATGGAAGCGGTGGGTTGCGCCCACTGCATGAACACAGGTTACCGCGGGCGCCTTGGCATCTATGAAATGGTGCCCGTGTCGGAGGCGATGCAGCACCTGATTGTCAGCGGCGCGTCGGTCAATGACATGAAAAAACTCGCGCGAGAGGAAGGCCATCGCTTCCTGCGCGATGACGGCCTGCTCAAGGCGTGGCAGGGCGTGACCACGGTCGAGGAAGTGCTGCGCGTGACCGGTACCTGATCGAATGCCCCGTTATCACTACCAGGCCCTGAACAGCGCCGGTGTCAGCCTGGAGGGCATGTTGCGCGCTGACAGCGAGCGCGACGCCGCGCGCCAGCTGGAGCGGCGCGGGTTGTCGGTGATCGAGGTGCGATCCGGTGAGCTGGGTGGCGGCAAGGAACGACGCGGCCGCCTGCGCCACGGCGACGTGATACTGGCGTTGCAGGAACTGGCGACCATGCTGACGTCGGGCGTGAGTATTGCCGACGCGGTCGGCAGCCAGGCGCTGGGTGCGCATCACCCAAGGATCGTGCAGGCGTTCGCCGGAATGTCGCGCGACCTGCAACGTGGCCAGGCGTTTTCGGCGACGCTGTCCAAGAGCGGCCTGCCGTTGCCGGAATACGTGGTGCAGCTGGCCCGTGCCGGCGAAATGACCGGTGAGCTCGGCAAGGCACTGCGCGATGCCGGTACCCAGCTTGAATACGAGCAGCAGCTGCGCAACGAGATGCGCAATGCGTTGATCTACCCGGCGGTACTGGTGGTGGCGGGCATTGCGGCAGTCGCCATCATGTTCATCTTCGTGGTACCGAAGTTCGCGTCGCTGCTGGAGCAGGCCGATGACCTGCCGTTGCTTGCCTGGATCGTGCTGGCATTCGGCACCTGGACCCGCGAAAACTTCTGGCTGCTGATGGCGATGGTCGCCGCAACAGGCACTGGTGTCGCCTGGGCCGCGCGCAAGCCGGAGCTGCGTGCGCGGGCCTTGGACGCGCTTTCGCGCTGGCCGGTGGTCGGCCCATGGCTGGTCGAGTCCGATACCGCGCGGTGGGCGAAGGTGCTGGGCGCGCTGCTGGGGAACCGGGTGCCGCTGATGCGTGGCCTGGAGCTTGCGCAGGCAGGCCTGCAATTGCCGCAACGGCGCGCGCGCATGGGTGAGGTGACCCGCGCGGTGCGCGGAGGTGCCACCCTGGCTGATGCGCTGGAGGACCATGACGCGCTGACCGCGACCGGTTACAACCTGGTTCGCGTGGGCGAGCGCTCCGGCAAGCTGGCATCCATGCTGGATTCATTGGCCAGGCTGTATGAAGAGGCGGGCCGTAACCGCATGAAGCGGGTGCTGATCCTGCTGGAGCCGATCGCCATCCTGGTGATAGGCAGCATGATCGGCACCATTATCCTTGGCGTGATCCTGGCCATTACCAGCGCCAACGACCTGGCGGTTTGACCGCTGGCACCGATTCACCTGAGCCGATTGACCCGAGGTATGACCATGCACCACCACAACCGTTCCAGGCCCGCACGGCAACAGGGTTTTACGTTGCTGGAAATGATCGTGGTGCTGGTGATCATCGGACTGATCATGGGGCTGGTGGGCCCGCGCCTGTTCGGCCAGGCCGACAAGGCCAAGGTCCAGACCGCTGGCACCCAGGTCAAGATGCTGGGCGGGGCGCTGCAGACCATGCGCCTGGACATCAGTCGCTGGCCGACCGAACAGGAAGGCCTGTTGCTGCTGACCAACAAGCCCGCCAATGCCGCCAGCGCCAATGGTTGGGCAGGTCCGTACCTCAGCGATGCGGTGCCGACGGATCCATGGGGCAACCCCTACCAGTACTCGCCGGTACCCAGCGGCACCCAGCCGTACACGCTGTATTCGTTCGGCGCAGACGGCAAGGCAGGTGGTGAAGGCCAGGACGCCGACGTCGGCAGCGTGCCTGGCATAGCGCCAGGTTCGCCGCGCGCCAACTGACCGGCCGGGGCATGCGGCAGCAGGGCTTCACCTTGCTAGAAATGATCGTGGTGCTGGCGATCCTCGGGCTGGCGACGGCGATGGTCGCGCCTGCGGCATTGCGCAGCATCGATACCTGGCGCCGGCAGGCGGAGCAAGCCAGCCTGCTGGACCAGATCCGTGCACTGCCCGGCAATGCACGCGCGACGGGCCGAGCGGTTGTCGTCAGTGATGAGGCATTGGCTGCGGGCAAGCCGCCATTGCACGTTGCCGCCGACTGGACGCTGCGGGTGCCCGCGCCATGGCGCGTGCACGCCAATGGCGTCTGCGAAGGCGGCGAGATGGAGATTGGCAATGCGTATGGCACCCGGATGATCAAGGTGGCATCCCCCTTCTGTGATCCGGTCGTGCAACCTTGAGTCCGCGCCCGCGCCAATTCGTTTCGTCGCGCAGGGCGCGGGGTGTCAATCCGGCCCTCGGGTGCAGCCCTCGGGCATTCAGCCGAACTGGCGGCAGTCCCGCCAAGGCAGCCGGCTTCACCCTGCTGGAAGCAATCGTGGCGATGGTGGTGTTCAGCCTGGGTGCGTTTGCGCTCTACGGTTGGCTGTCCACGAATGTCATCACGCTCGACCGCGTGCGCCTGCGGCAGGAGCAGGAAGTTGCGTTTGCCTCGGCGCTCGACCTGGTACGGCGCAGCAATCCGATGGAGTCACCCAGCGGCGCGCGCACCATCGGCGACATGACCGTGTCCTGGCGCAGCGCAACGGTGGAGGATCCACAGCCGAATCGTTACCAGAACGGGACCGCGGGCAACTATCTCATGGGCCTTTACACGGTCTATGTGCAGGTCAGCCGCGACGGCCGGCCGATTGGTAAGTTCTACGTGCGGCAGATCGGCTGGAAGCAGGTAAGGGAGGTCGAACTGTGAGTGCGGCCCCGCCCCGCGCCGACCGGGCCATGCGCGTGGACTGTATTGCTGGTTTCACGTTGATGGAGATGCTGGTCACGTTGATCCTGGTATCGCTCACGACCATGCTCATGTTCCAGATGCTCGGGAGTTACCGGGTCTCACATGATCGCGTGCAGGCGCAGTCCGGCCAGATTGATCGACGTGCCCTGTTCCACGCCTGGTTCCGCGACAGCGTCAATGGACTTTATGCGGCGAAAGACCTGGAATTCCTTGGCTCCGCCACGCAGTTCAGCGGTACGACCCTCAATCCCCTTTATGCAACGGAAGGTGCACCGACCGTGGTGGAGTGGCGGCTTGTACGTGGCGAAGGTCAGATGGAAATCATGTACCTGGAGAACGGTGTGAGTCGTTGGCGCCAGCGACTGGAAGGCGGGGACGGTGCCCACTTCGCCTACGTGGATCGCGAGGACAACGTGCAGGATGCGTGGCCACCCAAGCTTGGCAATCGCAAGCCGGGTGAGTTGCCCGCGTTGGTCATGTTGGTGCGCGATGGCAATGCTCAAGCCCAGCCGATGGCCGCAGCCGTACTCGGCCCGCTGCTGCCCCCCAAGCGCGTCTATGGCTACGAGGAGGTCGAGTGAACCGCCATATCCCGCGTCCTGGAAATGCATCCGGGTTCGTACTGGTACTGGTGTTGGCCATGTTGGTCATCCTGTCGTTGCTTGCAGGCTCGATTGCCGGCGTGACAGAGCGGTTGCGGGAGCAGGCACAGTTCCGTCAGGTCCGACTGCGTGATTCGATCGACATCGCAAGTACGCGCGCGACCGTGTTCTACCTGCTCAACACTCAACGCATGACGACCGGAGGCCTGACCCTGGACCAGAATGTTTCGTTTGGGGAAAGCGGTATCCGCCAGATCGAATCTGACGAAGACTTGATGTCCTCGCTTCCGGTCGGCAACGAGATTGCACTGGATGGACGACCATATCGGGGCTTGAACGCGATCCGCTTTTCGCTGCAGGACGAGCAGGGCCTGTTCGGCGTGAACTGGAGCCCGCCGCGTGCACTGCAAAGGCTGCTGGCGCAGACGGCGGCGCCCACCTCGATTCCCTCCGCTACCCTCATCAACCGGTTGATGGATTACCAGGATCCGGACGACCTGTATCGCCTCAACAGCATGGAAGCCGATGGTTACCTGAGCGCTGGCATGCAGCCCCCGAGCAACCGCAAGCTCGCCACGCCCATGGAGCTGATGCGGGTAGTGGGATGGGCTGAAGCGCTGGGCTTTCTTGGTTCTGCCGAACTCAGCGATACCGTCAGCCTGGAAGATACGTCAATGATCAATGTCAACACCGCGCCCGCCCGCGTCCTGTTGACTGTAGACGGCGTGACTGCGGAACTGGTCGAGCGGATACTCGCGCGACGCAAAGTAGAACCGTTCATGACTGGGCGCGCGTTTTTCGAGTTCCTGGGCGTACAGAGCTCGGCAGAAGAGGGGGTAGCTGTGTATCCTGCTCCGTCCGGTACGCTGAAACTGTGGTCTGCAAATGGCGGGCAGGTGAGCCTGGTGCACTGGACGCTGACTCCCTTGGAAGAGGGACAGCCCCCCTGGCGCGAGGACTATGAGCTCATCCAATCCAAGTACCAGTCGGAAGGCGACATTGTTCACCCGGTTGCGTCGCGGCTTTTCCCCAAGCCGCGGGCTGCGCAACGCTGAAGGGTTGCGCAGTTTGACGGAAGGTGGGAGCGGCCAGGAATGGGTGCTGGCCCGCGGCCTTTGTGCCTACACGACACTTGATGGCGCCTCCGTTCCGGCTCGCAAACGCCGCGGCTTTGCAGACATGGCGGTGGCACGATGGGCGCCTTTCGCCAACCCGCAGTCCTATGTCGAGTGGATTGGCGACCGCGCGATGGTATGGGCGTGGTCGCGCGATCAGATCCTCGATGCAGGCCAGGATGCAGCGCCGCTGGTCGCGCCCCGGCGTGTGCTGCCGGAGTCGTTATACCGCGGTCAGCCGCAACGCGACGGGGAAGAGCTTGTCGTGATGGACAGTGGCTGCGAAGGTCGTGTCTGGCAGGAGGGCCTGCTTGCAGCGACCCGCTGGTGGGCGTTGCCGCCTGCGCTGGCGGAGTGGAACGAGTTCCGGCGCGGCGCGGGCTTGCAGTCGGCGCATCAGGTTCCGGAAGCATTGCCCTATCCGTTGGCGGAACGCCCGTGGTCGGCGCCGCAGTTGCGGGGTCTGGGCGAAGTCATGGGCCAGCAACGGCAGTTGTTGCTGGCACTGGTGACGGGCGTGGCCGCTGCCGCCGTCAGTACATTGCTGGTGGCAGGCATTGCACTCAAGGTTTCCATCTGGCAGGTCGATCGGGACATCCAGGCGCAGGAACAGGCATTGGAGAAGATCATCGACGCGCGCGAGCGCGCGCTGGCAGGACAGGCCTTGATAGAAAAGACGTTGGCACTCCGCCCGCCGGCAGGCCAAGTGCAATTGTTGTCCGCGGTCAGCAGGGTGATGCGTGGGCCGTGGCAACTGGTCGAGTGGAAGATGGAGGATGCGGACAACGTGCAACTGACCGCGATCATGCCAACTGCCGATCCAAGCGCGATCGTGACCGCCTGGGAAGCTTCGGGCCAATTCACTGACGTCACCGCGGAGATGGGCGCCCAGAGCAATCAGGTCATCGTCAATGCGCGCGTGTTGCGAAGCATGCCGCGGGGTAGCCGCTGATGGCGGGGCCGACTGCCCAGCGCTTTGCACAGTTTCGCACCGAGTGGGCGGGCAACCCGCGCTTGCGCGTCGGAGCCGCAGCGATCCTGGTGATCATGGTGATCTATGCGTTGCTGGTCCTCGTCGACTGGCGCGCCGAATTGCACGCGCAGTACCAACAACGGACGCTCCAGCTCTACAAGGTGCAGGCGTTGGCCGGCAAGGATGAATGGTTGCAGCGCGCCGAAAGTGCACGCGTGCTTGAAAAAGCGTTGCGAGCGGAAATCCCGAGCGCGGCGACAATAGGTTTGGCCCAGGCGGAAGTGCAGACATGGATGCGCCAGATCATGCAGGCATTCGGCCCCAAGATGGCGTCCGAGACGCACGCACCCGTTGAGGTGGCAGGCCAGCCAGGCCTTTGGCGCATCCCCATCACGATTCGTGGCCTGGTCTCCGTGAAGCAACTGCAGGAGATCCTGCGACGTATCGAGAGTTCCGACCGATTGACCGTGGTGGATGCCATGACCGTCAGCATCATCCGTGACGCGCCAAACGTGAGCGTGACTGCCGTCGCGTATTACCGCGTGGACAGACGGGGGGCGATCGCCAATGGCACGCCTTGACCTGTTCCGGCGTCACCTGCTTCCTTCTGCCGCGGCCGCCGGTATGCTACTGGGGACGATCGTTGGCCTGTTCCTCCCCATACGTGCCGCGACTCCCCCCAAGGCGGGAACCGAGGCGTGGTCGCTTCCGGGAGGGGCGGAGACAAGTCGGTTTCGGGAAGACGCTTACGCGACCCTGCGCTCGGCGCGCTTCTGGAGCAACGTGGAGACCCCTGGCAGGCGCTCCGCTCCCAGGATGGAGTGGTCCCTGACCGCGATCATCACTCGACCAATGCCCATGGCCGCCATCACTCTGCCCAGCGGAACCCAGGCTACCAATCTGGTACCGGTTGGATCGAACTTGCCTGACGGCTCCACGCTCGCGCGGGTGAGCCGCGACGCGGTCTGGTTTGAGAAAGACGGCTGCCTGCGTGAGCGCAGGTTGTACCGTCCAGTCACCGCGGAGAACAACGCCTGTATTGGATCGGCGCCAGAGACTGCGGATCCCTCCGCCTCGCCCTTACCCAACAACGCGGCACAGCCGTCGACGGCGCGTGTTGCGACGCCGCCCCCCTCCGCGCCACGACGTCCCCTGAAATCCGTGCCGCCCGCGTCACCGGCCACGGACGCCGCGATCCCATGAATTGGCTTCGAATCTCATGCATATGACTGTCCTTCGCACTACCCTGATCGCTTTTTCCACCACGCTGATGCTTGCCGGGTGCACCACCACGCCACGTCTGCAAGTGCCCCCACCCGCGGGTTCCACGACCCAGGGGGAGGCGCAGGACGCCAGCAAGAGCATGGTTGACACCAGCCAGTCCACGCGCCCGGGGACGATGCAGCGCAACGACACGCCTGCGATCCCTGGCCGTGCTTCGGGGGTGCTGGTGGCCGGCGCCGCGGGCGAAGCATTGCCGCCGCTGAAGGGTGGTGCGGTCAACGTCAATATCGAAGGCATGCCGGTGCCGGCCTTCATCAACGAATTTTTCGGCGCAATCCTCGGCGTCGGATTCCAGATGGATGCACAGGTCGGGCGAATGAGCGACCTGGTGACATTGCGCACGTCCGGGCCGCAGAGTCCGCAGGAGTTCTATCGCCTGGCCACGTCGGTACTGCGCAGCTATGGCGTGTCTGCCGAATACAGCTCGGGAATGGTGATGTTCAGGCGCGCACCGGATGCGGCCAGTACGGTTCCGCCGCTGGTCGTGAGCGGGCGTACGTTGCCGGAAGTGCCGATCAGCCATCGCCCGGTGTTCCAGCTGGTCGAATTGCAGTCGGTGCGTGCCAACGACGTCGTCAACCTGCTCAACATCGCGTTCAAGAGTGACTCGCTGCAGATCCAGACAGACAACAGCCGCAATGCAGTCGTCCTGATGGGCAAGCCGGAGATGGTCCGGCAGGCATTGGACGCGATCCATGTGTTTGACCGCCCCTACATGCGAGGCCGCGAGAGTGCACGGCTTGAACCGGCCTTCGTCAGTGCGGATGAATTGTCCAAGCGGTTGGTCGAAGTGCTGGGTGCGGAAGGGTATGGGGCCTCGTTGTATTCCAGTGGCGCTGCCTCCGCCACCGCGGTGCTGATCCTGCCACTCACCGCGGCCAATGCCGTGCTGGTATTTGCGGCGGACCGCCAGGTGCTGGAGCATGCGGTGGAATGGGCGCGCAGCATCGATCGACCCAACCCGGTCGCCGGCGGTGACGGGCTGTTCTATTACACGGTCAAGAACACCCAGGCCAAGGAAATCGTGTCCACCATCAATGGTGTACGTGGCGAAAGCAATGTGCGCACGCCGTCGCGCGACACCATCGACGGCAGCGAGGTGGGTTTGAACGCCCAGCCGCGCGCTGCCGTTACCGCTGCAAACGCAGAGTTCGGCACTGTTACAGCGACGAGTCCAGACGCGAGTGGTGGCGACCTGACCAAGGGCAAGCTGCTGCTGGACGAGCCGAGAAATGGGCTGATCTACCAGGGCAATGCCACCGACTGGGCAAGGCTGTTGCCGTTGATCAAACAGATGGACAAAGCGCCCAGGCAGGTGATGATTGAAGTCACCGTGGCCGAGGTGACGCTCGGCAACGACGAGGAATTCGGCGTGGCCTGGCTGGCCAAGAACGATGTCGGCAGGTTCGATGGCAACGTCAGCTCTGGCACGATCGGCGGGATTGGGGGTGCCGGCCTCAACTACCTGCTCGACATCGGCGGAGCGACCCGCGCTTCGTTGAAGGCGCTTGCCAGCCGCGACCGCATCAGCATTCTTTCCACGCCCAGGCTGATGGTCAAGAGTGGCGATGAAGCCAACATCGACGTCGGCACCGAGGTGCCCACGATCAGTTCGCAATCCACATCGCCACTCCAGTCCGGCGGCACCAGCAACATCCTGCAGACTGTGCAGTACCGCAAGACCGGCATCCTGCTCAACATCAAGCCGGTGGTGTTTTCCGACGACCGCGTCGACCTGGAGATTCGCCAGGAAGTCAGCGAGGCGCAGCCACTGGGCGCGAACGCGGCGGTCCAGTCACCGGCCATCTTCAATCGCTCGATCTCCACCAGCCTCAGCCTCAAGGACGGCAGCGCGATCCTGATTGCCGGCCTGATGTCGCAGACGCGTACCAACTCCAACAGCGGCATCCCGTACCTGAAGGACATCCCGCTGCTGGGCAACGCCTTCAAGTCGACCACGCGCAAGCAGAACAAGACAGAACTCGTGTTGATGATCGTGCCCTACATCATCGAGACCAACACCCAGGCGGAAGAGTTGACGCGCTCGTTGAGCCAGCGCTTCGAGTTGATTGATCTTCCCTACACCACGGCGCCGGATGTGCCGGTGGTGCCGTCGGTGCCGTTGAATGCGCCGACGCCCGCCCCCCCGAAATCCCGCTGAGCACGGCGGCTGCACGTGATGGCTGGCCCCATGCTGTCGCGCGATGGCACGCAGGCACCCATTGCTGTGTTGGTGCTTGGCATGCATCGCAGTGGTACCTCTGCACTGACCCGGGTACTCAACCTGCTGGGTGTCACGCTCGGCGATGACCTGATGCCGGCGGGCCCGGACAATCCGTCCGGGTTCTGGGAACACAATGGCGTGGTGGCCGTGCACGAGCGCCTGCTGTCGGCCCTGGGGCGCAGCTGGGATGATCCCCGGCCCTTGCCGGAAGGCTGGCTGGAATCGACCGCGGCGGGAGCAGCAGCGCTCGACATTGAAGCGATCATACGTCGCGATTTCCAGGCGACGCCGCTGTGGACGGTGAAGGATCCGCGTTTGTGCCGCCTGTTGCCTTTATGGCGGCGCGTGCTTGCGAGCATGGGTATCGAGCCGCGGATGCTGTTGATGACCCGGCATCCGCAGGAAGTTGCTGGTTCGCTGGAACGGCGCGATGGGTTGCCGGCATCGATCAGCCAATTGTTGTGGGCACGCTATCTTATCGACGCGTCCGGTGGCAGCGAGGGCTGCATGCGCTGCATGCTGTCCTATGCCGACCTGCTGGATGATTGGCGGGCGACGACCAGCAAGGCGTTCAAGGCTATAGGCCTGGACTTTGACCCCGACGCAGGACAGGTGGCGCGCATCGATGCCTTCCTGCGTCCGCAGTTGCGCCATCACCGTGCAGGTGCGGATACTGGTACCCGACACCTGCAGCCATTGTCCGAACTGGCCTCGCGGGTGCTGGTGCCGGCCGCACGGCAACAGGCAGTGCTCGAGTTCGAACAGGCGGCCGCCCCTGTCATCGCCATCGCTGATGCCTATGCCGGCTTGCTGGCCGACAGCCGCGACCGCGCCGCGCAAGTCACGCGCGAAGCTGCCTGCCTGCATGCGGCGTTGGACGAACAAGGACAATGGGCGAAGCATCTCGATGATGCGTCGCAAGCGTTGCAGGCGCAGCATGGCGCGCTGGTGGCAGAGCACGAGCAGACCGTGCAATGGGCGCGTTCGATTGAGCGTGACCTGGCGAAGGCGCAGGAGCTATACCGACACGCTGAAGTGGATCGCGATGACAAGCTGGCGTGGGTCGAATCGCTCAAGCAAGAACTCGGGACGTTACAGGCGGCGTTTCGTGGGGCGGAACAGGATCGTGACGAGAAGCTTGCCTGGGTGGAATCGCTCAAGGCCGAACTTGCGTCGCTGCACTTGGCGTTCCGTGGGACGGAGCAGGATCGCGACGAGAAGCTGGCGTGGGTGGAATCGCTCAAGGGCGAACTTGCGTCGCTGCACTTCGCGTTCCGCGCCGCCGAGCAGGACCGTGACGAGAAGCTGAAGTGGGTCGAATTGCTGCAGGGCGAACTCACGTCGTTGCAGTCGGCGTTCCGTGGAGCGGAGCAGGACCGGGTCGAGAAACTCGCGTGGGTGGAATCGCTCAAGGAAGAACTTGCGTCGTTGAATGCGGCGTTTCGTGCGGCTGATCAGGACCGCGTCGAGAAGCTTGCGTGGGTGGAATCGCTCAAGGATGAACTTGCGTCGTTGCATGCAGCGTTCCGTGGGGCGGAGCAGGACCGCGAAGAGAAGCTGGCGTGGGTGGAATCGCTCAAGGGCGAACTTGCGTCGTTGCAGTCGTCGTTCCGATCAGCTGAACAGGACCGAGACGAAAAGCTTGCGTGGGTTGAATCGCTGAAGGGCGAACTCGCCTCGTTGCAGTCGTCGTTCCGTGCCGCCGAACAGGATCGCGAAGAAAAACTCGCATGGGCGAGAGCGCTGCAGGACGAACTTGCATCGCTGCAATCGGCCTATCGCGAGGTCGAAGTTGATCGCCTCGAGAAAATCTCATGGGCGCGGGGCCTTGATGACCTGCTCGCGCATGAGCGTGTGTCCCGCGAAGCCGAACGGGCGCAAGCGCGTTCGGAGCGCGAGGGCGAGCGCAGCATGCACTTGGCACGGATTGCGCGCATGCAGGAGAACCACGAATCCCTGAAGCAGTATTCGCAGGCGCTCGACCATGCGGCGCAGCAGATGCAGTGTTCGCGCAGCTGGAAACTGACGCGGCCGCTGCGTTGGTTGGTGTCGCGCCTGCGTGGCGGCGATGCCACCATCCCACTGCCATCGCGTCCCGCACTGCTGCCGCTTGCACCGTTACTGCCCAACTTCGATACACCTGCGCCTGACCAAGCGCCGTCTGAAGCCCCGGTTGAAGCATCGATGGATGTCTCCCCGCAGTGGCTGGCTGGCGTGGCGTTTCCCGATATCGCCCAGCCACGGGTCACGATCGTCATCCCGACCTGGGGCAAATTCGATTACACCGCGCGTTGCCTGCGCTCGCTGCAGCACAGCGGCGATGCCGCCAGTTTCGAAGTGCTGGTGCTGGAGGATGCCTCTGGTGATCCGCTGATGACAACGCTGCGCGATGTCCCCGGCCTGCGCTACCACGAGAACCCGGCCAACCTCGGCTTCCTGCGTTCGTGTAACCAGGCAATGACGCTGGCGCGCGGCGAGTACGTCTGCTTCCTCAACAACGACACCGAAGTGACACAAGGTTGGCTGGATGGCTTGCTTGCGGTATTCGCAACCCATCCCGATGCCGGCATCGCCGGATCAATGCTGCTGTATCCCGACGGGCGCCTGCAGGAAGCCGGCGGCATCTTCTGGCGTGACGGCTCGGCATGGAACTACGGGCGGCTGGGCGATCCCGATGCCTGCGAATTCAATTACGTGCGGAAAGTCGACTACTGCTCGGGTGCGGCGTTGTTGTTGCCGCGCCAGTTGTTCATCCGGTTGGGCGGTTTCGACGAACGCTATGTACCGGCCTATTGCGAGGATTCCGACCTGTGCTTCCGCGTGCGCGAAGCGGGCTATGAGGTTTACTACACGCCATTCTCGCGCGTGATCCACCACGAGGGAATTTCCCACGGCACCGATACCGGTAGCGGCATCAAGGCCTGCCAGGTGGCCAACCAGGCGACGTTCCTCGAGCGTTGGGGCGATGCGTTGGCTGCGCACTATCCCAACGGCGAGCAGGTCGCGCGTGCACGTGATCGCGCATGGAACCGTCCCGTCGTGCTGGTGGTCGATCACTACGTGCCGCAGCCGGATCGCGATGCCGGATCGCGCACGATGCTCGCGTTCCTGCAGCGACTGGCCGAAGCCGGCTGCGTGGTGAAGTTCTGGCCGGACAATCTCTACAACGACCCGGCGTACACGCCCGCATTGCAGGCGATGGGCGTGGAGGTGCTGCATGGCCCGCGCTGGCGCGGCGGCATCGGGAATCTCATCGGCGAATATGGCGACATCTTCGACGCCGTGCTGCTGTCGCGGCCGGACGTGGCCGAGCATCACCTGGACGCATTGTGCATGCACAGCCGCGCACGCATCGCCTATTACGGGCACGACCTGCACTTCCGGCGCATGCGCGACCAGGCGGCACTGCTTCCCGCCGGCGACGGGCGTCAGGCGATGGAGCAGGGCGCGGCTGCAATGGAAGCGCGCGAACGCGCGATCTGGTCGCGCGTCGATGCGGTGCTGTATCCCTCGCAGGACGAGGCCGACGTGATCAAGCGCATCGCACCCGACGTCGATGCACGCGCCATCGTGCCGTATGCGTTCGCCGAGGTGGTTGGCAATGCGCAACCCGGGGGTCGTGCGAACGTGTTGTTCGTCGCCGGTTTCGCACATCCGCCGAACGTGGATGCTGCGCGCTGGCTGGTCGAGGAGATCATGCCGCTGGTGTGGGTGCGCCACCCTGGGGTAATGCTGTCACTGGTCGGCTCCCATCCCACTGTTGACGTGCAGGCGCTGGCAGGCGCGCGGGTCGAGGTCACCGGATTCGTCAGCGACGTGGAACTGCAGCGCCGTTATGCTCATGCCAGGGTCGCGGTGGTGCCGCTGCGTTACGGAGCCGGGGTGAAGAACAAGGTGGTCGAAGCATTGCATCAGGGCTTGCCACTGGTGACCACGCCGGTGGGCGCGCAGGGCCTGCCCGGCGTGGAGCAGGCATGCGTGGTCGGCGATGATCCCGCGTCGCTTGCCAACGGCGTGTGCAACCTTCTCGACGATGCCGGCGACTGGCGCAGGCGCTCAATTGCCGGCGCCGATTACGTCGCCCGTCACTTTTCCCCCGACGCGATGCGCGTCGACCTGTTGGATGCGCTTGGCATCGCTACATCGCAGGTAGCTACATCGCAGGTACGTGCATGATTGTCCGCGCGCGCGCGCCGCTGCGCCTGGGCTTGGCCGGTGGCGGCACCGATGTCGCGCCGTATTGTGACCTGCATGGCGGCTTTGTGATGAATGCCGCGATCGACAAGCACGCCTATGCCACCATCGACGATCCAGGCGACGGCCTGCTCACGCTGGAAGCGCTGGACCGTGGCGCACGCCATACCTGCCCACCTGCGGCATTGGATGCGAGTGAAGCCGGCCCGTTGCAGCTACTGGCGGGCGCTTACCTGCGCATCTGCCACGATTTCCTCGATGGGAAGCGGCCGCCGCTGCGCATCCGCACCTGGTCGGATGCACCGCCGGGTTCCGGGCTTGGTTCTTCATCGACATTGGTGGTTGCGCTGGTGACCGCGCTGGCCGAGTATTTTTCGGTACCGCTGGGCGAGTACGAAATCGCCCACCTGGCCTACGAGATCGAACGCATCGACCTGGGCCTGGCCGGGGGCCGACAGGATCAATACGCCGCGGCATTCGGCGGCTTCAACTTCATGGAATTCCACCGCGACGATCGCGTGATCGTCAATCCGCTGCGGATCAAGGACTGGGTCCTGGCCGAGCTTGAAGCCTCGTTGCTGCTCTACTTCACCGGCGTCTCGCGTGAGTCGGCACGGATCATCGACGAGCAGTCGCGAAATGCCGCCAGCGGGCAAGTGCGCTCGCTCGAGGCGATGCACCAGCTCAAGCAGGAGGCCGTGCTGATGAAGGAAACATTGCTGCGTGGCGATCTTGCCGGCTTCGCGCGCACCCTGCAGCAGGGTTGGGTGGCGAAGAAAGCGATGGCCAGCAGCATCAGCAATCCGATGATCGATGCACTTGAAGCCGAAGCCATGGCCAACGGTGCGATTGCGACCAAGGTCTCCGGCGCGGGCGGCGGTGGCTTCATGATGTTCGTCTGCGATCCGGTCGATCGGGTCCGCCTGTCTGCGGCGTTGTCGGCACAGGGCGGGCGCCTGCTGGACTTCCATTTCAATCCGGGCGGCGCTGCTGCATGGAGAACGCCATGAACAATACAAACAAAGATCCCTGCAACGATGCGACGAACGATGCAATGCGCGCGACCATCCGCGACGAGTTCGCCAAGGCACTCACCAACATGCAGGCGATGTCGACCGATGCGGTGATCGCCGCGCAACTGGTCGATGCGGTGGCGTTGTCGGTCGCGGCACTGCGCGACGGGCGCAAGATGCTGTTCGCCGGTAACGGCGGCAGCGCCGCGGATGCGCAGCATTGGGCTGGTGAACTTGTCAGTCGCTTCTATTACGACCGCCCGGGCTTGCCGGCGATTGCACTGACCACCGACAGCAGCATCCTCACCGCGATCGGCAACGACTACGGTTTTGACTACACCTTTGCGCGCCAGGTCGAGGCGCTCGGCCAGGCCGGTGACGTTTTCGTCGCGATCTCCACCTCCGGCAATTCTCCGAACATCATCCGCGCCGCCGAAGCTGCGCGCGCTCGGGGGATCCATGTAATCGGTTTCACGGGGGCGGGTGGTGGCAAGCTCGCGCCGCTCAGCGACATCTGCTTGCGCATACCGTCCAGCGAAACACCACGGATCCAGGAAGGTCACGAATTCGTGGGTCACATGCTGTGCGCATTGATCGAAGCACAGATGTATCCGCGTGATGGCGGCTGACGAGGCCATCATCCTGGCCGGCGGTTTCGGCACCCGCCTGCGCGAGGTCGTGACCGACGTGCCCAAGCCTCTGGCACCGGTCGCCGGTCGCCCATTCCTGACGTGGTTGCTGGATCGCCTGGCGGAGCAGGGCATGCGCCGTTGCATCCTTGCCACTGGTTACATGGCCGATGTCGTCGAACGCGAAATCGGCCCGCATTGGGCGGGCATGGACATCGTGCATTCGGTGGAAACCAGCCCGCTCGGGACCGGTGGCGCGATCCGGCAGGCCGCGAACCTGCTGCAGGGCGGATGCGCGCATGTGCTCAATGGCGATACCTGGCTGGTGTATTCGACCGCCGCGCTGGAACAGGCAACGCTCACTGCGAATACCGCAATCGGACTCGCGCTCGCGCATGTGGATGACGTTGGCCGCTATGGCGCAGTCGAAACGCGGGGCGGCATCGTGAGAGGCTTCCGCGAAAAGGGCGGCGTAGGCGATGGCTGGATCAATGCCGGCTGCTATTTCCTGACTGCTGCTGCTCTTGCTGCGTTGCCCGATGTACACAGGTTCTCATTCGAGTCCGAGGTGCTGCTGCCGATGGCCGCGGCCGGCAAGGTCGCTGCGTGGAACGACACCCGCGATTTCATCGACATCGGCGTGCCAGAGGATTACCAGCGGGCGCAGAAGCAGTTCGCGCGCGCATGACCGCGATCGCAATCCGCTCGCCCCATCTCGATCCGCAGGCCGATGCATTGCTGGCCGCGGCGTCACTGCCACGCAAGGCATTGTTTCTCGATCGCGATGGCGTGATTAATGTCAACCACGGCTATGTGCACTCGGCGGCGAATACGCAGTGGGTGCCCGGGATATTCGAACTGGTGGCTCAAGCACATCGACAAGGCGTCCTGGCCATCGTCGTGACCAACCAGGCCGGTATCGGCCGTGGCTATTACAGCGAGGACGAATTCCTCGCCTACACCGCGTGGATGCATGCGCAGTTCGCGCAGCGCGGTACGCCACTGCTGGCCACGTTCTGGTGCCCGCATCACCCGGATGCCGGCATCGGCGAATACGGCGTCGCTTGCGAGTGCCGCAAGCCAAGGCCGGAAATGTTGCTGGCAGCCTCCGAGCATTTTGCCCTGGATCTGCATGCGTGCTGGATGATCGGCGACAAGCCGTCGGACATGCAGGCCGCTGCTGCTGCAGGCGTGGGAAGCAGGCACCTGCTGGAACACGTCGATGGCTTGACTGATATCGCGCGCGTCTTTGGATCGACGGAAAATCGATGAGCAATGCCATCGAAAACCCTGTGCGCGTGCATCCAGCCACATGGCTCCTGCTGTTGCCGCTGCCGATCCTGCTGTTTGCCTTCATTCGCTACGATCTGGTCGCGAATATCCGCGTCGACTATCGCTGGTTGCTGGCGGGCGTGACCGCCTGGCATGCGCTTGCCGCGGGAATCGCGGGTTTGGCATCACGCCACGGATCGCGATGGGCGTGGTGGCTGCCGTGCGTCGCGGCGCTACCTGCACTGATTGGATTCGTTGTCTTCGCGGGACTGGTCACGAGTGCGGTGGCGACGCTACTGGCGCTGGTGGCGCTGGGCCTGGGTTCGCTCGCGAATCGCGAAGGCAATCCAACTGCTGCAACGCAGTTGATCGTGGGCCTGGGTTTGATTGCCGCGTTGGTGGGTTGGTTGCTGCCTTTCCCGGTGCATCAACGGTGGTTGTATCTGCTGCTGGCGGCTGCGGTCGTCGTTCTGCGACGTCGCAGCATTTCCGACCATCTGCGCGATGCCGCCGTATCGATGCGTGCACTGGCGTCGACGCAGCCACAGTGGACGATCCTGCTGGTCGGCGCGGCGACCGTCGCCAGTCTCGGCCTGTGGCTACCAAGCCTGAATTACGACGACAACGCGGTGCACCTGATCCTGCCATCGCAATTGCTGTTCGATGGTTACTACCGCCTCGACGTGCAGACCCAGTCGTGGGCTGTCGCGCCGTGGGCAAACAATGTCCTGCACGCCGTCGCCGCGATGCTGGCGGGAGGCGAGGCGCGTGCCGCGGTCGCGCTGGTGTGGCTGATGCTTGGCATCATGGGGGCGTATCGCCTGGCGCGCGCGCTGGATGCTTCGCAACGCGCCGCACTCGCCGCTGCCACCGTATTCGCCTCGCAACCGTTGGCTGGCTACTTCACGACGACCATGCAGGTCGACGGCGCGAGCACGGCGATCCTGTTGCACCTTGCGGCGATGGCAGTCGGGCGCGACATGAGCAAGCTCGGCGCCGTGGGGTTTGGCGCCACCTGCGGGCTGCTGCTGGCGCTCAAGACCAGCAACCTGGTCTACATGCTGCCGCTGGTGGGCTGGATGGTCGCCATGCAATCCACAGGGATGCGTTTGCGCTGGACCGCAACCATGCTGGCAACCATGCTGCTGGTCGGTGGCTCCAGCTATGCCTATGCGCTGCTGGTGACCGGCAATCCGTTGTTCCCGTTCTACAACGCGGTATTCCAGTCCCCGTATTACCCACTTGAGAATTTCCGCGACGTGCGTTGGACGGCGGGGACTTCGTGGCGGTCGCTGTGGGACCTGACGTTCAATACCGGCCGGTTTGGCGAGTTCCATCCGGGCGCGGCTGGCGTCGCGACGTTGGCCTTGTTGCCAGCGCTTGTGATCGATGCCGTGCGCCGCGGGGCGCCACGCGCGTTGTTGCTGTGGGCGCTCGCCACGGGCTTGCTGGTGTTCTCCTCCGTCCAGTACCTGCGTTACATCTTCCCGGCATTGTCGGTACTGGCGGTATTGGGCGTGGTTGCACTGGCACGCTACTCCGTCAGGCGCGCATTCGCGATTGCCGTGGTCTTGCTGGTGCTCGCCAATGCCGCATTGATGCCGACCACAAGTTGGATCGCGCGCGACAACCACTGGACGCAGTTGCTGCGCGAGGGTCCGGGTGCACGCGTTGACGTACTCCGAAAGGTGATGCCGGAACGGGCATTGCTCGAGCGGGTGATGATGGCCAACCCGGAAGCCTGCGTGCTGATGGCGGATCCCAAGAAACCATTCGTCGGGGCAGGCCATGGGCATGCTATCTCACTGCATCGCCGCTATGACCCGGCCCTGTGGGAAGCCCGCAACCAGGCCAATGCGGATGCTTCGGGACAACGCTGGGTCGCGCTGTTGGAGGGGATCGGCGCGTCGTACGTCATCGTGGACCCGACCAGGGAGCCCGCACTGTCGAAGGCATTGGCCGCGAACGGGTACTCGATGCAGATGCACGAGAGCCCACTCGAGGCTTGGCTGTCGACCGCTGGTGCCACGTGCAGGAGCGCACTGCTCCGACGTCGTGGGGTATTGATCGAATTTCCGAAATCGGAATAGGCAGCGCATGAATCTTGGATCTATGGGCTTTGACGGCCTCGCAGAACGAAGGGACGATCCATCATTGCTTGCCTGGTGGGTGTTGAGCACCAGCCTGGTGGAGCACTGGCCAGCCTTGAGGGGAATGGCGTTCGTTTGCGCTCTTTGCGAAGCGGTCGCGCATTTGCCCGATGTTCCCACGGAAGGAGGCACCGACCTTCGTGAAGGAATGGCATGCCCGCACTGCGGGATGAGCGCGCGCTTGCGCTCCAGTCTCACCATGCTGGCAACGTTGGTCGATATCGACGATCGGATCTACGTGACCGAGCAGGCCACGTCATTATTCGCCTGGTTGCAGGCTCGCTATCCTCTGGTCAGGGGCAGCGAGTTCCAGCCGGACGAAGCCCGGCGCGCGAAAATGGGGGATTACCTGGAATCCATTGGCGGCCACGGGGTGATTGAGTTTGAAGATGTCACCCGTTTGAGCATGGCGGACGCCTCGCTGGACGCAGTCGCGTGCTTCGACGTCCTCGAGCACGTGCCTGACTACGCCGCCGCGATCGGGGAATTCAAACGCGCGTTGCGTCCGGGCGGAAAGCTGATCGCCACGTTCCCGTTCACGGATGCCGCCGCGACGTTGATACGTGCTTCGCTGGCCAGCGATGGCGACGTCGTGCACCACATGGAGCCTGAATATCATGGCGACCCTATTGGTGAACCGGTCCTGTGCTTCCAGCATTTCGGCTGGGACCTGTTGGACGTGGTGCGTGAGGCAGGTTTTTCGCATGCGTCGATGGTCATGCCATGGGCGCCGGAACACGGGATCCTCTATGGGCACTGGACGCTGGTGGCGACACGCTGAACCGATTGCAATTTTCTTCGCGGGGCCACGCCTTCCACTATCATGTCGTCGACCAAGCCCATCGTCGGCCTCAAAGGAATGTTCATGAATTCACTCCGCATGACTGCACTGCTCGCCGCGTCCCTCTTGGGTGCCACCGCCTGCTCGCAGTCGCCCGCGCCCCCCTCGGACCCGCTTCCCGTTCAGGGCAGTGCGCCCGCGCCTGTCGCTGTCGAGCCAGCCAAGCAGAGTGTCGGTAGCGGCACCACCGAACTCGCTGATTTCACCGTGGATCCCGGACAGGTGTTCAACTGCGAGGGCCGCGACCGTGCGACGTCGACCGTGAAGTGGCTGGTGAAGGATCCCGCGGTGGTCACGGTGAAGATCCAGGTAGGAGATGGGACATCGGACGATAAGCAGACCTTCGCCGCGGGCGCCAATATCGGCGAAGCGATCACCGGGAATTGGGTTGGCGGCAGCACGCATTTCTTCCTGGTCGATGGGGAAACCGGGCGAGAGCTGGCCAACTACCAGGTGGCTGTGCTGCCTTGCAATTGACGTGCCGGGCCGGACAAGCGGCGTGCCGAATCTGGATGCGACGGGACCCGGTTCCCCGGGTATCCTTGCCGCCCTGATTGCAGGCGCGGCGATCCCCGCATCGATCGGGTTGGCGTGGCAGCAAGGCCTGTTCTCCGGAACGCCATCGAGCTTTCGATGGCTGCTCGCGATGGTGGCGGCAGTCACGATCGCGACAACGTTCGCCAGGCACCGCCTGGGCGCCGGGCAGCCTGGCGCGGCCTCACTCCTGGTGGTTGCCGCGTCAGTCGCGTTTACGATCTACTGCGGTCCGGCAACGGCATTTGCCGCGATCCTGATGGCACTTTGCGCCGTCTCGATCCTCCCGAATGGATACGTGGCGGCAGGTAACGGACAGGTGGTGGTGCTCCTTGCCGGGCTGGCCATCCTTGCGGCCGTAATAGGCTGGCTTCTGCCTTTCCCGTTTCACGGCATCAGGGTGTATCTCGCGAGTGCGACGATCCTGTGTGTCTGGCGTCGCAATGCGATCCGGCGGCGCGTAGGACGAATCTGGGAAGAATGGTCAAGGCTGGAACAAGAATCCCCGGCGTGGCTGGGATGCCTGGTGGCTGCAGCGTTCGTCGCAGGACTCGGTTTGTGGTTGCCAAGCATGAACTTCGACGACAACACGGCGCACCTGATCCTGCCCTCACAGTTGTTGGTCGATGGCTACTACCATCTGGATGTATCGACCCAGACTTGGGCCGTGACGCCGTGGGCGAACAACGTGCTCAATGGAGTTGCCGCATTGTTGGCCGGACAGGAGGCGCGCGCCGCAGTCAACGTCCTCTGGCTTCTGGTCGGCCTGAACGGCGCGTGGCGTCTTGCAACGGCCCTGGGCGCCGATACCAGGGGGGCATTGGCCGCGGCAATTGTCTACGCCTCTTTGCCATTGACCGGTTACTTCACCACCAACATGCAAGTCGATGGGGCATCCGCGGCTGTGCTGACCCAGCTTGCCGCCTTGCTGGTCACTTCTGGACGCACGCTTCCGCCCGTCGTGCTGGTCGGGGCATTGCTGGGCCTGCTGGCGGCGCTCAAGGCTCCCAATGCGATCTTCGCCTTTCCGGCGATGGGCTGGTTGGGCTGGCTCGCACTGCGCCAGCGGCGCGTTGGCTGGCTGGTGCAAGTCGCCGCCATAGCGGTCCTGCTGGCTGGCTCGAGTTATGTCTACTCCATCCTGGTGACAGGCAATCCTCTGTTTCCCTTGTTCAACGCCACATTCAAATCGGGCTATTTCCCACCGATCGACCTGGTTGATGGCCGCTGGAAGGCGGGCCTCTCGTGGCGCTCGCTTTGGGACCTCACTTACCAGACCGGTCTTTATGGCGAGCACTATGCGGGGGCGTTCGGAATCGCCACGCTGGCGCTGCTGCCTGCGCTTGTGGTGGAAGCGATGCGTCGCCCGGCCTCGAGGTACGTTGCAATCTGGTTCGTTGTTTCCGGCTTGTTGATGTTCGCGCAGATCCAGTACATGCGTTACCTGTATCCAGCCATCGCGATACTTTCCACGGTCGGCGTCGTGGGTTTGGCTCGATTGCTGCCACCGAAGCCGTTCGCGATCTTGCTCAGTGGCCTGGTTGTGGCCAATTTCCTGCTGCTGCCGTCGACAAGCTGGCTGCTGCGCGATGATCCATGGCGCAATCTGGTGCTTCATGGACCTTCGGCGCGGGAAATGATCGAAGCGGAGAAGATTCCCGAACGGATAGTCTTGCGAAGAATTCTGGAGCAGTCGCCAAGGGCCTGCGTGCTCATCGCAAATCGAGATGCTCCGTTCGGAGCGATAGCCGGCGGCAGGGCACTGGTGGTGAGGGATCCTTATGATCCGCGCATGGCCAAATCGTTCGACTGGGCCGGCGGCGACCCGACTGGCATGCGTTGGCAACAAGTGATGGCCTCCACTGGCGTATCACACGTCATCACTGGAAGCGCGGTCGGAGCGCCCTTGCAGGTGGCCCTGGTAGCTCGGGGGTTCGAGAAGATCGACGTGCTGGGCACTGCGATGGTTTGGGCGTCGCCCGATCTTTGGCGTCGCGCGTGCGGTGCGGGACTTGAAGCAGTGCGTGACGAGGCGCACCGGCATTTTCATCCCTGGGATACGCATTGAACGCGGTGGCCGGCGGGCTGCAACCGCACATTGCCGTCGTCATCCCGTGCTTCAAGGTCACGGCGCACATCCTCGATGTGATCGCGCGAATCGGCCCCGAGGTCGATCGGATCATCGTCGTCGATGATGCCTGCCCCGGGCAGTCCGGCAAGTTCGTACAGGCGTCATGCCAAGACCCGCGGGTCACGGTGATCTTCAACCCGGTCAACCTCGGCGTTGGAGGCGCGGTGATGACCGGCTACCGCCATGCGATCGAAGCCGGCGCCAGTGTGATCGTGAAGCTGGACGGCGACGGCCAGATGGATCCGGCGCTGCTGCCTCGCTTCGTGGCGCCTGTCCTGGCGGGCGTTGCCGACTACACCAAGGGCAACCGCTTCTACGACCTGCGTCATATCTCGCAAATGCCCGCGCAGCGCCTGTTCGGCAATGCGGTGCTGTCTTTCATGTCCAAGTTGTCGAGCGGCTATTGGGATACGTTTGATCCCACCAACGGCTACACCGCGATCTCCGCGGATGTGGCGGAGATGCTGCCGCTGGACAGGATCAGCGAACGTTACTTCTTCGAGTCCGACATGCTGTTCCGGCTCGGCACGTTTCGCGCAGTCGTGCGCGACGTGCCGATGGATGCCAGCTATGGGGATGAGGTGAGCAACCTGAGGATTGGCAAGGTATTGGGCGAATTCCTGGTCAAGCACGTGCGCAACTTCAGCAAACGCGTGTTCTACAACTACTTCCTGCGCGATGTCACCATTGCCTCGCTGGAGCTTGTCGCGGGCGCGGCACTGATGCTGTTCGGCCTGGTCTATGGCGGCTGGCATTGGTGGCTGGCACATGCCAGCGGGCAACCCACCGCAACCGGCGTGATCATGCTGGCGGCGATGCCGGTGCTGGTCGGGTTGCAGTTGTTGTTGGCGTTCATGGCCTACGACATCGCCAGTGTCCCGCGCCACGCCCTTGGCCGGATGGGGAACCAGAAGATGCCCGCCAAAGAACCGAACGCCAGCCTGCGCGAGCGGTAGGCCTGATCCCGATGGATGGCTTTACGACGGCTTGCCGCTAGAATTGCAGCTTCGCGCAATGTGTTGTTGCGCAGGAGCAGGCCGTGGCGATCGTCAATCATCAAACCCGAACTGCCATGTTTTTCATGACTGTGTGGTTGCCTGCAGACGTTTCTGGCAGCGGCATTTGTGAGCAACCCATCGTCGCGATGCCCATGTACGCATGAACCGCGCCGAGTTTTTCACGCCGGCAAACATGGTGCTGATCCTGGGCACGATCCTCATGCTGTCGCTTGGCCAGGTCCTGTTCAAGAGCGCATCGTCGCAGCTCGACCTGGCGCAGCCTTCTACCTGGATTACGTTGCCGCTGATGGCAGCGCTAGTGGTGTACGGACTGGCAACCGCGGCATGGCTGGTCGTGTTGTCGCGGGTGCCGCTATCCTTCGCGTTCCCGTTTTACGGGCTCGCATTTCTGATCGTTCCCGTGCTTGCGGCCTTGTTCCTGCGCGAGCCCCTGCGATGGCCCGTGCTGCTGGGTGGGGTTGTCATCCTGTGCGGCATTGCCATCACCTCCTGGGGAAGCCGCTCCTGATGCATGCCTGTCCAGCTTGCGCCGCGCTGCTCGCAACGGGGCTTCGCGACTGGCACTTGCGCTGTGACTCCTGCAGTTACGAGGGCAGTTTGCTTCAGCCGCACATCCTCGAGCAGGCCCAGGGTGGCGATCTAGATGAAGCATCACGCGAAAAGGGCCTGGAGGTCCTGCGTCAGGCCAATTTCAAGCGGCTGTTCAGATTGCTCAGTGAATCGGTGACGCCAGGGGACGCAATGCCGCGCCTGCTGGAAGTTGGCTGCGCGCATGGCTGGTTCATCGACATGGTGTCGCCCAGCTTTGAGGTCACCGGCATCGAGCCTGATGTCGCCGTGGCCACAGCCACGCGCGCGCGCGGGCTTGCGGTACTCGGCGGGTTTTTCCCGGATGTGCTTGATGCCAGTGATCGTTTCGACATCATCGTGTTCAACGACGTGCTTGAGCACATCCCCGATGTCAATGCGACCCTGGACGCATGTTGGCACCATCTCGCCCCCGGTGGCCGGATCGTCGTCAATGCGCCGTCGCGAAGCGGATTCCTCTATCGGGTGTCGAAGCTGCTGGCTCGGCTGGGCATGCCGGGTTCCTTCGAACGCATGTGGCAGCTCGGGTTCCCTTCGCCGCACGTCCATTATTTCGATACAGGCAGCATGACCAGACTGGCCACCAATGCCGGGTTCACACTTGAATCACGCACGCACCTGCCATCGGTGGCGGTACGCGGCCTGTATTCGCGAGTACGCTATTCGCGTGATGTGCCCGCCGCGAAAGCATTGTTCCTGACGGTCGCCGTCACCCTCATGGCGCCGCTGCTCGCGGTGCTGCCGGCTGACATCGAAGTCTGGATATTGCGCCGTCCGCAATGAGGCGCAGCGAAAGCGCCAGCGGTCAGCCCAGCGCCGCCTGCAACTCAGGCAGTACCGTGAACAGGTCACCAACCAGGCCGATGTCGGCGATCTCGAAGATCGGCGCGTCGCCGTCCTTGTTGATCGCGACAATCGTGCCGGCATCCTTTATCCCGGTCAGATGCTGGATCGCGCCACTGATGCCGATGGCCACGTAGAGTTCCGGGGCGATAATCTTCCCGGTCTGGCCGACCTGCAATTCGTTCGGCACGTAGCCGGCATCCACCGCCGCGCGCGAAGCGCCGACTGCCGCGCCGAGCTTGTCGGCGAAGTCGTAGATGATCTTGAAGTTCTCCTGCGAGCCAACACCGCGGCCGCCGGAGACCACGCGCTTCGCGCTTTGCAGGTCGGGGCGCTCGGAACTGCCGGCGGCCAGGCCGATGAAGCGGGTATGCGTCGGCAGGGCGGCGTCGACACTGACTGCTTCCACAGCAGCGCTGCCGCCACCCGGCGCTTCCGGCCACGAGGCCGCACGTACGGTGGCGACAACGGCGTGATCCGCCGGCGCTTCGACGGTAACGATCGCGTTGCCGGCGTAGATCGGGCGCTTGAACGTGTGGCTGCCCTCGACGCTCATCACGTCGGAGACCTGGGCCACGCCGAGCAGGGCGGCGACGCAGGGCATCAGGTCCTTGCCGAACGTGGTGCTGGGAGCGAACACGTGCGTATAACCGGCGGCGACCTGTGCCACCTGCGGAGCCAGCACCTGGGCGATGGCATGCGCGTTGGCGGCATTGACCACGGTGACTACCTTGGCGACGCCGGCGATCTGCGCGGCTTGGGCGGCGACGGCAGCGGGATCCGCGGCCAGCACCACGATGTCAATGGACTCCGCGTTCAACGCCTGCGCAGCGGATACGCACTTTGCGGTGGCGGCGTTGAGCTTGCCGTCCAGGTGTTCGGCAACGATCAGTACCTTGCTCATTACAGCAACCCCTTCTGCTTGAGTGCAGCGACCAGTTCTGCCGAGTCCTTCACCATCACCCCGCGGCTGCGTTTGGCAGGCGCCGCGTAGTGGGTTGTCTTCAATGTGTCGCCGGTATCAACGCCGAGATCGGCGAAGGCAATCGTCTCCATCGGCTTGCTCTTGGCCTTCATGATGTCCGGCAGCTTGATGAAGCGCGGCTCGTTCAGGCGCAGGTCGGTGGTGATCACCGCGGGCAGGTCGACTTCCAGCGTTTCCAGGCCGGCATCGACTTCGCGCACCACGGTGGCCTTGCCGTCTGCGATGTCGAGCTTGGATGCGAACGTGGCCTGCGGGCGACCCCACAACGTGGCCAGCATCTGTCCGGTCTGGCTGGCGTCGTCGTCGATCGCCTGCTTGCCCAGGATCACCAGGTCGGGCTGTTCCTTCTCGATCAGCTTGAGGAAGGTGCGGGCGGCGGTCAGCGACTGGATCGGCCCGTCCACAACCACGTGGATGGCGCGGTTGGCGCCCATCGCCAAACCGTTGCGCAGGTGCGGCTGGGCATCTGCGGGTGCAATCGTGGCGACAATCACTTCGGTGGCAATGCCCTTGTCGCGCAGACGCAGCGCCTCTTCCAGCGCGATGTCATCAAACGGGTTCGGCGACAGCTTGACGCCATCGGTGACCACGCCTGACCCGTCCGGCTTGACCTGGATGCGGACGTTGTAGTCCACCACGCGCTTGTAGCCGACCAGAATCTTCATCGTTCGTTGAATCCTGTGCTTGCAGCTTCGGCCGGATTGGCCAGCCCGTCATTTTAACGGACGCCGGCGTATGTTGCAGGTGAGCCATCGCGGCCTGCACGCGTGCACGCGCCCGATGCGGCACACCTGTCCGAAGGTACGGTGAGGCCGAACCCATGCAGCCGTTAGAATGAGGCTTGTGTCGTATCGCTTGTACCGCGTCTTCAATCAACAGGAGCATGCCGTGGCTGTTGCCAAGAGCAAGCACTACAGAGATGCCGAGACCGCCCTTTCCGGACTGGTGGCGGATGGTCAAACCCTTGCCGTGGGCGGCTTCGGCCTGTGCGGCATCCCCGAGGCACTGATCGCTGCGTTGCGGGATTCCGGCGCCAAGGGGCTGACTGTCATTTCCAACAATGCCGGCGTGGACGGCTTCGGCCTGGGCCAACTTCTGGAAACCCGCCAGATCAAGAAGATGATTTCGTCCTACGTGGGCGAGAACAAGGAATTCGAACGCCAGTACCTGGGCGGCGAACTGGAGCTTGAGTTCAACCCGCAGGGCACCCTCGCCGAGCGCCTGCGCGCCGGCGGCGCGGGCATCCCCGCGTTCTTCACCGCCACCGGCTACGGCACGATCGTGGCCGACGGCAAGGAGACCCGCGAGATCGACGGCCGCTGGTACGTGCTGGAGACTGCGTTGAAGGCGGATGTCTCGCTGGTCAAGGCGTGGAAGGCCGACAAGGCCGGAAACCTTCAGTTCCGCAAAACCGCCCGCAACTTCAACCCGGCCGTCGCCATGGCCGGCAAGACTTGCGTGGTCGAAGTCGAGGAACTGGTCGAGATCGGTGATATCGATCCGGACCAGGTGCACCTGGCCGGCATCTATGTGGATCGCATCGTGGTCAATGCAACGCCGGAAAAACGCATCGAACAGCGCACCGTGCGCTCCTCGGGGTGAGTCCAGCGCGCTGCGAGCCACTGGCTCGCGCGCTGGCAAACGCCCAGCCAGGGATGGCTGGGCCGGGATTCGGGACATCAATGTGGTACGCCGTGGATGGCTGCCATCCACTAGACGAAGGGAGAAAAATCGAATGGCCTGGACCCGCGATGAGATGGCGCAGCGCGCCGCGCTGGAGCTCTCCGATGGCGCCTACGTGAACCTGGGGATTGGATTGCCGACGCTGGTGGCCAACCACATCCCCGACGGCATGCATGTCTGGTTGCAGAGCGAGAATGGACTTTTGGGCATCGGCCCGTTCCCGACCGAGGATGAGCTCGACGCCGACCTGATCAATGCCGGCAAGCAGACCGTGACCGCGGTGCCGGGTGCCAGCTATTTCAGCAGCCAGGACTCGTTCGCAATGATCCGCGGCGGCCACATCGACCTGGCGATCCTGGGCGCGATGGAAGTCACCGACCAGGGCGACCTTGCCAACTGGATGGTGCCCGGCAAGATGGTCAAGGGCATGGGCGGGGCCATGGACCTGGTGGCCGGGGTCAAGCGCGTGGTGGTGCTGATGGAGCACACCACAAAGTCCGGTAGCTCGAAGATCCTGCCGCAATGCACGTTGCCCCTGACCGGGGTGGCGGTGGTCGACCGCATCATTACCGAACTGGGCGTGTTCGACGTGACCCCGGATGGCCTGAAGCTGGTCGAACTTGCCGAGGGTGTGAGCCGCGAGGAAGCAGCCGAAAAGACTGGCGTGCCGTTGCACTGATCGTCGGCACGTCGGCGCCTACCGCCGGGTGTTCGCTACGCGGCTCAAATGCTGCTTCGCGATTCACCCGACGGTCTCGCCGACCCGGATTCATCCTCTGGTACGAAAATGCCGCCGTTGGGCGGCTTTTTCATTTCATGCCTCAGAGGTTCTGGTAGTTGGGGCCGCTGCCGCCTTCCGGCGTGACCCAGGTGATGATTTCGTACGGGTCCTTGATGTCGCATGTCTTGCAGTGCACGCAGTTGGCGGCATTGATATGCAGACGCTTGCCATGCGGTGCATCGGCATCGGCCACCATCTCGTAGACAGCGGCGGGACAGAAGCGCGTGCACGGGTTGTCGTATTCGACCACGCAGCGGGTCGCGCAGATGTCGGTGTCGGAAACCAGCAGGTGCACCGGCTGGTCTTCGTCATGCTCCGTGGTGGCGAAATAGACGCTGGCCAGTCGATCACGCGGCGCAAGTGTGCGATCAACATAGTCACGCCTGGGTTCCTCGCATTCGCCGAGCTTGTGCATGGACGACCAGTCCGGCGTGTTCTTCAGCGTCCACGGCGAGCGTCCTCCGGTCAGCGTTTCCCATGCGGCGTTCAACATGCCGAACCACAGGCCGCGCTTGAAGCCAGGCTTGATGTTGCGCACGGAGCGCAGTTCGTCCATGGCATCGGATGCGCGCAGCTTGGCGTCGAATCCGTCGGCGCTGAGTTGCGAAGCGACCAGGTGTTCGGCGGCAAGCATGCCGCTGCGGATCGCCTGATGGGTGCCCTTCACCTTCGGCACGTTGAGCAGACCGGCGGTGTCGCCGATCAGCAGCGCGCCGGGCATCTCGCATTTTGGCAATGACTGATAGCCGCCGGTGACAATCGCCCGCGCGCCGGCGGAAAGAATACTGCCGCCTTCCAGTAGCGGCTGGATCATCGGGTGATTCTTCCACTGCTGGAAGGCTTCCCACGGGTTGTATTCGGGATCGCTGTAGTCCAGTCCGCTGACATACCCCAGCGCGATACGGCCCTTGTCCAGGTGGTACAGGAAGCTGCCGCCATACGTGTGGCTGTCGGCCGGCCAGCCGAAGCTGTGCACGATCTTGCCGGGGCAGACGCGCTCCTCCGGCACCTGCCACAGTTCCTTGATGCCGATCGAATAGCCCTGGGGATCGCAGCCGGCATCCAATTTGAAGTGCTGAATCAGCCTTTTGGTCAAGCTTCCCCGCGCGCCCTCGGCCAGCACGGTGACCTTGGCGCGGATATCGATGCCGGCGGTGTATCCGGGCTTGTGCGATCCGTCCTTGGCCACGCCCATGTCGCCGATGCGCACGCCAATCACGGCGCCCACGCGTCCATCAGACGTGTCGTCATGCAGGATTTCGGAGGCAGCGAAACCGGGATAAATCTCCACGCCCAGTGCTTCGGCCTGCGGCGCCAACCAGGCGCACATCGCGCCCAGGCTGACGATCACATTGCCCTTGTTGTGCATGCCCGGCGGTACCGGCAGCCTGCGGCCACCGGTCTTGCTGAGCAGCCAGAATTCGTCGTCGGTGGCGTCCACGCAGATCGGCGGCGGGCTCTTCCGCCACTCGGGCAGCAATGCATCGAGCGGATCGGTTTCGATCACCGCCCCGGACAGGATATGCGCGCCGATGGTGCTGGCCTTCTCAATCACGCAGACCGAAATATCCGGATTGAGCTGCTTGAGCCGGATCGCGAACGCAAGGCCCGCAGGCCCCGCGCCGACGGTCACGACGTCGTACTCCATCACGTCGCGCTCTGTGACAGCAACGTTGATCTGTTCGGCTTCGCTCACGCAACTCTCCCAGGCAGTTTCGCCAATCAGCCGATTTTCCGGGGTTTCAGCGGATGCGGCAAATGCGGCGAAGTGTGTGGTTGCTGGCGCGACTCAATGCTTTTCGCTGGGGTGCTTCATTTCGTGCGCCTGCCCGGTGGTCAGGACCCAGCCAGCGATGTCATGCGTGGTTGCACCCAGCGCCTGCGTGAAGGCGTCGGCAACCAGGCTGACATCGGTCCCGGCGGCGGGTTGCGCTTGCCGGAACGTGCGGCTGCTGACCACGGTTTGATCGTGCGAATGCAGCAGCTTGACATTCACTTCGATCACCGCGGAGGGCACGGCGGCGCCTGCGTAGTCGGCTCCGAAATCGCGCAGGTCCATCACCAGCCTGTAATCCGCACCGATGCCGCTGCCCTGGCGTGCGACCGCCGGGATCTTCCCGGAGTCTTCCAGTACACGCAGAACGCCGTCTTCGATCATCTCAGTGGGCGTACGCGCCCAGGACGCATTCTTGTAGACCTGCAACTCGCCCGGCACCGGGCTGACCGCGATGCGCAGGCTGTCCATCATGCGCGCCGCAGTCGGGCGGGTGGTGCTCAGTTGCCAGCCGACACGGGGCCAGGACGGGTCTGCCTCGACGCGCGGGTCGGGTGCGTAGATCGTTGTCGGGTCCTTGGATCCCAGCAGCGCGCAGCCGCCAAGCATTACAGGCAGGAGGCACATGCTCAGAGCCGAGGCCACGGCGGTTATAGAAGGTTGCTTGCTCATTCGGGTTCGAACTCCTTGGGTGCGTCGCGGCCGAGGATGTACTTTGCTGGCCCGCCATCAAGACGGTCGGTGACCCGGCGCAGGTCGCGGATCAGGGCGCGCAGGTCCGCCAATGTCGGGCCCAATTGGGACAGGCCGTCATTGGCGAAGCTCTGCAGCGCCGGGCGGTTCTCGGCGATCATTGCATTGGCATTGCCGGCCACCGAGTCGAGGTTGCCGACAGTGGCATCCAACTTGCTCATCAATGCCGGCAGCTGATCGACCACGGTGCGGTCAATCTTGTCCAGCGAGCCATTGGCGGTGGCCAGGGTGACCTGCAGCGTTTCGGTGGCCTTGCGCGCATTGACGATCAATGCGGCGATGTCCTCGCGCTGGCCGGCAACACTGCCCGTAGCCTGTTCCAGATGGTCAATGGTTGCGCTGAGTTTGGCGATGTTCTCCTCGCTGATCAGCTGGTCCATGCGTGCTACCAGCCGGTTGGCGGTGTCGGCGATGTTCTGCAAGGCGGAGGGCTCGGTGCGGATGATCGGGATCTCGCCGCTCGCATCGGGTTCCAGCCGTGCGGTTTCCGGACTGCCCCCGGTGAGCTGGATGAAAGGCTGGCCTGTAATGCCCTGCTGCGACAGCTTGGCGCGGGTATCGATCTTGACCGGCGTGTCGGCCTGGACCTTGAGCAGGGCAATCACCTTGCGCGCATCATCCGGCGCCAGGCTCAGGTCGTCGACCGTGCCCACGCTGATGCCGTTGTACTGCACGCCGCCACCCTCGGTCAGGCCGGTCACGGGCTCGGTGAAGATGACTTTGTACTGGCGCCAGTTGCGGTCGGAGGAGAATTTGGCCGCCCACAGCGCGAACATCAGCAGGCACACGGTTGCCAGGATGGTGAAGCCGCCGATCAGGACGTAGTTGGCACGGGTTTCCATTGCACTCTTCCTTTTCAGCGCGCGTCGCGCGCAGCTCGCCCACGTGGGCCGTTGAAATATTCCTTGACCCAAGGATGGTCCAGCGTTTCCAGCTCTTGCACAGGCGCTACGGCAACCACTTTACGGTCTGCAAGCACCGCCACCCGGTCACAGATAGCGTAAAGCGTGTCGAGGTCGTGTGTGATCAGGAATACCGTCAGGCCAAGCGCCTGTTGCAGGGTGCGGATCAAGTCGTCGAATGCGGCCGCGCCGATCGGGTCAAGTCCGGCAGTCGGTTCATCCAGGAACAGCAGCGGTGGATCCAGCGCCAGCGCGCGCGCCAGTCCGGCGCGCTTGCGCATGCCGCCGGAGAGCTGCGAGGGCAGCTTGTCCAGCGCATCGGCAGGCAGGCCGGCCAGCTTGATCTTGAGCAGGGCCAGTTCATAGCGCAGCGAGTCCTGCAGGTCCGGGTAATACTCCTTGAGCGGTACCTGCACGTTCTCGCCAACTGTCAGCGAAGAGAACAGGGCGCCGTCCTGGAACAGCACGCCGGTGTTGCGCTCGATATGGCGACGGGTGATCCGGTCCTTCGAAAGGGCGTCCACGCCCAGCACATCGATACGCCCCTCGTTTGGCTCGCGCAGCCCGAGGATCGAGCGCATGAGCACCGACTTGCCGCTGCCTGATCCACCAACCACGCCGATGATCTCGCCGCGCCGCACGTCGAGGTCGACGCCGTCATGCACGACTTGCTCGTCGAAGCGGTTTACCAGCCCGCGCACTTTGATCAGCGGTTTGTCGCCGATGACGACGCCGTCCAGCGTACGTCCCGGATTCGGCGCGCTCGCCTCGCTCGCTGAAACTTGTTCAGTCGCCATCAGTAGTCCATCTGCATGAACCACAGCGCCGCGAAGGCATCGATCACGATCACCATCGCGATGGATTGCACCACGCTGGAGGTAGTGCGCTCGCCCAGCGATTGCGCGGTGCCCTCGGTCTGCAGGCCTTCCAGGCAGCCGATCAGCGCAATGAGGATCGCGAAGATCGGCGCCTTGACCATCCCGACCACGAAATTGTCCAGGTTCATTGTTTCCTGCATGCGCGCCAGGTAGGCGACCGCCGGGATGTCGAGGTTGAACGCGCCGACTGCCATGCCTCCGGCCAGGCCAGCCACCATCGCAATGAAGGTCAGCAGTGGCAGCATCGCCAGCAATGCCAGCACGCGCGGGATGACCAGCAGGTCGATCGGGTCCAGGCCAAGCACGCGGATCGCATCGACTTCCTCGCGGTTGACCATCATGCCGATCTGCGCGGTGAATGCGCTGGCAGTGCGGCCTGCCAGAAGGATTGCGGTCAGCAGGACCCCGAACTCCCGCAGGAAGGCGGCATTGACCAGCTCCACCACGAAGATCTGGGCGCCGAAATCGCGCAGGACCATTGCCCCAAGGAAGGCGATCACCGCGCCCACCATGAACGACAGCAGCGCCACCAGCGGCACTGCGTCCAGGCCGACCTGTTCCATGTGGTGGACGGTCGCGGTCAACCGGAACCGGCGTGGCTCCTTGACCAGGCGCAACATCTTGACCATGACCTCGCCGAGGAAGGCGACCAGCGCCATCACTTCGCGGCCGTTGTCGACCACCGCGAAACCCAGCCGGCCCACCGCAGCCTTGAAGCCGGTATCGCGCTTGCGCTTGGGACGCTGGTCGTGGACGTCCTCGATCGCTTCAATCAGCGTGTGGTGATCGTCGCGGAAGCTGAAATGCTGGAAGTCAAGGTCCCGGCGGTCGGCGTAGCGCAAAAGTTGCAGCACGCCCAGCGTGTCCAGGCGCTCAACGCCAGTGGCGTCAACGTCGGCAATGCCTTCAGGCACGCCACGCAGGATCTCGCCGATCTCGTTGGCGTAGCGCAACGTCCAGCGGCCGGACAGCCGCACGCGCGTCGCGTCACCGGGATCGACCGCTACTGACGGCGGGTTATGGTTCGGTGCGTTGCTCATTCAAGCCCTGCGTTTGTTCGCGTCAAGCTTACGCAACCCGACCGCGGCAGTGCGCGAAGATGTCGAGGAAGCAGCGCGAATTCGGGCATGTGAATGATAGTCACGCATGCGATCCTAGCCGACATGCAGCCCGACGACACCCTTGCACCCGCCCATACCGATGCCGGTTATGTGGAGCGTATCGCTTTCGTCGTGGACCTTGCCGAGCGCCTGCATGCCTACGGCACCACCGTGCAGCGCATGGAAGGGGCGATTGAATTGGTGGCCAGGCGGCTGGGGCTGGAGTGCGAGCCTTGGGTCAATCCGACCGGCATGGTGCTGGCCTTCAGTGACCCGTCGCGGCCCGCCGGAATGTCCGACACCACCCGCGTGGTGCGCCTGGGATCCGGGGACACGGACCTGTACCGGTTGTGCGAGACCGACCGGATCGCCGAACAGGTCATGGCCGGTGCCCTGGATGTGCCGGCCGGTCGCGCGGCCTTGCGCGCACTGCTGCGCGGGGTTGGTTGGCGTGGCCGGCTGGCGCAGGTACTGGGATTCGGGTTGGCATCGGCGGCGGTTGCCGGGCTGCTGCGGCTGCCTTGGCTGGATATTGGCACCGCAGGCGTCATTGGCCTGATGATCGGTCTGTTGGATGTTGCCGCCCAGTCGCGGCCGCGCCTGTCGGAAGCCTCCGAGGCGATCGCCGGACTGATCGCCGGCACGGTGGCGATCCTGGTCGCCAGCCTGGTCGGCTCCCTCAACCTCAATACCGTGATCATCGCTTCATTGATCGTGTTGTTGCCGGGCATGGCGCTGACCAACGCCATGAATGAGCTGACCAGCCGTCATCTGGTATCGGGGACGGCGCGCTTCGCGGGCGCCATGACCACCATCCTGAAACTCACCATTGGCACCGCGATCGCCTTGAACCTGGCGTCCCTGGTGGGGCTGGAACCGGTCGTGCGCGCCTCGCGCCCACAGCCGGAGTGGGTGGTGTGGACCGCGCTGGTGACCGGTGCCTACGCATTCGCCGTGCTGTTCCGCGCGAACCGCAGGGATTATCCGCTGGTGATGTCCGCCGCCATCGCGGGTTACATGATCTCGCGCTTCGGTGGCGAAGCGTTCGGGGCGCCAGCCGGAGTGTTCCTGGCCGCGCTTGCCATGACCGCCGCCGGCAATGTCTATGCGCGCCTGTCCAACCGCCCGGGCGCGCTGGTGCGGCTGCCCGGCATCATCATGCTGGTGCCGGGAAGCGTGGCGCTGCGCAGCGTGATTTCACTGGTGCAGGCGCAGGATATCGGCGCCGGCCAGGAGGCCGCGATCGCGGCATTGAACACGTTGATGGCGCTCCTGGCGGGGCTGATGTTCGGCAACCTGCTGATCACCGCTCGACGCAATCTCTGATCCGATCCCTGTCAGGACATCCACCGGCCTGGAGATTGATCAAGCGTGACTTTGCCCCAATGAAAAACGCCGGCTTCCGCCGGCGTTTGCTGATTGCGATGAAACCTTCGCTTACTTGATCAGGAACTCCTGGAGATTCCGGCCCTTCGAGGTTTCAGCGGACAGCCAGCGTGGCTGCTTGCCACGGCCAGCCCAGGTTTCCTTGGCATTGGCCGGGTTGCGGTATTTCGGCGGCACCTTGCCCAGGCTGCGGCCCTTGGTCGACTTGCGCACCTTGGGCGCAGCAGCGGTGGTGGTGCTGCTCTCGGCCGCGGCGGCGGGCTTGGCGGGGCGGGCCTGCCCATAAAGTTCCTCGAAGTCCCAGCCGGTGCTCTTGAGGAACTTCGCCACGGCTGCCTTGACCTGCGCGGCCGGGCGGCGCTTGGCCAGGACTTTCTTGCGCTTGCTGGCACGCGCGATCAGGTCGGCCAGTTCCTTGGTGCTGAGGTTTTCGATATTCATGCTCATGCGATGTTGATCCTCTGGGTTGCCGTCGGGGAAACCCCGGTTGGGTTTTGCATATTAACTTCGGATAATGCCTGGCGCAAATGCCCGGACTAAAGCCCTTTCAGGCGAGGAGTTTCCCGAGCAATCCGGCGTGGTCGAGTTGTTCGGATTCAGCTGCATGCCGCGCGCGATATTCGAAGCTGCCGGCTTCCAGCCCGCGCGCGGACACCACGACGCGATGCGGAATGCCGATCAGTTCGATATCGGCCAGCATTACCCCCGGGCGCAGGCCGCGATCGTCGAGCACCGCATCCAGGCCCGCGGCATTCAATTCCGCATACAGCGCATTGGCGGCAACGTGCACAGCAGGATCGTTCTTCGGATTGATGATGCAGATCGCGACCTGCCATGGCGCCATCGCGCTGGGCCACAAAATGCCGCTGTCGTCGTGGTTCTGTTCGATTGCGGCGGCCACGATGCGCGACACGCCGATGCCGTAACAACCCATCGCCGGGTTGATCGCCTTGCCGTTGGCATCGAGCACTTTGCAGCTCATCGCCTCGGAATACTTGCAGCCCAGCGCGAACACATGGCCGACCTCGATGCCGCGGGCAATGGCGAGCACTCCCTTGCCATCCGGCGAACGATCACCCGCAACCGCGTTGCGGATGTCGGCGATTTCCGGTTCAGGCAGGTCGCGGCCCCAGTTGACCCCCGCAATATGGAAGCCGGGTTTGTTGGCACCGACCACGAAATCCGCCATTGCCGCCACGCTGCGGTCTGCGATCACGCGGATGGGTTTTGCAGGATTGAGCGGGCCGAGGAAACCCGGCTCGCTACCAAGGGACTCGAGGATTTCCGTTTCAGTCGCCAGCCGGTAGTCGGCCAGGCCCGGCAGTTTCGCGAGTTTGATCTCATTGACCATGTGGTCGCCGCGCACCAGCGCCAGCACCAATTGCCCCCTGTTGCCGGGCACGCCGCCCTCGGTATCGGCGCCCATCAACGCGACCGATTTTGCCGTGCGCTGCAGCGCAATTCCCATCAACGCGGCAACGTCTTCGCAGGTTTTCTGGGTCGGGGTTTCCACCTCGCGCAGGGTTTCATTCGCGCCGGGTCGTTCGCCGGGAGAAACCGCCTCCGCCAGTTCAACATTGGCGGCGTACCCAGAGTCGTCGGAATAGGCCAGCGCATCTTCGCCGGAGTCGGCCAGCACGTGGAACTCGTGCGATGCCGACCCACCAATCGCGCCGGTATCTGCGAATACCGCGCGGAACTTCAAACCCAGTCGAGTGAAAATCCGTGAATAAGTGTCGTACATGTTCTGATATTCGACATCCAGCGACGCTGCATCGACATGGAAGGAGTAAGCATCCTTCATCAGGAATTCGCGCGCACGCATTACCCCGAAACGCGGGCGGATCTCGTCGCGGAACTTGGTCTGGACCTGGTAGAAATTCACCGGCAGTTGCTTGTAGCTGGCGAGCTCATTTCGCGCGAAATCGGTGATCACCTCTTCCGCTGTGGGGCCGTAGCAATACTCGGCTTCCTTGCGGTCCCTGATCTTCAGCAGCTGGCCACCGAATTTCTGCCAGCGCCCGGTTTCATCCCATAATTCCTTCGGCTGGAGCGACGGCATCAGCAATTCGATCGCGCCGGCGCGGTTCATTTCCTCGCGCACGACGGCTTCCACCTTGCGCAGCACGCGCAAGCCCAGCGGCGACCAGGTGTACAGGCCGGAGGCCAGCTTGCGGATCATCCCGGACTTGAGCATCAGCTTGTGGCTGATGACTTCGGCCTCGGCGGGGGTTTCCTTTTCGGTGCGGAGATGGAACTGCGACAGGCGCATGGCGGGTTTCGCAAAACAGGGAACCCGCATTTTGCCACGGCTGAACCGAGCCAGCCTTCAGTCGCGGGTGCTGTCTACCTCGATGCCTTCATCGGGCTGGCGGCCGATGCGCTCGTACTTGCGTCCACTGGGCGGGGTATCGGTCACCTGCAGGTTGCCGTGGGCGTCGCGCCAGCGGTACAGCGAGTTCGCACGTTCCGCCGTGGCCGTCGCCACCTGGGCGGCTTCTGCGCGCTCACGTTCGCGACGCGGCATCTCGCTGGTGAACCACCACCACGCGGCCACGCCAAGCGCCACGGCGACCAGCAGCAGGCCAATTTGCCTCATCGAGCGACGTCAGCCGGCAGTGCTGTTGCCAGCCGTCGCCAGGCCGGAACAATTCGCCTTGAGCATGGCTTCATTGAGTTGGACCTGAGCCGCACGCTGCTCAACGGTCATGTTGGAGTCTGGCTTGCCATCGCCATCATTGTCGATGCCGACCGGGCTGGTGCTGCGCAGGCTGGCAAGATTGCTCCGTGCGTTGTCGCAGGATGCATCCTTGGCGGACTTCTTGCTTTCCACGACCTCGATTGCGGTTCCCGAGCGCGCATTGATGTCGCGCTTCTTGTGACTCTGGGCAGGCGGCGCATCAGCGTAATGGGTCACGCCCTTGGCATCCTTCCATTGGTAAACGGTTTGCTGCTGCGCCAGCAGCGGCGTGCAGGTCACGGCCAGGCCGAGCAGGGCAATGAAGCAGGTAGGCAGGCGAATGGATGGACGGGCCATGGGATGCTCCGGGGGGTGTGTAGAGGGATTGCAGCACTGCAGCCGCGCCACTGCAAGCCGGCTACACTGCCGGCATGGACCTGAACGACGACAACCCACCGCACAGGCCGCGTGGCCGTGGCATCTACCTGCTGCCGAACCTGTTCACCACCGCTGGCCTGTTCGGCGGGTTTTTCGCGATCATCGCCGCGTCGCAGGGGCGTATAGAGGCGGCCTGCATCGCGATCTTCATCGCCGGCATCCTCGATGGCATCGACGGTCGGGTGGCGCGGCTGACCAATACCCAGACCGAGTTCGGCGTGCAGTACGACTCTCTGGCCGACCTGATCAGCTTCGGCATGGCGCCGGCGCTGGTGATGTATCACTGGTCACTCTCGTCGATGAAGCTTGATGGCATCACCCCTGGCAAGCTCGGCTGGTTGGCGGCCTTCCTGTATGCGGCCTGCGCTGCATTGCGGCTGGCCCGGTTCAACAGCCAGGTGGCGCATGTCGACAAGCGCTGGTTCATTGGCCTGGCCAGTCCAGCCGCGGCGGGCCTGATGGCCAGTTTCGTCTGGACCTGCCAGGAATTCGACTGGGCGGGCGAAGAGCTGCGCTATGCGGCGTTGGCGTTGACCGTGGTGTGCGGCCTGTTGATGGTGAGTCGCATCCGTTACAGCAGTTTCAAGGGTACTGGCTCGGGTCCCAAGGCCGACAGGGTTCCGTTCGTCACCCTGATAATAGTGGTGGCGGTGCTGATCGCGCTGTGGATCGCGCCTGCCGAGACCCTGCTGGCCGCGACCACCTTGTATGCGCTGTCAGGCCCGGTGCTATGGCTCCGTCGCCGCCGCATGCCGGGGCAGGATGCCGCTTCTTGAGCTGGGATCCGTTCCAGCGCGAGGTATTGGCCGAGCTTGGCCTTGTCGTGTATCGGCAGGCTGGCGTCGCCAGTGCATCCGATGCCAAAGCCCTAGACACCGAGCTGCCCGCGGCCGGCATCGAATCGATTGGTAGCCCGATGCTCGCCCACGTCGCGCGTGCGGCAAGCATGACCACTGAAGCACTCCTGGCATGCATCGACGACATGCACGTCATCGCCAGCCTGCATGGCAACGCGTCCGCCAAGCGCGCCTTGTGGCCGCGCTTGCGCGCACTGCGCCGGCAGCACCGCTGATGAGCGCCGTCCGCGCGGCGGATCTCACGATGCCGGCCACGTTGCGGCCGATGCGTGAAACAGATCTGGACGAGGTGATGCGGATCGAGGAATCCGCGTATCCCTTTCCGTGGACGCGCGGCATTTTCCGTGACTGCATGCGCGCCGGTTATCCAATGTGGGTGCAGGAGCGCGATGGCGGCATCGTCGGCTACGGTGTGCTCAGCACCGCCGCCGATGAAGCGCACGTCCTCAACCTGTGTACCGCAATGGGGAACGAAGGCCATGGCCTGGGCCAGCGAATGCTGCAAACGCTCTTGCGGATCGCCCGCGGCGGCGGCGCGCAGCGCGTGTACCTGGAAGTACGTCCGTCCAATCTGCGCGCGATCACCCTGTACGACCGCAGCGGTTTCAATGAAATCGGCCGCCGTCCGCGCTATTACCCGGCTGCCAATCACGGTCGCGAGGACGCGATCGTGATGGCAATGGAATTGCTGGCAGGCGACATCGAGAAAATGCCGCCGCTTTAGCCTGGAGCCGCTCAGTCGAGTGGCGTGTAATGCACCTCGGACATTTTGGTCCAGCCAGCCTTGCCGTCGCCAGCCTCGATGGTCATGTCGCGGGCGCCAGCCGCTGCCGGCGTGAAGATGAAGCGCAGCGGGATGGAATCGCCCTGCGTGTTAAATGCCGCGATCCATGTCCAGCGTCCAGCCTCGACTTCTCCGGTACCGGTAATGACCGCGCCGTGATCGTCGACGCCGTGCACCGTGTAGCGCTTCTGGGCGGAGTCCCACGCCATGATGAAACTGTTGTGGGACACACCGGCCGCTTCCTTGGTGGTTTCGCGGCAGACGAGGGCCTGCCCGCCGGTGTACCACTCGCAGGTCTCGAACCCGGAGAACGGCGTGAACGGTTTGGACGGACCCGCGCGCGACTGGCCCGACGCGCTCCAGTGGCCGGCGTAGAGCGCGAGCTTCGCCGCTTCCGGGCTGGCGGCAGGCGATTGCGCCTTCGCGGTGGATGCCGAGAGCATCAAGGCACCAGCCATTGAAATCGCCAGGCCATGGAGCATCATTCACGCTCCTTGGTTAGGGTGTACGTGAAACAACGCCATTGCCGCCTGCTCCCGGCCAGGTCGCTCAGTCCAGGCGAGTGCGCTGGGCCATCAATGCCTCACGCTGCGCGTTCTGCACGAAGGTGTCGCTGGCCAGTTTGTTGCTGGATTCGCCAGCTTACCCTCGACCCGCTTGAGGTCCTTGTCGATGCGGGTGCGTTCCGTGTCCAGGTCATTTGGAAGTGCGTCCGTCCAATTCGCGCGCGATCACTGTGTATGACCGCAGCGGCTTCAACAAGATAGGTCGCCGTCCGCGCTATTACCCGAGCGCCAACCACAGCCGCGAAGAGCCGATCGTGATGGCGATGGAACTGCTGCCGGACGAATTCGGTTGATGCATTCGCGGCACTACAGCGCAGGATCGCGCCAGGCGATGTCGCCTCCGATCACGGTCAGCAGGCTCGCGGTACCCGGCAATGCCTGGGCAGGCACCACCTTTTCGTCCAGCACATCTTGCGACAGCACGATCAGGTCGGCGAGACGGCCCGGCGTCAGCGTGCCTTTCTCGGCTTCCGCGAATTCCGCGAACGCGCTCCCGCTGGTGTAGGCGCGCAACACCTCCTCTCGCGTGAGCGCTTCGTCCGGTCGTGACATAGGGCCGGTGGCGAACATCATGTTGAGCCATGGGCTGGGCGGGCCATCGCTGCCGAGTGCCAATGGAATGCCCGCTGCCAACACCGACGCCAACGGCTGCAGCGAATTCGCCTGCATGAAGGCGGCTTCAGGCGGCGGCATCATGAAGTGCGCGGGGTTCTGCACAAGCACGGCACCGAATTCGTGCGCACGCGCGACCAGGTCCGGGGCGAGGCCCTCGCCATGTTCGATCCGCGGACGCAGCGCACGCCATGCCTGCGGCTGTGCAACCAGTCCCATTGCGTCAAGTGCCATCGCCAGGGTTGCGTCGCCGGAGATATGCAGCAGCGGCTGGTCGCCGCGTCCCTGTATTTCCCGAAGCAAGGCCTCGGTCTCCGCCAGGCTGAAGTTCAGGCGGCCATGGCTGCCGTCCGGGTAGGCTGACCGCATGGCCGCGCCACGCTCCATGGGAGTCCCGTCGAGAACCCATTTCGTCCCAGACACCGTGACCCGGTCCTTGTTGGCGCCGGACGGGATGCCCGGACCGGGTGCATCGACGATCGCCTGACCCGGGCTGGTGGCGAGCGGGGTGCGGATCACCCGCACGCGCAACGGGGTGCCAGTGTCGCGCCAGGCCTCGATGAACTCCTCTACAGGCGTGCCGATCGCCATGTTCTGGATACTGGTTACGCCGAGCTTGAGTAGCGAGCCAGTGTGCTCGGCGATCACTTCGCGCAGTCGTTGCGGGCGCGCTGGAAGACTCACTCGCGGCGACCATTGCGCGTATTCGTAGGCGCGGCCGTCGAACGCTCCGCTGGCGTCGCTACCCAGCCAGCCGCCAGCAGGTACCGCATCCAGCGTGAGGCCGAGCGCTTTTTGCGCGGCGCTGTTGACCAGCATGCCGTGGCCGGTCCAGCCGGTCAGCACCACGGGTCGCTCGGGCTGAAGCGCATCCAGCTGGCGCATGCGCATCGACCGATCCGTCAAAACGTCGATGCCGATATCGGCGGTGATCCAGCGATCCCCGGTACGGGGTTGCTCGGCGAGCGCTTCGCGCACCGCTGCACTGCCACCAGAGCGATCGATCTCCAAATCCACCGAAAACAGGCCGACGGTGACATGCGTATGCGCATCGTTGATGCCCGGCACCACGCGCCTGCCCTTCAGGTCGATGCGCTGGCTGGCGCTGGTCGCGAGAGCAAGGATCGGGGCGTCATCGCCAACCGCGACGATGCGGCCTTTGTCGATCGCGATGGCGCTTGCAGCCGGGTGAAGGGGATCGCCGGTCCACACCTTGCCGCTGTGCAGGACCAAGTCAATGGCAGGGGACGGCATGGAGGCCAACAAAAGGCTACACAGCAACAAGCAACGCATACTCCCGCTCCCCTGGATGGCTACCCGGGATAACGCAGCTCGGGGCGGAAGGCGGTCAGCCCAGCCGCACCCGCTGCGCCATCAATGCGTCGCGCTGCGCATTCCATTCGACCAAGCGCTGGCGTTCCTGCTCGACCACCGCGGCCGGCGCGTTCTCTACGAAGGTGTCGCTGGCCAGCTTGTTGGTGGACTTCGCCAGCTCGCCCTCGACCCGCTTGAGTTCCTTGTCGATGCGCGAACGTTCCGCGTCCAGGTCGACCAGGCCTTCCAGTGGCACGAACAGGTCCAGCTCGCCAACGCGCGCGGACGCTGCTGCCGGCGGTTCGCCGTCCAGCGTGTCGATGCGTTCGATCCGGTTGAGGAAGCGCAGTTGCGAGTCGAAGCGGTCGATGCGCGCGGTATCGTCCGCACTGCCGCCACGCACCAGCAGGGTGACCTGCTTGGCCGGCGAGACGCCAAGTTCACTGCGGATCCGCCGCAGCGCCGACACCATCGACTTCAGCCATTCGATGTCGGCCTCTGCTTTGGCGAAGCCGCCGGTGTCAATGTCACCTGCGCGCGGATACGCCGCAGTCATGATGCTGTCGCCGGTCTTGCCGAGCCTGGGCGCCACCGCTTGCCACAGCTCTTCGGTGACGAACGGGACCAGCGGGTGCAGCAGGCGCAGCAGCGCGTCGAGCACGTGCAGCAGTGTGTGCCGGGTGCTGTTGGCCGCATCCGCGTCCTCGCCTTGCAACGCGGGCTTGGCCAGCTCCACGAACCAGTCGCAGAATTGATTCCATGCGAATTCGTACAGGCATTGCGACAGCAGGTCGAAGCGGTAGCTGCCGTAATGCTGCTCCGCCTCGGCGCAGGTCTGCGCAAGCTGGGCGAGGATCCAGCGTTCGGCATCGGTCTTCGGCTTCAGCGCGCCTTCGGCACTGAAGCCTTCGGTATTCATCAACACGAAACGTGTTGCGTTCCACAGTTTGTTGCAGAAATTCTTGTAGCCCTCGGCGCGGGCGAGGTCGAACTTGATGTCGCGGCCCGGCCCGGCCAGCGCGGCCATTGTGAAGCGCAGCGCGTCGGCGCCGAACGCGGGGATGCCGTCCGGGAATTCCCTGCGGGTGGCCTTGCCGATCTTCTCGGCCATCTTCGGCTGCATCAGGCCGGTGGTGCGCTTTGCGACCAGGTCATCGAGCGAGATCCCGTCGATGATGTCGAGCGGGTCCAGGATATTGCCCTTGGACTTCGACATTTTCTGGCCATCCTTGTCTCGGACCAGACCCGTTATATAGATGTCGCGGAACGGCACCCGCTGCGCGTTGGTGAGCTCGGGATTGTCCTGGCCGACCAGGTGGTCGGTCATGAAGATCATCCGCGCCACCCAGAAGAAAATGATGTCGAAGCCGGTGACCAGTACCGAGGATGGCACGAAGTCGGCAAAGCCGCGCTCGCCCATGGCGTCCGTATCCGGCCAGCCCATGGTGCTGATTGGCCACAAGGCGGAGGAGAACCAGGTTTCCAGCACGTCGTTGTCTTGCTTGAGTGCGAAATCGGAAGCAAGGCGATGGCGTTGACGTACTTCTTCTTCAGTACGACCTACATAAACATTGCTCGCGGAGTCATACCACGCCGGAATGCGGTGACCCCACCACAATTGGCGGCTGATGCACCAGTCCTGGATGTTTTCCATCCAGTGGCGATAGGTGTTGATCCAGTTCGGTGGCACGAAGCGCACGTCACCCTGCTCCGCCAATTGCAAGCCGCGCTCAGCCAGCGTGTCCATTTTCACGAACCACTGGTCGGTCAGGTAGGGCTCGATCGCCTGGCCGCTGCGATCGCCGCGCGGCACCTGCAGCTTGTGCGGCCTGGTTTCGACCAGCAGGCCGAGTGCATCCAGGTCGGCGAGCACGGCCTTGCGCGCGTCGTAACGGTCCAGGCCACGATAGGCCTCGGGAACGTCATCGCCATCAACGATCTTCGCGTCGGGCGTAAAGATGTTGATCAGCGGCAGCGTGTGTCGCTGGCCGACCGCGTAGTCATTGAAGTCATGCGCAGGCGTGACCTTGACCACGCCGGTGCCGAACTCGCGGTCCACGTAGTCATCCGCGATCACCGGAATCAAACGGCCAGTCAGCGGCAGGGTCACGGTCTTGCCGATGAGGTGCGTGTAGCGCTCGTCTTCGGGATGCACCATGACCGCGGTATCGCCGAGCATGGTTTCCGGACGCGTGGTGGCGACCACCAAGGTGCCACTACCGTCGGTCAGCGGATAGGCGATCGACCACAGGAAGCCGTCTTCCTCTTCATTGACGACTTCCAGGTCGGAGATCGCGGTCTTCAGCACCGGATCCCAGTTGACCAGGCGCTGGCCGCGATAGATCAGGCCATCGGCATGCAGTCGAACGAAGGCCTCGATTACTGCATCAGCGGCGATCCTGTCCATGGTGAACACGCTGCGCGTCCAGTCGCCGCTGGTGCCCAGCCGGCGCATCTGCCGCTCGATGGTGTCGCCGGACTGCTGCTTCCACTCCCAGACTCTTTCGATGAAGGCTTCACGGCCCAGCGAGTCGCGGGTTTCGCCCTTGCCTGCAAGGGCCAGGTTGCGGCCGACCACCATTTCGGTGGCGATGCCGGCATGGTCGGTGCCCATCTGCCACAGGGTGCGGAAGCCACGCATGCGGTGATATCGCACCAGGGCGTCCTGCAGCGTGTGCTGGAAGGCGTGGCCCATGTGCAAGGTGCCGGTCACGTTCGGCGGCGGCAGCAGGATGCTGTAGGCGGGGCCATCGCCCCGTGGCGCGAACGCGCCGCTGGCCTCCCACTGCGCATACAGGCGCGATTCGAACGTCTTGGGGTCGTAGCCGGGGGCGAGGGTGGTCATGCAGATGACTCGTTGGATTTTCTGGGATTTGTTTTTCCTTCTCCCGCTGGTGGGAGAAGGTGCCGAAGGCGGAGGAGGGTGGTGATCGACGGTGTGCACCCTCACCCCAACCCTCTACAGCCTTGCACACCCTTCGGGGGCCGCCTGCGGGAGAGGGAGAAGAGCAGCTACATGTCGTGCTTTTTTACATCGAAACCAAGCGACAGGTAATGCTTCCAGCGCTCACGCAACGGGCCGCGAGCGGCAGGATCGGCCGGCACGACCTCGAGCACGCGCTCGAACTCACCGCGCGGTGCATCGTCGCGCAGGTTCAGTAGCAACGGCCGCAGCGCGATGTCCATGTCGGGCGTGGCGATCACTACCGGGCACTCCGCGTCTTCCTCGGCGTCACCGGCGATCTGGTGCGGCACGTAGGCCTCGTCGTCAAACGACCACAACAGGTCATCCAGCACTTCTGCCTGCGCGGCGTCACGCGCCAGTACCAGCGTCCACTGGCCGGCATCGTGCGCCTTGCGAGCCAGCTCGCACACGAGCAGCAAAGGCTGTTCGCGGAAGCGTGGTTTGTCGATCAGATAAAAATCAGCGCGCGGCATGGAGTTTCAGTGCTTCATGTCAGGGAACGAAAAGGGGTCAGAGTGAAGTTTCCTGACCAAGATAACGGGTCAATCGCGCCAAGCGGCAGGTAGTCACTCCGATCCCTTTTCGGCGGCACTGCGTTGGAATCAGGCGGCGGCCGAACGATCCAGCAGCCACTGCGACAGCAGGCCTACCGGCCGGCCGGTGGCCATGCTCAGCTTGCCGTCGCCGCTGGCGACACCGGCGATGTCCATGTGCGCCCAGCGCTGTCCTTCGGTGAAGCGAGACAGAAAGCAGCCGGCGGTAATCGCGCCGCCCCAGCGGCCCCCGATGTTGTAGACGTCGGCGAACGCGGAATCCAGTTGACCCTGGTATTCATCCCACAGCGGCAATTGCCAGGCACGGTCGAACACGGTCTCGCCGGCATCGATCAGCTCGCGCGCCAGGTCATCATCGTTCTTGGTCATGACCCCCGCGGCGAACTTGCCCAACGCGATCATGCAGGCGCCGGTCAGGGTGGCCACGTCGACCAGCGCGGCCGGCTCGAAGCGTTGTGCGTAGGTCAGCGCGTCGCACAGGATCAGTCGGCCTTCGGCATCGGTGTTGCCGACTTCAATGGTCTTGCCCGACATGCTGGTGATCACGTCAGACGGGCGATAGGCATTGCCGTCGATCGCGTTTTCAACCGCGGCGGCGATGCACACCAGGTTGATCGGCAACTGCATGCCGACCGTCGCCACGAATGTCCCGAGCACGGTGCCGGCGCCGAGCTTGTCGTATTTCATTTCCTCCACGCCGCCCTGGGTCTTCAGGTTCACGCCGCCGGTGTCGAAGGTGATGCCCTTGCCGACCAAAACATAAGGCTTGGCATCGCCGCCCCCGTTGTACTTGAGCACGACCAGGCGAGGGCGGTTGGCCGACGCGCGCGCAACCGCCAACAGCGAACCCATGCCGAGTGCTTCCATCGCGTCGTCGTCGAGGATTTCGCATTCCACGCCTTCATTGCGTGCAGCGAATTCCTGCGCCTGCTCGGCCAGGTAGATCGGGGTGCACACATTTGGAGGCAGGTTGCCGAGCTCGCGGGTGTAGGCCACGCCGGTGGCAATCGCGCGGCCATGCGCCAGTGCGGTGTCATCGTCACCACTGATGGCGAAGTGGGTCAGGCCCTTCTCGTCGCGCTTCTTGTTCTTCGCGCCCAAGGTCGCGGTGTAGCGATAGCAGGCGTGGTCGGCGGCAGCCGCGGCGGTACGGATCTTCCAGGCATCGTCGCGGCCCTTGACCTCGACCTCGTTGAGGGTGAACAGCGCGGAGGCCACCGCCCCGGTCTTCAACGCGCGCGCGGCATCGCCAACGGCCTTCAGGTATTGCGCCACGCCGAACTTGGCGGTTTCGCCAAGGCCAATGACCAGCACGCGAGGCGCGGTGATGCCGGCCACGTCGTGCAACAGGGTGGTCTTGCCGGTCTTGCCGCTGATGTCGCCGCGCTCAAGCAGGGCGCGCAGCCGGCCTTCGCTGGCGGCATCCAGCGCGGCACCTGCGGGCGTCAGCTGCTTGTCGGCGAATGCGCCAACGATCACGCAGTCGACGTCGGCGGAGGCGGGGGTCGTGTGGTTCAGGCTGAATTCGAGGCTCATCGAGCAAGGTTCCAAGAGAAAGTTACAAATTGAGGGTAGGCGCCGCTGGCAAGCCGCTACGCGCCATTTTCGGCAGCCGCCTCACCGGCACGGCATGCGGCAGTGCTTACAATGCGCAGCCGTGTGCAGACTCGGCCAGCAACAAGACGCACGGTTGCAGAACTAACCCCCAAGTCTAAAGCAAGTTCCTAACCAAGCAGGGCCTGATGCCGAAGTTGGACCGCTACCTGAGCAGTGAGATCGCCCGTTCCGTGCTGGCGGCGATGGTGGTGCTGTCCATTGTCAGCCTGAGCGGCGTGTTTGCCGACCTGCTCGGCGAGATGGCGCGAGGCAAGGTTCCGCCAACGTTGCTGATGTCGCAGTTGGGCTTGCGTCTGGTCCGCTACCTGCCATTGATCCTGCCACTGGCCCTGCTATTGGGTTACATGATGGCGCTGGGCCGGCTCTACCGCGAGTCGGAGATGTACGCGTTGGCCGCGGTGGGCGTGGATTCGCGTCGTTTGCTGCGGCCGGTGCTGATCGTCGCGCTGCCGGCCATAGCGTTGATAGCCGTGGGTTCCGTCTGGCTGGGCCCGTGGGCTGATGGCAAGGCCCAGGTCATGGTCGCAGAAGCCAACAAGAACCTGCTGGTGGCCGGGCTTGAGCCCGGCCGCTTCACCCTGATGGCCAATGGCGGCGTGGCCTATGCCGGCAACATGTCCAGCGACGGGACGAAATTGAGCCGGGTGTTCGTGTATCGCGAACGTGGCGAGCGGATGGACGTTGCCACTGCGCGCAACGGCGAGTTGTATCGCGACGAAGGCGCGCGCGTGCTTGCGCTGATGGACGGCTTCAGGGTCGAAGGCCCGCTTGCAGGCAATAACCTGGATTACCGCCTGATGCGCTATGCGCGCAATGAAATGCAGTTGCCGGGGCCAGACGACAAGCGCACCAGCGATGATCCCGCGTTCAAGCCGTTCAGCGAACTGCTGGGCGACCCTTCGCCGGCGGCGAATGCACAAATCCATTGGCGGATCGCGCCGCCGCTGCTCGCGCTTGCCTTCGTCCTCATCGCAGTGCCGTTGTCACGCAGTTCGCCGCGGCAAGCGCGCTACGGCTCCATGCTGATGGCGTTCCTGGCGTATCTGGTGGGCATCTTCATGATGCTGCTCGGCACCCAATGGCTGGCCGATGGCACCCTGCCGCCTGCCGCGGGCCTGTGGTGGTTGCTGCTGCCGATGCTGGCGCTCGGCACTTGGCTCTACCTGCGTGACGGCCGTATCGCCAAACCGTGGTGGCGCCAATGAACCTGCGCCCGAAGCTGCATGACCACTACATCGCACGCATCGTCCTGATCAGCGTGTTGGGCACCTGGGGGGTGTTGCTGGGCCTGGACGTCGTACTGGCCTTCGCCGGTGAGTTCGGCAGCGTCGGCAAAGGCGGTTACACCATCAGCCACGCCATCGTCGCGACTGGCTTGTCCATCCCGTGGCGGGCCTACAACCTGTTTCCGACCGCAGCGGTGATCGGGGCGCTCTTGGGGCTTGGCCAATTGGCCGGCACCTCGGAACTGACCGCCCTGCGCGCCGTTGGCCTCTCGCGTCGCCGCCTGAGTGCGTCCGTGGCCTTCTCTCTGACCCTGCTGACCGTGCTGATGGTGGCCAACGGCGAAACCCTGGCGCCCTGGGGTGAGGAGCGCGCCCAGTCGATCAAGAGCCTGCGCAATTCAGACATGGTCGTCGCCCAGTACAGCGGACTGTGGGCACGCGAAGGCGAGATGTTCCTCAATGCCCGTACCGGCGAGCAGAAACGCAGCGGTGGCGACCATTGGCTGGAACTGCGCGGCGTGCGCCTGTTCCAGTTCGAGGACGATGGTCGCCTGCAGTCGATCGCCAATGTCGAGGTCGCCGAGCATCGTCCTGGCGGCTGGTTGCTACGCAATGTCGAGCGCACCACGTTCGGCCCCAGATCGGTCGAGCGCAGCAATGTTGCCGAAGAGCGCTGGGACTCGAAACTGGACGAAGCTGCCTTGGCGGCCAGCGTGACCAAGCCACGCAACATGGGCAGCCTGGAGCTGCGCGAGAGCATTGAATATCGCAAGCGCAACCTGCTTGATGCCGGCGATTTCGAGGAAATCTACTGGGGCCGCTGGTTCTACCCGTTCAACGTGCTGGCGTTGTGCCTGGCGGCGATTCCGTTCGCCTTCGGCACCCTGCGCAGTGGTGGTTACGGCAAGCGCCTGTTCGTGGGCATCGTGTTCGCGCTCGGGTTCTTCATGCTGCAGCAGATGTTCTCGAAACTGGCAGGCATTTACCACTTCGACTATCGCATCGCCTATGCCTTGCCGCCGTTGGTCATGCTGGGTGTATCGGGTTTTCTGTTCACGCGGCGAAGTGGGTAAGAACTGCGAAAAGGGGTCAGAGTAAAGTTTCCTGACCAGGATCACGACCGACCGACTTCAGTCGGCAGGAAATTCACTCTGACCCCTTTTCCCCTGTCTCGCGCAGCATCCGCGTCCCGCTGATGCGGTCATGCCAGGTCAATCGGTCGCGGTCGATCCACGCCCACCAGAAGCCGGCGCCGGCCGGTAGCAGTGACACGCTGCCAATCGCATAGCGCAACCACAGGCAGTACAGCGACGCGTCGCCACCGCTGCCGGCGGCGACCACCCGCATCCGCCACGGGCGCATGCCGATGGTCTGGCCACCGCGACGCCAGCTGGCGGTTGCATACACGCCGGCCACCGTCCACAACGCCAGGAGTTCGGCCGCGCCCAGCCAGCCACCGCGCACGGCATCACCATGCCCAAGGGTGAACACGCCGGCGGTCACGAACCACAGCGCGAGGACCGGGAAAAAATCGTAGGTCAGCGCCAGCAGGCGCCATCCGACAAGCGTGGCAGGACGTTTCGGCGTTGGCATCGGCACAGGATACAGGCGACAACCGCGCCACCCGGCGGCTAGTCTGGGAGCATGCCGACCGCCGCGGACCGCCGCCACTTCGCCCAATCGCTGCCACCACTGGCGGATGCGGATTCGTTGGTCATCGAACGTTTCATCGATGCGATCTGGGCCGAGCGCGGCCTGGCCGCGGCCTCGTTGGCGGCGTACCGCAGCGACCTCCAGGGGCTTGCACGTTGGGCGGGGCAGCGTGCTTCGGAAGGATCGGGAACGCGTCGCCTCACCCAGCTCGACCGACCGACCTTGTTCGACTACCTGGCGATTCGCACCACTGCCGGCTACACCGCGCGCAGCAATGCCCGGCTGTTGTCCTCTTTGCGTGCGTTCCATGCATATTGCGTGCGCCGGGGCGATCGCCTGGATGATCCGACGGCGTTGTTGCAACCGCCCAGCTTGCCGCGTTCTTTGCCGAAGGCGCTGTCCGAAGCGCAGATCGAAGCCTTGCTGGCAGCGCCCGACATCGCCACCAGCGAAGGCCTGCGCGACCGCGCGATGCTGGAATTGATGTATGCGTGCGGGTTGCGGGTGAGCGAACTCGTGGAACTGCCCGCAACCGCGTTGAACCTGCGCCAGGGCGTCCTGCGGGTGCGCGGGAAGGGAGGCAAGGAGCGCCTGGTGCCTTTGGGCGAGGAATCCCAGCACTGGTTGCAGCGTTACCTTGCCGAGTCGCGTCCGGCGTTGCTGCAGCTCATGCGCGATGCCGCGGTGCTGTTCGTCGCTGGCAGGGGCCAGGCCCTGACCCGCCAGGCATTCTGGCGGCTGGTCAAGCGCAGCGCACAGGCGGCCGGCATCGATCCAGCCCGGATCAGCCCGCACGGCCTGCGCCACAGTTTCGCGACCCACCTGCTCAACCATGGCGCCGATTTGCGCGCGCTGCAGATGTTGCTGGGCCACAGCTCGCTGTCCACCACCCAGATCTACACCCTGGTGGCGCGCGAACACCTGCGCAACGTGCATGCCAGGCATCATCCTCGCGCCTGAACGACGGGCTTTTTCGCGCTGATGGCTTTTGACCGCTGCATGCGACAATCGGCTGAACCGCGCGGGCCAATCACGGTCGGACAAGCGCCCAGATTAGGATTACACGATGAAACGTTTTGCCATCGCTGCCCTGTTCAGCGCAATGAGCCTGAGCGCGTGCGCCCAGTCGGTGTCGCCAACGGACAAGGCCAGCAGCGCCCAGGTCGATGCAGCAGCGCCTGTCACCACCGTTGCGGAAGCCAGGATCGTGGCCGGCACACCCGAGGCCCGGGTCCGGGACGTGCTCAAGCAGTTGAGCCCCAGGATGGGCATCGACCGCATTGGGCCCGCACCGATGCCGGGGTTCCGCGAAGTTGTCGCAGGGGGGCAGGTGGTCTATGTCAGCGATGACGGCAAGTACCTGTTCCAGGGCGGACTGCTGGACGTCGCCAGGCGCAAGGATCTGTCCGAAAGTGCCATGGCCAAGCTCCGCAGCGACGTGCTGAAGACCCTGCCGGTCAGTGACCGCATCGTGTTCGCGCCGACCGGCGCGCCCAAGCACACCGTGGTGGTGCTGACCGACATCGAATGCGGCTACTGCCGCAAGTTCCACAACGAGATTGCCGAATACACCAAGCGCGGTATTGAAATCGAATACATGGCGTTCCCGCGTGCCGGCATTGGCAGCGAGGATTACCGGAAGATGGTGTCCGTCTGGTGCGCCGATGACCGTCGCAAGGCATTGACCGACGCCAAGAATGGCAGTTCGATCCCGACGAAGTCCTGCCCCAATCCGGTCAACATGCAGTACGCGGCCGGCCAGCGCATGGGCCTGGAAGGCACCCCCATGCTGTTGACCAGCGATGGCCAGTTCCTCGGGGGCTACCTGCCCCCCGCCGCGCTGCTGGAGCGGCTGGAGAAGGTCGCCGCAGAACGCAGCGTCAGCGAGGGTACGTGATCCCCCGATAGGGTGGGGCATGGTCCGGGGAAGCCCCGGGCCGCGGTCAAGGCCCGGCCTCGGCTACAATCTTCGGCCCGTTGCCACCATCTCCCGGACATGATCGTCCTCGAGGGCGCCATCGCCCTGTCGCCGTTTCGGCGCGAACGCCTGCAAGCCCGCCTCAATGCCGTTGCACCGGCATTGCGCATCGTCGACAGTTGGCATGGCTATTGGGTCCAGCCCGAATCCGGCCAATCGCCGGACATGGATGCGCTGAAGCGCATCCTGCAAGCCGGTCCGGTGCATCCAGACGCCGCTTCCGGCGTGGTTACCCGCTTCGTGGTGCCGCGCCTGGGCACTTTGTCGCCGTGGGCCAGCAAGGCCACCGAATTGCTGCGCGGCGCTGGTTTGCCGGTGCAGCGCGTCGAGCGCGGCATGCGCATCGACCTGGCTGGTTGGCCCGCCGAAGCCGAAGCGCAGGTCGCCTTGGCCAAGCTCCTGCACGATCCAATGACCCAGTCTCTGCTGGATTCGCGCGAGGCTGGCGCGGCGCTGTTCGAAGCATTGCCGCGTGGCGAGCTCGAGGTGGTGGCGCTGGACGCGCTGGAAGCGGCCAACACGCGGCTGGGCCTGGCCATGGCGCAGGACGAGATCGACTATTTGCGTGAGCGCTTCGGCGCGCTTGGCCGCGATCCGCACGACGTTGAACTGATGATGTTCGCGCAGGCCAATTCCGAGCATTGCCGGCACAAGATCTTCAACGCCAGCTGGACCATTGACGGTCGCGCGATGCAGCACGCCGGCGCGCCGGTGACGCTGTTCGGCATGATCAAGAACACCCACGCGCATGCGCCGGAACACACGCTGTCGGCGTACAGCGACAATGCCGCGGTGGTCGGGGGCTATGCCACGTCACGGTTCCGCCCGGACCCGCATGACCAGCGGTATCGCGCCGAAGCCTCTACCGACAGCGCGTTCTGCATCAAGGTTGAAACCCATAACCATCCGACCGCGATCGCGCCGTTCCCGGGCGCCTCGACTGGCGCCGGCGGCGAGATCCGCGACGAAGGCGCGACCGGCCGTGGCGGGCGTCCGAAGGCGGGTCTAAGCGGGTTCTCGGTGTCGCACCTGCGCATTCCGGGCTTGCCGCAACCGTGGGAAGCCGAGCGCTCGCTTAACCCGCGGATGGCGCCGGCACTGGAAATCATGCTGGACGGACCACTTGGCGCCGCCGCGTTCAACAACGAATTCGGCCGCCCCAACCTGGTCGGCTATTTCCGCAGTTTCGAGTTGCACGAAGGCAGCGCGCCCGATGGCAGCCGCCTGACCCGCGCCTACGACAAACCGATCATGCTGGCCGGCGGCATTGGCGCAATGGATCGGACGATGGTCGCCAAGCGCATGCTGTCGCCGGGTGATGCGGTGATCGTGCTGGGCGGCCCGGCGATGCTGATTGGCCTGGGCGGCGGCGCCGCCAGTTCGGTGACCGGCGGGAGCAGCAGCGAGGACCTCGATTTCGCATCGGTGCAGCGCGATAACCCGGAGATGGAACGTCGCGCGCAGGAAGTGATCGATCGTTGCGTCGCGCTCGCTGCGGACAATCCGATCCAGTCCATCCACGACGTCGGCGCAGGCGGCCTGTCCAACGCGATCCCGGAACTGCTGCATGACTCCGGCGTGGGCGGCGTGATCGACCTGCACAAAATCCCCAACGATGATCCGTCGCTGTCGCCGATCCAGCTGTGGTGCAACGAATCGCAGGAACGCTACGTGCTGGGCATCCATCCTTCGCGGGTCGAAGAGTTCGCAGCGCTGTGCACGCGCGAGCGCTGTCCATTCGCAGTGGTCGGCACCGCGACTGCGGAGGAGCGACTGGTCGTCGGCTATGGCGCGACAGTAGAAAACACCTCTCCCGCTGGCGGGAGAGGTCGAAGTGGCGAAGCCGCTTCGGGTGAGGGTGGAGTAGAAGCCCCCGCCATCAACCTGCCAATGGACGTGCTGTTCGGCAAACCGCCGAAGATGCATCGCGATACCACCCACCCGCCGCTGCCGCGCTGGCCGGAAACCGACACCGATACGCTTGACCTGCGTGAGGCCGGCCTGCGCGTGCTTGCCCACCCGACCGTAGCGTCGAAATCCTTCCTGATCACCATCGGCGACCGCACTGTTGGCGGCCTGACCGCGCGCGACCAGATGATCGGCCCGTGGCAGATCCCGGTGGCGGACTGCGCGATCACACTGGCCGGCTTCGACGGCCACACCGGCGAAGCCATGGCAATTGGTGAGCGCACCCCGCTCGCCCTGCTGGACGCGGGAGCCTCCGCGCGCATGGCCGTGGGCGAGGCGATCACCAATTTGATCGCGGCGCCGGTGGAAGCACTCAACCGCATCAAGCTGTCAGCCAACTGGATGGCCGCTGCAGGCCACCACGGCGAGGACGCGCGGCTGTTCGATGCAGTGCGTGCGGTTGGTATTGAGCTCTGTCCGGAGCTGGAACTCGGGATACCCGTCGGCAAGGACTCGCTGTCGATGCAGGCGCGCTGGCAGGACGGCTCGCAGGCGCACCAGTCGGTGTCGCCGGTCTCGCTGATCGTCACCGCGTTCGCACCGGTGGTCGATGTGCGCCAGCAACTGACGCCGCTCTTGCGACGCGATGTCGAATCGGAACTGTGGCTGATCGGCCTGGGCGGCGGCCGCCAGCGGCTGGGTGGTTCGGTGCTGGCGCAATGCCATCCCGAACACGGCGGCAAGGGCGCATTGCCCGCGTTCGGCGGCGACGTACCCGACCTCGACGATCCGCAACGCTTGCGTAGCCTGTTTGAACTGGTACGTGACGCACGCGAGGACGGCCTGCTGCTGGCCTACCACGACCGTTCAGACGGCGGCGCGTTTGCGGCCCTGTGTGAAATGGCGTTCGCTTCGCACATGGGCCTGGACATCCAGCTCGACGGCTGGGGCGATGGCCGCGCGGACGACGTGTTCCGCACCCTGTTCAATGAAGAACTTGGCGCGATCGTGCAGGTGCCGGTGGAAGAACGCGCCACGTTCGCCGACCTGGTCTCGCGCCATGGCCTGATCGAATGCGCCCAGCGCATCGCCCGGCCCACCAGCGCCAACATGATCCGGGTCAGCCAGGAAGACAAGGTGCTGGCCGAATGGCGATGGGAAGAATTATTCGAAGCCTGGCGGTCGGTCAGCCACGCGTTGCAGCGCCTGCGCGACAACCCGGAAAGCGCGGACCAGGAGCGCGACGCCACGCGCCGTTTCGACGCGCCACCGCTCACGCCGCTGCTGACGTTTGATGCGGCTGAAGATGTGGCGATGCCATTCATCGCTACTGGCGCACGCCCGAAGGTCGCGATCCTGCGCGAGCAGGGCGTCAACAGCCAGATCGAAACCGCGGTGGCGTTTGACCGTGCCGGCTTCGATGCCTACGACGTGCACATGAGCGACCTGATCGCCGGACGTTTCCAATTGGCGGACTTCAGCGGGTTCGTCGCCTGTGGCGGTTTCAGTTTTGGCGATGTGCTCGGTGCCGGCCGCGGCTGGGCGACCAGCATCCTGGAGCGCAATGCGCTGCGCGATGCATTTGCCGAGTTCTTTGCCCGGCACGACACGTTCTCGCTGGGGATCTGCAACGGCTGCCAGATGATGGCGCAGCTACGCGACATCATTCCTGGGGCGGAACACTGGCCCACCTTCCAGCGCAATGCCAGCGAGCAATACGAAGCCCGCCTTGCATTGCTTGAGGTCGTGCAGTCGCCGTCGCTGTTCCTGCGCGGCATGGCGGGTTCGCGGATTCCTGTGGCGGTGGCGCATGGCGAAGGCCGTGCGGTTTTCGCAAACGGCATCGACCAATCGGCAGTCGATATCGGCTTGCGTTATGTCACTGGTGACGGCCATGTCGCCGAATCCTACCCGGCCAATCCGAATGGCTCGCCAGGCGCAATTGCCGGTGTGACCACCCGCGACGGCCGTGCCACCATCCTGATGCCGCATCCGGAACGCACCTTGCGTCGCGCCAACTTCAGCTGGGCACCGAGCCACTGGCCGGATGCATCGCCATGGCTGCGGATGTTCCGCAATGCGCGGGTATGGTTGGGCTGAGCCACGGATTGCTGGCCACAAAAAAGCCGGCTTGCGCCGGCTCTTTTGTTTGGCAGGCTGCAGACCTTCAGAGCGGCTGCGGTCCGTTATCAACTGCGCAATACGGCAGCTGGCGGTAGCGGTGGATCCAGCGGTGGATCCAGGTATCCAGCACCTGTCCGGTCAGGCCGTTCTCGCAGATGTTCTTGCACCAGGTCAGCTTGGCGCCGGTGTAGCCTTCGCTGGCGCAGGTGGTGTCCGGGGTGTCGTCACTGATCGTGACGCTCCAACCATTGGCGATGGTCAATGCGGTCTGGTTA
>JBBQHK010000011.1:0-64877 GCA_038323895.1 Lysobacterales bacterium | reverse complement strand
TGTAGTGCACGGTCGGGAGCACCGGGATCGGCTGCTTCTCGACATCGACGCCGGCGAAGATCCGCGCGCTCTCGGCGATGCCGGGCAGCTTCTCGTGGATGTCCTTGGGATCGAGGTGGGTCAGGTCCAGGTGGATATGGTCCTTGTGCTCGCCCACGCCGCGGCCTTCGCGGATCTCGATGGTCATCGAGCGGCTGACCACGTCGCGCGAAGCCAGGTCCTTGGCGTTCGGCGCGTAGCGTTCCATGAAGCGCTCGCCACTGCTGTTGCGCAGGATGCCGCCTTCGCCGCGCACGCCCTCGGTGATCAGGCAGCCAGCGCCATAGATGCCGGTCGGGTGGAACTGCACGAATTCCATGTCCTGCAGGGCAAGGCCCGCCCGCAGTGCCATGCCGCCGCCATCGCCGGTACAGGTGTGGGCAGAGGTCGCGGAGAAATACGCGCGGCCGTAGCCGCCAGTCGCCAGCACCACGCCTTGGGCGCGGAACAGGTGCAGCGAACCATCGGACATGTCCAGGGCCAGCACGCCGCGACAGGTGCCGTCGGCATCCATGATCAGGTCAAGCGCGAAGTATTCGATGAAGAACCGCGCGTCATGCGCCAGCGACTGTTGGTACAGCGTGTGCAGGATGGCGTGGCCGGTGCGGTCGGCCGCGGCGCAGGTGCGCTGGGCGGTGCCCTTGCCGTAATGCGTGGTCATGCCGCCGAACGGACGCTGGTAGATCTTGCCGTCCTCGGTGCGGGAAAACGGCACGCCCTGGTGCTCGAGTTCGATGACAGCGGGAATCGCCTCGCGGCACATGTATTCGATCGCGTCCTGGTCTCCCAGCCAGTCGCTGCCCTTGATGGTGTCGTAGAAGTGGAAGCGCCAGTCGTCCTCGCCCATGTTGCCGAGCGCAGCCGAGATGCCGCCCTGTGCCGCCACGGTATGCGAGCGGGTCGGGAACACCTTGCTGATGCACGCGGTCTGCAGGCCCTTGTGGGCCAGCCCGAAGGTGGCCCGAAGGCCGGCGCCGCCGGCGCCAACCACGATCATGTCGAACGTGTGTTCGGTGATTTTATAAGCCGTTGGCTTGTAGGCAGACATCAAGGATCAGCTCCCGAGCGCGATGCGGAGGACGGCCAACACGCTGGCGATGGCCGCGAGTGAGCAGACCAAGATGTTGCTGAAGTGGGCAAAGCCGGCCAGCAGTGGCGTATGCACGTAATCTTCAATCACCACCTGCAGGCCCAGCTTGGCGTGCCAGAACGCGGCGATCAGGAACGCGATCAGCACGGTCGAATTGAGCGGATTGGACACGGTGGTGTAGGCGCGCTCGAACCCGGCGCCGCCCAGCGAAAGCAGCAGGCCGATCAGGTACGCGCCAAGCAGCAACAGCGCGATGGCGGTGATTCGCTGCCACAGGAAATGGCCGGTGCCGTCCTTGGCCGAGCCCAGTCCGCGGGCACGCTTGAGCGGCGTGCGCAGGTCATCCGACGCGTTCATGCGTTACCCCACTGCTGCAGCACGATGGCCCAGAGCAGCACCACCAGTACCACGCTGCCGATGATCGACACCCAGCTGCTACGGACGAAATCCTCGATGGCAAGCCCGTAGCCGGCGTCCTGCAGCAAGTGGCGGACGCCATTGATCAGATGGAAGGCCAGCGCCCAACTGAAACCGAACAGCACCAGCTTGCCAAGCAACGAGCCAGCGCATTCGGTGAAGTCCGCCCAGTGGTCCGGTCCACCTGCGAGCGCCACCAGGCCCCAGGTCAGGCCAAGCATGCCCGCGACCAAAGCGACGCCGGTGGCGCGATGCAGGATCGAGGTCACCATCTGCACCTGCCAGCGATAGACCTGCAGGTGCGGGGACAAAGGGCGTTCGCGCACAGGCGGATCTGGAGCGCGTAAATCAGGGGCAGCCATGGGCGGTGCTCTCTCTATTCACAAACGACATCAGGACCCGCGTCACGACCAGTCGAGCAGGCTCTAGAAATCGATGCAGCGGCCATTCTTTTCCCAATCCCCGTAGCGCGCAGGATCGAGTCCTCCACGCCCACCTTCTTCAGCGGCAGGGGATGCGTCCTCGTTTGGCCGGGGCGTGGGCTCCGCGTTCGGAACCGGTGCTGGTCCGGGTCCGGATGGGAGATCGGTTTGGCCTATGATCGACTTGTTCACAACCCGGTGAGTTTAAGTCCCACGCCCATGTCCCACAACCGCGATGAAGCCCAGTTGCCAGACTTCGCCCTGCCAGGCCACACCGTTCTTGCCGTGCAAGGGGTCGATGCAAGGGCTTTCGCGCAGGCGCAATTCATGAACGATGTCGCAGCACTGGCCGACGGACAGTGGCAATGGAATGGCTGGTTGACGCCGAAAGGCCGCGTGATTGCGCTGTTCGCCCTGCTCCGCATCGACGCACAAACCCTGTGGCTGCTGTTACCCGACGTCGCCACAACCGACCTCGCCCCGCTGCTCCAGCGCTTTGTGTTCCGCAGCAAAGTCGTACTGAAAACCATCGACTGCACGGTGACGGCCAGCTTTTGCGTGCCGCTTCAAGCCAAATCCGCTGCGTTCGCACTAATCGACGAGGGCAGCATCGAACTAGATATGGGCAGTGATGGTGGTCCGCGCCGGCTGATGATCGGTGGAGCTTCCGCGCCTGAAGACGACGAAGCCGCAGGCCACTGGATGCAGGCCGACCTCGCCCATGGACTGCCACGCCTGCCCGCTTCGCAACGCGAACAATGGACACCGCAACAACTGTCGCTTGATCGCCTGCGCGCGTTCAGCGTGAAGAAGGGCTGCTATCCCGGTCAGGAAATCGTGGCGCGCACGCACTTCCTCGGGCAGGTCAAACGGGGCCTGGCACGCTACGACGCTGCTTCGAGAGTAATGGTGGGCAGTGAAGTGGTGGTTGGTGCGGATCGCAGCATCGGCAGGATCATCTGCACCGCTGGTACCTCGGCATTGGCCGTGGTTCCGCTGGACGCGCCGACTGAAGCGCTGCAGTGCGCGGGCATCGAGTTGCGAAGCATGCCCTTGCTCGGCGGACTTGCTCGTTGATGCGCACTCCACAGTCAGCTGGTGGCACGATCCTGCAGGCGTGAACGCTCGCCTTCGCCACCAGACGCAATTGCAAGGTGCCGCAACGCGCCAGGTAGAACAGCGCACGCGCGATGCCGTGAGCACCACCGATGACACCATCGCCTGCGAGATGCCGGTCGCCCTGCACTACAACAACGTTCCATTCGCGGTGCTGATGGCGACACCCTGTGATCTCGCCGACCTTGCGCTGGGCTTCTCTCTGAGCGAGACCATCGTGAAAGCCGATGACGATTGGCAACTTGAGGCGATTGACGAGGGACTCGACGGCATCGCGATTCACATGCGCATTGCGCCGGCACGCGCCGAAGCGTTGTCGCAACGCAGCCGCAACCTTACCGGCTATGGCGGCTGCGGGATCTGCGGTAGCGCATCGATCGACGCCGTACTGCGTATGCCAGCGCAGACAGGCAGCCAGCTCGAGATCGATGAAGCGGCTTTGCATCTCGCGCTTGCCGCGCTGCACGAGCAACAGCCGTTGAATGCCGAAACCGGTGCAACCCATGCCGCAGGCTTCGCCAATGCGCGCGGTGAATTGCTGTTGGTGCGGGAAGACGTGGGTCGTCACAATGCACTGGACAAGCTGGTCGGTGGCCTGCATCACGCAAGCATTCCTGCGCGCGATGGGTTCGCGATCACCACCAGCCGGGCCAGTTTCGAGCTGGCGATGAAGGCCGCGCAAGTCGGCATCCCCTTGCTCGCTGCGATTTCCGCGCCGACCACGCTGGCGATCGCATTGGCGCAGTCCACTGGGCTGGGCCTGGTAGGTTTCGCCCGTGAGGGCAATTGCGTGGTCTATGCGCACCCTCAGCGACTGAAGCGCACAATGCCATGAGCGACACGCCTGTGACGAAAGAAGTCGAGATCAAGCCCTACGATGGACCCGCCGGTGGCTGGCCGGCCCTGCGCAGCGTCGCCGCGCACCTGCTGCAGCAGGACACGGCCCTACTGGGCGCGAAAACCCTGCTTGACGTCAACCAGCCGGACGGCTTCGATTGCCCGGGCTGTGCATGGCCCGACCGCGAGCACACCTCGACCTTCGAGTTCTGCGAGAACGGGGCCAAGGCCGTTGCATTCGAGGCGACCTCACGTCGTGCAACCCCAGATCTGTTCGCGAAGTATTCCGTCGCCGAGCTGTCGCGCTACAGTGACCACTGGCTGGAAGACCAGGGCCGGTTGACGCATCCGCTGCGCTATGACCGGGCAACGGATCATTACGAAACGATCAGCTGGGATAATGCCTTCGCATTTATCGCAAGTCAGCTCAATGCGCTGGCATCACCGAACGAGGCGATCTTCTACGCCTCCGGGCGCACCAGCAACGAGGCCGCGTTCCTGTACCAGTTGTTCGTGCGCCAGCTCGGCACCAACAACTTGCCTGACTGCTCGAACATGTGTCATGAACCATCCGGCTTCGCGCTTGGCGCGCAGCTGGGCACCGGCAAGGGCACGGTCTCGCTTGCGGATTTCGAGCAGGCCGACTTGATCCTGGTATTCGGACAAAACCCGGGAACCAACCATCCGCGCATGCTCGGCGAACTACGCCGGGCGGTGAGGCGCGGCGCCAGCGTGCTCGCCTTCAATCCATTGCGCGAACGCGGGCTGGAACGATTCGCGGATCCGCAGGACGCATTGGAAATGCTGCATGCGGGATCAACCAAGATCGCCTCGGACTACTACCAGCTGCGCATTGGCGGCGATCTCGCCGCGCTCACCGGCATCATCAAGCATGTCCTGGAGCGTGGTGCGAAGGCACATGCCGATGGCCAGCCAGCCCTGCTCGATGAAGGTTTCATCGAAACACATACCGATGGCTTCGACGCGCTGCGTGCCAGCATCGAGGCCGCCGAGTGGCGTGACATAGAAACCGGATCCGGCCTCGATGAAACGCGCCTGCGCGATGCAGGCGAGCGATTCCTGCGTGCCGAACGGGCCATCATCTGCTGGGGCATGGGCATCACCCAGCACGTGCGCTCCGTGGCGACCATCCAGATGCTGGTCAACCTGATGCTGCTGCGCGGTCACATCGGCCGGCCCGGCGCCGGCATCTGCCCGGTGCGTGGGCACAGCAATGTGCAGGGCGACCGGACCATGGGGATTTACGAGAAGCCATCGCCTGCGTTCCTGGATCGCCTGCAGCAGGTGTTCGGGTTCGATCCGCCGCGTGCCCACGGCGTGGACACGGTGGGCGCGATCGAGGCGATGCGTGACGGCGTCGGCAAGGTGTTCTTCGCGATGGGTGGCAACTTCGCCACCGCCACCCCGGATACCGAAGCCACCCACGCGGCGCTGCGCAATTGCGCGCTGACCGTGCACGTGGCGACCAAGCTCAACCGCAGCCACCTGGTGCATGGCCGCGATGCGCTGATCCTGCCCTGCCTGGGACGCACCGAAATCGATCGGCAAGCGGGCGGCCCGCAAGCGGTCACGGTCGAGGATTCGATGAGCATGGTCCATCTGTCATCGGGCCGGAACGATCCGGCATCGCCGGAGTTGCTGTCTGAACCTGCCATCGTCGCGCGGCTGGCGCAGGCCACGTTGGGCAAGCGCAGCGACACGCCGTGGCGCTGGCTGGTGGGGGACTACGACCGCATCCGCGACCAGATTGCGCGGGTGTTCGAGGATTTCCATGACTTCAATGCGCGCGTGCACGTACCCGGGGGCTTTCGCCTGCCCAACAGTGCCGCCGCCCGCGAATGGCGCACCGAGAGCGGCAAAGCGCGCTTCATCGCGCACGCCTTGCAGCCACAGGATTCGATTCCTCCAAGCGGGTCCCGCGGCCACGTATTCACCCTCACCACGGTGCGCTCACACGACCAGTACAACACCACCATCTATGGCCTGCATGATCGCTATCGCGGCGTGCACAACGAGCGCCGCGCGTTGTTCATCCATGTCGAAGACATCGCGATGCTGGGTCTGGAGGCTGGCCAGCGCGTGGATATCGAAAGCATTGCCAGCGACGACTCACGCCGATGGGCACGCGGCTTCCTGCTGGTCGCCTATGACATCCCGCGCGGTTGCCTGGCCGCCTATTACCCTGAAACCAACACGCTGGTTCCGCTGGACAGTTTCGCCGAACACGCGCGCACGCCGGCCAGCAAGGCGATCACCGTCTTGCTGCACACGCACGACCAATCAACGTCAACGCAGTCGCGCGACATTCCTGCCGCTATCGTCGATTGAGGCGGCGAATGTAGCTGCCCGCCAGCGAACCTCCGAATAAGTCGCCGCGTGCTGATTCCGATCATGGTTCGACAGGCTCACCACGAACGGAATCAGAGGGTTACCCGCTCGCCCTGAGCCTGTCGAAGGGTGAACGATTGCTTGTTCAGAGGCTCCCTAGCCTGCAGCGGTGTATCCGGTAATCAATGCGTCCGATGCAGCGACGATATCCTCTACTTTCGGAATGACCAGAAACGCCGCGCCCGCCAGCGGCGTGTAGGTATCCACGCCCACCACGCGTCGCCCTGGCTTGCCGCCCAGCCCGGCTTCGGTGATCGCGGTAATCACGCCCTCGCCGATGCCCGCGCTGTGGCGACCTTCATCGACCACCAGGATGCGAGTGCATTCGCGTGCATGTCTGGCGATCGCCTTCGCATTGAGCGGCACCAGCCAGCGCAGGTCGACCACGCGCACTTTCCAGCCAGGCCTGGCCTCGATCGCACGCGCGGCGCGCAGGCTCATCGGCATGCCGTTGCCGAAGCTGAAAATCACGCAATCGTTGGCGTCCGGGTTGTAAACGCGCTCCTCGCCCAGCACCAGCGCCTGGTCCGGCGCGGGGTATTCGGTCAGCCACTGACCGTCGCCGGCCTCGTGGAGATCCTTGGTCATGTACAGCGCAATCGGCTCCAGGAACACGCTGACCCGGCCATCGACCTTGCCCAGTGCGGCCAGCGTACGCAGCATCATCGCCGCATCGTCACCACGCGACGCACAGCCAACCACCAGCCCGGGAATGTCGCGCAACGCAGTGATCGAGTTGTCGTTGTGGAAATGTCCGCCGAAGCCACGCTGGTAGCCCAGGCCGGCGATGCGCACCACCATCGGGTTGCGGAACTGGTCGTTGCTGAAGAATTGCAGGCTGGCTGCCTCGCCGCGGATCTGATCGATCGCATTGTGCAGGTAGGCAAGGTACTGGATTTCCGGGATCGGCAGCATGCCCAGGTTGGCAAAACCCTGCGCCATGCCCAGGATCATGGTTTCGTCCAGCAGGGTGTTGAACACCCGACGGTTGCCGAACGCCTTGTGCAGGCCTTTGGTGACCGTGTACACGCCGCCCTTCTGCGCCACGTCTTCGCCAAACAACAGGGTCTCGGGATACTTGGCGAACAGGTCGTGCAAGGCCTGGTTGATCTGGATGGCGAGATGCCGCGGCGGCAGTTTCTCGGGCAGCTTGTCCTCGCTGCCGAATGCCTTGATGCGAGCTTCCGGCGACGCCACGCGGGTCGCTTCGGCCTGCACTTTGTCCGGCGTATACGGTGCCAGCGGCGCGATGACCTCGTCCAGGTTGTCGAGCTTGGGCCTGCGGTCGGCCTCCTCCGCAGCGGCAAAGCAGCGTGCACGCATGGCTTCGTACAGCGCGAGGATTTCGTCTTTCGCCATCAGCCCGGATTCCAGCGCGATCGCCGCACTGCGCAGCAGTGGATCACTTGCTTCGACCCGGCACAGTTCATCGATGCTGCGCCATTCGATTTCGAAATCAGTCCCAGCGTGACCCATGATCCGCGTCGTGCGCAGGTGCAGGAAGGTGGGCCGCCGGGTCATGCGGCAATGCTCGACCGCTTTGCGCACACGCCCGTAGCCATCCGCCAGGTCCAGGCCGTCAGCCTGGAAATAATCCAGCCCGCGACGCATCGAGAAGTTCTGCGCGATCCAGTCGTCCGGGGTCTTGACCGAGATGCCGATGCCGTTGTCTTCGCACACATAGAGCACTGGCGCCGGCAGCTTCTGGTAAGCGGTATATGCCGCGGCATTGAAAGCGGTCTGCGCGGTGGCATGGTTGGACGAAGCATCGCCAAAGGAACAGATCGCGATGCTGTCTTCGGGGATCGGCGAGGCATGCCCGATCCGGCGCGCCTGTTCGATCGCCAGCGCGGTGCCCAGCGCCTTGGGCAGGTGCGAGGCAATCGTCGATGTCTGCGGCAGGACCCACAATGGCTTGCTGCCCCAGACCTTGTGGCGGCCACCGGAAGCCGGGTCGTCCTTGCAGGCCGCGAAACTCAACGCAGAATCCATCGCCGGATCGCGTGGTTTCCCGTCGGCGCCGGGCAACTTGCGGAAGCGCTCGGCCATGAACCCGCCACTGCGGTAATGCAGGAACGCCGGGTCGGTATGCCGCGTCGCCCGCGCCACCATCGCGTTGCCTTCGTGGCCGCTGGAACCGATCGTGTAAAAGACCTTGTTTTGCACCCGCAACACACGTGCCATCAGGTCCAAATGACGACTGAGCAGTTGCGATTCGAACAGTTCGCGAAAGCCCTGGGCGTCAAGCGCGCTGCCGGGCAGGATTGCCTCGTCCGGCGCCGGCCTGCTGTCCGGCGTGCCGTCCCATGCCTTCACGAATTCGCCGAAATTGACGTCACATATCTCGGCGCGGTTGAGCCCCTTCATGCGTGCGGGGATTGGATCGGGAACGCTGGCGAACATGGGCTTCTCCCCCCTCTTCCATCAGCGGACGAGGGTCGGTGTAGGGTTGGATCAGATGGATTGGTCGATCAAGGCCTGCGCCGCAGCGTCGGGTGCCGACATCGAGACGAAACCGGGCGTGGCTTCCATTCGTGCCAGCCAGTCACGGATGGCAGGATAGGCTGCGAGCGCGATGCCACCGTGCGGCGCGACGCAGGTGTAGGTATGCAGCGCGATGTCGGCAACTCCGTATCCATCACCAGTGAACCAGTCATTCGCAGCAAGGTGTTGTTCCATCACCGCCAACGCGGCGCGTCCACATTGGCGCAACACCGGCAGGCCGGCGCGACGCGGTGAATCCAACGGCGTCCAGCCGCAGATGAAGCGCGCGACCGCGATATAGGGTTCGTGGCTGTATTGCTCGAAGAACATCCATCGCAAAGCCTGTGCGCGCTGCCAGTTGTCAGTGGGCAGGAAATCAGTCCCCTCCGCCAGCCAGCACAGGATCGCATTCGACTCGACCAGCACGCGGCCGTCGTCAAGTTCGAGCATCGGCACCTTGCCGTTCGGATTCTTCGCCAGGTAGTCGGGGGTGCGGGTTTCGCCGCGCGAGCTGTCGGTTTCAATCCACCGGTAGTCCTGCCCGAGCTGCTCCAGCAACAACTTCACCTTGTGGCAATTTCCGGAGGGCGAAAAACCGTACACCGTGATCATGGCGCGGTGTTCCGGCGGCGCGATAACCATTCCTCGCGGCTCTGGCCCCAGATGTCGATGGGATGAACGTCCAGCGGCGGTGGCAGCCGGCCCGGCCCGCGTTTACGCGATCCCAGGCGGATAGCGACGGCTTGCGATGCAATGTTGGTGGGAGCGATCGAATGAATGACGTCGCTCCAGCCCAGTTCGTCGAACACCCAATCCATCGCCGCGCCGCAGGCTTCGGTGGCGTAACCCTTGCCGTGGGCATCCCGATGGAAGGAATAGCCAACCTCGGTGCCCGGCCAGCCGTCCGGCTGCCAGGGTCCAGCATGGCCGACCCACTGGCCGCTGGATTTCTCGATGACCGAGAACATTGCAAAGCCCTGCAGCAGCCACGCGCCCGGCATCTGCAGGAAGCGTCGCCAAGCGTCGTGGCGCAACAGCGGGCCACCGATGTGGTGGGTGCTGTCATGCGCGAACATGTCCGCGAATCGTGGGAAATCCTCGGCCCGCGACACGCGCAAGATCAGGCGCGGGGTTTCGAGGGTCGGGCCTACTGGCGTAAAGGTCATGGATGGATCCGGTTGAGCCCCCCCCGGATCCGGGAGAAGGAAGATCAGAACGCGTTGATACCGGTCAGTTCGCGGCCGATCACCAGCTGGTGCACGGTTTCCGTGCCTTCGTAGGTGATCACCGATTCCAGGTTCAGCGCATGGCGGATCGCAGCGTGCTCGGTGGTGATGCCGGCGCCACCGAGCAGGTCGCGGCATTCACGGGCGATATCGATTGCCATCCGGCAGTTGTTCCACTTGGCCAGCGACACCTGCGCCGGCTGCATCGTGCCGGCATCCTTCAAACGCCCCAGTTGCAGTGAAAGCAGTTGCGCCAAGGTAATCCGGCGGGCCATCTCGGCCATCTTGATCTGCGCCGACTGCGTCGCCGCAACCGGGCGGTCGAACAGGATGCGTTCCTTGGTGTAGTTCAGCGCTTCGTCCAGGCAGGCAATCGCGGCGCCGATCGGGCCCCAGGTGATGCCGTAGCGGGCCTGGGTCAGGCAACCCAGCGGCCCCTTCAGGCCTTTCACGTTGGGCAGGCGGTTGGCGTCCGGCACCCGCACGTTGTCGAAGAACAGCGCGCTGGTCACCGACGCACGCAGGCTCATTTTCTTGTGGATCTCCTGCGCGGTAAAACCGGCGAAATCCTTCTCGACCACGAAACCCTGGATACCGTCATCGGTATGCGCCCAGACAATCGCGATGTCGGCCAGGTTGCCGCTGGTGATCCACATCTTGGACCCGTTGAGGATCCAGTCGCCGCCGTCGCGCTTGGCGTGCGTCTTCATGCTGGCCGGGTCGGAGCCGCCACTCGCTTCGGTCAGGCCGAAGCAACCGATCACCTTGCCGGCGGCCATGTCCGGCAACCAGCGCTGGCGCTGTTCTTCGGAGCCGTAGGCGTAGATCGGATACATGCACAACGAGCTTTGCACGCTGACAAAACTGCGAATGCCGGAATCGCCGCGTTCCAGTTCCTGGCAGATCAGCCCGTAGCTGACGCTGTTGAGTCCGCCGCCGCCGTATTGTTCCGGCAGCGATGAGCCCAGCAGGCCAAGCTCGGCAATCTCCGGCACCAGCTCAGCGGGGAAGCGCGCCTGGTCGAAGGCATCGCCGATGATCGGCAGCACGCGCTCGTCGGTGAATCGCGCCACCGTGTCCTGCACGGCGCGTTCCTCCTCGGACAGCAGCGAGCGGACGTCGTACAGATCGTAGGGATGCAGGGCCATCGCAAACTCGCGGTGCGGGAAAGTCGCCCATTGTATCGGGCTGGCCGAATAGCGGGCAGACCGTGAAATCGCGAACGGGCCCTGTCGGATGGCCCTATCTCACGGGAGTTTCCGACGAAACGACCAGCCGCCCCTTTGGCGGGGCAAGCGTCACTGTCGCATCAAAACGACGGGGCCGGATCGCTCCGGCCCCGTCTGGGCAGATCACGGCTGGTACACCGCGATCAACCGTTCCGGTTGTCCTCGACCGTTGCGACCTGAGTGACCACCTGCCCGTCGATCACGGGGAGCTGCGCACCTGGCCGCTCATCCATGCGAACCGTGTGCGTGCGTCCATCCAGGCGGTAGATGACGTCGTAACCGACCGTGCGCTCGCCGTCCCCAAGCGCAATGCGGTTGCCCGGCTTTGATTCTGTGCGCATGCTGCCCGTGGTGCCATCGGGATTGCGATAGGTCACGTTCCAGGCCACCGTTCGGGAGGATGTGGATGATGCATTCACGGTGCGGCAGCGGCGATCGGTGCGGTTGACCACTTGCCCGCCCACATGATTCCGGTCGACGCGATTGCCGATGAAGCCGCCGGCGACTGCACCGCCAACGGTCGCGGCCTTTTTGCCATTGCCGCCGCCAACCTGGTTGCCCACCAGTCCACCGATCAGCGCGCCAGCAACGGTGCCGCCGACGTTGCCATCGCGTTCCGGCATGCGTTCGCTGACCGCCACGTCTTCACACACCTGTTGTGGCGTGGAGGTGGTATTGGATACACGGATCGGATCGGTGCCGATGACGGTCGCATACAGCGGTTCGCGCTTGGTAATGGGCTTCACGTCCATCACCTGGGCATACTCGAGCCGGCCAGAAGACGGCATGGCCATCTCCGTCGTTACCCGCTCGCCGGTCGCCGCCAACATCGCAGTTTCATTCGGTTCAACTTGCTCGCGATTGTTGATGTAGCCAGCGGTGGCAACGCCGCCAACCAGCAATGCACCGAGTGCGATCGCCAACGTATTGTTCTTCATTGCGTGCTCCTGTCATCGGGCGTTTCCCCTGCTGTGCAGATCACAGCACGTTGAAACTGAATACCTCGGGAGTTCGTCGAATTCCTGCGCGAAGCGTTCACGTACGGGCGCACGGCGGGCATGCTAGTTTCCAGTCGGACTTTTCCGAAGATGCCCCCATGGTCAATCCACTGATTTCCCCACTGCTACGCTTTCTCGGACGCCTCAGCTATCCGCGCCTGTTCGTGCTGACCGCCGTCCTGTTTGCACTGGATGTGGTCATTCCCGACTTCATTCCCTTCGTCGACGAGATCCTGCTCGGGTTGGGCACCCTGTTGCTGGCGAACTGGAAGAAGCGCAAGGACCCCGCTGTGCCGGTCAAGCCGCCGATCGACGGCGAGGCCCGCCGCCACTGACATGCGGCCATCTCGTGCGGCTCGTTGACAGCCACAGCCATTTCGATGTCGCCGAATTCGACGTCGATCGCGCCGAAGCTCATGCGCGCGCGACGGCGGCTGGTGTCACTTTGCAAATCGTTCCAGCCATCGATGCGGCTGGCTGGCAGAAACTCAAAGAGGTCTGCACGCACTTCCCCGGCCTGTACCCAGCTTACGGACTGCATCCGACGTATCTCGGCGTGCACCGGCCGGAGCACCTTGATGAACTCCGAAGGTGGATCGAACGCGAAAAGCCCGTAGCCGTGGGCGAGTGTGGACTCGATTTCTTCGTGGATGGACTGGACGCCTACACCCAGCAGAATTACTTCGAGGGCCAGTTGCGACTGGCACGGGAATTCGATCTTCCAGTCATCATCCATGCGCGCCGGGCGGTCGAAGCGGTAATCGCTTCAATTCGTCGCATCGGCGGATTGCGCGGCGTGATCCACAGTTTCCCTGGAAGCCAGCAACAGGCGGCGCAGCTGCACGGTCTTGGGTTCCTGCTCGGGATCGGCGGGCCGGTGACCTACGAACGCGCCAACAAGTTGCGCAATGTCGTCACCACGGTTCCGTTGGATCAGCTGTTACTGGAAACCGACTCGCCGGACCAGCCAAATTCCGGGCATCGTGGCCAGCGCAATGAGCCTGCCAATATGATCCAGGTGCTGGATGTGGTTGCAGGGTTGCGCGGGATCCCGAGGGAAGATCTCGCTACTGCAACTACGACCAATGCGGAGCGCTTGTTCGGTTTGAACACCCTCCGTGGTGAGCCTGTCGCCGTTCGTGGTGAGCCTGTCGCCGATCATTAGATCCGCACCTCGAGGCTTGCGTGGGCGCACGCTATTTGTTCGGCTTCAACAGCATCTCCAGCGCCTTGCCCACCGCCGCGAAGGCGAATGCCCCGGTCACGTGCGTGGCGGCGCCTAATCCCGCCCCGCAATCCAGCTTGAGGGAAGCGTCATTGTCGACCTTCGGGCGAATGCCGCAAACACTGCCGTCAGCCTGCGGATAGCGCACGTTCTCCAGCGAATACACCGCTGGCACGCCGAAGTAGCGGTCGTGGTTCTTGGGGAAGTTGAATTCGCCGCGCAGCTTCCTGCGGATCAGCGACAGCATCGCGTCGTGTTCGGTGCGCGACAGGTCACGCACGCGGATCTGGGTGACGTCGCTACGGCCACCAGCCGACCCCACCGTGATGAGTGGCTGCTTGCGCCGTCGGCAATAGGCGATCGCCTCGACCTTGCTGCGGAAGCTGTCGCAAGCGTCCAGGACCAGGTTGAAGCCGTCACCCAGCACCTCGTCCAGGTTGCCTGGGGTGAGGAACCGCGCCTGCAGGTCCAGCGTGATCCCGGGGTTGATTGCGCGGCAGCGTTCCCCCATCGCTTCGATCTTGGCCCGGCCGTACTGGCCTTCCAGCGCGGGTAACTGGCGGTTGGTGTTGGATACGCACAAGTCGTCGGCATCGACCAGGGTAAGTTTGCCGATGCCGCTGCGCGCCAGCGCCTCCACAGCCCACGAACCGACCCCGCCAATGCCGATCACCGCGACATGGCAGGCTGACAAACGCGCCAGCGCGCCCTTGCCATAGAGGCGCTCGACGCCGGCGAATCGATCGGACCAGGGGTTTTCCATCGATCGATTTTAGCGGTCCATTGCAGCCCTGCGCGGCATGCTATCGTCCTTTAGAATCGTCTAGCCCACGCCCACCGGAGCCGCCATGTCATCGCCAGACCCCAACCGTCGCCCTTCGGCCGCTGCTCGTTACCTCTTCCTGCTGGTGCTGGGCCTGGCCTTGGGCGCCGTTGCCACAGTGATGGTGCTGCGCGCATTGGAACAGCGCAAGGATCATTTTCCCGAGGCATTGATGCAGGTGCAGCAGTGGCACATGGGGCAGCTGAAGATGGATATGGAGCAGAACCGTTGCAATCCCACTGATATCCTGCCGCATCTGCAGGCATTGCGGATGACGTCCACCGATATCGATGCCGCATTCGCCGACCTGCGTGAGGACACGCGCTTCGCTGCAGCAAGCTCCGCGATGCGTGCAACGATGGACAAAGTCATCACCAATCCGCCATTGACCTGCGAAGGATTGGGCGCTGCGATGAAGCAGATCGGTGAGTCATGCAAGGGCTGCCATCAGGATTTCAAGGACTGACAGCTGGATTCGGCGACATCCTGTTCAAACGGCCCACTTGTGGGCCGTTGGTTTTTTGACGCGGCGTGGACATCGGTGAATCCGTTGTGACCGCGAGCACGACAGACCTGGCAAATGAGGTAGTCATTCAGGCGGAGTGGCCTAGGGTCGGCACAGTCGCGGACTAGTGGCCTCGACCCTCCCCTTTCCCGCGCCTTTCCCGCGCATGGAGCCTGCAATGAATATTCGCGCCAATCCCCTGCACATCCTCGGAACGGCCGCCCTCGCCGTCGGTCTTTCGCTTTCCTCCGGTTGCGCCAGCACCAGCCCGGGCTACGGTTCGTCGGGCAACTACAACTCGAACCCGGGCAGTTACAACAACGGCTATTGCAGCACCTGTGGCGTCGTCACTCGAATCGAAGCCGGCGTTGGCAGCCGTGCGCCGAACGCGACGGGCGCCGTGGTCGGCGGCGTGGTCGGCGCCGTGGCTGGCCGCGAGTTGGCCAAGAACAACACCGACAGCAGCGGCCGCAGGAACACCGCCACGGTTGCGGGCGCCGCAGCCGGCGCGTTGATCGGGAATGCCATCCAGAACAGTGCCGGCACCGGCTACAACGTTTATGTCCGCCTGGACAATGGCCAGACGTTGGTGGCGATGCAGGACGACGTTGGCAACATCCGCGAAGGCTCGCGCGTTCGGGTCGATAACGGACGCGCCTACTTGCAGTAATTTTTCCAACCAGGCAACACCTTCAGACGGCCCGCATCGCGGGCCGTTTCGTTTTGCACGCTCTGGTCCGGACTGCCGGAATTGACGCAGAATGGGTGGCGCCCTCGCGTGACGCCAACCCCTCAACCGCGTTTGCAACCAGCAAGAGTGAGCATGGACCCCACCGCACTGTATTACCTGATCGCCGCTGTCCTGGCCGTGGTCGGATTGATCGGCACCGTGCTGCCCGCCCTGCCCGGCTTGCCGCTTGTATTCGCCGGGATGCTGCTCGCGGCATGGGCTGGAGGCTTCGAGCAGGTCGGAATCCCGATGCTTGTCGTGCTTGGCTTGCTGACACTGGTGTCACTGGCGGTGGACTTCTGGGCCACGGCACTGGGGGCCAAGCGCGTCGGCGCGAGCCGCAAGGCAATCATCGGCGCGATGCTGGGCACGTTCGCCGGCCTGTTCTTCGGGCCGTTCGGCTTGTTGCTTGGCCCCTTCGCTGGTGCGCTGGCAGGCGAGCTCATGCACCGGCGCAGGCTGGGCGGTTCTGATCTGGGCGATGCCGCAAGGATTGGTCTTGGCACCTGGCTCGGGATCCTGTTCGGCATCGTGCTCAAGCTCGGACTGGCGTTCGCGATGCTGGGCCTGTTCGCACTTGCATGGTGGCTGTGAACACACGCAATGGTTTCATTGGAATCACCATCATTCACGCCATACTGAACAGGCATGCTGCACGCTGCGCAACCACGACCTGCCGCTAATGCCGGATCGAAATAAAATGCCCGTCCACTGGAGCCGTCGCCGCATGACCTGGACCATTGTCATCACCGTACTAGTGACGTTGCTGGCAACAGCGTTGGCGATGAACTTCAAGACTTCGGAAAAACAGCTCGAGCGCAAGATCGAGCATCAATATCCGATCTCGGATCCACAGTTCCGGCGCGAAATGGGGGTCCTGCTTGGCCCGGGCATCGTGCCTGGGAATCAGGTGAAAGACCTGGAAAACGGCGAGGAAATCTTTCCCGCGATGCTGGAGGCGATCAACGCCGCGCAGACAAGCATCACGCTGGAAACCTACATCTACTGGTCAGGCGAGATTGGCCGGACATTCGCCGATGCGTTGTCCGAGCGCGCCCGCGCCGGTGTAAAAGTCAAAGTGATGATCGACTGGGCGGGCAGCATCAAGATGGACAACGCCATGCTCAAGCGCATGCGCGATGCCGGGGTTGAAGTACACCAGTACCGACCACTGAAGTGGTACAACATCGGCCGCCTCAACAATCGGACCCACCGCAAGCTGCTGGTGGTGGATGGCAAGGTCGGCTTCACTGGTGGCGTCGGCATTGCCGATCAGTGGGAAGGCCACGCACAGGACCCGGAGCATTGGCGGGACCTCCATTTCCGGATTGAAGGACCCGTCGTGGCGCAGATCCAGGCAGCCTTCAACGACAACTGGATCAAGACCACTGGCGTGGTACTAAACGGTGAGGAGTATTTCCCGCCCCTGCTGCCGGTCGGTGACATGGATGCGCACATGTTCGTGTCGTCGCCTGCTGGTGGCAGCGAAAGCATGCACCTGATGTATCTGATGTCGATTGCCGCCGCACAACGCCGGATTGACCTGCAAGCCGCCTATTTCGTGCCCGATGACCTGGTCATCAAGGCCTTGGTGGCGGCACGCCACCGCGGCGTGCGCATACGCGTGATCGTGCCAGGCAAGCATATCGATTCCGAAACGGTGCGGTTCGCTTCCAAAGCCAAGTGGGGCGAGCTGCTGCTTGCCGGCGTTCAGATATTCGAATACCAGCCGACGATGATGCACAACAAGCTGCTGATTGTGGATGGCGCGATGACATCAGTGGGCTCGACGAACTTCGATGTACGATCGTTCCAGCTGAACGACGAAGCCAGCCTGAATGTCTATGGCCGCGAGTTCGCCGAACGGATGACGTCCGTGTTCGAAGAAGATCTCAAACCGACCGTGGAGTACAGCTACACGATGTGGAAGGAGCGACCACTGAAAGACAAGCTGGTCGAGAAGTTCGTGTTGCCATTCCGCTCGCAGCTCTGATGCCGGAAGGCCGGACCGCCCTTGCAGCGATGAAACCGGTCGACCTTCATGCCCTGCCAAGTGGCGATTTGTCAGACCGCTTTGGCATGGCGTTCGAACAAGTCCAGGCCAAGCTACTCGCACTGGCTGCAGGTGCACCACTCCTGCTGGTGGCCTTGGTCATTGTGTTGGGCGCATTCTGGATTGGTGGCCTGCTCAGCCGACACCTGCATTTCCTGACCCGTCTAAGCGAACGCAACCCCTTCATCGACGGGTTGATGCGCCGCATCGTGAAAGGCGTGTTCGTGCTCGCAGGGGTGCTGGTGGCCCTGGACCTGCTGGGCGCAACGCCGCTGATCGGCGCGTTGCTGGGGTCTGCAGGCCTGGTCGGCCTGGTGATTGGTTTCGCCTTCAAGGATATCGCGGAGAACTACGTCGCCGGTGTCCTGCTCGGCTTGCGTCAGCCCTTTTCCCCGGGCGACACCGTGTGTATCGACGGGCATGAGGGCAAGGTGGTTTCACTGACCTCGCGTGCGACGGTGCTGATGACGGTCGAGGGCAACCACCTGTTGCTTCCGAATGGACTTGTATTCAAGTCCGTGCTGCTCAATTTCACCCGTAACCCAAAACGTCGCTTCGATTTCGAACTTGACCTCAACCCCGGCGCTTCGCTGCACGGCGCGATGGATGCCGGCGAAGCCGCATTGGCCGCGCTCGATGGCGTGCTTGAGGATCCTGCCCCCGACTCCCTGATCCTGGACATACCCGGTGGCGGCGCTCGATTGCAGTTCATTGGCTGGATAGACCAACGCCGTAACGATGTGAAAAGAACCCGAAGCGAGGCACTGCGCCATGTCGCGAAGGCAATGCAGCGCGGAGGCTATGCAGCGGGTGAACCGGTACAGCGGATCCGGCTTGAGCGCGGCGAAGCGGCGGCGCAGCTGTCTGACGAACAGAACGACGCTGACCGCGACACGTCGGTAGACCATGCATTGGATGCCCAGATCGGCGAAGCCCGCCGTGAGGAAACCGCGAGCGACCTGCTCAAGCAACCCGGTGCCAGCAACGAAAGCTCGGCCTGAAACAAGTTGCCGACGAAACTGTCAGCGCGCGATCGCGTGGACTGCTGAATCGCGGTGCTCAATCACCGTAAAGCAACCAGTGCCGGGCTTCGGCTTCATGGCTGAACACCCGGGCCTTGATCCCGCGCTCCTGGCACAGGATTTCACCGAACTCGGCACCCTGGATATCATCGCGAAGTTCGACGAAGGCGACGCGCATTTCGGCGACGCTCATCTCGGAGATGGCCTTGATCACCAACTCGATTCCGGGTAGGTCGACTGTCGAACGCAAATCCTCCACCACCAGCAAACGCTTGCTTTCGGTGGCTTCGCACTCGGCGGCGAGCATCCGCCACATCGCGAGCGAGACCTCCAGCGAATCGGTGCCATCGAACACGTAGCCACGCAGGAAGTCCGGCTCGTCGTCGAAACAGATGCGAAAGCCCGGACCCTGCACGACCCGCGAAGCGCTCATGCCAATACCACCGGGATGCTGCGGGCCGATTCCGCGATCCTCGCTTTCCACTCGAGCGGACCCGTCTCATGCACTGACGTGCCCAGCGAGTCCACCGCCACCGTCACCGGCATGTCCTGCACAGTGAACTCGTAGATCGCTTCCATGCCCAGATCCGCAAACCCCACCACCTTGGCCGCCTTGATCGCCTTGGACACCAGGTACGCCGCGCCGCCGACTGCCATCAGATAAGCGGAGCCGTGTCGACGGATCGCGTCGATGGCCACTGGTCCGCGCTCGGCCTTGCCGACCATGCCAAGCAGTCCGGCCTGCTCGAGCATTTGTTCGGTGAACTTGTCCATGCGCGTGGCGGTGGTCGGGCCGGCGGGACCCACTACTTCATCGCCTACCGGGTCGACCGGGCCAACGTAGTAGATGAAACGTCCGCGCAAGTCGACCGGCAGTGGCTCGCCCCGGTCGAGCATCGTCACGATCCGCTTGTGCGCGGCATCGCGGCCAGTCAACAGCTTGCCGTTGAGCAGCAGGGCCTCACCCGGCTTCCAGCTCGCCAGATCCTCTTTGGTCAGCGTGTCAAGGTCGACCCGGCGCCCCTTGGATGCGTCATGGGTCAGCTTCGGCCAGTCTTCGAGCGACGGCGGCTCCAGCATCACCGGGCCGCTGCCATCCAGCGTGAAATGCGCATGGCGCGTTGCGGCGCAGTTCGGGATCATCGCAACCGGCAAGTTTGCTGCGTGGGTCGGGTAATCCTTGACCTTGACGTCCAGCACCGTGGTCAGGCCACCCAGCCCCTGCGCGCCGATGCCGAGCGCGTTGACCTTTTCGAACAACTCCAGGCGCAGTTCCTCGGCGCGGTTGGAAGCGCCGCGCGCCTGCAGGTCGGTGATGTCGATCGCCTCCATCAACGATTCCTTCGCCAGCAACATCGCCTTTTCGGCGGTGCCGCCGATACCAATGCCGAGCATGCCCGGCGGGCACCAGCCGGCGCCCATCGTCGGCACCGTCTTCAGCACCCAGTCGACGATGGAGTCGGACGGATTGAGCATCGCGAATTTGGACTTGGCCTCGCTGCCGCCGCCCTTGGCTGCCACGATCACATCCACGATATTGCCCGGCACGACTTTGACGTTGACCACGCCGGGCGTGTTGTCGTTGGTATTGATGCGTTTGCCGGCGGGGTCGGCCAATACGCTTGCGCGCAATTTGTTTCCCGGGTGGCTGTAAGCGCGGCGGACTCCCTCGTGGACCATATCCTCCACGCCAATGGTGGCGTCGTCCCAGCGCACCCCCATGCCGATTTCCAGGAATACGGTGACGATGCCTGTGTCCTGGCAGATCGGACGATGACCTTCCGCGCACATCCGCGAATTGATCAAAATCTGCGCAATCGCATCTTTCGCCGCGGGTGACTGCTCGCGCTCATGGGCCTCTGAAAGACTGCGGATGTAATCGACCGGGTGGTAATAACTGATGTACTGGAGTGCGTCGGCGATCGACTGGATCAGGTCTTCCTGCTTGATGGAGGTCACGATTTGGACTGGCTTGACTCGGGGAGCGCCAATAATAGCTCGACGGCCTTTTCAGAAGGCCTCTGGTAGCGCAGGATGGGCATTCGACCAATCAGTTCGACAGAATTCGGGGGAGTGACTCATGACTGGCAACGACGCATCGACGCGGTTTGATGGCTTTGGCGGCGCGCTTAACGACATCCGCCTGTTGCTGACAGACCTGCTGGGACTGGGCAAGCCAGATCCGGAAAAGCAGATGGTGATCGAAGTGTTCTTCGGCATGATGGGTTACCTGGCCAAGGCAGACAGGCTGGTGAGCAGCCATGAATCCAATCTCGCCAACAGACTAATGGACGAAATCGACCTCTCGCTGGCCGCCCGCCGCATCGCGATGGAGTCCTTTGATCGCGGCATGCGCAAGGACATCCATATCGATGCAGAGCTGCTGCGTTTCACTGACGTGCACAACCCTGGCTCGTCCGAAGCCGAGCGTCTGCACAATGTGCTGGTGCGCCTGGTGGCATCAGATGGACGCCTGAATCCAGGCGAATATGACCTGATGAAGCAGGTCGGTCAGGACCTCGGCATTCCGGTCGAAGTCCTGGATGAAAAACTGGCCGAATACACGCTCAAACGCTGAGTCCAGGTGTTTTGCGCGCAACCGGTCGCTCAATGCGGCCTCTGCGTGATGTGGGCTAGATCATGCGTCATCGCCACGTTTTGCCGTCACCTGCGACGGCGGTTCACGTCAACTGCGCCCGCTGATCGCCCACGCTTATCCCGCACAATGGGCTGATGTCGCCACCCCTGCCCGCTTATCAGATGAACATGCGCCAGCGCTTCAGCGCGATGCGCAACATCCCGCCTTTCCTGCGCGAGATCTGGAGCACCAGCAAGCCGATGACGCTGGCCTCCATCGGTATCCGCCTGATACGGGCGTTCCTGCCGATCGCCACGCTCTACATCGGCAAGCTCATCATCGACGAAGCCGTGCGCCTGCTCGGTCTTGGCGTCGCGCAGGAGCTGACTGCCGCTTGGCAGGCGGGGCAACTCGATCACCTGTTCACATTGCTGGGCCTCGAATTCGGCCTGGCAATCCTCGCCGACCTGCTGGGCCGGATGGTGGGGTACGTGGATACCCTGCTGTCCGAGCGCTTCACCAACGCGACCAGCATCCGCCTGATGGAACACGCCGCCACGCTGGACCTGGAGGATTTCGAGGACGCCGACCAGCAGGACAAGCTCGATCGTGCGCGCCGGCAGACCATGGGACGCATGAACCTGCTCAGCCAGTTGTTCGGCCAAGCCCAGGACGTCATCACCATCATCAGTTTTGCCGCCGGACTGCTGGCGTACGCGCCCTGGCTGATGGTCTTGCTCGCGGTCGCGCTGATTCCCGCCTTCATCGGCGAGTCGCACTTCAACGCGCTGAACTACGCGCTCAATTTCCAGTGGACGCCAGAACGCCGCCAGCTGGAATACCTGCGCCAGATGGGCGCCAGCGTGGACACTGCGAAAGAGGTCAAGATCTTCAACCTCAATCGCTTCTTCATCCAGCGCTTCCGCTTCCTGTCCGACAAGTTCTACGCAGGCAATAAAGTACTTGCCGGGAAACGCGCGCTGTGGGGCACCTTGCTGGCTGCGCTGGGGACGCTTGGCTATTACGTCGCGTATGCCTATATCGCCTGGCGCACGGTACGCGGCGATTTCAGCATCGGCGACCTGACCTTCCTGGCCGGCAGTTTCCGACGGCTGCGCCAGTTGCTGGAAAGCCTGCTGAGCGGGTTCTCCCAGGTCGCCAGCCAGGCGCTGTATCTGGATGACCTGTATTCGTTCTTCAAGATCGAGCCGGAAATACGCAGCAAGCCCGATGCCATCCCGGTGCCGGCTCCGATCCGCAGCGGTTTCGTGTTCGACAACGTCGGCTTCCGCTACGAAGGCGCCGAACACTGGGCGCTGCGCGGTTTGAACTTCGAATTGCACGCCGGTGAAGTGCTGGCACTGGTCGGCGAGAACGGCGCCGGCAAGACCACCCTGGTCAAGCTGCTGGCACGCCTGTACGACCCGGACGAAGGCCGCATCCTGCTGGATGGCCGCGATCTTCGCGACTACGACATGGAGGCGCTGCGCGCGAACATCGGGGTGATCTTCCAGGATTTCGTGCGCTACCACCTGACCGCGGCGGAGAACATCGGCGTTGGCCAGATCGATGCCATGTACGACCGCAACCGCATTGAACAAGCCGCGCGGCGCGGCATGGCCGATGAGGTGATTGCCGGTTTGCCGCAGGGCTTTGACCAGATCGTCGGACGCCGTTTCAAGGACGGCGTCGACCTGTCCGGCGGGCAGTGGCAGAAAATCGCGATTGCGCGTGCCTACATGCGCGATGCGCAGGTGATGATCCTGGACGAACCGACCGCGGCGCTGGATGCGCGCAGCGAGTTCGAGGTCTTCGAACGCTTCAAGGAGCTATCCGACAACCGCACCGCGGTGCTGATCAGCCATCGCTTCAGCAGCGTGCGCATGGCCGATCGCATCCTGGTGCTGGCGGATGGCAAAGTAGAGGCCAGCGGCACCCACGAACAATTGATGGCGCAGGGCGGGCGTTACGCAGAACTGTTCGAACTGCAGGCTTCCGGTTATCGCTAAGGAGAACAAGACATGCGAATCATGGTTGGTTGGATCCTCTGTATCGGCAGCACGATGACGGTGAATGCGTGCGCGCAAACCGCTTTACCGGCTGCGGGGGCACCATCAGTTGCTTCCGCATCCACGGCATCCACAGGCAGCCAGATGCAGGTCATCGCCAGCGGCCTGGAGCATCCGTGGTCGGTTGCGTTGCTCCCGGATGGCAGCTTCCTGGTGACCGAACGGCCGGGCCGACTTCGCCGCGTTGCTGTTGACGGCAAGCTCTCGGCGCCGATCAGCGGCCTGCCCGAGGTCTTCGCACAAGGACAGGGCGGATTGCTGGATGTCGTGCTGGATCCCGAGTTCAGCAACAACCAGCGAATATGGCTCAGCTTCGCCGAACCGGGCAATGGCGACACCGCTGGCACAGCGGTGGCCACGGCAACGCTCGGCACCGATGCGCTGACTGATCTGAATGTGATTTACCGGCAGCTACCCAAGCTCGACGGCGGCGCCCACTTCGGCTCGCGCATCGCCTTTGACGGCAACGCCCACGTGTTCATCAGCCAGGGTGAGCGCAACCAGAGGATGCTGGCGCAAGACCTCGACGTCCAGCAGGGCAAGCTGGTGCGCCTGAATCTCGATGGCAGCCTGCCCGCCGACAATCACTTCGCCGCAGGACCTGGCGTGCGCAAGGCGATCTGGAGCTACGGCCATCGCAACATCCAGTCGATGGCATTCGATCCGCGCACCGGCAGGCTTTGGGAAGGCGAACATGGCCCGCGCGGTGGCGACGAGATCAACCTGCCCGAAGCCGGCAAGAACTATGGCTGGCCGATCATCAGCAATGGCATGGATTATTCGACCAACCGGGCATATCCGGAGACCGTCGGCAGCTCTGCGCCCGGAATGGAATCGCCGTTCCACTTCTGGGAGAAGTCGCCGGGCATCAGCGGGATGGCCTTCCTGGTCGGTCATGCGAACAACGCCTGGAACAACAGCTTGTTCATCGGTGCGCTGGCCGAGCGCAACCTGATCCGCCTGCAACTGGAAGGCGACCGCATCGTCAGCGAGGAACGCCTGCTGACCGACCTGGGTGAACGCATCCGCGATGTGCGGGTTGGTCCGGATGGCGCGGTCTATGTGCTGACCGATGCAGACAACGGCAAGCTGTTGCGGCTGACCGCACCGGTGCCCGCCCTGCCGTGAGCGAGTCGACAGCCCGTCGCTGGCCGGATCATGTCGTCCAGAAGCTCAAGGACGCGATGATCGATGCCGACGATCACATGGACGCCATGTGGCGACGGGTCGATGCGCGCCTGGGACGCGGAAAGCCTCGGCATCTCGCTGCGTATCGCGGGTACGCCGATGCGCGTGGCGTCGAGCTGATCGGCCGCGTGCTGGCGGAAGAGCCGCTGGGCGGCCCGCTTGAAGACGCGAACTGGTGGCACAACCTGCTGGAGACTTACCGGCGTTTCGAAAGCGATGAGGTGCCGGATGCACCGTTGCGCCTTCAGTATCGTGGTAGCAGCCTGGACATTCGCAGTGACCACGAGGGCTACTGGCATGGAGTTTTCGAAAGTCCGGGCGCGATGAGCGAACCGTTGTGGGACAACGCCATTGCCAGCCTGGCCGATGGCACGCTGGCCACGCCGCAACCGGTCCTGCAGATAGGCCCGCAGGCACGGGTGGGCGTGATTTCCGACATCGACGACACCATTCTGCAAAGCAGCATCACTGACTGGAAAACGGCCGCGCAATTGACCTTCCTGCACAACGCGCGCACGCGCAAGCCACTGGAAGGCGTGGCCGCGCTCTATCGCGCACTGCAGGGTAACCACAACCCGATCTTCTATGTTTCCAGCTCGCCGTGGAACCTCTACGACCTGCTGGAGGATTTCATGGAACTCAACGGGATTCCCTTTGGCCCGATCCACCTGCGCGACCTGGGCACTGATCCCGGGAAATTCATCAAGACCGCTGGCCACGGGCACAAGCTTGAGCGCGCGATCCACCTCATTGAGCGATTCCCGGACCTGCGCTGGCTTCTGCTGGGGGATTCCGGTCAGGCCGACGCTGAACTCTACGCCGAGGCCGCGCGCACCTATGGGCATCGCATCGCCGCGATCTACATCCGGGATGTCGACCCAGACGCCGACTCGATTCGCGATAGCGGCGTTGATGTGCATATCGGCCATGTCGCCGGCACCGGCGTGCCGATGCTACGGGTGGCCAACAGTGCAGCGATTGCGCGGCATGCTGCCAGCCTGGGTTTGCTGGACGCCAGCAAGATCCCGGCTGTGGATCGCGAAGTGGCCCGCGACCAGGAGCGGCCAACCCTGGGCGAGGCGGCCGCTGATGACCTGTCTGGCGCCTCGTCGCCCGGGCCCTGGCCGGACCCCAGCGACCCGCTACGGTAAAATGCGGGCGACAACGATTGCCCACGGCACCCCATGGCTTCCCCCTTCGGCACCGAAACGGTGCTCGATGTCCGTCACTGGACGGACTCGTACTTCAGTTTCACCACCACCCGCGATGACGGTTTCCGTTTCGACAACGGCCAGTTCGTGATGATCGGGCTGGACGTCGAGCAGGATGACGGATCGCGCAAGCCGCTGATGCGTGCGTATTCCATCGCCAGTGCGAACTGGGAAGAACAGCTCGAGTTCTTCAGCATCAAGGTGGCCGATGGTCCGCTGACGTCGCGCCTGCAGCACATCCAGCCGGGCGATACGATCCTGATTGGACGCAAGCCAACGGGCACCCTGCTGATCTCCGACCTGCACCCCGGCCGAAACCTGTACCTGCTTGGCACTGGCACCGGCCTGGCCCCTTGGCTGGCCGTGATCAAAGACCCCGAAACCTACGAACGCTTCGACAAGGTAATCCTCTGCCATGGCGTGCGTGGTGCGGCCGACCTGGCGTATCGCGACTACATCGAACGCGAGCTCCCCAACCACGAATTGCTGGGCGATGTGATCCGCGACAAGCTGCTGTATTACCCGGCGGTGTCGCGCGAAGACTTCCGGCATGGCGGGCGCAACCACCGCGGCCGCATCACCGAACAACTGGACAGTGGCCACGTCAACGAGGTGCTTGGGCTGGAGCCGCTTGATGCAACGCACGACCGCGCGATGATATGCGGCAGCCCGCAGATGCTGGCGGACTTGCGCGCAAGCCTCGACATGCGCGGCTTCAGGCCGGCACCGCGCATCGGCACGCCCGGCGAATATGTGTTCGAGCGCGCATTCGTCGAAAAGTGATCAGGCCGCGGCGGGCCGCAGCGCATCGCGATGGCGGCGACTACAGGGCACCTCGCTGCCGTCGCGCATGATGATGCGCGCATCGCCCGTATCCAGCGGCTGGATCTCGGCGATGCAGTCAAGGTTGACGATATGGCTGCGATGCACCCGGACGAAGCGTGCAGGATCAAGCTGGGCCTCGATCGCGACCAGCGTCGAGCGCAGCGGGTAAGTACGCCCGCGCACGTGCAGGTTCATGTAGTTGCCGGCGGCCTGCAGCCATTCCACCTCGTTGGCGCTCACCAGGAATTCCTTGCCGAGTTTGCGCACCAGGAAGCGTTCCGGGCGCTGCGAAGGCTCCTGCACTGGCAAGTCGTCTGCCGGCGCCAGCACGCTGGCCTCGCCCTGCAGGCGGCGCAGGAACCAGCGGTAGACCTCGATAGTGACAACTGTACCCGCGTAGCTGCGAAGGTCCTTGATGTACTCATAGCCGAATTCGTGAAGCCAATTGCCGAATTCGTAGTGCGTACCCTGCATCGCATAAACGAGCTTGCGCAGCGCGACCATCCCCACCACGTGCAGCAGCGACCATGCCACGCTGCCCAGCAGGTGCAGCAACAGCGCCCGCCGCCAGGTGTCCAGGTGCACGGGAACGCGGCGGGTGTACCAGACCACCGCCGGCACCAGCGCCAACATCATCAGATTGCTGCTCCATTCCCAGACAGCGGGCTCCCACGCAGCGAAGTCCAGACCCGCGCGACGGATGTCCATCAGCACGGTCGCTGAGTTGCTGGCACTCGTGACGAGGCAACCGACCACCCAATAGCCGACCTCGGCGATTCGGCGGTAGGGCTGGTAGCGCTCCCAGGCGCTGCTGGGTGGTGTCGATTGCGGCATACGCGCATTTTCCCTCATTCCATGCCACAGGCTTCGGGACTACTCAGCGCATGCCATGACACATGCCATGACGCAACCACAACGAGGAGTTGAAATCGACCCGAAACACTCGCGCACTCAAGCCGCCAACGCTACCTCGATGTCGGACTTCAACGATGCAGGCTTGTCGGTGGGCGCATAGCGCTTGATGACCTTGCCGTCGCGACCAACCAGGAATTTGGTGAAGTTCCACTTGATCCCATCGAACCCGAGCAGGCCGCCCTTCTCGTCCTTCAACCACTTCCACAATGGGTGTGCGTCGCCGCCATTCACCTCGACCTTGGCGAACATCGGGAAGCTCACGTCGTAGGTCAAGGAGCAGAAGTTGCGGATTTCGTCCGCGTTGCCCGGTTCCTGGTGACCAAACTGATCGCAGGGAAAACCCAGTACGACCAGTCCCTGCTGCCCGTATTCGCGCCACAACGCCTCAAGACCGGTGTATTGGGGCGTGAACCCGCATTTGCTCGCGACGTTGACGATCAGCAGCACCTTGCCGCGGTAGTCCGACAAGGGCTGCGGCGTGCCGTCCAGCGAGCTGGCATCGAAATCGTAGGCGGTCGTGACCATGTGGTATCCGCAGAAGATAGTTGGCAACCATTCTGCCCCAAAGGCGGGACCAACCTGCAAATTCGACGCAGCCTTGCGTCAGCGTTTGGGTTCCGATACTTCCTTGACTACTTGGGCGGTGGCTTCGTCCTTGCCGGCCAGTGCGAGATCGGCCAACGCAGCCACACCTGCCAGCTTGCCGCCGGCATCCACGACCACCAAGCGGCGAATCTTCTCGGCTTCCATCACGCAGGTCGCGTCGTACAGGCTGGTACTCGTGGAAACAGTCTTGATCGGACTGCTCATCGCGTCAGCCGCGCAGGCGCTGGAGGCATCCTTGCCACAGGCGACGATGCGGATGGCGATATCGCGATCCGTCACGGTGCCGACAGGCTTGCCGCCGTCATCCACCACCGGGATCATCCCGCAATCGTTGTCGATCATCATCTGCGCTACTTGCCGCAGCGGGGTGTCCCTGCCGCAGCTTGCCGGGTTGGCAGTCATCACGCTGGTCACATCGCTCATTAGTCGGTCCTCAACCTGGATTCAAGCTCCACTATCAAACCGCCCGGGTGGGCATGGCGTGAACCCTTGCCATTCGTCACGCACCCGTGTCCTACGCCTGCGCTACGCTAGGCCATTAAGTCAAATATCCCGTAAATATCCCGAAGCTCACGAGGATTCGCATGAAGCAACAGATCACCTGCGCGCTTGCGCTCGCCGTTTCCACTGCACTGGCCGGCTGCGCGAGTACCCCCGCCACTTCGAATACGAACATGAATCCTGCAACGGAGGCACCGATGCCCATGGAAAACTTCGCATCCAATCCGTTCGCCACGATCAGCACCTTGCCGCTCAACTACCCGCGATTCGACAGGATCAAGGATTCGGACTTTGCCCCTGCGTTCGACGCTGGCATGGCGCAGCAGCTCAGGGAAGTGGATGCGATCGCGAGTCAAGCCGCGGCACCGACGTTCGACAACACGATCGTCGCGCTGGAACAATCCGGCAAGACCCTCGACCGCGCGAGGACTGTGTTTTTCAACCTGGTCGGCACCGACACCAATGACACCCGCGAGAAGCTGCGCTCCGAGTATTCACCGAAGTTCTCCGCGCATTCCGATGCGATCCGCCTCAATCCGGCCCTGTTCGCGCGCATCAAGGCGCTGTATGAAGCGCGCGCGACGTCGGGCCTGGATGCAGCCGGCACGCGCCTGGTCGAACGCTACTACAACGACTTCGTGCGCAGCGGCGCCGCCTTGACGGAGGCGCAGCAGACGCGCATCCGGGAGATCAACACCCAGATGTCCAACCTGGGCACGCAGTTCAGCCAGAACGTGCTGGCCGAGGTGAATGATTCGGCGATCATCGTCGACACCCGCGAGCAGTTGAAGGGGCTCAGCGATGAGCAGATCGCCGCCGCCGCGGAAGCAGCCAAGGCGCGTGGGCTGGAAGGGAAGTACGTGATCGCGCTCTTGAACACGACCGGCCAGCCAGCTGAAGCGCAGCTGGAGAACCGTGCACTCCGGGAGCGCCTGCACAAGGCGTCCGTCGCGCGCGGCAGCCGCGGCAACCAGTGGGACAACACCGGCATCGTTTCGAAGGTCACCAAGTTGCGCGCCGAGCGCGCCAAGCTGATGGGCTATGACACCGCGGCGAACTTCGTGCTGGCCGAAGAAACTTCCGGCAACCAGGCCAACGTCAACAAGATGCTGCGCAAGCTTGCGCCGGCCGCGGTCAGCAATGCCAAGCGCGAAGCCGCCGACCTGCAGGCGATGATCAATGCCGAGCAGAAGGCGAGGGGCGAGCCAAGCTTCAAGCTTGAACCGTGGGACTGGGCCTACTACAGCGAAAAAGTGCGCCAGGCCAAGTACAACTTCGACGAATCCCAACTCAAGCCCTATTTCGAGATGAGGAACGTGCTGGAGAACGGCGTGTTTTTCGCTGCCAACCAGCTGTATGGCATCAGCTTCAAGCAGCGCACCGATCTGCCGAAATACCATGCCGATACCTGGACCTACGACGTGTTCGACAAGGACGGCACACAGCTCGCGATCTTCATCTTCGATCCCTATGCTCGCCAATCCAAACGCGGCGGCGCCTGGATGAACACCTACGTCGGCCAGTCGGCGCTGCTGGGCAACCAGCCAGTGGTGGCCAACCACCTGAACATCCCCAAGCCGTCCGAGGGCAAGCCAACCCTGCTGACCTGGGATGAAGTGACCACCACATTCCATGAATTCGGCCATGCACTGCACGGCTTCTTTTCCGACGTGCAGTACCCGTACTTCACCATGAACGTACCGCGCGACTTCGTGGAATACCCGTCGCAGGTCAATGAGATGTGGGCGGACTGGCCGTCGGTCCTGGCCAACTATGCCAAGCACTACCAGACCGGCGAAGCCATGCCGCAGACCCTGCTGGACAAGGTGCTGGCGGCATCGAACTTCAACCAGGGCTTCGCCACCACCGAGTATCTCGGCGCGGCGATGCTTGACCAGCGCTGGCACCAGCTGCCGGCCGACAAGCTGCCGGATGGCCCCGGCGTGATGGCGTTCGAAGCCGCCGCCCTCAAGGCCGATGGGCTTGACTATGCGCCGGTGCCGCCGCGCTATCGCACGCCGTATTTCAGCCACATCATGGGCGGCTATGCAGCGGGTTATTACGCCTATATATGGTCCGAGGTGCTGGACGCCAATACTGTCCAGTGGATCAAGCAGCATGGTGGACTGACCCGCGAAAATGGCGATCGTCTGCGCCAGTACGTACTGGCGCCGGGTGGCCAGATCGAGGCCGGAAAACTGTTTCAGGGCTTCGCCGGCTATGAGGCGAAGATCGAGCCGTTGCTGGAAAAGCGCGGCCTGACAACCAAATAAGCGCTCATCTTCGAAACTCGAAAACGCCGCCTCAGGGCGGCGTTTTCAATCGACGGCTCAGCCGTGCAAGCCGAGTGGATCCGAACAAACCGCCGAAGTCATTCCCGCGCGCGCGCTCGGGTGCGGCGCCGGAACTGTCCGCAACCCGGGGTCGCGCAGCAGGATGGCGCGCGCCGCCTGTTCGTCCGCAGGCGACAATTCAACCAATGCACGCATGTGGCCCGCCACGAACGAGGCGATCGGCACCCCATCGCGCAGCAGCAGGCGCGCACCGGCGTGCCGCGGCACTTTTTCTCCGGCGATGATCCCGCCCAGCAAGTTCAAGGGGTCGCTGGCCGACACCACGATCATCGCGCCGTCATGGGCGCGCTTGCGCACTGCGCGCAGCGTGGCCACGGCTTCTGGCAACGCGAACTGCTGGCCGACCACGCCGGCGATGAAGCGGCCGCCGCGCAGCTCACCTCGCGCTTCGAGCCGCTGGTACACCCGCAGCAACTCGCGCCATGCGGGCAACCACGGCGCTTCGCGCTCCAGCAGCCGCCAGCACACCACGCCATAGCGGCGCAGCAGCACGCGGGCGACATGTTCCAGGTCTTCTCCTCCAACTGCTTGCTGGGGCAGGCCGGCAGGAGCTGGCACAAGTCGCTTGGCCAAGGACCAGCGTCCGGCATCGGCAATGCCCATCAGTGACGCGCGGCGCACGCGTCTACCGAAGTTCGACGCACGTTTCGAAGCCGGCATCAGCAAGGCGCGCAGCCCTGCATAGCTGTCGCAACTCACGTGTCCACGCGCGACCAGTTCCGCCAGTGCGTCCTCGATTTCGGAATGCAACAGGCCGGTCGTGTCCATCAACTCATCGAAGAACAGCGCGCCACGTTCGCGCAGGCACTCGGTGACCATACCCGCACGCGACGACACGGTGGCATCGTCTTCGCGGCTGCCGGTGGCCAGGCGCGTCCATCTCCCAAGCTCACTACGCGGCAACAGCACGATCGGAGCCGCACGCACCAACGCACCACCGGCCTCGCCGCCACCTGCGCGCAAGCGTGTCCAGGTGATGCGGCCGGTCGTGCACAGGTCGTCGAGCCAAGCTATCGAATAGTCCTTGATCCGCGCCTGCAGCAGTTCGGATTCCCAACTGCCGACGGCGGCCTCGAAGCCTTCGAGTTGCGCCAGGACGCCCGCGAGAGTGTCCGGGCCACTGCCTCGCGTTGCGGGCGACAGCCGCTGCCAGGCGCACAGGAAACGCACGTAGTCGCGCACCTCGACCGGTTCGATCTCTCGACGCAACTTGCCGATGGTATTGCGATGGATGCGCGCCAGCAGGTGGCGCTCGCACCATTGGTCCTGCGTCGCACCCGGACTGAACCGGCCACGCATCACGTAGCCTTCCTGCTCCAGCGCAAGCAGCGCGAATTCGATGTCAGCAACAAGCGCAGCAAGAGCTCTCGCAATCGCGGCCGCAGTGACCGGCCCCATTGCGCCAAGGCGTGCACGCACCAGTTCGCGCAATGCATCGTCGCGCGTCCAGGCGTGCGCGCAGGTCGCGGGAACATCGATCATCGGCCACATCGGCGCATCGGGATGCACGGCTTGCAGCTGTGGCAGGCGTTCGGCCGTCACCCACAACACGTCGCCATCAACCTGCAGTGTCGATGCGCGACGATCATTCGCCAAGGCCTGCAGCAGTTCGCTCCAACCGGACGCTTCGGCCTCGCCTTGGCTGATCACGCCCGCACCCATCAGTGCTTCATGCATCTCGTCGATGTTGCCCGCCTGCGGCCAGGCGTCGTCGCGTGCAGCCTCGATCGCTGCCGGATCAAGCCGCGCGAGGTCTCCCGCCTGCTCCACGCCGCCGAAGCCCCGCGCCTGCACCGCGCGGGTACGGCGCTCTTCCAGCGGGGCGTCATCCAGGAATGAATACGGACGTGCGCTCAGGATTTCCGCAGTAAACGGTGACGGGCCGGTGAGGTCGCGTGCGACCACTTCGACATCGCCACTTTCCAGCCCGCGCAGCAGGGCCAGCCAGCCGTCCACGTCCATCGCCTCGCGCAGGCAATCGTGCATGGTTTGCGCGACCAGCGGATGGTCGGGCACCTCGCGCTCGCCGACGATGTTCTCCAGGCAGGCCACTTGATCCGGGAACACGGTGGCCATCAGGTCTTCGGACTTCATCCGCTGCAGCTGCGGCGCGACCTTCTTGCCGCCCATGAAACGAGGCAAGGCCAGTGCAGTCGTCGCGTTCCAGCGGAAGCGCGCGGGGAACAGGGGCGCGTCCAGCACGGCCTGCACGAGCACCTGTTCGGCATTGGTCGAGTGCAGGTAGGACATGACTTCGATCAACGGGAACGAATGGCTGGTCGACAGCGACAGGATGATCGCGTCCTCGGTCGCAGCGGCCTGCAGTTCGAAATTGAACTTTCGGCAGAAACGCTTGCGCAGTGCCAGACCCCACGCCTTGTTGATGCGGCTGCCAAACGGCGCATGGATGACCAGCTGCGTACCGCCGGACTCGTCGAAAAATCGCTCCAGCGCGATCTTCGACTGGCTGGGCAGCATGCCAAATCCGACGAATTGGGCGGCCACGTACTCCGCGATCTGCGCCGCAGCTGATTCACCCAGTGCAAGCTCGGCGAGCAACCAATGTTTCGCCGCAACTTCGCCGCCCTTCTCCAGTTGCACCTGCAGAATTTCCCGCAGGCGCGACACGCTGGCCGACAATTCGATACTTCGCCCGGGTGCTTCCCCCAGCCAGAAAGGGATGCTCGGCGGCATGCCCTGCGCGTCCTCGACCCGCACACGCCCCGCTTCCACGCGCAGGATACGGTAGCTCGCATTGCCAAGCTGGAAGATGTCGCCGGCGATGGACTCGATCGCGAAGTCTTCGTTGATCGTGCCAATGGTGATGGCCTGCGGTTCCAGCAAGACCTGGTAGTCGGCTGTATCCGGAATGGTGCCGCCTGACAGTGTCGCGGCAAGGCGCGCGCCCTTGCGCCCGCGCAGCTTGCGATGCACCGCATCGCGATGCAGATAGGCCGAACGCGCGCCTCGCCTGGTGGTGAAACCTTCGGCAAGCATCCGCACGACGTCGTCGTAATCCCTGCGACTGAGCGCCGCATATGGCCACGCGCGCGTCACCAGCTTGAACAGGGCGTCCTCGTCCCACTCGCGGGACGCCACCTCGGCCACGATCTGTTGCGCCAACACGTCGAGCGGGGCTGGCGGCATGATCAACGCGTCAAGTTCACCGCGGCGCACGCTGTCCAGCAGCGCCGTGCATTCGAGTAATTCGTCGCGCGACGTGGGGAACAGGCGACCTTTTGGCACACCGCCCACATGGTGCCCTGCGCGACCGACCCGCTGCAGGAACGCGGCGATCGAGCGTGGTGAAGCAATCTGGCAAACCAGGTCGATGTCGCCGATGTCGATGCCAAGCTCCAGCGACGCCGTAGCCACCAGCACCTTCAGCTGGCCGGCCTTGAGACGTTGCTCGGCATCCAGCCGCAATTCCTTGGCCAGGCTGCCGTGGTGGGCGGCCACGTGCTCCTTGCCCAGGCGTTCGCCGAGATGCCGCGCTGCGCGTTCGGCCATGCGCCGTGTATTGACGAAGACCAGCGTGGTGGAGTGGGATTCGACCAGCTGCGCCACGCGTTCGTACAGCAACTCCCACTGCGCCGTCGACATCACCGGCTGCAGCGGCACCGGCGACAACTCCAGCGCCAGGTCGCGCGTGCGCGCAAGGCCGACGTCGACGATGGCGCAATCCCGAACGCCACCGGTCAAGCCCGCACCCGTCAGAAACTTCGCCACTTCCTCGATTGGTTTCTGGGTCGCGGACAGACCGATCCGTAGTGCGCGTTTCCCGGACAACGCGTCAAGCCGTTCCAGCGACAGTGCCAGATGGCTCCCGCGCTTGCCTTGCACCAACGCATGGATTTCATCCACGATCACACTGCGCACGCCCGACAGCATTGCTCGACCGGATTCAGAGCCAAGCAGCACGTACAACGATTCCGGCGTTGTCACCAGGATATGCGGCGGCCGCTTGCGCAGGGCCGCGCGTTCCGACTGTGGGGTGTCGCCGGTGCGCACCGCGGTGCGAATCTCCACATCCGGCAAGCCTTGCACCGCAAGTTCGTCGCGGATGCCGGCCAGTGGCGCTTCCAGGTTCAGGTGGATGTCGTTCGACAACGCCTTGAGTGGCGAGACGTACAGCACCAGCGTGGTGTCGGGCAGGCCATGCGGGAGACCCTCGCGCACCAGCGTGTCGATCGCGGTCAGGAATGCAGTGAGGGTCTTGCCCGAGCCCGTGGGCGCCGCTACCAACGTATCGCGGCCACTGGCAATCGCCGGCCATGCCGCCAGCTGGGCATCCGTGGGCGCAGGAAAGCTGCGCGCAAACCAGGCACTGACCGCGGGATGAAATAGTTCAAGCGCGGGATGCACGGCCATGCCGGCATTATCCGATGACTCGCCCGCACGCGAATGAACGCGGTGCGCATCGAAATCCAGCCTGATTTGTGCGCTCGGGCTCTGCATCCATCAACGCTGGCAGGTTGTCGTCTCACCGGTTGCGACGAACAAGACAGCAGGTGCGGTGTCGCAAGGACTCAGACGCGCACCAGCCGATTATTCAACCACCGATGAATAGCGGCTTGTACTCCGGCGCCATGATGGGCAACAGCGTCCGGGCCGGAATATCGACGCTACGCGTGCCCTCCACATAGGGGCCAACCTGATAGGGCGGGAACACGAAGCGGAGTGCACGGATCCGCCCGCTGACGTCCATCACCGGCTCAAACTCGGAAAAGTTCCCGGCCTTCGGCGCCGTACCGTCATCAATCATCCCGGTGCTGTCCTGCAGTTGTTGCGCACGTTCGGCACCTTCCAGATCTTCGGCATCCAGCCGCTGGGACAACGTGGTGGCCAACTGTTCGCGGCTGGCATCGGAAATCACCTGCCAAGCAGTGGACGTGGGGAACAACTTCTGCCCGGTCAGCAGGTCCTGGCTCTTCGACAACCAGACAAAGCGCGCCACCAGCGGGTTGCCATGGGCGCCACCGGTATAGCTGCTGCCATCGGCCGCCACCGCCACCACGTCGGGCGTGTCCACCAGCCCGGTAAACGACAGGCTCAAGTCGTAGGGTGCCGTCGGCTTTCGCCCCTCCAGAGCAGCCACCGCCTGCATGAGTTCACCTCGAGCAGCATCGGCATACGTCTTGAGTGCAAGCGCGAGCCCTGGATACTTGGCTGCCGATTGCGGAAAACTGATACCGACGATGTAATTCGGCTTGGTTTCCACCACATCCTGCAGCGAGACGGCAGCAGGTTCGACGACCGCCGGCAAAGGCGCCTGGGCATCGGGCGCTGCAGGGCTGGTTCCCCGCTCGCATGCCGGCAGCAAGGCCAGCAGCAACAGGGGCAGTAATAAGACTTGGCGAGGAAGCATGCGCATGACTGATGGATCGGGATACTGGGGAATACGGAAAGGAGTCTAGGAAGCGGCCGTTGAAGGCAATGTGAGAACTTGACGCTGCAAGTCAATGCAACACAACGAAAAAGCCCGGCCGAAGCCGGGCTTTTCCTGATGCGGTTCAGGCGAACTCAGTCAGCCTGGACTTCATCGGCTTGCAGGCCCTTCTGGCCTTGCACGACCTTGAAGGAGACCTTCTGGCCTTCCTGCAGGGACTTGAAGCCGGTGCCCTGGATCGAGCGGAAGTGGACGAAGACGTCCGGGCCGCTTTCCGGGGTGATGAAGCCAAAACCTTTGGCATCGTTGAACCACTTGACGGTACCGGTCTGACGATCCGACATGATTTGTTACTCCTAGAACAGTGTGAATTGTTGACACGATCCACCTGAGCGGACCGAGACTGTCGAGCAAGGGGTAACGCACACGATGTAGCGGATCACATGGATCTACCGCATCGGGTCACGATGTACCGTGATCCCGCTTGAAACAGTGGGCGCACGATAACCTGTTTTCGGGCACAAGTGTGAATGGGGCGAATTTATTTTCGGGCCACAAGTTCAACCTCCGCCAAACTACCAGTCGGTATGCCCGGGCAGCAGTCCACGGAGCTCGGCGTCGGTCAAATTTCGCCATTGACCCGGCTTCAAGTGACCGATCTTGACATTGCCGATCCGCACCCGTAGCAGGTGCTTCACTCGATGCCCGAAATGCGACGCCATCAGCCGGATCTGCCGGTTCAGGCCCTGCACCAGCACGATCCGGAAGCCCACCGCACCCAATTTGCCGGTCTTGCACGGCAGGGTGCGCTCACCATGTATGGGCACTCCCCCACGGGCCATGCCGCGCAGGAAATCGTCGGTCACGCTGTGGTTGATCTCGACCAGGTATTCCTTCTCCAGCTTGTGCTCGGCGCGCAGGATCTGGTTGACAATATCGCCGTTGCTGGTCAGCAGGATCAATCCTTCCGAATCCTTGTCCAGCCGGCCAATCGGGAAAATACGCTGCTCGTGGCCCACGCAGTCGACGATGTTGTCCTTTACCGTCGACTCCGTTGTACTGGTCACCCCGACCGGCTTGTTCAGCGCGATATAGACATGCCGGCGCTGGCCTTTGGCAGCGGTACGCGCCGCGAGCGGTTTGTCGTCGATGCGGACCTTGTCGCCCTCGCCCACCTCGGCGCCGATGCCTGCACGCACGCCATTGACGGAGACGCGTCCCTCGGTGATCAGGCGGTCGGCTTCACGGCGGGAGCAGTACCCGGCATCCGAGATGTGCTTGTTGAGTCTCATGGGCGCGCATTCTACGCCCTACCCGCGATACGCCCCGAGTTTGCCCGTCAGGCCCGCAAAGTCTCGTAATCCGGGTGCTTGCGCATCCACGTGTCGGCATAGGAACACTGCGGCACGACATTCCATCCTTCGCCGCGTGCATGGTCAAGCGCGGCTTTCACCACGGCTCCGGCAATCCCGCGTCCACCGATGGCGGACGGCACGACGGTGTGGGTGATGGTCATGACATCGCCGGTCATTTCGTATTCCACGTAGCCGGTCACGCCATCGACGACGGTGTTGAAGCGGTGGGCGTTCGCATCGTGCTGGATCGGATTGTCCATGTCGCAGCTCCTGTTAGGGTCAACTGCCTGAAGGATGCAACAGCGTCTGCATGAAGTGGGTGAACACCCGCGGTTCCATCAACAGGGTGAACAGCACGCCATAGGCCGCGCCCCACAGATGTGCGCTGTGGTTGACGTTGTCCCTCCCGCGGCGATCCATCCAGATGCTGTAGCCAACGTACAAGCCAGCGAAGATGAAGGCCGGGATCGGCACCGGGATCGGAAAGATGATCAACGTCGACCACGGATCGAACAGGATGAAGGCGAACAGCACCGCCGACACCCCACCGGACGCGCCAAGGCTGCGGTAGTTTGGATCGCGACGATGGGTCATGTAGGTCGGCAGGATCGAGATCACGATGGCCGACAGGTAGAACAGCACGAATCCGGTCACCCCGATCCACTCGGAGAAGATCCGTTCCACCGCGGCGCCAAACGAAAACAGCGTGATCATGTTGAACAGCAGGTGCATCCAGTCGGCATGTACGAAGCCATACCCCAGCAGCCGATCGTATTGTTTGCGCCGCTCGACCGCCGGCGGCCACAGGATCAGACGCTCCAGCAAGGCCTGGTCATTGAAGCCACGCCATGACACCAGCACGGTGATGGCGACGATGACCAGCGTGGCGGAAAGCGTCATGCGTCAGCTCCAGCGAGATCAGACAGCACGGTAATGGTCCTGCATCGGATAGCTGCGCGCATACAGGGCGAATGCAAGCGCCGCCACGAACGCGAATGCCGCGAAGAAGAACATCAGGAAGGCATTCTCGCTGTAGCCGGTGCTGGCGATCTGCGCGGTCACCGTGTCATTGCGCACGGCCACATTGGTCAGCAATACCCACAGGCTGCCGAAGGTGCTGGCCAGGTACCAGAACGCCATGACGATGCCCTTCATCGACTGCGTCGCCTGGCTGTAGGCGAATTCCAGCGCGGTCGCCGAAACCAGCACTTCAGCGAACGTCAGCAGCAGGTATGGCCAGGTCTGCAACGCAAGCGATGTCGATGCACCACTGTCGATCTGCAACTGGATGAATCCCGCGAAAATCCATGCGATTCCGGCGAACGCGATGCCCCAGCCCATCCTGCGCAGCGCGGTAGGCTCCAATCCCCAACGGCGCAGGGCCGGATACAAGATCAAGTTGTTGAACGGGATGATGGCCATGACCATGATCGGGTTCAGCGCCTGCATCTGGCTGGCCTCCTTGACCAGCCAGCTCGGCCACCACCAGCGATCATGCGGGATTACCATGGTCTGACCCTGCAGCACCCAGGTGCTGGCCTTCTGGTCAAACAGCGACCAGAACGGCGTGGTCAACGCGAATACGATCAGGATGCGAAGTACTGCGCGCACGCTGTCTACTGCTGAATCGGGATGAAGTCCACGGGCGCGATCAAGCTGCATCGAGATACCGATGCCGCCGAAGGCGATCAGGGCTCCCAGCGCCAAACATGCGGTGATCACGAAATGGAAGCCTTCGGGCCAGAACGACACTGCCACCCCGAACCAGGCGTGCAACGCCCAGCTACCGAGCATGAACAGCGCCAGCGCGACGCCGAAGCCAGCCATCAGCAAGCCGCCGCGCCCCTGCCCCGGCGCTTGCGTGGTCAATGCGGTGCGCGCGACGTTGAAGAAGGAGTGGGGATCCTCGCCTCGGGTCGGCGGGATTCGCGTGTACTTGTTGCGGCCCAGCCAGAAGATGAGCGTGGCTAGCAGCATCAGCACGCCGGGAATCCCGAACGCCACCGACGGGCCGTAGTTGCGCAGGAACAACGGCATCAGCAAGGACGCGAAGAAGCTGCCGAAGTTGATCGTCCAATAGAACGCATCGAACACGATCTTCGCCAGGTGCTTGTTGGCCACCGTGAACTGGTCACCACAGAAGCTGACGACCAGCGGCTTGATGCCGCCGGAGCCGAGCGCAATCAGGAACAGGCCGGTGTAGAAGCCATTGCGGTTGTCCTCGAACATCGCCAGGCAGGCGTGGCCGGCGCAGTAGATGAGCGAGAACCACAGCACGGTGTTGTACTTGCCGAAGAACCGGTCCGACAGCCAGCCGCCCAGGAGCGGGAAGAAGTACACGCCGATCACGAAGCTGTGGAAGATGTCCTTGGCAGCGCCTTCGCGCTGGCCCTCGGGGATGTAGGCCAGGATCACGCTGCTGACCAGGAACTGCACCAGGATGTTGCGCATCCCGTAGAAGCTGAAGCGCTCGCAGGCCTCGTTGCCGATGATGTACGGGATCTGGCGTGGCAGGCGCGCGTTCGGGTCCGGTGCGATGGCGGTCGTTGTCATGCGAAGCTCGGGCGTTGCGGAAGCGCAAGCCTAACCGATTGCCACCTGCACTCAGACATCGCTTTCAAGCTTTCGCGAGCGATAGCTTGAACGGTTTCTCAGGCCCACTCGGTCAGGCCCTCGCGCGCATACAACTCGCGGAACGAGGGGCGCGCTTTCATCTGCCGTGCAAGGGCAGCGAGGTTTGGCCATTCGGTCGCCGGCTTCGGCATGCCGCGCGACCAGCGCATGAGCATGGTCAGGTAGAAGTCGGCAATTGTCGGCGCCTCGCCAAGCAGGTACGGCCCATGCGCCAGCAGATGATCATCGATGCGCCGCCACTCAGCCTCGATGCGCGGGGCGCAATGCGCATGCACGGCCACCCGCTTGTTTTCGCCTGCGACTTCATCCGGATACCACCATTGCCGGAACAGCGGCTGCACCATGTTGGCCAGGTTGAACATCCACTGCAGGTAGTCGGCACGGCGCGGATCGTCGAATGCCGGCGCGAGGTTGGCCTGCGGGTGACGCTCGCCCAACAGCATCGCCATCGCTGCGGCTTCGTAGTGCGGCTTGCCGTCGATCGCCAGTGTCGGCACCACGCCATTCGGGTTCAATGCCAGGTATTCGGGCGACTTCTGCGCCTTGGCAACGGTATCCACCAGATGCAGCTGGTGCGGCTCCGCGGTTTCGATCAACAGCCAATGCACCAGCAAGCTTGCTGCGCCAGGTGAGTAATACAAGGTCGTGTTCATGGCGGATTCCTGGAAGCTCAAACGATCTCTTGCGATGTCGGATTCTCGCATGCAGCGGGAATGAACCCATGACTTCGGGCAGGCATGTCCCGCGGTCCTTGTCGGCTACCATCGGTGGATTCTTCCGGAGAACATACCCATGCGCAGAACCTTGCTGCTTGCCGCCCTGCTCGCCTGTACGTTCGGCGCCACCGCAGCCGATACAACGCTCAGCACCCTGTCCGAGCGCTCCGGTTTCACCGTGACCGGTCGTTACGATGAAGTCATCGAACTGTGCGACGCGTTCGCCACGGCTTACCCGGAATCGGTGCGCTGCTTCGATTTTGGCCTCACGCCCGAGGGTCGGCCGATGAAGGCGATGGCGGTGTCGACCAGTGGCGCACTGGATGCCAAGGCAGCTCGCGCGAAAGGTCTGCCAGTGGTGCTGGCGCAAGGCGGTATCCATGCCGGCGAGATCGACGGCAAGGACGCCGGGTTCTGGCTGATACGCGACCTGCTGCAAGGCAAGGTCGGCAACGGCGTGCTGGACAAGGTCGTGTTGCTGTTCGTGCCGGTGTTCAACGTCGATGGCCACGAGAACTTCCGCGCATGGAATCGTCCCAACCAGCGCGGCCCCGAGCAAATGGGGTTTCGCGTCACCGGCCAGCGCTACAACCTCAACCGCGACTACCTGAAAGCCGACACTCCCGAGATGCAGGCCCTGCTCGGCCTGGTCAACGCGTGGGACCCGCTGGTGCAACTTGACCTTCATGTCACCGACGGCGCCAAGTTCCAGCACGATATCTCGATCACTGCCGAGCCCACCAACTCCGGCGATGTTGGCCTGCGTGAGGCCGGTCGAGCGCTTCATGACGGGCTGGTGACGAAACTGGCGACGCAGGGTTCGCTGCCCGTGGCGTTCTATCCCAGTTTCGTGAGCGATGACGATCCGGCGTCCGGTTTTATCCACGGCGTGAGCACGCCACGCTTTTCGACCGGCTATTACCCGTTGCGTAACCGCATCGCAATCCTGGTTGAAACCCATTCGTGGAAGGATTACCCCACGCGGGTACGCGCCACCTACAACACAGTGCTTGATGCGCTGGAACTCACCGCCGCCAATGCCAGCCAATGGCAAGCGCTTGCGCACGATGCCGACCAGCGTGCGCGCAAGCTAGGCGGGCAACCTGTGCCACTGGACTACAAGGCCACCGACAAGGTGCGCACGATCGATTTCCTCGGCTATGCCTATACGCGCACGCCGTCGGACGTGTCCGGCGCGCTGATGACCCGTTACGACGAAACCACGCCGCAGGTCTGGAAGGTGCCGTTGCGCGACGAGATAGTGCCGAACACCATCATCACCGCGCCCAAGGGAGGTTATTTGATCCCACAGGCGTACGCCGTAGCGGTGGGCAAGCAGTTGTTGATCCACGGGATTGACTTCCGCGTACTCACCAACACGACGAGAGGCATGCAGGCGCAGGTGTTTGTCGCCGACAGCGCCAAGTTCTCGCCCAATTCCGTCGAAGGTCGCCAGCGCGTGAGCCTGACGGGTAAATGGAAGGACAGCACCGTGGACATTGCCGCCGGCTCGCTTTACGTACCGATTGCGCAGGACAAGGCGCGCCTGGTGGTCAACATCCTGGAACCACAGGCGCCGGACTCGATGGCGGCCTGGGGCGACTTCAACAACGCATTCGAGCAGAAGGAATACATGGAAGGCTATGTGGCCGAAGAGCAGGCGCGGCTGATGATGACGCGCGATCCGACGATGAAGGCCGAGTTCGAAAAGAAGCTGCGCGATGACATCGATTTCGCCAAGGATCCGTTTGCACGCCTGAACTTCTTCTACCGCCGTCACCAGGCCTGGGACAGCGGCACCAATCGCTATCCGGTGCTGCGTACCAACACCGTGTATTAAAGCGCGCGGCAGCAGGCGACTCGAGGATCCAAGGCCAGGTGCTTGCATGCATTTTGCGACAGCGCCATCCTGCACGCCCAACCCGCGTGTCGCACAGGAGCCCGCGATGACAGATGAACGCCGCAAGGACGCCGAAGATGACAAGCGCGAACTTCGCGCAGGCCTGAATGCCGCCCAGCTGGAAACGTTGGGAGACCTGGAACGCTTCGGGTGGCAGCTCAAGTTCGTGCGCCGTCCGTTGTTCCAGCCTTCCATCCCGGTTGTGTTCGACGGCGAGCGCAAGACCTTCGCCGTGCTTGAAGCCGACGGCAAGATCAATGAACACCCGGCCTTCGACATCCGCGGCGATTGAGGAATGCGCAGGTCCACCAATCCGCGTGTTCACTGGACCTGGTGGCTGCTTGGCATCGCATTGCTGCTGGCCTGGCAATACTGGCCGCGCGACCCAGCGCCCCGTCAGGCACCATCAGCCGCAAGCACGCCGGCACCCAGTCGCGCGCCGGCGGTGGGCGAATTCCAGGCCCCACCTGCTAAGCAAGCCCTGCCGACGCCACGCTTGCCGTCCTTCCTGCCCGCCGAGGCGAGCACCACGATTGCCTTGATCCAACGTGGCGGCCCATTTGCGCATCGGCAGGATGGCAACGTGTTCGGCAACCGCGAAGGCCATCTGCCACGCAAGCCCCGCGGCTGGTACCGCGAATACACCGTTGACACGCCTGGACTGTCGCACCGCGGCGCACGGCGCATCGTCACCGGCGGCAATCCACCACAGACATGGCACTACACCAGTGACCACTACGACAGCTTCCGCGCCTTCGTTCCTGGTACGGAAAGCGGAGCCTTGCGATGAGTGAATCCGGGTTCGACCTCGGCCTGGACGACCCCAGCCGCGCTGGCGTCTACTTCGTCACCAACCAGGATCTGCGCACGATGGGGATGGCTGCGCGCGATGCCAGCCTGCTCGTACGCAGTATCGACCTGCGCAACTGCAAGACCAAGGCGACCCTGCTGCTGCGCCTGGCCAGCGCACTCGACGCCCCACCCGGCAGCGGCCGCAACTGGGACGCGCTCAGCGACCAGTTGCGCGACCTTGCCTGGCTGCCTGCGCAGGGGTATGCATTGCTGTTCGACGATGCCAGCGACCTGCGCGATGCCGATGAAGCCAGCTTCGATACCCTGCTGGACATCCTGCAGGAAGCCGCCACCGAGTGGGCGCAGCGCGACGTAGCGTTCTGGGCGTTCCTGGCCTTGGCTGGAGACGAATTCGAGCAGACCGACTGATGGGCGAATCGAGTCCCCTCTTGGGACTCGAACGTCATCTGCCTCCAACAAAAAACCCCGCCATGGCGGGGTTTTTTGTTACTTCGCCGGCGTTGCTGGAACGCGCCGGAACCGACATTGGTGCCCAAGAGGGGACTCGAACCCCTACGACCTAAATCGCTACCACCTCAAGGTAGTGCGTCTACCAATTCCGCCACCTGGGCAAACAAACGGGTGCGACCTGCGTCGCGAATATTGTAGAACCGACTACTTGCCTTGCGCCGGTGCTTCCGGTGCGGGGGAAGGCTGTACAGGAACAGCTGGCGATCCTGTCGGCGCTGGCTGGTCATATTGCGGCAGATTGACCGGGCTGGCTGGCTGCACTGCTTCAGCAACAGGCACCTGCGCGGTAGGCACCTTGGCGGCGGGTGTCGGCTGCCTGGTTTCTACCGGTTGGCTCATCACGCCGAGGTCGGCAGCGGAGGGGCCATCGCCGACACGTGCCATCTTGCTGGCGTAATACGCCATGGCAAGGCTGATGGCGAAAAACAGCACGCCCAGCCACTTGGTGCTCTTGCTCAGGAAGTTGGAGGAGCCACGGGAACCAAACACGGTGGCCGAAGCCCCGCCACCGAAACCAGAACCGGCCTGCGCGCCTGAACCGCGCTGCATCAGGATGAGACCGATCATGGCGATCGCCACAAGGACATAAATCACGTTCGCGATTTGCAACAGCATGGTGCGTTGTTCCGTATCAAATGGAGCGAATCAGGCTGGATCAGGCGGCTGCGGCCGCCACGATGGCCAGGAAGTCGGCAGCGACCAGTGATGCGCCGCCGATGAGCCCACCGTCGACGTCGGCCTGGGCAAACAGGCTGGCGGCATTGCCGGGCTTGACGCTGCCGCCATAAAGGATCGGCAACGAAGCGGCGATTGTAGCATCGCGTGCGGCGATCTCGCCACGAATGAACGCATGCACGTCCTGCGTCTGTTCCGCGCTGGCAGTGCGGCCGGTACCGATCGCCCAGAGCGGCTCATAGGCCACCACCGCGCCGGCGAAAGCCTGCTTGCCGACGGCATCGAACACCGCTTGCAACTGCTGTTCGATGCGCCATTGGGTCTGGCCCGCCTCTCGCTCGCGCAGGGACTCGCCCACGCACAGGATCGGTGTCAAACCCGCGTTCCTGGCGGCCATGAACTTGGCGGCAACCAGCTCATTGCTTTCAGTGTGGTACTCGCGACGCTCGGAATGGCCCACCAGTCCGTAACGCGCGCCGACATCCTGCAGCATTGAAGCCGAGACCTCGCCGGTATACGCACCTTTTTCATTGGCGCTGACATCCTGGGCCCCGAACGTCAAACCGCAGCCGTCGCAGCGATCGATCAGCTCGGTCAGGTACGGCAGGGGTGGCAGGATCACCACGTCCACGCCGGGCGTCCGCGACGCTGCGCTGATCGCGTCGACCAGCTGGTGTGCGAACTGGCGATCGCCATGCTGTTTCCAGTTTCCGGCAACGATCCTCTGGCGCATGGCATCCTTCCACTGACTGAAGTCGCTCAAGTTTAGCAAGACCAGTTGAGTGGAGGCACTGCAGCGGGAGCGCCACCAGCCTCGGGAGGCTGCGGCAGGGACTACTTCAACTTGATCTCGCGAAGCCGTTCTTCCAGATAGCCCTGCGCGGTGATCGGCTCCGGATAGCGGCTGGGGTTGTCCTGCGTAATCGTGGATGGCAGCACGTCGATCAGGAAATCCGGATTCGGGTGCAGGAAGAACGGCGTGGAGTAACGCGGCTGGCGCGCTTGCTCGCCTGGCGGATTGACCACCCGATGGGTGGTCGATGGATACACGTGGTTGGTCAGGCGCTGCAACATGTCGCCGATGTTGACGACGATCGTGTCCGCGTCCGACGTGAACGGCACCCACTCGCCCTTCTTCGACAGGACTTCCAGGCCCGCGGCACTGGCACCGACCAACAGGGTGATCAGGTTGATGTCTTCGTGCGCGCCGGCGCGCACGTTGGGAATGGCGTCAGCGGTGATCGGCGGATAATGGATCGGGCGCAGGATCGAATTGCCGAAGTTGGTCTTGTCGGCGAAAAAGTCCGCGTCCAGCCCGATGTGCAGGGCCAGCGCCGACAGCACCTGCGAGCCCAATGCATCCAACGATTCATACAGGCCATAGCCGACCTGCTCGAACGCTGGCACTTCCTCCGGCCACAGGTTCTCCGGCATGTCGGCGGCGTACCTTGAATCACGCGGGATCTCGCGACCGATGTGCCAGAACTCCTTCAGGTCGGAATATTTCGCGCCCTTCGCTGTTTCCACGCCGAACGGCGTGTAGCCGCGGGCTCCACCACCGCCTGGCACGTGATATTTCCGCTTGGCGTCCTCCGGCAGCGCGAAAAAAGCCTGGAAGGTCCGATAGGCCTCGTCGATCTGTTGCTGGGCAATGCCGTGGTTGCGGATGCCGGCAAAGCCCCACTCACGGTAAGCGGTGCCCAGTTCGTCGATGAAGGCCTGGCGGTCCGTGAGGCTCGAGGGCTGGGTGAAACGACGGATGTCGAGGGTCGGGATCCGGCTGCTCATGGGTCTGGCCTGCAATGGTTGCGCGGAGTTTGTCCCCGGCGAGATGTGATGTTCCAGGTTTCGATCAGGGCGTAGCGGCAGCGACGTCGCGCACTGCCGCTGCGAGGCGTTCCAGGGTTGCATCGACGAGTGCGGCATCGTCAGCTTCAACCGTCACCCTCACCACCGGCTCGGTGCCGGACGGGCGCAGGAAGGCGCGACCACGTCCCTCGACACTGGCTTGGGCCTGCGCCAGCGCGGCCAGCACGCTGGCGGCTTCGGCTGGTTTGCTGGTCCCGGCATAGCGCACGTTCACGGTCTTCTGCGGCACCTTGTGCAGCCCTTCCAGTGCCTGCGCCAGGCTCAGCTCGCGTCGCTGCAGCACTTCCAGCACCTGCAGCGCGCTGATGATGCCGTCGCCGGTGCTGGTGCGATCCAGGCACAGCAGATGCCCGGAGGCCTCACCCCCCAGCACGCCCTGGTGCGCCAGCAGCTTCTGGTGCACATGGCGGTCGCCAACCTTCGCTCGCAGGAAGCCGATGCCACGCTCGGCGAGTGCGCGCTCGAAGCCGTAGTTGGTCATCAACGTGCCTACCACCGGGCCATGCAGGCGCCCGCTCTGCTGCCAGTCGCAGGCCAGCACGTACAGCAGGTCGTCGCCGTCGTGCACGTCGCCTTCGGCATCGACGAACAACACGCGATCACCGTCGCCATCGAATGCGATGCCGAGGTCCGCGCCCGTCTCGCGCACGCGCGCTGCCAGCGATTCCGGATAGGTCGATCCCACGCCTTCGTTGATGTTCAGTCCGTTGGGTTCGACGCCTATCGCATCCACTCGCGCGCCGAGCTCGCGCAGCACCAGCGGACCAAGACGGTAGGTAGCGCCGTTCGCGCAGTCCACCACGATCCGCATGCCGTCCAGGTTGAAGCCCTTCGGTACCGAATTCTTGCAGGCCTCCACATAGCGCCCGATGGTGTGGCGGGTACGCTCTGCCTTGCCCAGCAGCTCCGACGCCACCGTGCTGAAGGGTTGATCCAGTGCGGCCTCGATGACCAGTTCGGTGGCGTCATCGAGCTTCTCGCCATGCGCGGAAAAGAACTTGATGCCATTGTCGTAATGGGGGTTGTGCGAGGCGGAAATCACGATGCCGCCATCGGCGCGCATCGAATGGGTGAGGTGCGCCACCGCCGGAGTTGGCATCGGCCCCATCAACTGCACATCCACGCCCGCGGCGATCAGGCCGGCCTCAAGCGCAGCCTCGAACATGTAGTTGGAGATGCGGGTGTCCTTGCCGATCAGGACCACGGGCTTGCGCCACACGCGATCCTGGTCACGCGCGGCCGCAGTCAGCGCATGACCATAGGCATTGCCAAGGCGCAGCACGAAATCGGCCGAGATCGGGCCCTCGCCGACCCGCCCGCGAATCCCGTCGGTGCCGAAGTAGCGGCGGCTCATGCGACCTCCACCTCGTCCAGCGGCGCAGGGCGATTCATCAGCATGGCCAGCAGATGCGCGAGCCGGTCGCGCATCTCGCGGCGGTCGACAATCTGGTCGACGGTGCCGTGAGCCAACAGGAATTCGCTGCGCTGGAAACCTTCAGGCAGCTTTTCACGCACAGTCTGTTCGATCACGCGCTGGCCGGCGAAACCGATCAACGCTTCGGGCTCGGCGATATTGATATCACCCAGCATCGCGAAGCTGGCGGACACGCCACCCGTGGTCGGATGGGTGAGCACCGAGATGAAGGGCAAGCCGGCGGCGCGCAGGCGCCCCAATGCCGCCGAGGTCTTAGCCATCTGCATCAGCGAAAACAGGCTCTCCTGCATGCGTGCGCCGCCACTTGCGGAGAAGTTCACGAACGGGCAGCCCAGCTCCAGCGCGCATTCCGCAGCCAGGGTGAAGCGCTCACCGACCACCGAGCCCATCGAGCCGCCCATGAAGGCAAAATCGAAGGCCGATGCGACCAGGTCGTGGCCCCTGAGCTTGCCTTGCATCGCGATCAGCGCGTCGCGCTCGCCGGCATTTTTCTGCGCGGCCTTGATCCGATCGGAATACTTCTTTTGATCCTTGAACTTGAGCACATCGACGGGGCCGAGATCAGCGCCGATCTCGCGACCCATGCCATCGTCCAGCAGTGACGCAAGTCGTGCGCGCGCGCGGATAGGCATGTGGAAATTGCACTTGGGACAGACCTCGAGGTTCGCCTCGAGCTCGGGCCGGTACAGTACCGCGCCGCAACGCTCGCACTTCTCCCACAATCCCTCGGGCACGTTGCGCTTGCGATCCGCGCCGGACTCGGTGCGGATGCGTGCGGGCATCAGTTTCGTCAGCCAACTCATTCGGGACAATCACCTTCGTTCATGAGGCGCACCGGCTTACCAAGGTATTCCCCCGGGTCGCCGGAATGACGGCCGATGAGTCTAGCGCAGTCCGCTCAGGCGGCCGCCAAGCTGTCCAGCGCGCTGCGCAGCGGACGCAGGAACGCCGCGGCACGCGCCGCTGCTTCCTCGACATCAACACTGCCATCCATCGCGGACACCAGCGCGCTACCCACCACCACGCCGTCGGCGTGTTCGGCCATCGCGCGCGCGCTGGCAGCATCACGGATGCCGAAACCGGCGAACACCGGTGCCGGGCCAAGCGAGCGCAGCTGCTGCAGGCGCTCGCCGGCATCCCCCACGTCCAAGCCATCCGAGCCGGTGACACCGGCATAAGTGACGTAGTAGAGGTAACCATCGGCCTGCGCGCACAGGCGTTCCAGCCGCGCTTGCGGCGTGGTGGGTGACGCCAGCGAGATCAGGGCGATGCCATGGTGGACAAATGCGGCGCGATATTCATCGGCTTCCTCCGGCGGCAGGTCCACCAACAGCACGCCGTCCACCCCCGCCTCGGCTGAATCGCCGGCGAAGGTGGCAACGCCGCGGATCTCGACCGGATTCAGATAACCCATCAGCACCACGGGCGTGGCGGCATCCCGTTCGCGGAAGCTGCGCACGCAATCAAGCACATAGCGCTGGCCAACACCACGCAGCAGTGCACGTTCAGAGCTGCGCTGGATGACGGGACCATCGGCCATCGGGTCAGAGAACGGCACGCCAAGTTCAATCACGTCCGCACCGGCCTGGACCAGTGCGTGCATGACCGGAACCGTCGCCGCCAGCGATGGATCACCAGCGGTCATGAATGGCACCAGCGCCTTGCGCCCGGCCGAACGCAGGGCGCCCAACCGTTGCTGCAATCGGGTCATTCGTTCGCCGGCGTAGCCGGGGGCACCGCGCCGGCGGCGGTTACATAGTCGTTGGCAGGCGTCGTCGCCATGTTGCCCACCGTCACGCCGGCCGCCGCATAGTCGGCCGCCAGTTCGGACTCGCCGACGTCGATCCCGCGCTCCTCGCCCATGCCGTCCAGATGTTCGTTGAGCATCCGGCGGTACATGGTGGTCATGTACTCCAAAAAGGCCTTGCGCTCAGCCGCGGCGTGGATCGGCTTCACGCTCAACAGGTAGACATGCGCATTGAAGCGCGCCGCGGCAAACATGCTGGCAAGGCTGGTGCGCTTCACGCCGTGCTGCTGCGACTGCCGGTTGGTGACTTCGAGGTACTCGTTCACGCAATCGAAGAATGCGGGATCAAGATTGTTGGGGTTGGCAGCGTCTGGATGGGGCTCTGGCGCTTGCTGCGTTTCTTCCTGACTTTGTTCGTCGGCCATGGCCGGTCTCCTGGATCGTAGGTAAGCCGCCTATTGTCGCGCAACTGGAAGCTCCGAGCCAGATTCGGCTACTACAGCCCGAACCCTTCGCGACCGGCGATGGTGTGCACGTCCTTGTCGCCACGACCGGACAGGTTGCACAGCACGATGCCGTCGGCCGGCAGTTCTCGCGCCAGTTTCAGGGCCTGGGCAATCGCATGGCTGGACTCCAGCGCGGGCAGGATACCCTCGGTCAGGGCCAGCCGATGGAACGCGGCCAATGCTTCGTCATCGGTCACGCCCACGTACTCGGCACGGCCGGCATCCTTCAAGAAGGCGTGCTCCGGGCCGACGCCGGGATAATCCAGGCCGGCCGAGACCGAATGGGTTTCGGTGATCTGGCCATCGTCATCGCAGATCACATACGTGCGATTGCCATGCAGCACGCCCGGCCGGCCGGCAGCCAGCGACGCCGCGTGGTGGCCGGTCTCGATGCCCTCGCCCGCCGCTTCCGCGCCAACGATGCGCACGCCCGGATCATTGAGGAACGCGTGGAACACGCCAATCGCATTGCTGCCGCCGCCCACGCAGGCGGTCACTACGTCGGGCAGGCGTCCGTATTCGGCAAGCATCTGCGCGCGCGCCTCGCGCCCCACCACCGCATTGAAATCGCGCACCATGCGCGGATAGGGATCCGGGCCGGCGACCGTGCCGATGATGTAGAAGGTGTCGCGCACGTTGCTGACCCAGTCGCGCATCGCTTCGTTCAAGGCGTCCTTGAGAGTGGCCGAACCGCTGGTCACCGGCACCACCGTCGCCCCCAGCAGCTGCATCCGGTAGACATTGATCTTCTGCCGTTCGATGTCGGTGGCGCCCATGTACACCACGCATTCCAGCCCCAGCCGCGCCGCGACCGTCGCACTGGCCACGCCATGCTGGCCGGCGCCGGTCTCGGCGATGATCCGGGTCTTGCCCATGCGGCTGGCCAGCAGCGCCTGGCCGATGGTGTTGTTGATCTTGTGCGCGCCGGTGTGGTTCAGGTCCTCGCGTTTCAGCAGGATCCTGGCCCCGCCATTTTCACGGCTCAGCCGCTCGGCGAAGTAGATCGGGCTGGGGCGGCCGACGTAATGGGCCAGGTCGCGCTCGAATTCATCGATGAACGCAGGATCGACGCGCGCGGCATCGTAGGCGGCAGCCAATTCCTCCAGCGGGCCGATCAGGGTCTCGGCGACGAAGCGCCCGCCGTAGCGTCCGAAATGCCCAGACGCATCGGGCCATGCATGGAAGTCGATTGAGTCGGCAGGTGCGCTGGACACGATTGGCTCAGCGTCCACAGGCGTTACAGCTATGGACGCTCTCGTCCTCGGCAAGTTCAATGCAATCGGCACGTCTCACTTCCTCCACGAATCGGCGCATCAACGCACCGTCCTTGATCCCGGCTGCGGTCTCGATGCCACCGGAGACATCGACGCCCCAGGGCGTTGCCGCGCGCACGGCGGCGAAGACATTATCCGGGCAAAGGCCACCGGCGAGCACGAACGGCTTGCTCATGTCGTCCGGAATATGCTCGATCTCCAGGCGTTGGCCACTGCCGCCAGGCGCGCCAGGCGCATGCCCATCCAGCACGAAGCCGGCTGCATGTGGATAGCGCGCATGCAAGATGCGGCCCGAAACTTCCGACTTTTCGCCGCCCATGCCGATGCCCTTCAGGTAAGGCAAGCCGAACCGGCGGCAGAACGCATCGTCCTCATTGCCATGGAACTGGAGCAAGGTCGGGCGCGCATGGACGATCGCAGCACGCACTTCCTCAGCCTTGTTGTCCATGAACACCGCCACCGCATCCACCAAGGGGGCCAGCGCGTCGCGCAACCCGCGCGCCGCTTCCGGCGAGACCCGACGCTTGCTCTGCTCGGCAAAGATCAGGCCGACCGCATCCACGCCCAACTCCCCGGCCAGCCGAACGTCGCCGGCTCGGGTCATGCCACAGAACTTGATGCGGGTGCGGAACAGTGCGTTGTTCATCGTGGGTCCTCAACCAACTGCGTGATCGCCGCAGACTTCCGGCGCGAGGCCCCATTCTGGCGGATAACATGGCCCTAGGAACAGCAGGCCCGCCGCCGGCGCAGTGGGCCCGGCCACGCCGCGGGCGCGGCCCGCCAGCAATTGCGCGATCCACTCGCGCGGTTGTTCACCACGCCCGACGCACAGCAATGAGCCCACGATGTTGCGCACCATGTGATGGAGGAAGGCGTTCGCCTGCACCTCGACAATGGTTTCATCGCCTTGTTGGCGCACGTCGATGCGCTGGAGGTCGCGACGCGCATGACTGGCCTGGCATTGCGAACTGCGGAATGCGGAGAAATCATGCAGTCCGCGCAATGCCTGGGCGGCTTCATGCATCGCCTGGCCATCCAGCGGCATCCGCTCCCAGCTCAGGTATTGGCCCATCAGCGCGGGTCGGGTAATCCGGCTGAAAAGCGTGTAGCGGTAACGGCGCGCGCGTGCGGAAAAACGCGCGCTGAAATCAGCGGCCACCGGTACGCACCAGCGCACCGACATGCCACGCGGCAGGTTCGAGGTGATACCGAGTTGCCACGCGCGGGGATCACGCACGACATCGGTGTCGAAATGAACGACCTGGCACAGGCCATGCACGCCGGCATCGGTTCGCCCGGCGCAGACCGTGGTGATCGGCGCATCGGCAACCTTTGAGATTGCGATTTCCAGGGCGGTCTGCAGGCTGCCATCGCGCACCTGCGAACCCGCCACGCTCAGCCGCTGCCAACCGGAAAAACCACTACCGTCGTATTCGATTCCCAGCGCCAGCCGCATGCCAATCCTTGTGCGCGCTTCAGCCCAGCTCGCGTAGCAGCTTGGCGGCGTTGGTCCGCATCGCGGGATCAGCGCCATCCAGCAGCTCAACCAGCAACTGCCTGGCCGAATGGTCGTCGCCGATATCCAGGAATGCATGCGCCAGCTTCATCCGTTGCTCGGCGCTGGCCGGTTCCGGGAGAGGCTCCGTGAACGCATCCGGCAATGACTCGGGAGGAAGCGCGTCGCCCGGCGGGACGAACCTTGGCGTGCCCGTCGCCGGCGTGGTCGTTTCCGACACCGGCCCGATGTTCACCCAGCGCCCGGAGTGCCAGGTAGGTGCCTCGATGGGCGCGGCCGGCGTCGTCGGCAGTCCAGTGACCTCGATTACCGGCTCAACATCTTCGTTCGTCATCCCAGGCGGCACGACTTCGTCCGCCTCACGCTCCGCCGACGCAGGCCCGGAGCCCGACTCCGGTACCACGGCTGCGGTCGCGACCGGCCCGCGCATGCTTGCAGCCAGTGCCTCGCTGTCGAAGTTGCGTCGCGGTCTTGGTGCGGCCGGTGGGTGCCTGCGACGCGAAAGCAACCACGCCAACAGCCCCAGGCCCACGACGGCCAAGCCACCCCAGAACCATGGCATCAGGTTGCCCGCCTGCGGCTGCGCTTCGGTTGCCGGCGGTGTCTGCTGGACTGCCTGGGTAGCGACCACAGCAGCAGGTTGGGTGGGGGCCAGGACAGTGGAAGCCTTGCGTGCATCCGCCAGGCGCTGCTGCGCAGCGGCCAGCTCACTGTCCTTCATGGTCAGCAACTGGTCTTGCTGCTGCTTGAGATTTTCGAGCGCTGCCACGCGCTCCTTGAGGTCGCTGATCTCAGCCTTGCGTGCAGCCAGGTCTTCGTCGCGTTGCTGCAATTGTTGTTGGAGCATGTTGCCCTCTCCTCCGGCATTGGTGCCGGATCGTGTGCCGGTGGCCTTGCCAGGTACCGCTGCCGGTACGATCGCAAGTCGCGCCTGCGCCGCTCGTGGCGCCTTTGCGGAGTTTGCGGGTGCCATCGGTGCTGGAGTGGATGTAGCAGTGGGTTTTGCTGCGACCACAGGACTCGCGGCGGTCGCCTTCGCCGGGGCGCTCTTGTCGACCTGAGGCGGGCTGGTGCTGCGCATGGGCGAATTTCCAGCCAGCACGCTGTCCGGCTGAATGACCGGGCGCCTGGCCTGCCGCCACTGCTGCATCTGTTCGCGCACGACAAGTTGCGCTTGTTCTGCACTGATGCTGACGCGTTCCTCGCTGCCGGGAATACGCAGGACAGCGCCCTGTCGAAGCAGGTTGATGTTGTCATCGAGGAACGCGTCCGGGTTGGCACGCAGCAGCGCCAGCATGGTCTGGTCGAGGCTGCTTGCCGAATCCAACCCGCTCGCGATCCGCGACAGCGTTTCGCCAGCCTTGATCGGACCATATTGCGATGGCGTCCTCGTCACCGGCATCGGCGCTGGCACCACTGGTGCCGTCACAACCTCGCGCGGCGCGGGCATCGCTGCTGGCGACGGCATGATTGCGCTGGAAGCCGCCGCGGGCTCGGCCGCGGGCTCGGCCGCAGGTTCGGCGACAGGTGCCGGCGCCATGGCGACCGGCGCTGCGGTTGTTGGCCGCGGCTCCGGGCGAAGCGGCGTGGTCGTGATTGGGGCTTCTGCTGGCGCAACCGGGCGCTGCACCACATTCGGCGCGGCCACGACCGGTGCACTGATCGCAGGTTGCAGCGGTGCGCTGGCCGTACGCGGCGCGTCGATCAACGCCGAATATTCCCGCACCAGGCGACCCTGGCCCCAATCCACCTCGATCAGGAAATTCAGCACCGCCTGGTTGACGGGGGCTGTCGTGGTGACCCGGATCACCGGGCGACCACGTGCGTCGTTGCCCAGGCTGAAGCGCAAGTCGGCGGCGATGCCCTGGGGCGGCTGCAGGCCAACCCTGCGGAAGGTCTCCGGCGATGCCAGTCGCGCCTGCAATGCCTGCAACTCACCCGGCGTCGTCGACACGATCGGGATTTCCGCCAACAGCGGCTGGTTGATCCTGGACTTGACTTCAATCTGCCCCAGGCCCAAGGCAAGCGCATTGCCAGCCGCAAGCAGCAATAGCGTGGCGAGCGCGGTGCGCAATGTCCTGATCACAGATCCCTTGATCACATATGGCTTGATCACATGAGTCCCCTTGTTACCCCGCCGCGACTCTAGCCGTGTGCGGCCTTCGCCGGCAACCCATCCGCCACCAGCAACTCGGCAATCTGCACGGCATTTAGCGCTGCGCCCTTGCGAATATTGTCGGCGACGACCCACAGGTTCAGGCCGTGCGGATGCGAAATATCCTCGCGGATACGACCCACGTATACCGGATCCTTTCCCGAAGCGTGGGTGACCGGCGTCGGATAACCGCCGCCTCGCGCCTCATCAACCACCTCGACGCCTGGCGCGGCTTCCAGCAATTCGCGCGCGCGCGCGGCAGTCAGCTTGTCCCGGGTCTCGATCGCCACTGCTTCGGAATGACCGTAGAACACCGGAACACGGACCACGGTCGCGTTCACCCTGATGCTGTCGTCACCCAGGATTTTGCGGGTCTCCCACACCAGCTTCATTTCTTCGGTGGTGTAACCGTTGTCCAGGAAATCGCCGCCATGCGGGATCACGTTGAAGGCGATCTGCACCGGGTAGACCTCGGGCTCGGCATCGCGGAAAGCCAGCAGGTTTGCGGTCTGCCTGCCGAGTTCTTCCAGCGCCTTGCGCCCGGTGCCGGACACCGACTGGTAGGTCGCGATGTTGATGCGCTCGATCTTCGCCGCATCGTGCAGCGGCTTGAGCGCGACCATCAGTTGCATGGTCGAGCAATTCGGATTGGCGATGATCCCTCGCGGCCGCTCGCGCGCTGCTTCGGGATTGACCTCACTGACCACCAGTGGCACATCGTCGTCGTTGCGGAAGGCCGAGGAATTGTCGATGACGACAGCGCCCGCGGCGGCGAACTTCGGCGCGTATTCCTGCGACACCGAGCCACCCGCAGAGAACAGCGCGATATCGATATCGGTGGGATCGAACTCGGCCAGGTCCTGTACGACGATGTCGTGATTGCCGAATCTCACATCGCCGCCCGCCGAACGCGTGCTGGCCACCGCGACCACTTCGCTGGCCGGAAACCCTCGCTCGTGCAGGATCGACAGCATCACTTCGCCGACAGCGCCGGTCGCGCCCACTACTGCCACCTTGAATTGCCTGGAATTGCTCATGAGGTCCTTCGATGGATACTGATGACGCGACTTCGGGTGAAGCGACGGTGCCTACCGCCGGGTGTTCGCTCCGCGGCTCGAAATGCCGCTACGCGAGCCACCCGACGCTCTCACCGTCGCACGCACTGTTTCACGTTGCCGCGTTTGGCGGGACGTGCGGTGGAATTCTTGGCGATACCTCGCCGACATCGCCACACTGCGCGCGATGGCGCAGGGCCTGATCCATCAGCACCAGTGCCAGCATCGCCTCGCAAATCGGCGTCGCACGCAGGCCCACGCAAGGATCGTGGCGGCCAGTAGTGACGATCTCTGCAACCTCGCCATGGACATCCACGCCATCCACTGGCAGGCGCAGGCTCGAGGTAGGCTTGAATGCCACCGACACCACGATTTGCTGGCCGCTGGAGATGCCGCCCAGCACACCACCGGCATGGTTGGACTGGAAACCATTGGGCGTCATCTGGTCGCGATGCTCGCTGCCTTTTTGCGCCACGCTGGCAAACCCGGCGCCGATCTCGACGCCCTTGACCGCATTGATCGACATCATCGCGGCGGCGAGTTCGGCGTCGAGCTTGCCGTAGATCGGCTCGCCCCAACCCGGCGGCACGCCGTCGGCGACCGCGACCAGGCGCGCGCCGACTGAATCGCCGGATTTGCGCAGCGCGTCCATGTAAATTTCGAGTTCCGGCACCTGCCCCGCATCCGGCCAGAAGAACGGATTGCTTTCGACGGCGCTCCAGTCGTGACCGTGTGGGACCACATCCCCAATCTGCGCCACATGGCCGCGTACGTGCACCCCATGGCGCTGGGCGAGCCACTTCTTGGCGATGACGCCGGCGGCAACCCGCATCGTGGTTTCGCGCGCGGACGAACGACCGCCGCCGCGCGGATCACGCAGGCCGTACTTGTGCAGATAGGTGTAGTCAGCGTGGCCGGGACGGAACTGTTCGGCGATACGGGTGTAATCCTTGCTGCGCGCATCGGTATTGCGGATCAGCAAGGCAATCGGCGTGCCGGTGGTGACGCCCTCGTACACCCCAGACAGGATTTCGACGTCGTCAGCTTCATGCCGTTGCGATGTATGCCGTGATGTTCCTGTGGCGCGACGCGCAAGGTCATGAGCGAATTCCTGCTGGGCGATCGCAAGCCCGGGCGGGCAACCATCGATCACGCAGCCGATTGCCGGCCCGTGTGACTCACCGAACGTGGTGACGCGCAACTGCTGGCCGAAGGTGTTCAAGGGTCAGAACAACCCGGTGCCTGTTGCCGCATCGCGGGCCTCGACCAGGCGCGTGATCTTCGCGTTGTGCGCGACCAGGTCGCTGCACTCGGCGACGAAGATGCCCATCTGACCGACCTTGAACTCGACCCACGCCAGCGGCAGTTCCGGCAGCAGTTTGACCAGCGCCTGCTCTGCTTCGCCCACTTCGCAGATCAGCATGCCGTCGCGGTCCAGGTGCAGCGGTGCATCGCGCAGGATCTTAAGCGCCAGGTCCAGGCCGTCATCGCCCGCGCGCAGGCCGAGTTCCGGCTCATGCGCGTATTCGCCGGGCAGTGCGTCAGTTTCATCGTTGGTGACGTACGGCGGATTGGTCACGATCAGGTCGTAATGCTGGCCGGACAGGCCGGCGAACAGGTCGGACTTGAGCAGGCGCACGTTGTCGGCATGCAGGCGCTGCTTGTTTTCGTTGGCCAGCGCCAGCGCGTCGTCGCTGATGTCGATCCCGTCAACCTGCCAGTCCGGGTTGTGATGCGCCATCGCAATGGCAATGCAACCCGACCCGGTGCACAGGTCCAGCGCACGGCGCACTTCGCGGTCGCCCAGCCACGGCTGGAAACCGGATTCGATCAGCTCGGCAATCGGCGAGCGCGGCACCAGCGCGCGCCGATCCGACTTGAAGCTGAGGCCAGCGAACCATGCTTCGCCAGTCAGGTATGCAGCCGGGATGCGCTCCTCGATGCGGCGCAGGAACAGGCTGAGCACCTCTTCCTTTTCCGCCTCGGTGACCCGCGCATTGCCATACACCGGCGACAGGTCGTGCGGCAGGTGCAGTGCATGCAGGGTCAGCTGGGTCGCTTCGTCAAGCGCATTGTCATAGCTGTGGCCGAAAGTCAGCCCGGCCGCATTGAAGCGGCTGCCGCCGTAGCGGATCAGGTCGATGATGGTCTGCAATTCCTGGGACATGGCGGATCGTTCGGGGCGGCATGGCGCGAAGCCACGCAGTATAGCGGTGGCGGGTCGGTATCATTGCAGATCGCTCCGGCCGCCTTCTCCTGCAGATCACCATGTCTAATCGCGCGCCCACCCTGTTGTTGATCATTGCCGTACTTGCCGCAACCGGCGGCCTGTGGGCCGCGCGAGGCGTGTTCGGTCCCGGCTTCACAGCCAACACGAATGCCACGCCTTTGCCAGCGGTCAGCAGCATCACCCTGCTACCCACGCCGCGGGAGTTGCCGGTGTTTTCCCTGCAGCAATCCGACGGTACCGCCCTCACCGGCGAGGAACTCCAGGGCCATTGGACCGTGGTCTTCATCGGCTTCACCCAGTGCCCCGACATTTGCCCCACGACGCTGGCGGAATTGAACGCCGCGCAGAAACAATGGTCCGCACTGCCCGAGGCCACTCGCCCGCGCGTGCTGTTCGTGTCCGCCGATCCGGAGCGCGACACGCCGAAGGCCACCGGCGACTACGCGCACGCCTTCAATGCAGCATCGCTGGCCGCGACTGCGCCGGTGTCGGAACTTGAAGCATTCACCCGTTCGATGTCGCTGGTGTTCATGAAAGTTCCTGGGCCCACTGGCAGCGCAGACGACTACAGCATCGACCACAGCGCTGCCCTCATCGTGCTGGACCCGCAGGCACGCATGGCCGGCGTGATCTCGCCACCGTTTGATCCCAAGGCGATTGCAGCCGACCTGATCGCCCTCACCAAGGCTTCGCCATGAGCTTGCTTACCACCCTCACCTACGCCCTGCCCCATCGGCTGCTGTCCGCGCTGGCGCGGGCACTGGCGTATTCCAACAGCCCTGCGACCAGCCGCTGGCTGATCGACACGGTGACCCGCAAGTTCGGCGTCGACCTTGCCGAAGCCGCCGAAGCCGATCCGCGCGCATATCCCACCTTCAATGCGTTCTTCACTCGCGGGCTGAAGCCCGGCGCGCGCGTGGCCGATGCCGATGCCGCCGCGTTGCTGATGCCGGCCGATGGACGCATCAGCCAATGCGGCGACATCGTCCCGCTCGGGGATCACAAGGGTCATCGCGATGGCCGCATCTTCCAGGCGAAAGGCCAGTCCTTCACCGCCGCTGAACTGCTGGGCGATGCGGCAGCCGCCGAGCCCTTCTCCGATGGCCTGTTCGCCACGGTGTACCTGTCGCCGCGTGACTACCACCGCGTGCACATGCCATGGACCGGCACTCTGCGCGAAACCGTGCACGTGCCGGGCCGGCTGTTTTCGGTGGGACCGGACGCGGTGCGCAACGTGCCGCGCCTGTTCGCCCGCAACGAGCGCCTGGTCTGCCACTTCGACACCGACTTCGGGCCGATGGCCATGGTCATGGTCGGCGCCCTGCTGGTCTCCGGCGTGGAAACGGTCTGGAGCGGCATCGAAATCCCGGTCTATGGCGACCGCATCACCACCAAGGATTACCGCGGCCGAGGCATCACCCTTGAGCGTTTCGCCGAGATGGCCCGTTTCAACTACGGCAGTACTGTCATCGTGTTGCTTCCCAAGGGCATGGCAACGCTTGATCCCGGACTGAGTCCCGAGATGCCCGTGCGGCTTGGACAGCGGCTTGGGACGCGCGCTCGCTCCGAGCAACTGTAGGAGCGCGCTAGGGAACCTCTGAACATGTCGACGAGTGCTGATTCCGATCATGGTTCGACAGGCTCACCACGAACGGAGTCAGGGGTTTCCCGTTCGCCCTGAGCCTGGCGAAGGGTGAACGATTGCTTGTTCAGCGGTTCCCTAGAGCGCGACCGCTTTCCCACGCACGCTCGGTCGCGGTCAAGCCCTCTCCTACAAAAGTGGCGCTGTTCCAACCCACCGAACCAGTCCGCTACCCACTCTGACAGCTGTTTTACTGATAGACCCGATGTCCGATTCCGCCGGATCGCACGTCCTGAACCGGTCACGGCGTACGGTTCCAGCGGTCCGGACGACTGCGCGCGGCGGCAATGGCAACCTGATTGCATCACCTTGAACTAGAGACGATGCAATGTGGCGAAGGTTGGGAATCATGGGTCGCTTGGGCGCCAAGACGTTGTTCGTACTGTTGGCACTTGCCGTAGCCGCCTATGCCTTCAACTTCCTTTATCGCCCGTTCGAGACCGGCAACCCGTTTGCGGCGCAATTCGCGATCTCCGGCGTGGATGTGCCGCTGCATTTCTTCCTCGGCGGGCTGGCTCTGGTGCTTGCGCCGCTGCAACTCAGCGCAGGCTTGCGTCGACGCTGGCCCGCGTTGCACCGGCTATCAGGGTGGCTCTACGTCGGATCCGTGCTGATCGGCAGCATTTCCGGGTTGACGCTGGCGCTTCACGCCCAAGGCGGTGTGCCGAGCCGCGTGTCCTTCGTCCTGATGGCGTTGATGTGGCCCTGCCTGACCGCGATCGGCATCCAGCGCACCATCGTCGGCGACATCGCCGGCCATCGCCGCTGGATGTGCCGCAGCGTGGCCCTGACTTATTCGGCGGTCACCCTGCGGCTCATCGTGGGCATTGGCGCAGGAGTACTCCACCTGCCCTTTATCCCGGTGTATATCGCCGCGGCATGGCTCGGCTGGTCAATCAACCTGGTGGTCTGCGAAATCTTTTTGCGCTGGCCAGCATTCCGCACACGCCGTCAGGCGTCATGGAAGATCGACCTGAACCCCGTGACCGATTGAAGCGCTGGGTCACTCACTCTATGAATGCCCCGCCGGTTTTTACGATAGGCACTCGGCGTCAGCCCAACCTGGCGCTTGAACGCCGCATTAAAGGTTGATTTGGAGGTGAAGCCGCAGGAGTAGGCGATCTCGAGAATGGTTCGGCCGTCGGTGTGATCGGCCAAGCAGGCACGTGCGGCTTCGATCCGGTGTCGGTTGATGTAATCCCAGAAGTTACCGCCCAAACGGCGGTTGATGACTGCGGAGACCAGGTATTCGGGATAGCCGCTGCGCTTGGCGACCTGCCCAATCGTCAGCGCCGGCTCGCGGTAGAGCGCATCGCTCACCATAAGCTGAGACAGCCGCACTGCGACTGCAGGGAACCGGGGGTCATCGGCGAGGTCATCGCCATGGCCAATCCGGGCTTCGCCCCCTGGCGTTTCGCTGCCCTGCTCCAGCGGCTCGTCGACCACCGGTGGCTGACCAAGGCTGAACCAGCCGACCACGCATACCCAAGCGGCCACGGCCCCGTATATCAGGTAGTAGTCCACGTATGGAATGTCTACCAGTTGCTGAGTCGCCGCGATGCACCAGATGACGATCTGCCCGATCGCCAGCGTGAGGAGCCAGCGCAGCGACATGCGGTCTGCATCCGAGCGCCGCTGCAGCAACCCGCGTCGATAGCGCTGAATGCGTACCACCGCGGCGATCACGTATGACAGGCTGTAAGCAAATAGAAAAGGGTCAAGCCACCACGCCAACGGTGGCCCCTCGCCAGCGGGCAGACGCACCAGCTGAAGCATGGCCATCGACAGGATGAATACATAGCCGGCCAGATGCACTGCATCACGCAATGCAAAGCCGCGCGCCGTCGTCAGCGCCCGAACATAAAGGTAGAACAGGCTGCCATACAGGAACGGAAACAGCGACACGAACCAGTAGGCGCCGAACAGACCCGGCCCTGGCGCGGCCAGGTATAGCGCCTTGACCGCCAGGTCCAGCCCGACGATTCCCAACCACACTGCAAGGATGCGGTTGGCTTGCGGATTGCTCGTTCGCCGCCACAATGCGAGGGCCAACAGCACGGCCTGGGCGGCACCGATGGCGTAAATGATCACCCAGATATTCATGCCATCTGTCCGCAAAACTCCTGTTTCGGCCTAGTCCTTGCAGCCCTCCAGGCTGAGCGACTGGCCGGGGCGGATCGCGAAGCCTGGTGCCTTCAGCTTGTTGGCTTTGGCGATATCGCGGATTTCGCAACCGTGCTTGCGCGCGATGCTGCTCAAGGTGTCGCCACGCTGCACTTTGTAGCGCTTCGGCACTACTGGCCTGGAGGGCTTCGCCGGCGCCACCGACACGGGCGGAGCCACCACTGGCGCTGCAGAGGTCAGCGGCCCGATCCGCACCAACGCCGACTGCACATTGCTGGACACCAGTTTCCTGGCCAGTTCTGCGCGTTGTTTGCCAGGCGCGCAATAGCGTTCGTACAGGGGAACCAGGCGCGCGGTGGCATTCAATGCGGTGCCGGCCGGCAGCCAGTCGTCCGCCGCATAGCGCGGGTTGAGGTTGCGCAGTGCGCGCATGTAGCCGTCACGCGAACCGCTGTTGCCCAGGCAGATGGTCAGTTCGTAGATCGAGGTGGGCTGCAGCAACCGGATTGTTGCGGGTTTGCTGGCAACTCGCGGCCACTGGATGCCGTAATCGCGCGGATGCAGATACAACCACGCCGCAGCAATCACCATCGGCACGTAGTCCTTGGTTTCCGCGGGGAACTGGCCGTAGACATCGGCATCCCAGAAGCTGCGGCCACCGGTGCTCTGGTAGATGCGCGCGGCGCGCCCTTCGCCGCCGTTGTAGGCGGCAAGCGACAACTCGATGTTGTTGTTCAAACCGCGCATGCGCTCGGTCAGGTAGGCGGCCGCGGCATCGGCGGCGGAGCGCGGGTCATAGCGGGTGTCGAAGCCGGTGCCGTCATCGCCCAGGCCAAAGCGCTTGCCGGTGGCCGGCATGAACTGCATCGGCCCGACCGCACCGGCGCGCGAACCCACGTGCACTTTGCCGTTCGACTCCTTGGCCATGATCCCGAACAGCAGCGCTTCCGGAAGTCCCTGCCGCTTGAACGCAGGCGACATCAGGTGCTGCATGTAGCGGTAGTTCTCGTAGCTGTCCATCAGCGACGGGCGCATGTCGGTCAGCCAGCGGCGGATGCCGGCCTGCACAGCAGGATTGAACTGGACCATGCGCACGAAGCGCTGGCCGTCCTCGCTGAGCAACGATGCGGCGTCGGCGGAATCCGGCACGTCCGCATTGGCCAGGTCGCTCTCGTCGATGGGGTCTTCGCCCTCGTCGTCGAATTCGCCAGCAGGGCCCTGCGGTGTTGCCTTCAGCAGGCGCTCGTACGCCGTCAGCATGTTCGGCACCGCGCAGCCGCGTTGTTTCGCGCAGGCGGCGATCACCACCTGCATCTCCGCCAACGCGCTGCTGGTGGCGGTGGCCATGGCGGCGTCATCGTCCGCCAGCAGGCCATCGCGATAGCGTTTTTCGGCGGCTTGCATGCGTTGCTGCAAGGTGGCGATGGCCGCCTGGTCGCGCTTGGACTGCGCGTGGGCATCGGGTGCGGTGACGGCGGCAATGCAGGCGGCCGCGCACGCGGCAAGGACGGAAACGCGTAATGACATGAATGGGCAAGGCACAGCGTGGGGTGACTGCAGGGTAGCCGGCCACCACGAGCGGGGGCAACCCGACCATCGACATCGCCCAAAGTTCACCGACGCGTCCGCGCCGCGCTTGCGCATAGAATCCGGCGACCCGCAGCGCATTCCGCAGGACCTCATGGAACAGGCTTCCCCCCAGCACATCCTCGTCGGCAAGGCGATCACCACCGAGGCCAGCGGCAACGTGGTCTTGTTGCCCAAGTATGGCAACCGCCACGGCCTGGTCGCCGGCGCCACGGGTACCGGCAAGACGGTGACCCTGATGACCCTGGCCGAAGGCTTCAGCCGGATCGGCGTGCCGGTGTTCCTGGCCGATGTGAAGGGCGACGTGGCCGGGCTGGCGGTGCCGGGCACGATGAACGAGCGGATCCAGCAGCGGGTTGCCCAGATCGGCATCACCGACTATCGCAATGAAGCATCGCCGGTGGTGTTCTGGGACCTGTGGGGCAAGCTCGGGCACCCGGTACGGACCACGGTCAGCGAGATGGGACCCACCCTGCTCGGCCGCATCCTGGAACTCAACGAGACCCAGGGCGGCGTGCTCGACATCGTGTTCAAGCTGGCCGACGACCGCGGCCTACTGCTGCTGGACCTTCAGGACCTGCGCGCCCTGCTCCGCCTGATCGCCGAGGAACGCAAGGACATCTCGACGTCATACGGGCTGGTCAGCACGCCGTCGATCGGCGCCATCCAGCGCGCGCTGCTGCGGCTGGAGTCTGAAGGTGCGGACCTGTTCTTCGGCGAACCCGCGCTGGAACTTGGCGACCTGATGCGCACCACCACCGATGGCCGCGGCGTGATCAACATCCTGGCCGCCGATCAGCTGATCCTGAAGCCGAAACTTTATTCCACGTTCCTGCTATGGCTGCTGTCGGAACTGTTCGAGACCTTGCCGGA
>JBBQHK010000010.1:0-66226 GCA_038323895.1 Lysobacterales bacterium | reverse complement strand
GCCGAGTCAGGCAACCACGACAACCTCAGCTACGAGGATGACTGGGGCGAGCGCTATCACGGCCTGATGGCCACCAATGCCGATGGCACCAGCAACTACAGCGGACAGGACAACGCGTCTCTCGCCAAGAACCTCAAAGGCAAGTTGTTCTTGCTGCATGGATTGATGGACGACAACGTGCCGCCGCAAAACACGCTGCTGGTGGTCGATGCGCTGGTGAAGGCGAACAAGGACTTCGACCTGCTGCTGCTGCCGCATGCGCGCCATGGCTACGGCAAGGACAGCCACTACGTGACCCGCAGGCGCTGGGACTATTTCGTCAAGAACCTGCTGGGCGCGACGCCGCCGGCGCAGTTCGAGCTGAAGCCGCAGATGTAAGCCAAGCCCGGCTGAAAAAGGGGACGGAGGTAGTTACGGTGCGCCTTAACTACCTCCGTCCCCTTTTCGGCTGCTACGCTGCGCGGGCTTTTCATTCCGGACGCCCCACGCATGACCGACCCCAGCAGCCCGCGGCCGCTCGAACCGTTGCCGCGCCTGATCTTCGCCTCGCGCTGGCTGCAGTTGCCGCTGTACCTGGGCTTGATCGTGGCGCAGGGCGTGTACGTGATCCTGTTCCTCCATGAGCTGTGGAAGCTGGTGCTTGGCGCCAACAGCCTCAGCGAGCAGGACATCATGCTGCTGGTGCTGGGCCTGATCGACGTGGTGATGATCTCCAACCTGCTGATGATGGTGATCGTGGGTGGCTACGAGACCTTCATCTCGCGCATGCGCCTGGAGCGTCATCCCGACCAGCCGGAGTGGCTGAGCCATGTCAATGCCAGCGTGCTCAAGGTCAAGTTGGCGATGGCGATCATCGGTATTTCCTCGATCCACCTGCTCAAGACCTTCATCGAGGCCGGCACCCTGGGCGGGATGCCGCTGTGCGGCACGCCGGGCGCCTTCGCCGCCGCGCAGGATGCGCTGGCCGCGGCCTATGTCGGTAATACCTGTGCCAAGGTGACGGCCATCGGCGTGATGTGGCAGACCATCATCCACACCATTTTCATCCTGTCGGCACTGGGCATCGCCTGGACCGACAAGGTCATGACAGGCAGCAGCAGCAAGCGCGAGCAGCACACCCGCTGAGGCGTCCACGTCGTTTCCCACGCTTCTGGCCATTAAACCCGATGACGCACCGCAGGCCATAGCCAGCGACACGTGATGGTCGATGCTGCCCATCTGGGGCGTACTGTGCGGTGCCGCAAGGCGGCAACGCACGCCCGTGGCTTGACTTTCCTTCCTGAAGGGTCCTTTCTTGGTTCGGGGCATTCATATGTGATCGAAGAACTGGGTTATGCGCATCAAGCCTGACCACACGCTCGCGCCGCGCGTATCTCCGGTGTCTTGGTGGTACTGGACCGGCAGTGTCTTGATCTTGCTATTGCTAAGTCTGGCTATGGCCATGTCCTGGCCCGGCGGGTGGCCTGCTGCGGCCGGGTTGGCTGCGCAGTTCCTGTTCGCGGCGTCGGCATTGGCAGCAGTGCTTTGGGTGATCGGCGGTGTCGCCTTGCACCGCGCCAGCAAGTTATCGGCAGGCTTGGCCGGGCAACAGGCGTCGAGTGGTGAAAGCGTCGGCGTTGACGGCCATCCGGTCCTGCGCGGGAGCCAGCAGGACATCACCGAACTGACCACCGTGCGCGACGCCCTGCTTGCCGCGCACGAGGATTACCGCTTCCTGTTCGAGCGCAATCCGCTGCCACTGATGGTCTACGACCGCGAGTCGCTGTCCATCCTGGCAATGAACGAAGCCGCAATCGGGCACTACGGCTACAGCCGTACCGACATGTTGGAGATGAGCGTGCTCGACATGCGCCCGCCCAGCGAAGTGGAACAGACGCGCCAGCGCCTTCTGGGGCCGGGCCAACCGTATCCGCAGGGCGCGACCTGGACCCATCGCAAGAAAGACGGCACGGATATCCGCGTACGCGTCTACGGTCATGATCTCGAATTCAAAGGGCATCCGGCCCGGCTCGCAGCGTTGTATGACGTGACCGAGTTGGAAACGACGCAATTGCGCTTCCAGCTGGTCGCGCGCGCCACCAGCGATGTGATCTGGGACTGGGACCTGGGCGACAACACCCTGTGGTGGAGCGGCAGTTTCTACAACACCTTTGGATACGACCAAGACACCATGCCACCGACGCTGGAAGCCTGGTCCAAGCTCCTGCACCCGGCCGACCAAGACGCCGTGATGGCGAGCCTGGATGCGGCCATCGACGATCCGGGCATCGAGGCGTGGAGCTCGGAATACAGGTTCCTGCATTGCGACGGCGGCTACCGCGACGTACTCGATCGCGGTTTCATCCTGCGCGATGCCGAGGGCCACGGCACGCGCGCGGTTGGCGGCATGCTGGATGTCACCGAGAGGCGTCGCGCCGAGTCGGAAATGCGCCTGCTGCAACGCACCGTCGAGTCGGCGCTCAATGGCATCTGCATCGTCGACATGCGCCGCGATGACCATCCGATCGTGTACGTCAATCCGGCCTTCGAACACATGACCGGGTACAAGTCCGACGAGGTGATCGGGCGCAATTGCCGGTTCCTGCAGGGCCTGCAACGCGACGAAAGCATGATACACAAGATCCACGAGGCGTTGCGCACCGAGCAGCCCGTGCAGGTGGTTCTGAAGAACTACCGCAAGGACCACACGCCGTTCTGGAATGAACTGCTGTTGTCGCCCGTGCGCGATGAAGGCGGTGCCCTGAGTCATTACGTTGGTGTCCAGAATGACATCAGCGAGCGCTATCGGCTGCAATCAAGGCTGGCCTATGCTGCCAGCCATGACACGCTGACTGGACTGGTCAATCGCGCCGAGCTGCGCCAACAGCTGGAGCTGCTGATCGCAGACGGTGGTATCGCGGAGCACAGCGCGGCGCTGCTGTTCATCGACCTGGATAACTTCAAGCTGATCAACGACAGCCTGGGGCACGAAACCGGTGACGTGGTGCTCAAGGAAGTCGCGCGCAGGCTGCGTGGAGCGACCCGCTCCAGCGACCTGGTCGCGCGTTTCGGCGGCGACGAATTTGTCGCCCTGCTGCAAGCGCGTGGCGCGAGCCCTCTGAACATGCGGGCAGTGATCGAGCGCATCCAGTCCGAATTCCTCACGCCGGTAAAGCTAGACGGAAAGGACCACTACATCACGGCCAGCATCGGTTACGTGCGCCTGCCGGACCACGACGCCAGCGCGGAACAATTGCTGATCCACGCCGACCTTGCGATGTACAAGGCCAAGCAAATGGGACGCAACCGGGCAATGGAGTACAGCCCGGGTTTCGGGGTCGGCATCTCGGACCGTCTCAACCTGATTTCCCAGATCGGCGAAGGTTTGCGGCTTGGTCAGTTCTTGCTGCATTACCAGCCGGTCATGCAGGCCGATGGGGGCGCGGTCGGCGTCGAGGCACTGGTGCGCTGGCAGCACCCCGAGCGTGGGCTGCTCGCACCCTCTGCGTTCATCGACGAATGCGAAACCAGCGGCCTGATCGTGCCGTTGGGGCGCTGGGTGATGCGGGAAGCGGCGCGCTGCGCGCGTACGCTGCTCGACGCCGGGATTACCAGGCAGACGCTGCGAATGTCGGTCAACGTCTCGGCGCTGCAATTCCAGAACAGCCTGTTGGAAGACGTCACCGACGTGATCCACACCTTCGACCTGCCCGAGGGGTCGTTCGAACTGGAATTGACCGAGAGCTCGCTGATGGGCAATGCCGACGAGGCGATCGCGGTGATGGCCGCGCTGCGGACTTTCGGCGTGGAAATCGCGATCGACGACTTCGGTACCGGCTACTCCAGCCTCGCCTACCTCAAGCGCCTGCCGATCAACCGCCTCAAGATCGATCGGAGTTTCGTCAACGATCTGCCCGATGATCAGGAGGACGCCGCGATCTGCCGGTCGGTCATCCGGCTTGCCCACAACCTTGGTCTGCGCACCGTCGCCGAGGGCGTGGAAACGACAGCACACCGGGATTTCCTCGAGGCAGAGGGCTGCGACGAACTGCAGGGCTACCTGTTCGCCCGTCCGATGCCAATGGACGAACTGTTGACCTGGTTGCGCGAGCGCGAGGCTGCACACAGCGACGCCTAGCCTTTTGGGGCCGGGGCACGGTGGCTTGCGCCCGGCCGGATAGAATGACGACATGGATGTTTCCCACCTGCTCGATGGGCTGAACCCGGCCCAGCGCGAGGCCGTCTCCGCCGCGCCCGGCCATTACCTGGTCCTGGCAGGTGCCGGTTCCGGCAAGACCCGCGTGCTGACCCACCGTATCGCGTGGCTGCACGAGGTGTTCGGGGTGCCGATGCACGGCATCCTGGCAGTCACCTTCACCAACAAGGCCGCCGGTGAGATGCGCGCGCGCATCACCGCGCAGCTGGGCGGCGAGCCGCGCGGGATGTGGGTTGGCACCTTCCATGGCATCGCGCACCGCCTGCTGCGCCTGCACTGGCAGGACGCCAAGCTGCCGGAAAGTTTCCAGGTGCTCGACAGTGACGACCAGCTGCGTCTGGTCAAGCGCGTGGTGCAGCAACTTGAAATCGACGATGCGCGTTTTCCGCCACGCCAGATTGCGTGGTGGATCAACGCGCAGAAGGACGAGGGCCGGCGCCCGCAGCACATACAACCGGAAGGAGACGAGTGGGGCAGCGTGATGCTGCGTGCCTACACCGAATACCAGCAGCGCTGCGAGCGTTCGGGCCTGGTCGACTTCGCCGAATTGTTGCTTCGAGCGCATGAGGTGTTGCGCGACACACCGGCCCTGCTCGCGCATTACCGGCACCGCTTCGGCCAATTGCTGGTCGACGAATTCCAGGACACCAACGCGATCCAGTACGGGTTCGTGCGCCTGCTGGCCGGCAGCGATATGGATGGAAGCAGCGGCCAGGCCTCTGGGCAAGTCTTCGTGGTCGGCGATGACGACCAGGCCATCTACGGCTGGCGCGGTGCCAAGGTCGAGAACGTGCAGCGTTTCCTGCGCGACTACCCGGGTGCGGTCACGCTCAAACTCGAACAGAATTATCGCTCCAGCGCCAATATCCTCGGCGCCGCGAATGCGGTGATCGCGCACAACGACGATCGCCTGGGCAAGCAGCTGTGGACCGATGCCGGCGAGGGCGAGTCGATCGACGTGTACGCTGCGTACAACGAGATCGACGAAGCGCGCTACGCGATCGAGCGCATCGCGCAATGGGTGCGCGATGGCGGTAACTACGGCGATGCGGCAATCCTGTATCGGAGCAACGCGCAGTCGCGCGCCTTCGAAGAAGCCTTGCTGGCCGCACAGATCCCGTACCGCGTTTACGGCGGCATGCGCTTCTTCGAACGTGCTGAAATCAAGGACACATTGGCCTACCTGCGCCTGGTCGCCAACCGTGACGACGACGCGGCATTCGAGCGCGCTGTCAACACACCGACCCGGGGGATTGGCGGACGCACGCTGGATGAGGTGCGCGGCGTGGCGCGTATGCAGGCCTCGTCATTGTGGGTGGCGACCGGGCTGTTGGTCACCGGTAATGGTTTGGCCGGGCGCGCACGCAATGCGCTGGCCGCGTTCATGGCGTTGATTGACGGGCTGGCCGCAGAGACCGCCGACATGACCCTGCCTGAGAAGATCGACCACGTGCTCGCGCGCAGCGGCCTGCGCGAGCATTACGAAAACGAATCGCGCGGCCAGCTGGATTCGCGCACCGACAACCTCGATGAGCTGGTGTCGGTGGCCTCGCGTTTCAGCCGGGGCGACGACGAGGAAGACGCGCAGATGAGCGAACTTGTCGGCTTCCTCAGCTATGCCTCGCTTGAAGCGGGCGAAGGCCAGGCACAGGCCGGCGCCGACGGCGTGCAGCTGATGACCTTGCACAGTGCCAAGGGCCTGGAATTCCCGCTGGTATTCCTGGCCGGCATGGAGGAAGGCCTGTTCCCGAACGCGAAATCGGCCGAGGAAAGCGGGCGCATGGCCGAAGAACGCCGGCTGGCCTATGTCGGCATCACCCGTGCGCGCCAGCAGCTGGTGCTCAGCCACGCCGAAACACGCCGCATCCACGGCAGCGACATGTACGGCATGCCATCACGCTTCCTGCGCGAAATACCAAAGGCCCTGCTGCGCGAGATCCGCCCGAAGGCACAGCTCGCGCGCGGCGCGTATCTGTCCCGGGGCGGGACGATGCAGGGCGGTCGCTATCCGCAGCGCAATGCAGGTCATGCGGCGATTGAGATACCTGCGATCCGGCTGGGCGCCAACGTGCGCCACCCGAGTTTCGGCACCGGCCTGGTCACCGACGTCGAAGGCAGCGGCAACCACGCGCGCATCCAGGTCAACTTCGACCAAGTCGGCAGCAAGTGGCTGGTGCTGGCCTATGCCAACCTGTTGCCTGCCTGACGCCGGCAATAGCCTCCTTTCTTTCATTCCAGCGCACGCCTTCGACGCGTCGTGCCGGCAGCTTCAATCACGGTGAGACCATGATCAACAATGATGTCCTGCGCAGTATTCGCTACATGCTCGACCTGAGCGACAACAAGGTCCTCGAACTCATCAGCCTGCCGGAGCCGGGCTTCAGCATCGACAAGGACCAGCTGGATGCGTTCCTGAAAAAGGAGGACGAGGAGGGTTTCGTCGAATGCCGCGACGTGGTGCTTGCGCATTTCCTCGATGGGCTGGTCCTGCATTACCGCGGCAAGAACGAGAACCTGCCGCCGCGACCAATAGAAAAGCGGGTCAACAACAATGTCGTGCTGAAGAAGCTGCGCGTTGCCTTCGAGTTGAAGGATGTCGACATGCACCAGGTGTTCGACGCCGCGGGTTTCCCTGTGACCAAGCCGGAACTCAGTGCCTTCTTCCGCCAGCCCGGCCACAAGAATTTCCGCCTATGCGGTGACCAGTTGCTGCGCAATTTCCTCAAGGGTCTGACCTTGCGCGTGCGCGGTGGCTGACCGCCAGCGCGCACTCATCATCACCAGACCCAACAAATCCGGATTCAATGCTTGAACACCACGAACGACAACGCGCCACGCGCCGACTTCAGCGACATCGACGATGCTCAGTTGGTCGAACGCCTGCAGGCCGCAACCGAGGCGCTGGAGCGCATCGCGGCGGATCATTCGCTGCTGGCAAAACTGCCGGCGCAGGCGCGTGACCGTTTGCAGCGCGCCGTCGCCGGCGTCTACCACCCGGATCCTATGGCGCGCCGCCAGCGCATGAAGGCGGCCGAGCGCGCGCGTAATGCCGAGGCGATCGCCAAGGACGATGCGCTGCTGGACGACACCGGCATCCGCACGCTGCGCCGCAAGCCGGTGTTCACCACCACCAATTACTTCCCGCCAGTCGGTTTCGTAGCCAGCGACATCGCGCCAGGGGATGAAAGCGTGCATATTGCCCAGCGCGAAACCGTCCAGTTGCAGCATTGCTACGTCTGCAAGCAGAAATACACCGCGATCCACCACTTCTACGACCAGATGTGCCCGGCCTGCGCCGAGTTCAATTTCATCAAACGCACCGAGCTTGCCGACTTGCATGGCCGGGTCGCATTGCTGACCGGCGGACGCGTCAAGATCGGCTTCCAGACCGGCTTGAAACTGCTCCGTTGCGGCGCGCACCTGATCGTCACCACGCGCTTCCCGCGCGACTCGGCGTTGCGTTATGCGCAGGAACCCGACTTCGGCCAATGGAAGCACCGGCTGGAAATCTTCGGCCTGGACCTGCGCCACACGCCAAGTGTCGAGGCGTTCTGCCGCGGCTTGCTGGAGACCCACGAACGGCTGGATTTCATCGTCAACAATGCCTGCCAGACCGTGCGCCGGCCGCCCGGTTTCTACACCCACATGATGGACGCCGAACGTGCCGCGCTGGCCGATGCACCGGAAGCCATCCGCCAGTTGCTGGGTCGTTACGAAGGCATGCGTGATGCGCAGGCCGGTGAAGCCGGGAATGACAGCGCAGTGGCGGTACTGGGGCAGGGCGGACCGGTCGCACCGGGGCTGACCCATGCGGCAGAACTGTCGCAGTTGCCGCTGTTGCAGGAGGAGCTGCTGTCGCAGGAGCATCTGTTTCCCGAAGGCAGGCTCGACCAGGACCTGCAGCAGGTCGACCTGCGCGATCGCAATTCATGGCGCCTGTTGATGCATGAGGTGCCGTCGGTCGAGTTGCTGGAAGTGCAACTGGTCAATGCGGTCGCACCGTTCCTGCTGAACGCGCGATTGAAGCCACTCATGCTGCGCACGCCCGGCCGCGACAAGCACGTCGTCAACGTGTCCGCGGTGGAAGGACAGTTCTACCGGAACTTCAAGACCACCCGGCATCCGCATACCAACATGGCCAAGGCCGCGCTCAACATGATGACGCGCACCGCCGCGGCGGATTACCACGGCGACGGCATCCACATGAACAGCGTGGACACCGGCTGGGTGACCGACGAGGATCCGGTGGCGCTGGCCGAACGCAAGACCATCGAGGAACGCTTCCATCCGCCGCTGGACATCGTCGACGGCGCCGCGCGCATCCTCGACCCGATCATCGACGGCATCAACACCGGCAACAATGTGTGGGGCCAGTTCCTGAAGGATTATCGGCCCACTGATTGGTGAGTCCCGACACAGGCAGCGGCAGCAACTGGCATCGCCAGAGGCGTGTCACGATGGCACAACGCGTGTCGGCTTCATGAAAGTGAACGAAAAATTCGTTGCACTTTGCGCGTCAGCGAACAGAATCCGAGGCCCGGTTTTCGGGGCTGCTTGGGATTTGTACGATGGATATCACGGTCTACCGTGCGACAGAAGGCCGCTACGTCTTGATTCCCAAGGTTTTCCAGCCATCGATGGCCTGTCGGCAACTTTTTGAAACCCTGGTCGAATGCGGGCAGGTCAGCTTTTCAGACGCCTTGCGTTCGGACCTCTGGTCGCGGGTCATCGATGATATAGAGCGCGATACCTATGCCGTCCTGATGGCGCGTGCGGCCGCTGAGTTAATTGGTCCCGACCACCGTTGCCTGGGCTCCCGCAATCCGGTCGAAAGGACGGCAGTGCGGCAAGTCCAGTCCGTGGCCCTGTGAGTCGGCCCCGGAACCCTCGCCTGGAACTCGTCGGAGAGCTGATGTGCCGTGCCACACGGCTCGCGCCGAGGCTGAGGTTGAGGTTGATCGGGACCGCGCACCCCAATGCGAGCGCCCGACCACTTGCACTGGCGCGCGATTGACTACCAGCTGTAGAGCTTGAAGTAGGTCAGCGGCGCCTCGCCCTTGTCCCAGTCCAGCTTGCCGTCGCCATCGCGGTCCTGGACGTAGTAGGTCGGGCCCCGGAACGGCTCCACCTTGACCATGCGCAACTGCCCGGCTACCCGGTATTCGGTGATCACGTCGCCATTGGATTCAGTGCGCGTCACTGGCACCGAGTCCTGCGGCAGGGTGGCGGTGGGATCGCTGGCGCAGGACGTGAGCAGCAGCGTGGCGAGCAGAGTGATTGCGATGCGCATGGCCGGTCTCCACGTGGGTCCTGCAGTATGCCGGAGGCCTCCGTGTGTGCGGCGTAGAATCCGGGCATGCCGAAACTTGTCCTGATCGATGGTTCTTCCTACCTGTATCGCGCGTTCCATGCGTTGCCGCCGCTGACCAATGCCGCCGGCGAACCCACCGGCGCGCTGTTCGGCGTGGTCAACATGTTGCGTGCGCACTTGAAGGAACAGCCGCAGTACGTCGCGTTCGTGCTGGATGCGCCCGGCCGGACGTTCCGCGACGACCTTGACCCCGAATACAAGGCCAACCGGCCGCCGATGCCGGACGAACTGCGCGCGCAGGTCGAACCAATGATGGCAATCGTCGAGGCGCTCGGCTTCCCGATCATCCGCATCAGTGGCGTCGAGGCGGACGACGTGATCGGCACGCTGGCGGTGCAGGGTGCGCTGGCGGGGATCGATGTCACCGTCTCCACCGGCGACAAGGACATGGCGCAACTGGTGCGTGTTGCTGCGAATGGGGCGTGTGTGTCTCTGGTGAACACCATGAGCGGCGGCAGGCTGGATTCGGATGCGGCGGTGATCGAGAAATTCGGTGTGCGCGCCGACCAGATCATCGATTACCTGGCGTTGATGGGCGACAAGGTCGACAACATTCCCGGCGTCGACAAATGCGGGCCGAAAACCGCCGCCAAATGGCTGGCCGAATACGAAACACTGGATGGCGTGATTGCCAATGCCGACAACATCGGCGGCAAGATCGGCGAGAACCTGCGTGCGGTGATCCACCGCCTGCCGCTGAACCGCACGCTGACCACGATCAGGATCGACGTGCCTTTGGACCACGCGCCGGACCAGCTACACCTGCGCGAACGCGATGCCGTTGCCTTGCGCGGCCTGTACGCGCGTTATGGCTTCCATCAGGCGTTGAAGGAACTCGATGGCGGTGGTTCGCCGGTAACGGCCGAGAAGGAGCCGGGCAGGGCGCGTGGCGGTGGCTTTGTCGCGCCTTCGACGTCCGCAACAGACCGCCTGGATCCGGCATTGGCCGCACCTGGTGAGTACGAATGCGTGACCACCACCGCACAGCTCGATGCCTGGGTCGCGCGGCTGCAGGCGGCTGAAGAGTTCGCGTTCGACACTGAAACCGATTCGCTGGACCCGCTGCGCGCCAACCTGGTCGGGATCAGCCTGTGCGTGGTGGCCGGCAAGGCCTGCTACATCCCGCTGGCGCATGACATTCCCGGCGCAGTGCAACTGCCCCGCGAGGCGGTGCTGGATGCATTGCGTCCCGCGCTTGCAGATGCCGGCAAGCGCAAGCTCGGTCAGCACGGCAAATACGATATCCACGTGCTGCGCCGGCATGGCATTGATGTGGCCGGCTACGCCGACGACACCATGCTGGAAAGTTTCGTGCTCAATGCCGGCATTGCCCGCCACGACATGGACTCGCTGGCGCAGCGTCATCTTGGTTATACGACCATCAAGTACCAGGACGTGGTCGGCAAAGGCGCCAAGCAGATCGGATTCGCCCACGTCGCTCTGGGTGACGCGACCTGTTATGCGGCCGAGGATGCCGACATCACCTTGCGGTTGCACAAGGTACTCAAGCCGCGGATCGAAGCCGATGCCGGCCTGGTGTCGGTGTATCGCGACATCGAGATGCCGCTGGTGCCGGTGTTGGCGCGGGTGGAAGCCAATGGCGTGCTGATCGATGCCGATGAACTGCGCAGGCAGTCGGCCGATCTGTCGCGGCGGATGCTGGTCGCGCAGCAGAAAGCCACCGAACTGGCCGGGCGCAGCTTCAACCTGGATTCGCCCAAGCAGCTCGGCGCGTTGCTGTTCGACGAGCTGAAGCTGCCGGCGCTGGTGAAGACGCCGGGCGGAGCGCCGTCGACCAATGAGGAAGCGCTGGAGGCGATCGCCGACCAGCACGACCTGCCGCGGATCATCCTGGAGTACCGCGGCCTGGCCAAGCTGCGCAGCACCTACACCGACAAGCTGCCGGAGATGATCAATCCCGACACCGGTCGCGTGCACACCAGCTACCACCAGGCGGGCGCGGCGACCGGACGGCTGTCATCGTCCGATCCCAACCTGCAGAACATCCCCATCCGCAGTGAGGAGGGCCGCCGCATCCGCACCGCGTTCGTCGCGCCGCCCGGCCGCAAGCTGGTCGCCTGCGACTACTCGCAGATCGAACTGCGGATCATGGCCCACCTTTCAGAAGACCCGGCGCTGCTGAGGGCGTTCGAAAGCGGTGCCGACGTACACCGGGCCACTGCGGCGGAAGTGTTCGGCAAGACCCTGGATGAAGTCTCAGCCAACGAACGCCGCGCGGCCAAGGCGATCAACTTCGGCCTGATGTACGGCATGAGCGCGTTCGGCCTGGCCAAGCAGCTCGGGATCGCGCGGGGCGAGGCGCAGGACTACATCGCCCTGTATTTCAGCCGCTACCCGGGGGTGCGCGAGTTCATGGAGCGCACCCGCGAGCAGGCCCGCGAGCGCGGCTATGTCGAAACCGTGTTCGGCCGCCGCCTGACCCTGGACTACATCCACTCGCGAAACGCCGCCCAGCGCGCTGGCGCCGAGCGCGCCGCGATCAATGCGCCGATGCAGGGCACCGCCGCCGACATCATCAAGCGCGCGATGATCGACATTGACGGCTGGCTGGCCGGGCAGGGTGGGCAGGCCTTGATGTTGCTGCAGGTCCACGATGAACTGGTCTTTGAGGTTGACGAGGCCTTTCTGGCGACCCTGCTGGAGCAGGTTCCAGCGCGGATGGCCGCCGCCGCTGCGCTGCGGGTGCCCCTGGTGGTCGACACGGGGGTTGGCGACAACTGGGACCAGGCTCATTGAAGCTGGTTCCTGATTCCCGGTTCGCCCGAAACCCGCATTCCAGAGCGGTTCCTGCAAAAATTTGATTTTGCGAATGAATCACTCCTGAATTCACCAATTTCTTAACATGGATCTTCACGAACCATCAATGGGCGAAGTGGTCATATCACTCGCGACAGATGCAACGTCTGTCGTCGATCACTACCCCTCCCCTGGTGTGATCTGGAGTGCAGGTTTTCCCCGACGTGCACTCCCCGGCCCCGCAGTCCCCCCTGGCTGCGGGGTTTTTTATGGTTTCGCCTTTCAGGGCATGCGCTATACGAGTTCGCTCAGCCAATCCCTCGGGCGCAGGTAGTCGGCAAGGCGCGCCTCGGCGCTGCCGGGTTCGGGCGCGAAGCCATATTCCCAGCGGACCAGCGGCGGCAGGCTCATCAGGATTGATTCGGTGCGACCGCCCGACTGCAGGCCGAAGTGGGTACCGCGGTCGAATACAAGGTTGAACTCCACGTAGCGTCCACGCCGGTACAGCTGGAACTGGCGCTCGCGCTCCCCGTGAGCGGTGTCTTTGCGACGTTCCACAATCGGCAGGTAGGCATCGAGGAAGCCATCGCCGACCGCGCGCATGTAACCGAAATCGGCATCGAAGCCGGTGTGCAGGTCATCGAAGAACAATCCGCCGACGCCGCGGGTCTCGTCGCGATGCCTGAGCAGGAAGTATTCGTCGCACCAACGCTTGTGCGCGGCGTAGCGCTCGCCGCCACCGAACGGCTCGCACAGGTGGCGCGCGACCTGGTGCCAATGCCGAACGTCCTCGTCGACCGGATAGAACGGGGTCAGGTCGAAGCCGCCGCCGAACCACCACGCCACGGTTTGCCCATCCTTCTCGGCACGGAAGTGTCGGACATTGGCATGGGTGGTCGGTACATGAGGATTGCGCGGATGCAACACCAGCGACACGCCTACTGCGCGCCACTGCGCGCCCGCCAGTTCCGGCCGCGCCGCGGTGGCCGACGGCGGCAGGCGGTTTCCGGACACATCGGAAAACCCGATCCCGGCCTGCTCGAACACCGCACCGTCGCGCATGACCCGGGTCCGCCCACGGCCAGCCAAGAGGGTGTCGTTGGGCGCGCGGGTCCAGGCGTCCTCAACGAAGCGGGCCTGGCCGTCGGCGTCTTCAATGACGTTGCAGATGCGGTCCTGCAGGCCGATCAGGTAGTCGCGGACAAGGTCGAGGTCGGGGATTTTTTCCATTCGCGCATTGTAGATGTGCGTCGCCTGCCATCCCGGCCCGCCGGCCTGCATGCCGGCGGGCGTTAGCAGGCTCGCAGCGTAGCTGCTCGAATTCCCTGCTCACCCCCGCAGCCGAGGAATGCCGTGCTCGTCGCGCTCCTCGATCGCCGCGGTATCGGCGATCTGCTGGCGCAGGTCGCGGCCGGGCAGGTCCAGCAGGGCGGCGCCGCGCTGGCTGCGCAGGGCATTTGAATAGGCCAAGCGTGCGCGCCCATCGTCGCCGGATTGCACGGCGATGTCGCCCAGGGTTTCCCAGGCCGGGCTGCCGGCACCTTGGGCAATCGCCCGATGCAGGGCGCGTTCGGCCTGCGGCAGGTGCCCTTGCGCCTTCGCCAGGCGTGCGATTGCCAGCAGCAGGGCGGGACTGGAGGGATGCGCCTGCAGCCAGCGCTCGGCCTGCGTGCTGCGTTCTTCCAGGCGAGCCACGTCGAGCTGGCCATAGAGATCGGCCAGGTCTTCGTCCCACTGACGATCCAATGCCTGTTCCAGGGTACGCGTAGCCGCTTCGTTCCAGCCCATCGCCGCCGCGCGCCGGGCATACGCCGCGACAACCGATGCGGTGGTTTGCACACCCTGCGGCAGTGAATCCCAGCGATCCGCCAGTTCACTGGCGTTGCCGGCCTGCTGTAGCGACTGTGCGGCCCATTGCGCCTGCAGCGCATCCAGTCGCGGCGCCGGCAGTGCCTGCTGTTGGCGCAATGCACCCAGCAGGCCATAGGCCTCGAAGCTGCGCCCACTGGCGGCGAGCGCGTTGGCACGCAAATGCAGTCCGCGCGGCGGCAGTGGTTGCGCACGTGGCGCGTCCAGCGCCGTCAGCGCATCCTCCGACTGGCCGCGTGCCAGCGCATGCTGGGCGCGCAGCACTGCCTGGCTGGTGGCATCGCGTTCGCCAAGGGCATCGACATGCGCTGTGGCCGCCGCGTCGTCACCGCGCGCCGCAGCGGCACGTGCTGCATGGCTTCGCGCCAGGCTGCCGCCTTCACCATGCGAGGCGGCCTGTTTCAGCAATTGTTCGGCACGTTGGTACTCGCCTCGCTGGTGGGCATGCAAGCCATCGATCAGCTGCGCGCGTTCGCGGCGTTCGCGGCGCCGTGCCAATGCCACGAACGGCAGCCGCAGCAGGCTCCACAGCAGCGCGACGCCGAACATGAAGATCACCAGCAGGCCCACCCCGGCCGCCACCGTGGTCTGGTAGTCGGTGCCGCGGAAGCGCACCAGTACATCGCCCGGGTCCTGCAGCAGGACCTGCGCCAGCAATGCACCCAACACGGCCAGCACCAGCCAGAACAACACGCTGCGGAACAGGTTCATGTCGCCTCCAATCCTTGGTTGGTGCAGTTCATGCACTTGAGCATTGCAAGCGGACTGCAAGGGCGGTGTGATCGGATCACTGCCCGCGCAAGGCCCGCAGCTGCTGCAGGGTGCTGCCCGAAAGTGGCGCATCCACCTGCAGTGAAATCGCCTTGAGTTCGCTGATCCGCTTGCGGTCGGCCGCCAGTTTCGATGGCTGCAGTTTCTGCAGCCATGCGTCGATCCGGTCCAGCGCGGTCGCCATGCCCTTATCGTCCCGGCGTTCGACTGCCGCGCGTGCCAGGCTCAGCTCGACCTGCATCGCTGCCAACGCCGCTTCGCGGTCCGCGCGCCCAGGCAATCCGGCGCCCGCAGTGGGCCGCACCCGAACGATCCGGTCCATCAGGCGCTCGTACCAGGGTGATTGATGGTCGGGGAGCCGCTCAGTCACTGTCGGCATGGTCTGCAAGTCCCTGGCCAGCGCATCGATAAGGGCATTGGCTCGCATCCGTGGATCCAGGCCAAGGACCTCGAGCGCGGCCTGTTCCTGCGCCAGCGTCTGCCTCAGGTTCAGGTAGGCGGGGTTTTCGATGCCGCCCAGCAATGGTGCGGCAAGTGCCAGCACGCGGCGTGCACCGTCGAGGTCATCGGCCAGTTGCAGGCGTTGCTGGCCGATGCCCAGCAGCAGTTCCAGCTCGTCCAGGCGCAGCGCCTGCGCGCCTTCGCGGTCGGGGTCGGCGATCCTGGAAATGCTGTCTTCCAGTAGCGTGGCGCGCTCGCCGATGCCGAGCAGTTCGTCGCGCAACACGCGATTGGTGGCTTCGGCTTGTTGCAGGCGTTTCGCCAGCCCCTTCTGGGTGCTGCGCAGGCTGGCGACGCTGGCATCCAGTATCTGCCGCTGCTGCTCGGCCAGGGCCACGGACTGCGCTTGTTGGTGTTGCCAGTATCGCCAGCCCATTACAATCGCAACGGCCACCACGATCAGCAGCAGGAGCAACAGCAACAAACTGCCGGCGCGCGAACGGCGCGGCGGCACGGAGGGTGACAGGGCGGAGGAGTCGTTCACCCCGTGATCGTAAACGAAGACGCTAAACGAACGCGCTGGCCGACGCCTGCAGCAAGGCGCGCGGCGTGGCGCTGCTGGCCACCGTGATGCGCCGGAAACCGGAGCTGCGGGCGAGCGTTGCGAGGCGCTGGCTGGCGGCGACCACGGCGATGTCCGCCAGTGCGGGATGGCTGCCTGGTGGCCGTTCCATCAGCAATCGTTGCAGCGCATCCTGACTACTCAAGACCAGCAGTACGCGTTGTGGTGATGCCAGGGCGGCGTCCAGCGCAGCAAGTGCGCGCCCGGCAAAGGCAAGCGTGCGTCGTGCATACACATCCGCACGGAGCACCTGCGCGCCCCGTTCGGCCAAGGTCGGTGCAAGCACTCCGCGGCCGCCGGGGGCGGTGACAAGCCCAATGCCGCGAGCGTGGACGTCCTGCAGTTCCGGCATCGCCAGCAGGCCTTCGCTGTCCATCCGCGAGGGCGCACGGGCATCGATTCCCGCGCGCTGCAGGGCGCGCCGGGTGCCGCTGCCGACGGCCAGCCAGGCTTGACCAGGGCGTGCGTGCAGGGGTTGCAGTGCCGCTGCGGCACGCACGGCATTCGGGCTGGTCCAGACAGTGATATCGGCCGCCAACGCCTGTTTCAGGGTGTTGCGGTGGATCTGGTCGGTCAACGGTTCAATCACGAACGGCGAGAGCGCCAGCACGTGCGCGCCATACCGACTGGCTGCCGCGCGCAGGCCGCCATGCTGGCCGCGCGGGCGCAGCGACAGCACGGTCCAACCTTGCAGCGGTTGCGGGTGGTTCGCGCGCGTGGGCATGGCCGAAGCTTGGCATAGCTCCGCGCTTGCGGCAGGCTGTCACGCATGGATACGACTTCGACACCTGCTTCGTCACTGGACGGCTTGGCCGCGCATTACCTGGCGATGCCGCCGGTCGCGGCAATGCAACCCGCGATCGACCAGTGGCAGGACGGCCACCTGCGCCTGCTCGCGCCACTGGCTGCCAACGTCAACGACAAGGGCTGCGCGTTCGGCGGCAGCCTGTCTTCGCTGATGACCCTGGCGTCCTGGGGGCTGGTCTATCTGGAACTGGCGCAACAGGGTATCGATGCCGACATCTTCGTTGCAGACAGCCGCGTGCGTTACCTCAAGCCGGTATTCGAGGACCTGAAGGTCGAGGCGGGTTTTGACGATGCGGGCGAGCGCGTGGCACTGCTGGACGCGCTGCGCAGGCAGGGTCGGGCCAGTATCCGCCTGCAGGCGCGCACCCTGCTGGCCGATGGCGGCGTGGCGGCGACTTTCGTCGGCCGCTATGTGGCGATCATCAGGGGTTGAGTCGTGGCAAATACTGGAAGCAAGGCAGGCCGGCTTGTGTCCAATGTCCCGGTCATGATCGGGTTAGGATGACCGACCCCCGCGGAGAGACGCCATGACCCGACTGCTGCGTTGCTTGCTGCTGTGCTGCCTGGCGTCCTGCCTGACAATGCTGGCTGGCTGCCCGAAGTCCGCCAGCAAGGGCACCGCGCTGGATGAAGTGCAATACGCCTATTCGGCGGCGATCCGCTGGGGCGATTTCGAGGGTGCATGGAACCTGGTCGATCCCGAGTACCGTGAGAAACACCCGCTGTCCGACATCGACTTCTCCCGCTACAAGCAGGTGCAGATTTCTGGTTATCGCGACCAGGGCGGGGCGATCCAGCCCAGCGGCACGGCAGTGCGCGATATCGAGATCGGGGTGATCAACCGCAACACCCTGGCCGAGCGCACGGTCCGATACCGCGAAACATGGCGCTATGACGAAGATGCGCAGAGCTGGTGGCTGGACGGTGGCCTGCCTGACCTGTGGCAAGGCGAGTAATACGATTCCGATCGCGCTTTTTTGCGTCGTCGCGCCATAGCGGCGACAATCGCCGCCCCCGCGTCCCTGGCTGGTGTTCTCTTGAATCTTGCTGAACTGATGGCCTTCGCCGGCCGTCACCCGTACCTCTCGCTGGCCCTTGCCGGATTGACCATAGCGTTGATCTACAACGAACTTGCCGGGCGCCTGTCCGGGGTTCGCCGGGTCGGCCCTGCCCAGCTGACCGCGCTGATCAATCGCGACAACGCGCTGGTGGTCGACCTGCGCCCGGCAGCCGACTTCGACAAGGGCCACATCGCCGGGGCCAAGAACGTGCAGATGAGCCAGTTCGACCCGGAGAACAAGCAGCTGGCCCCGGCCAAGGCGTTGCCGGTGGTGCTGGTGTGCAAGGCTGGCGAGAGCGCCAGCGCCGCCGCCAAGCGCCTGCGCAAGGCTGGTTTCAGCCATGTCAGCGTGCTTGAAGGCGGCGTGCAGGCCTGGCAAGCCGCCGACCTGCCGTTGGTGAAGAAAGGCCGCGGCTAGGCATTGCCGCCGCCTGGCGGAAGTTCGGAAGTTTGCACGCCAAGCCTTGCAACCCGATCCGGAAACCCCAAATCAGGAAGCACGCATCGAACGATGCGATAATTCACTTCTTAATTCGCGCGTCAACACGCATTGCCTGGAGCCCCCATGTCTGATGAAACCCTGAACGGCGCAGCCCCGGCTGCCGAAGCCCAGCAGCCGCAAGGTCCGAGCTTCACGGTCGAGAAGTTGTACATGAAAGACCTGTCCTTCGAAGCCCCGAATGCCCCGCAGGTGTTCAATGAACAGGGTCAGCCAGACCTGCAGATGAAGCTCAGCCAGAAAGTGCAGCGCCTGGGCGATGCCGCGTTCGAAGTCAGCCTGGGCATCACCGTGACCTGCACGCTGAATGGCAAGACCGCGTACCTGGCGGAAGTCGAGCAGGCGGGCGTGTTCGGTATGGCCGGTTTCGATGAGCAGATCCTCGACGCGATGCTCGGCACCCAGTGCCCGAACATCCTGTATCCGTATGCGACCGCCGCGGTCGGCCAGCTGATCACCTCCGGCGGATTCCCGCCGTTCCCGATGCAGCCGATCAACTTTGACGCCTTGTATGCCGAAAACCTGCGCCAGCGTGCGGAGCAGATGGCGCAGCAGCAGGCGGGCGGTGGGTTGCTCGAGAACACGGAAGCTGCTGGCAACGCGTAATCCCAGGATGATCCGAGGCCGTCCATGGCGCACCAACGCGGGCCGTCGGAAGGTTCCGCGGGGACATCCATGGCCGGGCGCTCGAGGTAGCAGCTGATGCCGACAGGGCATCAGCTGGACGCGACCTCTCGCCCTTCGGTTGCGGTACTTGGCGGTGGCTCCTGGGGCACCGCGCTGGCTGCGCTGATTGCGCGTCATGGGCACCCCACCACGTTGTGGGGTCGCGATGCGGCGATGGTCCAGGCCATTGCCGTGGACCACGAGAACCCCCGCTACCTGCCACTCATTGCCCTGCCCGAAAGCCTGCGTGCAACGGTTGTGCTTGCCGAGGCCATGGCCGGTGCGGATCTCGTGCTGGTGGCCGTGCCCTCGCACGCCTTTGCCGAGACCCTGCGTGCGGTGGCGCCCTTGCGTCCGGCGCATGCGGGCGTGGCGTGGGCGACCAAGGGGTTCGAGCCCGGCAGTGGCCGTTTCCTGCATGAAGTCGCAGGCGACATTCTTGGCAACAGCGGACGCGGCGACGACGTGCCGTTGGCAGTGGTGACCGGCCCATCGTTTGCAAAGGAAGTCGCAGCCGGGCTGCCCACCGCGCTGACCGTGCATTCCGAAGACGCTGTTTTCTGCCAGCAGGTGGCCGACGTCCTGCATGGCCCGGCATTCCGCGCCTACACCGGCGACGACATGCGTGGCGCCGAGCTTGGCGGTGCGATGAAAAATGTCCTGGCCGTCGCCACCGGCGTCGCCGACGGCATGGGTCTGGGCCTGAACGCGCGCGCCGGCCTGATCACCCGCGGCCTCAACGAAATGCTGCGGCTCAACATCGCCATCGGCGGCCAGCCCGAAACCTTGATGGGTTTGGCAGGCTTGGGCGACCTGGTGCTGACCTGCACCGGGGATCTGTCACGCAATCGTCGACTGGGATTGGCCCTGGGACGCGGCCAATCGCTGGATGATGCCGTGCGCGAGATCGGCCAGGTGGTGGAATCGATCCAGACCGCGGACGAAGTCATGCGCCAGGCTGAAGCCCATGGCGTGGAATTGCCGATTTCGAGCAACGTCCGCGCTGTCCTGCATGGCGACATCAGCCCGGCCGAAGGCCTGCGCCGGCTGATGGCGCGCGAGCAGAAGGCGGAGTACCCGCAGTCGCTGTTCGATCACTGACCACGATTGCTGCCGCCGCACCGCGGCTAGAAACAGATCCGCGATGGCGTCCCGCCAGGGACCGCAAAGAAAACGCCCGGCCGAAGCCGGGCGTTTGGTCGTTGCAGCAGGGGAGGGACTGCACCGACCGTTGATGCGCCTGACAGGGCGCGCATCAAGTCCGCTGTGCCTCGAGCGTGCTTACCAGGTCAGGCGCGGGCCGACCGTCCACTGGGTATCGCCACCATTGGCGACCTTGACGTCAGCTGCCAGGCCCCAGCTCGGGTTGAACTTCACCAGTCCACCCAGGCGGCCATACACGTCGCCGTCGTAGTTGTCGCCGTCCTCGTAACCAAGCATCGCGTAGCCTTCGAACTTGGGCGCCAGCGCGGCGCGCACGCCGCCTTCGACGCTGTACCCGTCCAGGTCAAAGCCACCGCCGGCGTCGAACTTGTCATAGGCAACATTGGCGACGAAGTCGGCCTTCGGCGAAATCGCCTTGTTGTAGCCCACGCCAGCGCGCCACTGGTCGAAATCCACGCCGATCCCGTCGATCTTCTGGCTCGAATAGTTGGCGAAAAGATGCACGTTCGGATGCACTGCGAGCGAGCCATCCAGGCCCCAGCCGTCGGCATTGCCGCTGTCGGTGTTGGTATAGACGTAACTGCCTTGCACGTGATTGTAGGAGACGCCGTCGGCAGCAGACGCCGAAAAAGGCAGGGCGCAGGCAAGTGCCAACGCGGAAAATTTGATCAGGGCAGTGGAACGCTTCATGGGTGACGCCTCGTTGTTGTTATGTGGTCACGACGAAACCGTTTCTGTTTGTCGTGGCGCGCATTGTGTCGAGGTCCGCGCAACCGGCGCTGAATACAGAACTGATCGGTACAGGAACTATTTCGCTTCGGTGTTGTCTGGATGCGCGCTCAGGCGCCGCCCGCAAATTCCAATCGCCGCCACGCGTCGAACACCACCACCGTGACAACGCTGGACAGGTTGAGGCTGCGGTTGCCCGGGCGCATCGGCAAAGCGCAGGCGGCGCCATCGGGACAAGCATGTGCTTTGAATCGTCGGGCGGCGATCGCCGTACAACGCGGGGCGAATTGCCCGAGCCCGCCCGCGACGTCAGCCGGCCATCAGCGTTTCCCCCGCCGCCGCAGCCACACCGCCGGGATGATCGACAGCAGCAGCAGGCCACCGATCACCAGCCACGCAGGCGGGGTGGTCCAATCCTGCGTGGCTGGTGCGTCATCATCGATGAACTTGCCGCGGGCACCCTCGGTCAGGGTCAGCTCGCTGGTCACAGAGTGTCCCTCCTCGCCTTCCACCAAGATCCGGTAGCGCCGCCCTTGGATGCCTGCAAATCGGAAGGTCCCGTCCGGCCCGGCATTGATGCCTTGCGGCGGCATGGCGGGGTGGGTGAGGTCGATCAACTGCACCCACTCCCCCGCACCGGGCGTGCCGTTGGAGTAGTAGACCGTGCCGCTGACGGTGTTGCCCTCGCCACGGACCTTGACCAGCAGCCCATGGGCGAACGCGGACGCGGTCAGCAGCAGCATCAACATGCCGATGGTTATAAGAGTCAGCGGCTTTTTCATCGGGCGTTGAATACCAGCAGGTATTCATAGCTCAGCTGCGTATAACGCGGCTCAGTGGTGGTCTCGATGCGCTTGCCGGCCCAGACCTTGTTGAAGCCCGCTTGCGGGGTGAACGTGGCCACGCCGTTGGCGTCGGTCACGGCTTCGGCATTGTCCTCACCACGGCCTACGTGGATCCCTGCAGCGGGCTTGCCGTCCATCCGCACCAGGATCCGCATCGGCTTGCCGGCGCGCGGCTGGGTCGCGTCCATCGGCACCACTTCGAACGGCTGGCCAACCGGCCGCGTCACCATCGGCACCCATCTCACCACGGTCTTGTGGTACTTGACCGCGTTGGTGGCGCTGACCGCCCCCGGAACCTCGTTCATTGGCTTGCGAATCGACGGCCCGGTCGCGGTCTTGGTGTGGATGCCGTTCTCGTAGTGCATCGTGATCAAGGCCGGCTTGCCGACCACCTTCACCAGCATCCCATCGCTGTCAATCGTGCGGCTGACCTTCAACTTGCGGCCCTTGGCATCGATCGCATCGATCGTTTTTGCCTTCACCGGGTCCATCGTCTCCAGTTTCCCGGCGTGGCCGCCGAAGAAGACGCGATAAATTCCAGGCTTGCCAGACACCGCTTCAAGCCACGCGGTATGAGCCAGCGCAGAGGAGGACAGGGCCAGCAGGCCCAGGACGAGCATTGAGGTGAACTTTTTCATGGGTGTTTCTCCAAGCGGAGTGGGTGGTAGTGGCGGGACCTGCCGTGAGGCAGGCCCGTGTTGCGGCAACGAAATTTTTGAAACGGGTGCATGGATGGCGGCTCGAAAACGGCGTGATTCAGAAACCGACCTGCACGCCGACGCGCACTGTTCGCGGCGCGCCCGGCGTCAGCAATTCAGTCCCGAACGAAAGTCCCGACGCGGTCGCATATCGCCTGTCGGTGACGTTGTCGACATTCACATAGAGCCGCGTCGGCGTGCGCGTGTTGAACGCGTACGACGCGCCGATGTCCAGCGTGTTGTAGCTGGCGGCGGCGCGGGTGTTGGCTGAATTCATCCAGATTTCGCCGATGTAGCGCCAGGTGGCATCCAGTGACAACGCTTGCATCGGCCGCCACATCGCGTTCAAGGTGGCGGTGTGATCGGGTACGCCGGTCACCGACTTGCCAATCAACGCAGGGTTGTTGTTCTGCCTGATGTCCGAGTCGGCATGGCCATAGACGCCGCTGAGCTCGAAAGCGTCGCTGGCCAGCCAACGCGCCGAGGCCTCCACGCCGGTGCGCAGGGTCGCGCCGAAGTTCTCGAACACACCCGGCGAGACGGTGATGATCTCCTCGCTGGATCTGATCCGGTAAGCCACGACATCCAGTTGCACGTTGTCCAGTGGATTGAGCACCACGCCGAACTCCGTCTGCTTGATGTCGACCGGTTCCAGCGATTGCGCGCCGGGCGCGTACTTGGTGAAGCCTCCGGGGAGGGCAAAGCCTTCCGAATAGCTGCCGCGCAGCTGCAGCCACGGTGCCAATTGCGACTTCACGCCGAACTTGGGGCTGAAGTTGTCGATCGCGTCCAGGGTGTCGCACGGGTTGTTGCCCGTCTCCGGCCCGCGCCACCGGCACTGGCCGGTGAAGCGGTCGTAACGCGCGCCCAGGGACACATCGAGCAAACGGTGCAGGCTCATGTTGGCTTCGCCAAACGCCGACTGGCTTTCGATTTCCGACTCGCGGTCGTCCTGGGCCGGGTTGACCCGCAGCCGGTTGTTCAAGCCGTCGAAGAACTGGAATTCAGTGGACTCGTTGAAGGCCTCTATGCCGATCACGTAGTTGACCGGCATGTCGGCGAAGCGCGATTGCCCGTTCAAGTTCGCACCGAAGCCGTAGACATCGCGGTCGTAGGTTTCCTCACGCTGCAGGAAGCTGTTGGCGCTGACCGGGCGAGTGAAGTAGCGGGTGAACTGCTGTTGAGTGTTGTAGGCGAACGTCAGCAGCCGCAGGTCGGGGCTGAGGCTGGTGTTGAGGTCCGCGCGCAGGGTCTGGAAGTCCTTGAACGCGGCATCGTTCTGGGTGCGCGGGTCGATGCCGAAGGGATCAACATCGAACTGCGCGCGGGTGATCCGCGCCGCGCCGTCGGCGTCGGACTTGTGCAGGCGCGCCGACAGCGCCAGGTCGACCCGGTCGGTCAGTTCGGCGTTGTAGCGTGCGGCGGCGGTCCGGCGTTCGGTTTTGGACTGCGCGCGAAAGCTGTCGGTGTAGTAGAGCTGGCTGGCGAAATTGATCTGCTGGCGTTCGCCGATCGGCGATCCGATGGCTGTTTGAAAGTCCACCGTGCCGAATTCGCCAATGCTCGCGTCGAACTCGGTGTAATCGCCGGTCTTGCGGGTCTCGAACGCGACCAAGCCGCCGCGGTTGAAGTTGCCGTACAGCGCCGACACCGGCCCGCGGTAAACAGTCAGGTTCTCGATCTCCAGCGGCACCAGCACCTGCACGTCGACATAGCCGTCGGCGTGCGAATTGGCCTCGTTGAGCGGGATACCGTCGAGCACCACGCCGAGGTCGCCGCCGTGGCCGCCGCCACCGAAGCCGCGGATCACCGTCGACGACGCCACCGCGCCGTAACCGATGGTGCGCACGGTCATGCCCGGCACCTGCCGAAACAGCGAATCGATGTCGCTGACGCGGTCGGCGACGATCTCGTCCTTGCCGATGCGGGTGGTCGAGAAAGCGTTGTCCTCAGACCGCAGCGCCTGACCCTTGACCACAATGCGGTCCAGGGTCATGACTTCGTCATCTTGTTCGGTTGCAGGCAGTACGGCTTGTTGTGCGAAGACGGGCCCGACGATGAGCGTGATGGCGGCGGCCAACACAGTTTGCGCCAGGTATCTGCGGGAGCGGAAAGGTCGATCATGAATGGATTGCATGGGATGTGCCTTGTGCAGAAAGTGGGATTGAGTCAGAGGCGGAATGGGAGTCGATGCGTGCCGTGGCCGCGGCGTTCCGGGTCTGCGCCGGCGTGGTCAGGTAACCGTTGACCTGAAACGCGAACAGCGCTGCGCCGGCCACGATCAGCGCGCCGTTGATGGCCTTGGTGAATGGTTTCCAGCTGGCCAGGTCGCGCCACAGGCTCAGCACAGCGCCCATCACGAGCAGGGCTGCGATCTGGCCGACTTCGACCCCGACATTGAAGGTGAGGATCTTGCCGGCAAGCTCGGAATCGGCGACCAGTGTCATCTGCTGCAGTCGCATCGACAGGCCCATGCCATGGATCAGGCCAAACACGAACACCATCAGCAGCAACGGCGGCGGCGAGATTCCGAGCCACCGCTTGAAGCCGTCGAGGTTTTCAAACGCCTTGTAGATCACCGTGAGGGCGATGAGCGCGTCGATCACATACGTGTTGACCTGGATCGCAGCGAACGTGCCGAGCAACAGGGTCAGGGTGTGCCCCAGCGTAAAGACGGTAATGAATTTCACGATGTCGCGAGGACGCGCAAGAAAGAACAGCACTCCCAGCAGGAACAACAGGTGGTCGTAGCCGGTCAGCATGTGCTCGGCGCCGAGCCAGATGAAATCCAGGTAGCCGCCATCAAGCATCCGTTGCTTGGCCGCCTCGGTTGGTTCGTGCGCCAAGGTCGGCAATGCCGGCATCAGCATGGCCAGCAGGATGACCACGGCACGTGGACTGGCAGCAGGACGTGCACGTGAGCACGACCACGTTGAGGCATGCCGATTGAAAATCCGCATTGAATTCTCCACAGCGCGACGACGGACAATGCCGGTCGCGACGAACGTCGTGATGTATGTATCCCTGCATGCATCGATTGCATGCACGCATCAAGGCGCACAGGAATGCCCGAAGGGTGTCAGGGCACTGCCGGGGAAGCCGGACGCGCCCACCTCATGGATGGTTGCGGCGGCAGGACTGCTCGTTGGCAGCCGTTATCGCGGCGGGCGTTCGCCCGGGCCGGAGAAATGCGACACGTCCAGTGTCGGGGCGACCGCCATCAGGGCATGGTCGGTTCTTAAAACCAGCTCAGTGCGTGTGACCGTCAGCGCTGGTGTAAACCCATCGTGGTTGTGCTTGGCGGTGCGTTCGAGTGCGGCGGGTTGGCCACCGCCATCGTCCGCCACATACACGACATCCTGCGCATCGTTGTCGTGGTGGTGCGGCATACCGGCACGATGTTCCTGCGCGTGCGCAAGCAGATGCGACGCTTCGGCCTCGGGATTGGACCCGATCTCGACCGCTACCCGGCCCTCGGCAATGTCCCGGAGACGCTGCATCGGAAAGTGCTCGGCGGCTTGGGGCGGCAGCGCAGGGGCCGCCTGCGTCACAGGAGGCAGGTCATCTGCACCGGCGTCATTGACATGGATATGCGCAGCGTTCCAGACCCGTTCCGCGGATGCGGAAATCGCTTGCGCCGGCAGCGCCACCACGATCATCAGGCACACAAGTATCCGCAAGACCGCTGCAATGCTGTACGTCGGCCCCGACTGGGCGGCGCGATAGCAAGTGGAAGCAGACGACATTCGACAGGGATCCTGCGCGGCAAAGGGTGCGACACCAGCGGTTCATATAGCGGTGGCGATGTGAGCACTCCGTCAACGGAGGGCAGGCCGCGAGCTCCAAGACCGTGATCAAACCAGGGCATTGCCGCTATAGCCCAACTGCCGCCACGCCTCGAACACCACCACCGCAACGGCGTTGGACAGGTTGAGGCTGCGGTTGCCCGGGCGCATCGGCAGGCGCAGGCGCTGCGCTTCGGGAATCGCATCTAGCACCGCCTGCGGCAGGCCGGCGGTTTCGTTGCCGAACAGGAAGGCGTCGCCGTCGCGGTAGGCCGGTAGATCGAATCGCTGCCTGCCGCGCGTGGACAGGGCGAACACGCGGGGCGATGCGCCATTCGCGTTTTTTTCAATTGCAGCAAGCGCCGCCTGCAGGTCGTCGTGGACCTGCATCGGCGCGTACTCGTGATAGTCCAACCCGGCCCGGCGCAGCTGGCGGTCCTCGATATCGAAGCCCAGCGGGCGAACCAGATGCAGCTGCGTGCCGGTATTGGCGCACAGCCGGATCACGTTGCCGGTGTTCGGCGGGATTTCCGGACGATGCAGGATCACGTGGAACATCAGCTCTGGTTCACCATGGCAATGGCTTGCCGCGCCAGTCGAGGAAATGGCCTGAATCATCCAGCGTTGCCGAATCAATGACCTGCAACAGGCCACGGGCGGAGTCGTCGACCGCGACGGTGGCGGCATCTCCACCCATGTCGGTTTGCACCCAGCCCGGATGCAGCGCAAGCACCACGATATCGCGCGCGCGCAGCGCGTGTGCGAGCTCCACGGTCAGCATGTTCTGCGCGGCCTTGCTGCTGCAGTAGCTGGGCGAACGGAATTCGTTGCAGTGGGCGATCGAACCCATTGCCGAACTCAGGTTGGCGATGTGCGCGCCGTCTGCCAGCAAAGGTGCAAGCGACTGGGTAAATACGAAGGGACCGATTGCATTGATGCGGAAGCTGTCTTCGAGCATGGTCGCGTCGACATGACCGAAACGCTCGCCGGAATGCAGCACGCCGGCGTTGTTGATCAGCAGGTCGATCCGACCGTCTTCGCCGATGACCAGTGGCAACTCCCGCACCAGTTCTGCGCGCGCCCTGGCGTCAGTGACATCCAGCGGCAGGACGTGCAGCCGTCCTGGATATTCGCCTGCAAGCGTGTTCAGCGAGGTCGCCTTGCCGGGTTGCCGGCACGTGGCGATGACATGGTCACCGCGTGCAAGCAGCTGGCCGACAAACCCGAGTCCGATGCCGCGGTTGGCACCCGTTACCAAGCTGTTCTTGCGCATTGCGACTCCCTGGGTGGCTTCTGGCCCATGTACGGGGCGTTGGCCGAGGGTAATATCAAAAGTCTTAGCCGTCCCACCTGGAGTTGCGAATGTCAGTGTTCCGTCCCGCCGCCCTCGCCCTAGCCATGACCCTTGCGTTGGGTGCCGGCGCCTACGCGCCAGTCGCGATTGCTGCAACTGGCGCCAATGCCCCGGTGGTCGACATCGCCTATGAGACGTTCACCCTGCCCAATGGGTTGCGGGTGATCGTGCATACCGACCGCAAGGCGCCCATTGTCGCCGTCAACATCTGGTACCACGTGGGCAGCAAGGACGAACCCAGCGGACGCAGCGGCTTCGCCCATCTGTTCGAGCACCTGATGTTCAACGGGTCGGAAAACTATCCGGGCGAGTTCTTCGCCCCGTTCAAGCAGGTCGGCGTGACCGGCCAGAACGGCACCACCAACTCCGATCGCACCAACTATTTCGAGAACGTGCCGACCACCGCGCTGGACATGGCGTTGTGGATGGAATCGGACCGCATGGGCCACCTGCTGGGCGCGATTGACCAGGCGACCCTGGACGAGCAGCGCGGCGTGGTCCAGAACGAGAAGCGCCAGGGCCAGAACCAGCCGTACGGTCAAGTGTGGGATGAGCTTGGCAAGGCGATGTACCCGGTCGGGCATCCGTACCACCATGGCGTCATCGGCTCGATGAACGACCTCAACGCGGCCAAGCTCGACGACGTCAAGAACTGGTTCCGCACCTGGTACGGCCCCAACAACGCGGTGCTGGTGCTGGCTGGCGACATCGACCTGGCTACCGCCAAGGCCAAGGCAACCCAGTATTTCGGCGACATCCCGGCCAGCCCGAGCATGGCCCAGCCAAAGGTCGACGTGGCCGCGCACACCACCAACAGCCGGGGCGAAATGACCGATGCGGTGCCGCAGTCGCGCATCTACCGGATGTGGAACGTGGCCGAATACGGCCAGGCTGACTTGGATCGCCTGCAAGTGCTGGCGCGGATCCTGGGTGGCGGCAAGTCATCGCGCCTGGACAGGCGGCTTGTGCATCAGGACAAGCTGGTCGACAGCGTCGGCACTGGCGCCTATGGCTCGCAGCTGGGTTCCAGCTTTTTGATCACCGCCGACGTCAAGCAAGGCGTGGACGTGGCCAAGGTCGAGGCGATCATCGATGAAGAGTTGGAAAAACTGCTCAAGGACGGACCGACCCAGGACGAAGTGGACCGCGCCCGCACCGTGATCAAGGCCGGCTGGATCCGCGGGGTGGAGCGTATTGGCGGCTTCGGTGGCAAGGCCGATGCGCTCGCCGAGTGCGCCACCTACACCGGCAATCCCGGCTGTTTCCGCGACAGCCTGAAAACGCTGGAAGACGTGAGCGTCGCCAACCTGCGCGCCACCGGCAACACCTGGCTGGGCGCGGGCAAGGGCAGCCACACGCTGGTGGTGAATCCGGGCAAGCGCGTTGAAATCGCCGAAGAACCCGCCGGCACACCCGCCCCGTTCAAGCTGCCGGCGGTTGATGCCAGGTACAAGACCACTGCCAGCAGCGTGGACCGCAGCAAGGGCGTGCCGGTCACGGCCAGCTTTCCGGACCTCAAGTTCCCCAGCCTTCAACGTGCCACCCTTGCCAACGGCACCCAGCTGATCCTGGCCGAGCGCCACGACATCCCGGTGGTGCAGATGAGCTATCAGTTCCAGGGCGGCTATGCAGTGGATCCCGCCGGCAAGCAGGGCATCGCCAGCTTCAGCAGTGCACTGATGGACGAAGGCGCAGGCAAGCTGGATGCGCTGGCGTTCGCTGATCGCGCCGAAGCGCTGGGCGCCAACCTCGGCGCGGGCGCCTCGCTCGACAACAGCAGCGCCTACCTGTCCGCACTCCGTGAGAATCTTGATCCGTCGGTTGCGCTGTTCGCGGACATGCTGCGCAAGCCGCGGTTCGAGCAGAACGACATCGACCGGGTGAAGGGCCAGTGGATCGCCGGAATCAAGCAGGAAAAGGCGCAGCCCAGCGGCATGGCCTCGCGCGTGCTGCCTGAGCTGATGTACGGGGCTGGCCATCCGTATGCCACCCCGATGAGCGGCACCGGCACCGAGGCCTCCATTGCCAAACTGACCCGCGCGGAGCTGGTTGCGTTCCAGAACCAGGCCATCCAGCCGCAAGGCGCCACCCTGGTGGTGGTTGGCGACACGACCCTGAAAGACATCGTGCCGGTGCTGAACAGGCATTTCGGTGACTGGAAGGGCGTGGGCGCCGCCGCGGTGAAGACGGCAATTCCCGAGGTCGCCGGCAATGCCACCCCGCGCGTGTTCCTGATCGACCAGCCAGGCGCGGTGCAGGCGAATATCTTTGCCGCCGGACTCGTGCCGTCAAGCAAGGACACCAGTGCCACCGTGTTCGACATGGCCAACATGGTGATTGGTGGCGACTTCACCTCGCGCCTGAACATGAACCTGCGCGAGGACAAACACTGGTCCTACGGCGCCCGCAGCGGTGCCGGTGGCGCGGTCGGCCAGCGCATCTGGCGGGTCAGCGCGCCCGTGCAGATCGACAAGACCAGCGAGTCGATGGCCGAGATCAAGCGCGAGCTTGATGCGTACGCCAGCGGCAAGCAGGGCGCCACGGCCGATGAACTGCAGCGCATGCAGAAGATCCTGACCCTGAGCCTGCCGGGAGCCTACGAGACCGCGTCGTCGGTGATGAGCACCATCGCCAGCAATGTCCTTTACGAGCGCCCGGACGACTACGTGTTCCAGCGCACGGCGGAGATCGAGGGCATGACCACCGCGCAGGTGGATGCCGCGGCCAAAACGATCAACCCGAAGGCGCTGACCTGGGTCATCGTGGGCGACGTGTCCAAGATCGAGCAGCCGATCCGCGCGCTGAAGCTGGGTCCGGTGCAGGTGATCGACGCCGACGGCAACGTCCAGAAGTAAGCCGCGCATCGCCGTCAAGGAGCTGCGTGACGACGGGAACCATTAAGACGCACCGGGCGACAATCCGGTGCGTTTTCTTTTCTTTCCAGTTTGGGGATTCCGATGCGCCTGCCGCCTGTTTTCGCTGCTGCTGCCCTGTTGGCCGGACTGTCCGGCTGCACCTTCGTGCACATGACGCCGGGCGCGAGCCGGGTAAACGTCCTGGCCGCTGCGCCGACTGGCTGCGAGAAGCGTGGTGAGGTGGAGGTGTCGGTCAAGGACCGGCTGGGCCCATACGAGCGCAGTGACGCGCAGGTTCGCGATGAGCTGGAAACCCTGGCCCGCAACGAGGCCCCCGGTGTGTCGGCCAATACCATCAGTCCCCTGACTGCGCCTGCCGATGGCGAGCAGCGTTGGGCGATGTGGCGTTGCGGAAGCTGAATCCGCCCATCGAAGGTTGGCAGGCTGCACAGGCGCGCGCTTGCGTTAGCAGTTATTCTGTCAGGTTCCTGTGTCAGGATTGCCTGCCCAATGCTGTTCCAACATGTCGCCATTGCCGGCCTTGCCCACGTCGACGCCCCGCGTCGGCTGAGCTCGGATGAGATCAACGTCCGCCTGAAGCCAACCCTGGATCGCCTCGGCATCCGCACCGACGTGCTGAAAGACATCGCCGGCATCCATGCCCGCCGCCTGTGGGACGGCGAGATGCTGGCCTCCGACGCGGCCACCCTGGCCGGGGTCAAGGCGCTGGCCGATGCCGGCATCGATCCGGAAAAGGTCGGCCTGCTGGTCTCCACTTCGGTCAGCCGCGACTATCTGGAGCCGTCCACCGCCAGCATTGTCAGTGGCAACCTGCAGATGCCGGACACGTGCCAGAACTTCGATGTGGCCAATGCCTGCCTGGCCTTCATCAACGGCATGGACATTGCTGCGCGGATGATTGAACGCGGAGAGATCGACTATGCCCTGATCGTGGACGGTGAAACCGCCGACCTCGCCTACGACAAGACCCTCGCCCGCATGCTGGCAGATGACATCACCGAAGAGCAGTTCCGCAGCGAACTGGCCACACTGACCCTGGGTTCCGGCGCCGCCGGCATGGTCATGGCCCGCGCGGAGCTGGCCCCGGGCGCGCCGCGCTACCGTGGCGGCGTGACCCGTGCCGCCACTCAGTGGAACCACCTCTGCCGCGGCAACCTGGACCGGATGGTGACCGACACCCGCATGCTGTTGATCGAGGGCGTCAAGCTGGCCGAGAAGACCTTTGCCGCCGCCAAATTGGCGCTGGGCTGGGCAGTCGAGGAGTTGGACGAATTCGTCATCCATCAGGTCAGTCAGGTGCATACCGCCGCGTTTGCCAAGGCGATTGGCATCGACCCGCGTAAAATTCTGACGATCTTCGGCGAACACGGCAACATCGGGCCCGCTTCGGTACCGATCGTGCTGTCAAAATTGCGAGAAATGGGCCGTTTGAAGAAAGGCGACCGGGTTGCGCTCCTGGGCATTGGTTCAGGCCTGAACTGCTCGATGGCGGAAGTGGTCTGGTAATCACAATCGAAAAACTTTCCTTGCGGTCATGAATCTGGCTTCTTAGGAAAGATTGTGCTACAAATATTTCCTTGCGGGCCTGCCAAGTCCGCGCAAGGAAGAGTGAGATGCCGTCACGCAGCACCGGCCATTACGTTTCAGGCTCACTTGCGGGCAGCCGGTATCAGGCATTCGTGCCGGATCCGCTGCCGCCGCAGCCACCGCTGGAGCTGTCCAGGCGCGATCTGATCGCCCGCAAGGAACGTGCCGATCAAGCGCTGGGCCGGCTCGACGGCATCACCTTGATGCTGCCCGACCCCGAGCTGTTCCTGTACCAGTACGTACGTAAGGAAGCCCTGCTGTCCTCGCAGATCGAGGGCACCCAATCCTCGCTGTCCGACTTGCTGTTGTTCGAGCTGGACGAAGCGCCCGGCGTGCCGCTGGACGATGTCGAGGAAGTGTCCAATTACGTCGCTGCACTGAACCATGGCCTCAAGCGTCTGCGCGAGGACAACTTCCCGCTGTCATTGCGCCTGATCCGCGAGATGCACGCGCTGCTGCTGCGCGGTGGCCGCGGCGCCGGCAAGCAGCCCGGAGAGTTCCGCAAGGGGCAAGTCTGGATCGGGGGCGCGACGCCCGCACTGGCGCATTTCGTTCCGCCGCCGCCGGAAGCACTTGATGAAGCGCTCGCCGACTTCGAACGTTTCCTGCACGTTCCGGCAACCGACACGTCGCCATTGATCAAGGCCGCGCTCGCACACGTGCAGTTCGAGACCATCCATCCCTTCAGTGACGGCAACGGCCGTCTCGGCCGCCTGCTGATCGCGCTGATCCTGTGCAACGAAGGCGTACTGCGCGAGCCCAGCCTGTATCTCAGCCTGTACTTCAAGCGCCGCCGCGCCGACTACTACGACATGCTCAATGGCGTGCGCGTGCATGGCGACTGGGAAGCCTGGCTGGGATTCTTCCTCGACGGGGTCGCAGATACCGCGCAGCAGGCGGTGGATTCCGTGCAGCGGCTGCTGGCCTTGCTGACCCGCGACCGTGCCCGCATCGCCGCGCTCGGCGCGCGCGCCGGCAATGTCGGGCTGGTGTTCGAGCAATTCGCGCGCCGTGTGCTGCTTGGCGTGCCTAAAGTGCAACCACACCTTGCATTGAGTGCGCCAACCATCCGCGGCGCAATCCGCACCCTGGAAGCCATGGAAATCGTCAACGAACTGACCGGCCAGCGCCGCCACCGGGTGTTTGCCTACAGCGAATATCTGGCCATCCTCAGCGAAGGCGCGCAGCCGCTGTGAGCGATCGCCTTCAGCGAATATTCGCGGTGATGCGTTCTAGCCCGCTGCGTAAGTCTGCAAGATCGCGCTTGATCTCGGCGGAATAGCTGTACTCGTCGACGAGGATGTACTGCCCGTAGTAGGCCGACACCCAGTTACGCGAGGGTTCCCTTGTTTTTATGAATGACCCGATGTTGTCAATCACGAGAATCAAGCCAGCATCGCCGAAGCGCTTCCATCCCGTGATTCGCTCTGCTTCGCACAACGAACGCAGATCGTGGAAGCGGATGGTCATGTCGATGCCGTAAATCGAATGGATGCAATCCACGCCGTAAAGCGTGGGGCCATCGAATCCATATTCGACAGCATCCGGCCCCGGACGATCACTCCCGTAGATGAGTTGCAAGCGCATCGTCAGTTCCTTGCGAGCATCGTTTCGCGATGGGTGTTATCAGTTGCGGCTCTCTATTAAAATCAATACGTTGCAGTTGTAAAAACCTAAACTGTCAAATCAACACCATTTAACTAGCAAATAAGCCTGCTTAATTTTAGAATCCCGCATGGCCCGCCCGAACCGCTCCGCCGAGATCGATACAGCGCTTTTGCAGGCGGTGGCCGCGCACCCGCACGATCTGGTCGGCATGGTGGCCGCACAGTTGGGGTTGTCCGGCGCACGCATCAGCATGCAGGTCCGGGCACTGGTGGCGGACGGGTATCTGGAAAAGGCCGGCAGCACGCGGCCGACCTACTCCTTGGGTCGCAATCGCCGTTTCGAGCGCAGCTATGTGCGTGCAGGCCTGGCCGAAGACGCCGTCTGGTTCGAGCAGATGCTCCCGTTATTGCGCGATGTGCCGCGCAACGTGCTGGACATCTCCCATCACGGCGTGACGGAGATGGTGAACAACGCGGTCGATCATTCCGATGCGACGCATGTGGTGGCGCGGATGGATCTTCGCGATGGACAACTTGAGTTCGAGATCGCGGATGCGGGTATCGGAATTTTCCGCAAAATCACCCGCGCACTTGACTTGCCGGATGAGCGGTTGGCCCTGCTGGAACTGGCCAAGGGAAAACTGACCACCGACCCGCGCCGGCATTCCGGCGAAGGTATTTTCTTCACGTCGCGCATGTTTGATCGCTTCCGCATCGCCTCGGAAGGATTGGTGTTCGACCACGATGTCGATTACGACAAGGATCTGCTGGACGATGCCGACGAGGCGGGTGGCACCCGCGTTGCCATGCACATTGGCTTGGATTCGAAGCGCACGGCCAAGGAAGTGATCGACCAGTTTTCCAGTGGACCCGATGACTACAGTTTCGCCAAGACCGTGGTGCCCGTTCGATTGGCAAGAATCGGCGATGAGAATTTGGTGTCGCGCTCGCAAGCCAAACGACTGCTGCAGCGGGTGGACCGGTTCCGTTGCGTGGTGCTGGACTTCGATCAAGTGACCAGCATCGGCCAGGCATTTTCCGATGAAATTTTCCGGGTGTTTGCCAATGAGCACCCGGAAGTGGAATTGATGGCGGTCCACGCCGTGCCAGATGTGCAGCAGATGATCCGACGTGCGGAAGTACTCCGCGACGAACAGGGCGGCCAGTTGCCGCTATTGAAATGACAGGACCTGCCTTGAGCTACCCCGACTACCCCTTCACCCCGCAGCGCTTCGATTTACGCCCCGGCATCGCGATGTCGTACCTGGACGAAGGTCCGCGTGATGGCGAAGTCATCGTCATGCTGCACGGCAATCCGTCGTGGAGCTTCTACTGGCGGCATTTGGTCTCGGGCTTGCGTGATCGCTATCGCTGCATCGTGCCGGACCACGTCGGCATGGGCTTGTCGGACAAACCCGATGACGCGCCGAGCGCGTCGCCCACCTATGACTACACGTTGCAGTCGCGGATCGATGATCTCGATGCGCTGCTCGCGCACTTGGGCATCACCGGCCCGGTGACGCTGGCGGTGCACGACTGGGGCGGAATGGTTGGCTTTGGTTGGGCGCTGCGTGATCCGGCGCGGGTGCGCCGGCTGGTCATCACCAATACCTCGAGTTTCCCGCTGCCCGCAGCAAAGCGCTTGCCGAAACGCATCGCGATGGGCCGGCATTCGCGCCTCGGCGGCTGGCTGATCCGCCGCTTCAACCTGTTCGCGCGCGGCGCCGCGTGGATGGGCACCACGCGTTCATTGCCACGCGATGTGCGGGCAGCCTACGCTGGCGTGTACGACGGCTGGGAACAGGCAATCAGCACGCTGCGCTTCATGCAGGACATTCCGCTGGATGATGGCGACCGCGCCTGGCCGCTGGTGCAGGCCGCCGCCAGGCAATTGCCGAACTATGCGGATCGCCCGGCATTCATCGGCTGGGGCCTGCGTGATTTCGTGTTCGACCGGCATTTCCTCGACGACTTCAGCAAAGCGTTGCCGAACGCGGAAGTGCATGCATTCGCCGATGCCAACCACTATGTGCTCGAAGACAAGCACGAGGTGCTGGTGCCGATGGTCCGGGCGTTCCTGGATAGACACCCTCTGGATGCCAATCCCCCGGTAGCCAATCCTCCGGTAGCCATGCCACGGGAAGGCAAGCCACTGGCTGGCAACGCATGATGGATGTCGACGCACTGGACCGCATCCTGCGCGAATCGGTGCAGGATTCCAGACTGGATCCGGATGAGAAGCTCGAACTGCGCCAGCTGGGTCAGCAACTGGATGCCGGGCGCGTGCGTTTCCTGCGCAACCGCGCTTTCGACATCGTGCGTGAGGTAATCCTAGGTAAAGGCATCCTGCCCGAACCGGGCGATGCACTTGCTGCATTCCATTGGCTGGAGCAAGTGGTCAAGACCCTGGATGCGGCCGATGAAAGCGCGCCAGTGGTGTCCAGCGCCTATTTCTCTCCCGGCGAAACCTGCCTGCGCCGTCTTGGCGAACTGATGCGCGGGTGCCGGGCCAGCTTGGACATCTGTGTGTTCACCATCGCCGATGACCGCCTGACCGAAGCGATCCTGGACTGCCATGCGCGCGGCGTGCAGGTGCGTGTGGTCAGTGACAACGACAAGCAGCATGATGCGGGCAGCGACATCGCCCGTCTGCGCGACCACCGCGTTCCGGTGCGACTGGACCACGCGCTCTCGCACATGCACCACAAGTTCGCGCTGTTTGATGGACGCGTGCTGGCCAATGGCAGCTTCAATTGGACGCGCAGCGCCACCCGCGACAACGACGAGAATCTGGTGGTGTCCGATGACGCCAACCTCGTGCGCGTGTTCGGCCTGCAGTTCGAGAAGCTCTGGCAGCAGTTCGGCTGACCCGGATTGGGAATTGAAGGTTCAAGCGGGCGCAGCGGTTTCCGATTCCAATGGCCGGCACACGTGGACGCCGGAGCGGCGACAATGTGGGCATGACCATCGCCTCCAACATCGCGGCCGCTCTCCCGGATCTGGCCCGCGATCGGCCGGACCAGATCGCGATGCGCTGCCCGGGTCGCAATGGTCGGTATGAGGTCGAACTGACCTACGGCCAGCTGGATGCGCGCAGCGATGCGATCGCCGCAGGGCTGGCCAAGCGGGGTATCGGCCGCGGCACCCGCACGGTGGTCATGGTGCGGCCCACGCCGGAGTTCTTCCTGCTGATGTTCGCGCTGTTCAAGGCCGGCGCGGTGCCGGTGCTGGTTGACCCCGGCATCGACAGGCGCGCCCTCAGGCAATGCCTGGACGAAGCCGCGCCCGAGGCGTTCATCGGCATTCCGCTGGCCATGCTGGCCAAGGCATTGCTGGGCTGGGCCAAATCGGCGCGAACGGGCATCACCACCGGCGCGCCCGCGTGGCTGGCCGATGCGACGCTTGCCGCCGTCGAGCGCGAGGGCGCTGGCGCAGGGCCGCAGCTGGCGAACACCCAGCCTGACGATGTCGCCGCGATCCTGTTCACCAGCGGCAGCACCGGCGTGCCGAAAGGCGTGGTGTATCGGCACCGGCATTTTGTCGCCCAGATTGCGATGCTGCGCAATGCATTCAGCATCCAGCGTGGCGGCATCGACCTGCCAACGTTTCCGCCGTTTGCGTTGTTTGATCCCGCGCTGGGGCTGACCTCGATCATTCCCGACATGGATCCGACCCGGCCGGCGAAAGCCGACCCGCGCAAGTTGCACGCGGCGATCACGCGTTTCGGCGTGAACCAGTTGTTCGGCTCACCGGCATTGATGCGGGTGCTGGCCGACCATGGCGAGGCGTTGCCAACCCTCACGCGCGTCACCAGCGCCGGTGCGCCGGTGCCCGCGCACGTCGTCGCGCGCATGCTGGAACTGTTGCCGGTCAACGCGCAATTGTGGACGCCGTATGGGGCGACCGAGTGCTTGCCCGTCGCGGTGATCGAAGGCCGAGAATTGCTGTCGCTGCGCACGCGCACCGAACGCGGCGCCGGCACCTGCGTGGGCCGGCCGGTGGCGGGCAACGACGTGCGCATCATCGGCATCGACGACCAGGCGATCGGACTCTGGAACGATGCACTGATGGTCGGCGTTGGACAGGTCGGCGAAATCACTGTGGCCGGTCCCAGCGTCACCGATTCGTATTTCAATCGCGACGCCGCCACCCGGCTTGCGAAGATCACCGAAGTGATGCCCGATGGCAGTGAACGCGTCGTGCATCGCATGGGTGACCTTGGATATTTCGATACTGAAGGACGGCTGTGGTTCTGCGGACGCAAGTCGCAGCGCGTGGTGGTGGATGCCATCACCACCTTGTGCACCGAACAAGTCGAACCTGTGTTCAACACCCATCCGGCGATTGCCCGCAGCGCCCTGGTCGGCATCGGCGTTAAAGGCGCGCAACAGGCAGTGCTGTGCTACGAACTCAAGCCCGGGATCGGACGCGTGCGTCGCGAGCGGCACGACGAGCTGCGCGCCATCGGCAAGCTGCTCCCCCACACCGCACGCATCGATACGTTCCTGCACTACCCGAAGCCGTTCCCGGTCGATATCCGCCACAACGCCAAGATCAGTCGGGAAGTGATCGCGGCGTGGGCCGCGGATTACATTCCCTCCCCTTCTTTAGAAGGGGAGGGCTAGGGAGGGATTGGCTCTTGGAACTCAAATGGCAACGTGCGCGTGAGCTTCGCGCAGCGATGACCGAAGCGGAGCGTGCCTTGTGGCGTGCGCTTCGCAGCAAGCAGTTGGGTGGCTGCAAGTTCAGACGGCAATATCCGATTGCGGGTTCCATCGCGGATTTCGCATGCATCGAGTCAGGTTTGGTGATCGAACTCGACGGCGGCCAGCATGCCGAACGGATTGAAGACGACGACATGCGCACCGAATACCTGAATCAGGCTGGATATCGCGTGGTGAGATTCTGGAATAACGAGGTGCTTGCAAACATGGAAGGTGTACTGGAAGTGATTCAAATGAACCTGTCACAACCCCACCCCAACCCTCCCCTTCTGAAGAAGGGGAGGGAGTAAAAGCCGATGAAAATCCTGGTGACCGGCGGTGGCGGCTTCCTCGGTCAGGCGCTGTGTCGCGGGCTGCTCGAACGCGGGCATGACGTCGCCAGTTTCAACCGCGGCCATTACCCCGCGCTGGAAGCATTGGGCGTGCGTCAGATCGCCGGCGACCTGGCCGACCAGAATGCGGTGATGGAGGCCTTTGCAGGTATCGATGCGGTGTTCCACAACGCAGCCAAGGCCGGCGCCTGGGGCAGTTACGACAGCTATCACCGTGCCAACGTGATCGGCACCCAGAACGTGCTGGATGCATGTCGCGCGCATGGTATCGGCAGGCTCGTCTACACCTCCACGCCTAGCGTCACCCATCGCGCGACGCATCCGGTCGAAGGTGGCACAGCCGAATCCGTCCCTTACGGTGACGGCTTCAAGGCGCCGTATGCGACCACCAAGACGATCGCCGAAAAGGCCGTGCTCGCCGCCAACGACGCAACGCTGGCCACGGTCGCGCTGCGTCCACGGCTGATCTGGGGGCCGGGCGACAACAACATCCTGCCGCGGCTGGTCGAGCGCGCCCGCGCAGGCCGCCTGCGTTTCGTCGGCGGCGGCAACAACAAGGTCGACAGCACCTACATCGACAATGCCGCGCAGGCGCATTTCGATGCGTTCGAGCAACTGGCGCCGGGTGCGCCCTGCGCAGGGCGCGCCTATTTCATCAGCAATGGCGAACCCCAGCCGATGCACGAACTGGTCAATGGCCTGTTGCAGGCCGCCGGCGCACCGCTGGTAGACAGGACGATTCCGTTTGCCGCCGCCTATGCAGTCGGCGTGCTGTGCGAAGGGCTGTGGCATCTATTGCCGCTGAAAGGCGAGCCGCCGATGACGCGTTTTCTGGCCGAGCAACTCGCGACCACGCATTGGTATTCGATGGAACCGGCGCGGCGCGACTTCGGCTATGTGCCCAAGGTCAGCACGGCCGAGGGGTTGGAACGGCTCCTCGCGACGCGGACAGGTCAGGCGACCCCTGAAGCCGGAATCACGATGCCCCCTACAATGACCGAATGACCCAGTCGTCCGCCAAGCAATCGCCCTTCACCTGGAAGCTGCCCGCCGGCCAGGCGCTTGAAGCCGCATTGAACCGCGCCCTAGCGCTGGATGAAGACACGCGCGCCGCCTTGCGACCGCTGGATGGCCAGCGCGTCGCCGTGCACTTGAGCGCGCCGCCGCTGGCGCTGGAAATCCGGGTTGATGGTGATGCGTTGCGCGTGGGTCCGGTCGATGCCGCCAATGAGCCCGACCTCGGCGTGCGCACATCGTTGTCTGGCCTGCTTGGGCAGTTGCCGATGTTTCGCCGCGACGACGCGCCACCGGTCGGCAAGCTGCGCATCGAGGGTGACGCCGAATTGGCAAGGCGCCTGCAACAGCTCGCGCAAAATTTCGATCCCGACTGGCAGTTGCCATTCACGAAGGTTTTCGGCGAGATCGCCGGCGTGCAGATCGCCAAGGCGATAGCCAGCGCGCTCAAACATGCGCAGGTGGCAGGACGCAATTTCGCCGGGACCGCCGCCGAATACGTCACCGAAGAAAGCCGCGACGTGGTCCCGCGCGCCGAGCTCGATGCCTTCCATGACGACGTCGATGCCCTGCGTGACGATGTCGAACGGCTCGCCGCGAAGTTCGCGCGCCTGCAGCGGACGGTTTCCGCCCAGGACTCGGGTGACCAAGGCAACGGAGCGCAGGCGTGAGTTCGTTGCTGCGCGCTTGGCGGATCGGTCGCGTGTTGCTGCGCTACCGGCTGGACAACCTGCTGGACGACACCGCGGCGGAGCGTTGGTTGAAGCTGATGCGGCCGTTCGTGCCGCGCGCATCGAAAGAAGTGGCTTCGCTGTCGCGTGGTGCGCGCCTGCGCATGGCGTTGCAGGAACTCGGGCCGATCTTCGTCAAGTTCGGACAGATCCTGTCTACCCGCCGCGACCTGATCCCGCCGGACGTGGCGGTCGAATTGACCCTGCTGCAGGACCGCGTGGCGCCGTTTGATGGCCTGCAGGCGCGCGAGATGATCGAGCGCGCCCTTGAGCGCAGCATCGAGGAGGCCTACGCAAGCTTCGACACCACGCCGCTGGCCTCGGCGTCGATCGCGCAGGTGCATGCGGCCACCATGCACCCGGGCGAGGGCTCCGGACCTCGCGATGTGGTGGTCAAGGTGCTGCGCCCCGACATACGCCGTCAGATCGCCGGTGACGTGGCGCTGCTGCATCGCATCGCCGCCATCGTCGAACGCACCCATCCGGCCGCCGACAAGATCCGCCCACGCGAGATCGTGGCCGAGATCGAAGCCACGCTTTCCGGCGAACTCGACCTGCAGCGCGAGGCCGCCAATGCATCACTGTTGCGTCGCAACTGGTTGAACTCGCCGGATCTCTATGTGCCGGAAGTGGTGTGGACACACACCGCCGAACGCGCGATGACGATGGAGCGCGTGCATGGCATCCCGAGTGACGACATCGTCGCGCTGGACGCTGCCGGCATCGACCGCAAGGCGCTGGCCGCCAAGGGCGTGCGCCTGTTCTACCAGCAGGTATTCCGCGACAATTTCTTCCATGCCGATGCGCACGCCGGCAACATCTGGGTGGACGCCACGCGCAAGGAAAATCCGCGTTTCATCGCGCTGGATTTCGGCATCATGGGCCAACTCTCCAGCGAGGATCAGTACTACCTCGCCGAGAATTTCATGGCGATCTTCAATCGTGATTACCGGCGCATCGCCGAACTGCACGTGCAGGCAGGCTGGATGCCGGCGACGATCCGCATCGATGAATTGGAAGCCGCCACCCGCGCGGTGTGCGAGCCCTACTTCACCCGCCCGCTGTCGGAAATTTCGCTGGCCGAAGTTCTGGTGAAACTGTTCCGCACCGCGCAGCGCTACCAGCTGACCCTGCAGCCACAGCTCATCCTGCTGCAGAAGACCCTGCTCAATATCGAGGGCGTCGGCCGCCAGCTGGATCCGAAAATCGACATCTGGGCGGTGGCCAAGCCCGTGCTGGAGGACATCCTGGCGGACCGTTACAGCCCGCAACGGCTGGCCAGCGAATTGCGCAAGCGCCTGCCGGAAATGATCACCCGCGCGCCTGAAGTGCCGCGCCTGCTGCATGCCTGGTTGCAGCAGCAGGTCGAAGGCAAGCACGAATTGCGCATGCGCTCGCATGATCTGGCCGAACTCGCCCGCACCGCCCGTGATGGTCAGAAGCGCGTGGTCGCCGCGATCCTGGGCACCGGCCTGCTGGTGGTTGCGGCGGTGTTGTACGGCCTGGAAGCCGGCGGCCCGCGTGTTTTAGAGATACCTGCCGCGGCCTGGTTTGCCGGGCTTGGCGGGCTGTGGGCGCTGCTTGCGGCGTGGCCGCGGCGGTAGGGCGCTGATGCTGTTTCGACCGGGACAGTTCTTCGGTCATCGGGATACGCGCCGCAGCCTGTCGGGCATTACCTTGGCCGACATGCGGCCGACCGTGCCCAAGCATGAAGTCTGCGAACATACCCACGAGGAGGCGCACCTGCTGGTGCTGCATTCCGGTGCGTATGCCAGCACCGCAAGTGGCATGCCGGAGGTGTGCGCGCAGCCCGTCGTGGTCGTCAATCCGCCGGGAACACGACACCGTGACTGTTTCGAATCCCTGGACAACGCACGTTTCCTGACCATCTCCGTGGATGCCACGGTCTGGGCTGAGGCAGCGGATGCCATCGGCTTGCTGGCGCATGCGATCAAGCTGCCGCTGCGTGCGCTCCCGGCTGCTTATCGCCTCTGGCATGAGCTGCTGCACGCCGATGACGCCTCCAGCCTGGTGGTGGAGGCCGAATTGCAGGAACTTCTGATGCACGCAACGGTTGCTGCGCCTGCATTGCAGTCCGTGGCATGGCTGGAGCGCGCGCGCCAGCGATTGCAGGACGATGCCGCCAGCGTGCCGGGCATTGCCCGGCTGGCGCAAGAGGCAGGCGTGCATCCGGTCTATTTCGCGCGCGCGTTCCGCAAGGCGTTTGGCTGCTCGCCGGGCGCATACCTGCGTCGTTGCCGGATCGAGTCGGCGATTGCCGGGCTGGTGGGCGGCAGGCGAGCGCTGGCAGAGGTCGCGCTGCAGAGTGGATATGTCGATCAGAGCCACATGAGCAATGCATTGCAACGTTCGATCGGCTTCAGTCCGATGGCGCTGCGCCGCTTGAGCCGGCTGCAGGTTGCGAATCTGCAAGAACGCCGTCGTCGCAGCTGGCAGGCTGCCGACTCAACCCGGGAGCCAACTTCATGATCCGCTATTTGCTGTTCGTCCTCGCCGCCTGCATCAGCTTGCCGGTTGCTTCAGCCGGGAATGTCGCTGGCGAGAACCCGCGTTTCGATGCGGTGACCAAGTCCATCCGTGCCGGCGATTACAAGAACATCACCAGCGTCCTGGTCGCAAGGCACGGCAAGCTCGTTTACGAAGTGTATTTCGACAAGGACAGCGCGCACGCAAGGCGCAATACGCGTTCAGCGACCAAAACTTTGGCCGGCATGCTGGTCGGCGCGGCCATTGCAGATGGCAAGCTGGCCGGAACGCAGGTGCCGATCAAGTCGCTGCTCGTCGACAAATGGCCAGTGCAGAACCCGGATCTGCGCAAGGACGCGATCACCATCGAGGACCTCATGACGATGTCCTCGATGCTCGAATGCGACGACGAGAACCAGTTCTCGCGTGGCAATGAGGAACGCATGTACCTGGTCGAGGATTGGGTCCGGTTTTATCTCGACCTGCCGATCCAGGGGTTTCCCGCATGGATGCAGAAACCCGCCGATGCGCCTTACGGCCGCAGCTTCCGCTATTGCACCGCTGGCGTGACCACGCTTGGCGCGGCATTGCAATCTGCGGTGGGCGAGCCGTTGCAGGCCTATGCCCAGCGTCGACTGTTCGATCCACTCGGCATCACCACACCGGAGTGGCAGTTTTCGCCGCTCGGGATGGCGCAGGCCGGTGGTGGCCTTGGCCTGCGTAGCCGCGACCTTCTGGCATTGGGGCAGCTTTACCTGGATGGCGGCATGCATGCCGGCAAGCGCGTGCTGCCTGCCGAATGGGTGGCGCAATCGGTCCGGCCGCACGCGCGCGCAACGGAGACCATGGAGTACGGCTACTTGTGGTGGCTGATGCAGATGCAGGCAGGCGACGCAACTTGGAAATCGTTTGCCATGAATGGCAGCGGTGGCAACTCGGTGCAGGTATTTCCAGCGCAGCATCTCGTCGTGGTGGTGACCACCACCAACTACAACGAACGCCAGCCGCACCAGATCACCGCAAAACTCATGCAGCAACTTCTGCCCTTGCTGGAACAATGAGCTGGCTCAATTAACTGTGTCAATGACCTGGGCGATGAAGGGCAGGATCAGGACCGCATCGCCTTCACCAGCGGCTTGACGGTCAGACCCTGCACCAGGATCGAGAACACCACCACTGCATAGGTCAGGGCCAGGATCACGTCGCGATACGGCCCGGCCGGCAGCGACAGTGCCAGCGCCACCGAAATGCCGCCGCGCAGGCCGCTCCAGGTGAGGATCATCCAGGCATCGCCCGGCAGGCCGAACCAGCGCTTGAATCTGGCCATCGGCAGGCCTACTGCCAGCAGGCGCGCGCACATGGTCAGCGCGATCACCGCCAACGCAGCGATCAGGCCGTTGTGCGGATAGGCGATGATCACGATCTCCAGGCCCAGCAACACGAACAGCACTGCGTTGAGGATTTCGTCGAGCAACTCCCAGAACAGGTCGACATGGCGACGGGTGGTGTCCGACATCGCCAGGTTGCGGCCGTGGTTGCCGATGATCACGCCGGTCACCACCATTGCCAGCGGCCCCGAGACATGCAGCTGGCTGGCAAGTTCGTAGCCGCCAAGCACCGCCGCCAGGGTCAGCAGGACTTCGACCTGGTAGTTGTTGATGCTGCGCAGGAGGGCGAACAGTATCCAGCCGAGCACCGCGCCGAGCACGATGCCGCCGCCGGCCTCGTGGACCAGGGTCATCGCGCCTTCGGTGAAAGTCGGCACTTCGCCTTGCACCGCGATCCCCAGCAGCAGCGAGAACAGCACCACGCCGACGCCGTCGTTGAACAGTGATTCGCCCGACACGACCATCGATGTTTCATCGTCGATGCCTGCCGATTTCAGGAGGCCCAACACCGCCACCGGGTCGGTGGGCGAAATCAGCGCGCCGAACACCAGGCAATAGATCAACGGCATGCCGAGGCCGATCATCGGCAGCAGCAGGTACAGCCCAAAGCCGACGATCAGGGTCGAGACCGCGGTGCCGATCACCGCCAGCAGGCCAATCTGCCAGCGGTAGCGGCGCAGCCGGCTGAGGTCGACGTGCAGGGCGCCGGCGAACAGCAGCACCGACAGCATGCCCTGCATCAGCACTTCGGAAAAATCGATCGACTGCAGCAGGCTGGTTTCGTAGTCGCGCATCGCACTGAAGCCGATCCGGTCCAGCCCGATCAATGCCAGTGACAGCAACATCGCCACCGCCATGACGCCAATGGTCGTGGGCAAGCCGACGAAGCGAGCGTTCACGTAGGCCAGCAATGCCGTGATGACCAGGCATGCCACCGCGATCTCGAACATGTGTCGTTACCCCGTTGCGTGCGCCGCGACCCGCTGCAGGCCAAGCCGCAAGGTCATCGAAGTGGGCATTCTAGACCGCGCCTACTCGCCGGACGAGCTGGCCGAATCTCCGCAGGAGCTCGACAATGCATGTAGCCAACCGCGCGATGCACGAATGACCCAGCCAGAGGAACTACCCATCCTGTATCGCGACGAGTGGCTGGCCGTGGTCGACAAACCGGCGGGATTGATGGTTCACGACAGCGCGCTTGCACGTGGCGAAACCGATTTCGCCGCGGACCGCCTGCGCGAGCAGTTCGGCAAACCCATATTCCTGATCCATCGGCTGGACCGTGCGACGTCTGGTTGCCTGCTGCTGGCATTTGATCGCGAAACCGCCTCCACACTGGGCAAGGCGGTGATGGCCGGAGGCATCGAAAAGGATTACCACGCAGTTTGTCGAGGCTGGCCTGCAGAACATAAATTCACCGTCGATCATCCGCTGGACGGCGGTCCCGGCAAGCCGTTGAAGAAGCCGGCGCAGACGATGTTCGAAGTCCTCGCCAGCTGCGAGCTGGAGATGCCCTCGGCCGGCTTTGCGACATCTCGCTATGCCTTGTTGCGCGCATCCCCGTTCACCGGCCGCTTCCGCCAGATCCGCCGGCATCTCAAGCACCTGTCGCACCACCTGATCGGCGACACCAGCCACGGCGATGGCCGCCACAACCGGCAGTTCCGGATGCTCGGCATCCACCGCATGTTGCTGCACGCGCAGCGGCTTGGCTTCGTGCATCCGCATTCCGGCGCCGCGTTGTCCGTACAGGCGCCGGTGAGGGATGCGGAATTTTCCAAGGCGCTGCGCCTTTTCGACCCATCGCTGGCGGGTTGAAACCCGCTCTACAATCAGCGCATGCAAGTCGGCCGTCTGGACATCGATGATGACGAACTGATCGAACGCTTCGTGCGCGCGTCGGGGCCGGGTGGGCAGAATGTGAACAAGGTCGCCACCGCGGTCGAGCTGCGCTTTGACGTGGCCGCATCGCCATCGCTCCCGGAAGACGTGCGCGCGCGCCTGCTCGCCCGGCGCGACCGGCGCATGACGTTGGATGGCGTGTTCGTGATCAATGCGCAGCGCTTCCGCACCCAGGAGCGCAACCGCGAGGATGCCCGCGTGCGCCTTGCCACATTCATCGAGGCTGGCCTGCACGTGCCGAAGGCCCGCATCGCCACCAAGCCTTCGCGTGGATCGAAGGAGCGGCGGTTGGGTGAAAAACGCGGACGTGCGACGATCAAGCTGGGGCGCGGGCAGGACCGTGGGGGACGGGATTGGGAGTGAACAGCGATCAGCGCAAGGACGTGGTGCTGGCGTTGCCGCCGAGCGCACCACGCATGCCACGAAACTGGCTGATGGAGTGGGTCGGCCGCACGATCCTGCGCCTGGGCGGCTGGCGCATGGCCGGCGAATTTCCGGATTTGCCGAAATTCGTGTTGATTGCCGCACCACATTCGTCCAACTGGGACGGGCTGTGGGGCTTCGCGGTCAAGCTTGGCATGGGAATGAAACTGTCGATCCTGGGCAAGGACGCGCTGATCAAGACGCCGCTGATCGGGCGCTTGGCGAAGTGGCAAGGCGTGATCGGGGTGGATCGCAACGCTGCCCATGGCGTGGTCGAGCAGGCCGCGATGGCGATCCGCAAGGCCGACCGGATGTGGTTCACCATTGCGCCGGAAGGCACCCGCAAATGGGTGGAGCGCTGGAAGCCGGGGTTCTGGCATATCGCACGCGCCGCCGGGGTGCCGGTGGTGCCGGCGTACTTCGACTACGCGACCAGAACCCTCGGCATCGGCCCGCCCTTCCAGTTGACCACCAACATGCACGCCGACATCGCGAACATCCAGCGCTGGTACAAGCCATTCAAGGGCCGCCTGCACGACGTGGTGCAGCCGAAGGACTGAAGCTCCGCTGCACAGGATCGCTGGTGCAACTGCTCGAGCGAGGCACATCCAACCACCGTTCGTCCACAGCGTCGATCGGGCAGAAGTCAAAGGACAAGCAATGATCAAGCGACGTGCATGGGATCCGGCGGTGGGTGCGGGGCTGCTGGGGGCGTTTCTCGCATTTGCCCTCATGTCGCCCGCCTTCGCGGCTGAGCTCGCCGGGGTCGATGGCGAACGGGTAGCCAGGCATGCGCCGCTGCTGGTGCTGCACGGCGGGGCCGGCGTCGAGCGCGGGGATCTGACCGCGGACGAGGAGATCGCCGCGCGCAAGGCGCTTGAAGCTGCGCTGCGCGCAGGCCACGCACAACTGGCTGCAGGTAAGCCGGCGCTCGATGCCGTGACGGCCGCGATCACCGTGATGGAGGACGCACCGCAGTTCAATGCAGGCCGTGGCGCCGTGTTTACCCATGACGGTCGCAACGAGATGGACACATCGCTGATGGACGGCGCCAGTGGCAAGGCCGGCGCCGCGGCTGGCCTGCAGCGGGTGAAGAATCCAATCCTGCTCGCGCGCGCGATCATGGACAAATCCGTGCACGTGATGATGGTTGGTGACGGCGCGGAACTCTTCGCCACGTCGCAAGGCATCGAGCTGGTCGATCCTGCCTATTTCCGCGTCGAGAAGCGCTGGCAGCAACTGCAGAAGGCGCTCACGAAAGAGGCTCAGGCGCAGGCCGGCAACATGCCGCTGGTGCTGCCGGGCAAGGCTTATTTCGGCACCGTCGGTGCGCTCGCGCTGGACGCGCAAGGCGACCTGGCCGGCGGCACTTCCACCGGCGGAATGACCAACAAGCGCTACGGCCGCGTGGGTGATGCGCCGATCATTGGCGCCGGCACCTGGGCCGACAAACGCTGCGCGGTGTCCGGCACTGGCTGGGGTGAGTTCTATATCCGCAGCGCCGCCGCGCACGAGATCTGCGCGCGCGTGCGCCTGGTCGGCGAGCCGCTCGCGAAGGCCGCCGATCGCGTGATCAACCACGACATCCCCAAGGCCGGTGGCAATGGCGGCGCCATCGCGCTCGGCGCCGATGGCAGCGTGGCATTCCCTTTCAACACCGGTGGCATGTACCGCGGCTGGATCGGCACCGACGGCGTGCCGCATGTCGCGATCTACAAGGGTGATGCGATGGCGATGCCGGGCGAGTAAATCAGTGGTGGGCCGGGCGCGCTGGATTGTTCAGCGTTCCGAATGCCCGCCCTGGTCGTAGTCACGTGAGGCCAGCAACTCGGGCTGGATCAGTTCGACGAAGGTGCGCGCCTGCGTGCTCAGGAACTTGCCCTTGCGCATCACCACGCCATAGGTGCGTGACGGGAACCAGCGCGCCAGCGAGCGTGCGGCCAGGCGCTGGCGGTCGGCTTCGGTGAGGCAAATGGCGGTGACAATGCTGATGCCAAGACCCATCGCCACGTACTGCTTGATCACTTCCCAGCCGCCGACTTCCAGCGCCACCGTGTACGGCACGCGGTTTTGCTGGAACACCAGGTCGACCAGCCGGTAGGTGGTCAGCCGCTTGGGAGGCAGGATCAGACCATAGGGCGACAGATCCTCCAGTTTCAGCTCGCGTTTGGCCGCCAGCGGGTGGTCCAGCGGCATGATCAGCATCGGTTCGAAGCGATACACCGGCGCATAGCTGAGGTCGGCGGGGACATCCAGCATCGAGCCCACCGCCAGGTCCACTGCATCTGAGCGCAGCAGGTCAAGGCCGCTGGCGCCGGTGACGTTGTGAAGGCTCAGGCGTACGTCCGGCATGCGCTGGCGGAACGCATCGACGATACCCGGCAGCAGGTACAGGATGGTCGAACTGCCAGCGGCCACGTTGAGTTCGCCCGCGTCCAGACCACGTACCTGTTTGTGGAAGCTGGCGGCCAGCCCATCGAGCCCTTCCACCAGCGGGCGTGCCAGTTCGTACAGCAGGTCACCCTCGCGGGTCGGGGTCAGGCGCCGGCCGCTGCGTTCCAGCAAGCGCACGCCCAGTTCGCGTTCCAGCGCCTGCAACTGCAGCGTCACCGCCGGCTGGCTGAGGTAGAGCGCCTCGGCCGCGCGTGAGACCGAACCCAGCCGAGCCACCTGGCAGAACGCCCGCAGCGGCTTCAGTCGTGAGCCTTTGTAGGCGAAACGGATCGCGCTGGCGGGGGTGTCGACCATACAGTCTCAACTATTATTAATTTAATTAATACTAAACATTGCAAAAACTATGTTGTCAAATACCACACGCTGGCGGATGGTGCACTGCAACGCACCCAATCGGAGCCCGCACATGTCGGCAGTCCTGCAATCCATCCCTGATGCCCATCAAACTGGCATCCAGCTGATCTCGGAAGCTCCAGGCCAGGAGCAGCTATTGACCCGGGCGGCGCTGGCCTTCCTGCGCGAGCTGCACCAGCGCTTCGAACCGCGCCGGCTAGCCCTGCTGCAGGCCCGTGCGGACCGCCAGGCGGAATTCGACACCGGTGCATTGCCCGATTTCCGCGCCGACACCACTGCCATCCGCGCTGCTGACTGGAGGGTCGCGCCGATTCCGGCGGCACTCCAGGATCGCCGGGTCGAGATCACCGGGCCGGTGGACCCAAAGATGGTGATCAATGCCCTGAATTCCGGCGCGAACGTCTACATGGCCGACTTCGAGGATTCGACCTCGCCGACCTGGGCCAATCTGATTGAAGGCCAGCTTGCGCTGCGCGAAGCAGTAGCCGGAAACCTGGAATGGACGACCGCCGATGGGGCAAAGCACTACACCCTGAAACCGGAAGCCGAACGCGCCGTGCTGTGCGTGCGTCCGCGCGGATGGCACCTGGACGAGAAGCACGTATTGGACGATGGCGGCCGTATCTCGGCTTCGATGTTCGATGCCGGGCTGTTCGCCTTCCACAACGCAGCCGCGTTGGCGGCGAGGGATCGCGGTCCGTACCTGTACCTGCCCAAGCTGCAGTCGATGGAAGAGGCCGCGCTGTGGGAAGACGCGCTCGCCCACATCGAGGCTGCGCTGGGCCTGGCGCATGGCCAGATCAAGGTGACCGTGTTGATTGAAACCCTGCCGGCCGCGTTCGAGATGGACGAGATCCTGCATGCGTTGCGCGCGCGCATCGTCGGCCTGAACTGCGGGCGCTGGGACTACATCTTTTCCTACATCAAGACGTTCCGCGCGCATCGCGACAAGGTGCTGCCGGAGCGCGCGCAGGTGTCGATGAGCCAGCCGTTCCTGAAGGCCTATTCGGAACTGCTGATCCGCACCTGCCATCGCCGTGGCGCACATGCGATGGGCGGCATGGCCGCACAGATCCCGATCTCGGGCGACGCCGAGGCGAACGAATCGGCCATGGCCCGGGTTCGTGCGGACAAGCTGCGCGAAGTCACCGCCGGCCACGACGGCACCTGGGTCGCGCACCCGGCGCTGATTCCGCTGGCCCGCGAGATCTTCGATGCGCGCATGCCAGAGGCCCACCAGCAGCACGTGCTGCGCGACGACGTGCAAGTCAGCCGCGATGACCTGGTCAAGCCGCCCGTGGGCACCATTTCCCGGGCCGGCTTCGAAAACAACGTCGAGGTCTGCGTGCGCTACCTGGCCGCGTGGCTGGATGGCAACGGATGTGTGCCGATCCACTGGCTGATGGAAGATGCGGCCACCGCCGAGATCGCCCGCAGCCAGTTGTGGCAGTGGGTGCACTACGCCGATGACGGCCGTGAGCCGTTGCATCTGGACGATGAAACACCGGTCGATTCCGCGCTGCTCGAGCGCGCCCTGATCGGCCTGCCCGGCAAGCTGCATGATCGCCTGCGCTTGCCCGGCGCAAGCCACATCAACGAGGCGATCGGAATGCTGGACCGCCTCACCAGTGACGACACCCTGGCCGAGTTCCTGACCCTGCCGGCGTACGAACGACTCGACTGATCCGCACCTCCCAGGCACGCAAGCCGCCCCCACAGAAGGACCACCCGACCATGAAAACCAACCTGCATACCGCTGACCAGTTGAAGCTGGACTGGGCCAACAATCCGCGCTGGACCGGTGTAACCCGCACGTATAGCGCCGAAGACGTGGTGCGCCTGCGCGGCACTGTGCATGTCGAACATTCGCTGGCACGCCTGGGCGCGGAAAAGCTGTGGAAGTCGTTGCACAAGGAAGACTTCGTCAACGCGCTCGGCGCGCTGACCGGCAACCAGGCGATGCAGCAGGTCAAGGCCGGCCTGAAGGCGATCTACCTGAGCGGCTGGCAGGTGGCGGCAGACGCCAACGTTGCCGGCGAGATGTATCCCGACCAGTCGCTGTACCCGGTCAACTCGGTGCCGCAGGTGGTCAAGCGGATCAACAACACCCTGCTGCGTGCGGACCAACTGCATCATGCCGAGGGCGATGACAGCATTGACTTCCTGCAGCCGATCGTGGCCGATGCCGAAGCCGGTTTCGGTGGCGTGCTCAATGCCTATGAACTGATGAAGGCAATGATCGAAGCCGGCGCCGCCGGTGTGCATTTCGAGGACCAACTTGCATCGGTGAAGAAGTGCGGGCACATGGGCGGCAAAGTGCTGGTGCCGACACGCGAGGCAGTCGAGAAGCTCACCGCCGCGCGCCTGGCCGCCGACGTGATGGGCGTGCCGACGCTGATCGTGGCTCTTACCGATGCCGAAGCCGCCGATCTGGTGACCTCGGATGTCGACGACAACGACAAGCCGTTCTGCACCGGCGAGCGCACCGTCGAAGGCTTCTACAAGACCCACAAGGGACTTGACCAGGCCATCAGTCGCGGGCTGGCCTACGCGCCGTATGCCGACCTGGTCTGGTGTGAAACGGGGAAACCCGATCTGGAGTTCGCGCGCAGGTTCGCCGAAGCGATTCACGCCAGGTTCCCGGACAAGCTGCTCGCCTACAACTGCTCGCCCTCGTTCAACTGGAAGAAGAACCTGGACGACGCGACCATTGCCAGGTTCCAGACCGAACTCGGCGCGATGGGCTACAAGTTCCAGTTCATCACCCTGGCCGGCTTCCATGCGCTCAACTACGGCATGTTCAACCTGGCGCACGGCTATGCACGTCGGCAGATGAGCGCATTCGTCGAGCTGCAGGAGGCTGAATTCGCCGCCGCCGACCTTGGTTTCACTGCGGTCAAGCACCAGCGCGAAGTGGGTACCGGTTACTTCGATGCGATCAGCCAGACCATCCAGGGCACGCAGACCTCGACCATGGCCCTTAAGGGTTCCACCGAGGAAGAGCAGTTCCAGGGCGAGCGCGCCGCAGCGTAAAACAGGGTCCCGCGCGACTGCACGCACGGATCGATCCACACGCAGGCCGGTCATCACACCGGCCTGCGCTGAGTTTCCGGTATTCTGCGGAAATCCTTTGGATGGGGGCGGGGGAGTGGGCAACGGCGTGGCCGCGATCTCGCAGGCACAGGCAGGCGTACGGGACATCGACGATCCGAACTCGTCGACGTTGACCCTGTCCGAATACACCCTGTTTACCCAAGTTGCGCATCCGCGCCGGGTAGAGGCCGGCGAGTGCCTGTTCCGTCGCGGTGACCTGGGTACCACGATGTACGTGGTCGCGCACGGCGCGGTCGAACTGGACTTCGGCGACGACCTGGTCGGCAAGCGCTTGGGCGCACGCGAATTCCTGGGCGAACTGGGCCTGTTGATCGGCGACCATGCGCGCAGCGCCGATGGGGTGGTGTCCGAGGATGGTGTGGTGCTGGAACTCGGGCGCAGCGAGTTCGACGCGCTCGCCCAGCGCGATCCGCAGATGCTCGCGCACTTTCTGCGCCGCGCGATCATGCGCGTGGTGCACAACGAGCAGGCCCTGATCGCACGGCTGCGTCGCCGCAACCAGGATCTGGAAACGGCGCTGGACACCCTGCGCGCCACTGCGCACCGTCTGAACCAGACCGAGGTGCTGACCCGCACCGATGAACTGACCGGGCTGACGAACCGCCGTGGCTTCACCGCGGACGTTGAAAAGCGCCGCCTCAACAGCAGCCTGGGTGGACTGGCGCTGGTGCTGATCGATTGCGACCGTTTCAAGGACGTCAACGACGCGCACGGCCACCTGGCTGGCGACCGCGTGCTGCAAAGCGTGGCCAACCTGCTGCGCGCAGTTGCCGGGCCGGAAGACATCGCCTGTCGCATGGGCGGCGATGAATTCTGCCTGCTGGTGCGCGGTAATCATCGCGAGGAAATGGAGCGCATGGGCGACTACATGCTGGGCAGCGCGCGCATGTTGCAGCGCATGCATAGCAAGCCGCCGCAGATGACCACGCTCAGTATTGGTGCTTGCCTGATCACCGATGACGGCAAGTGGGAAGACTGGTACACAAAGGCCGATACCGCGCTCTATCGGGCCAAGCGCCTGGGCGGCAATCGCGTGGAATGGCAGGACTGAGCCAGTGCCGGCGATGACCCCGATCACCGACAAGCCACAGGTGCGAACCCTGCTGCTGACCGACCTGGTGGATTCCACCGGCCTGGTCGAGCGCATTGGCGACCAGGCCGCGGCCGTTCTGTTCCGCGCGCACGACCGCATGGTGCTGGAACTGCAGCAGCGTTGGCGCGGACGTTTGATCGACCGCAGCGATGGCCTGCTGCTGATCTTCGAGCGGCCCATCGACGGGCTGGGGTTTGCGCTGGATTACGTGCGCGGACTGCGTGACCTGGGTCGCGAGCACAACCAGCCGCTGCAGGCACGGGCCGGCCTGCATGTGGGCGAAGTGCTGGTGTGGGAAAACAGCGCCGATGCGATACGCGTTGGCGCCAAGTCACTGGAAGTCGAGGGCCTGGCGAAACCACTCGCCGGCCGTTTGATGGCATTGGCCCGGCCCGGCCAGATCCTGCTTTCAGCCACGGCCGAACCACTGGCGCATCGCGCCGCACGTGAGCTGGGCGAGCGCGGCGAATTACTGGTCTGGAAATCCTACGGACGCTGGCGCTTCAAGGGCGTGCCGGAAGGCCAGGAAGTCTACGAAGTCGGCGAGCCTGGCCTGGCCCCGTTGCGCATGCCGGCGCACACGCCCAAGGCCTGGCGCGACCTGCCGCTGTGGCGGCGGCCGGCGGCGCTGGCCGCTGAAGCGATGGTGCTGGCAGCGATGATTGTCGGCGGCTGGTTCATCACCCAGCCACAACCAGCGATTGCCTTCGGCGAACGCGACTGGGTGGTGGTCGGCGACCTGCGCAACCTGACCGGCGATGCGCGCCTGGACGAATCGCTGGAACAGGCGTTCCGGATCAGCCTGGAGCAGTCGCGTTACGTCAACCTGATCAGCGACCTGAAGATGCGCGAGACCATGCAGCGCATGCAGCGCAAGCCGGGTGAGCCGATCGACCGTGCGACCGGTTCGGAGATCGCCCTGCGCGACGGCGCGCGCGCGTTGCTGTTGCCCACCGTGGCCGAAGTCGGTGGGCGCCTGCGGGTCAGCACCGAAGTCATCGACCCGCGCACCCAGACCACCGTGTATGCGGTGTCGGCCGATGGCAAGGGCATTGAATCCGCGCTGGCCTCGATCGATGACGTGACCGCCCAGTTGCGCGAGAAGCTGGGCGAGGCCATGCAGAACGTGCAGAAGACCTCGGTGCCGCTGCCAGACGTCAGCACGCCAAGCCTTGATGCATTGAAGGCGTTCGCGGTGGCGCGCAACGTGTACAACACCACGCGCGATCGCGAGCAGGCACTTGGCCTGTACCGGCGTGCCCTGCAGCTGGATCCGCAATTCGCCCTGGCGCACGCGGACTTGGCGCGCATGTTCGCAGGGTTCGGGGAGGTCGAGGCGGCTATGGCGGCGTGGCGCAAAGCGCTTGCGCTGCGCGGACGTCTATCGCCTCAGGAAACGATGCGCATCGAGTTGCTGCTCCAGCATCACACGGCGCCAGCGGCCTTTCTCCGCAAGGTCGATGAATACCTGGCCATCTATCCAGACGACGAACAAGTCATCTTGCGTTCGGGCAGCCCCCTGTGGCACCACCGCAATGATTTCCGCGCCGCCGAAGTGCGGTTCCGCCAGGTCCTCAAGCCGGTCTTCGCGAACCAGGGCAGCGGCAACTACAGCCTTGGGATCATGCTGCTGGGCCAGGAGCGCGTCGAGGAGGCCTTGGCTGCATTCCGCAGATCACGCAAATTGGGCTTCAGCGGTGCCGGCGAGTATTACGCGCGCGCTTACGACGCCCAGGGCCTGCATGCCGAAGCTGACAAAACCTACCTCGGCGGCACCGGCGGTCGCGACGGCTGGCAGGGTGAAAGCGCAGTGACCACCTGGATTGACCGCGGCCAACCGCAGCAGGCGGTCAAGGCGGCTGATGCCTGGCTGGTCAAGGCAGTCAAGGACGCGGACGTGCTCGAAACGTTGCGCGCGCGCGCAGCGATCGCCAGCCTCGCGGTTCTGACCGGCAGCGGCGATGCCGCGGCTGCAGTGGTGAGAGACCTGCTGTCGGTGAGCCGTGCGCAGGCGCAAAAGGCCGATGCGATCTATCCGCCGCTGTCGGTCGACCTGCAGTTGTATGCCGGCCTGTTGGCCGCGCATGCCGGCGATCGCGCGCTACTCGCGGACGCGCTACGCAGCGTGCAGGACAGCGCAGTGGTGCGCGACTACCCGACCGTCGGCCAGTTGCAGGCGGTGCTGCTGGCCGAGCAGGATCGACTGGCGGGCAATGTCGATGCGGCGCTGATGCGCCTGCGCCCCCTGGCCCGCCAGGACACTTCGCTGGTGGCCGTGCATTGGGCGTTGATGCGCGCGGAACGTGCGGCCGGTAATGCGGATGCCGCCACGGCGCAGTCACGTTGGCTGGCAACGCATCGTGGGCGCGTGTTCACCGAGAACACCACCAGCGACGTGCTGCGATTCTTCAATGTCTGGGTGGCGCGAGAGGCCTTGCAGGCCACGCCTGCAACAGCGGCATCGCGCTGAGAAAGAACCGCGCGGCAGACCATGCCGCGCGGGTGTCGCGACTCAGTCGGCGCTGAAGTCCGTCGCGCAGAGAAAGCTGAGCGGCACCTTCAAGGCGTTTTCGAGCTTGGTGCGATCGCGTGCCATCTTGGCTTTGGGCGCGATGCTGTCGGTGGCCTGCAACTGCATGCAGTCGCCCGCCGATGACGCGCCGGCTTCGGCCTTGTAGCCGACCTGTGCCAGCGCCGCGTTTGCATCTTTCTTGAACAGCCGCCGGAAATCGTTGTCAGTGGACAGCTTGTCGAGCAGTTTCTTGGTGACTTTCGGATCCAGTGGCGCCGGCTTGGCGCCTTTCTTCATGGCCATGGAACATTCCCCCTGCTGCGGTTGATGGGCACAACAGGTTGCGACGCTACCCTTGTCGATGACTGGCTACAAGCGCAAAGATCGCGTTTTGGCCGGGATTGATGCATGCGGATCAGGCGATGTGCGGCGCTTTGGCTGGAACCCCGCGAGGAAACCCGCTTCGATCTCGATGTGCTGCTTGCGGGCGGCACCGGTGTTGTCAGCAGCATGCAGTGGTTCGCGCATGCGCCCCAACGGGACGAGCCGTTAGCCGTGGATGCCAGTGATCTGGTCTTGCTGGGCGAGCTGAGTCCGCTCGACTGGGTCGCGGCCACGCCATTGCGTGCGCGCCACGGCGCAGCGCGCGTGCGGCGGCTGCTGCAGGCCGGCTTGCTGCTGGGCAGCACGAAGGCCTGGACTGCGCAGCGCGAACTCGACACTTGCCTGCGTGACATGAACTGGCATGGCCTGTCCGCGGTGTGCCACGCGCGCTCACGCTGGGACGGCATCGACGCCGCCGGCGAAGTGGAAGAAGCAGGCCTGCACAATGCCGAAGGCCTGCGCCAGGCGTATGGCGCGCCGCCACCGATGCTGCACGCGCGACCCGATGGTGGCGCCTGCACCGCTTTGCCGCGGATGCCGCGCAACACGTTTGACCAGATTCTGGACGCGCGCGCGAGCTGCCGCAATTTCGATGCGGGCACGATGTTGCCGCTTGCGCAGTTGTCCCAGGTGCTGGAGCGCGCGTTCGCCGAACGCGGGCGGATCCGTGGGGCGGATGATTTCGATGTCCTCAAGCGAACCAGCCCGTCCGGTGGTGCATTGCATCCCACCGAGTGCTATCTGATCGCACGCAAAGTCGATGGCCTTGCCGCTGGGCTGTATCACTATCGCCCCGGCGAGCATGCGCTGCAGGCATTGCCGCTCGACGAGGAACAGGTGCTAGCAGGCGCTGGAAAGCATGCGGCAGCCAAAGGCATGAGTGCACTCGACTACCTGGCCTGGATCGCGGTGGGCGGGCAGCCGTACTTCGCCGACGCGCATGCGCTCTGCGTGCTGGCGCCGCGCTTCGAGCGCAATTTCTGGAAGTACCGCAACCATTCGAAGGCTTATCGGGTGTGCATCCTGGACGTCGGCCACCTCTCGCAGACGCTGCTGCTCAGCGCAACCGAACAGGGCCTGGGCAGCTACGTCACTGCCGCAATCAACGAGGGCGACATCGAGCGCGCATTCGGATTGACTCCGTGGATCGATGGGCCGTTGGCGGTCTGCGGGATCGGCGTGCGTGCGGGTGAAATGCAGACGTACGAGCTCGACCCCAACCACGAGGTGTGGCCGCGCGCGCGCCGAGCCACGACCTGACGTCAAGCCGCCGCACGCGGCAAGCTGCGCTCCAGCCGCCGGTAACCAATCGCTTCGGTCAGGTGCGGCGTGCGGATGGCCTCGCTGCCGGCAAGATCGGCAATGGTGCGCGCTACCCGTAGAATTCGGTGCAGCGAGCGCGCCGACAATTGCAGGCTTTCCACCGCGCGCTCCAGCAGCGCGCTGTCGCCCGATGTCAGCACGCACCATGCATAGGTCTGCGCCTGATCCATGCGCGCATTGTTCGCGCCGCGCGCCTCTTGCAGCGCGCGCGCGACGATGACGCGTTCACGCACCACAGCACTGCTCTCGCTGGGGATGGCATCGCTGCGCAACAGGCTGGGCGCCAAACGCGGCACTTCCACATGCAGGTCGATGCGCTCCATCAACGGGCCGGAAATGCGCGCGCGATAGCGGCGGATCATTTCGTCATTGCACAGGCAGCGACCGGAGGGATCACCGGCCCAGCCGCAGGGGCAGGGATTCATTGCCGCGACCAGCTGGAAGCGCGCGGGATATTCGCACTGGCGGGCTGCGCGTGAAATCGTGACACAGCCCGACTCAAGCGGCTCGCGCAGCACTTCCAGTGCATGCCGGCTCCATTCGGGCAGTTCGTCCAGGAACAGCACGCCGTGGTGGGCCAGTGAGATTTCGCCGGGGCGCGGATCTGCACCACCACCGACCAGCGCCACCGCGCTTGCGGTGTGGTGCGGGTTGCGAAACGGGCGCTGGCGCCAGTGCGCTGGATCCAGGCCATGACCGCTGACGGACCGGATAACAGCCGACTCCAGTGCTTCGGCATCGCCGGCTTCGGGCAGGATCCCGCACAGACGCGAGGCCAGCAGGGTCTTGCCGCTGCCAGGTGGACCAACAAAAAGCAGATGGTGGGCACCAGCCGCAGCGATCTCCAGCGCACGCCTTGCCTGCGTTTGCCCGCGCACGTCGATCAGGTCCGGCTGCCGCGCGGGCACGCACTGCAGTGGCTGTGCGCGCGGCAGCTCTTTGCGGCCGTCGAGCGCGGCGCAGACTTCCAGCAAGGTGCGTGCGGTGCGTACCTCGACATCGGTGGCAAGTGCAGCCTCAAACCCGTTCGCGGGCGCCACCAGCAATTTCCGCTGCGCCTGGCCAGCGGCGACTGCTGCGGCCAGTACGCCATCGACGGCACGGATCTCGCCGGTCAGCGCGAGTTCGCCAATGAATTCCCAGCCGTCCAACGCCTCTGTCGACAGCTGCCCGCTGGCGGCCAGGATGCCAAGCGCGATCGCCAGGTCGAAGCGCCCGCCATTTTTCGGCAAGTCGGCCGGGGCCAGATTGATGGTGATCCGCCTCGCCGGGAATTCGAACTGCGCGCACAGGATGGCCGCACGCACACGATCCTTGGCTTCGCGCACCGCCGCTTCCGGCAGCCCGACGATCGACATGGCTGGCAACCCACCGGCCAGATGCACCTCGACCCGGACTTCAGGCGCGTGCACGCCCACCCGCGCACGCGAGTACACGATCGCAAGACCCATGGCGGCGGCCTCAGTGCGAGGAAGGTGGCGTGGTGTTGCCGGCAGGCGCGCTGGTCAGCTCGGCCAGGCTGCGCTCAAGTGCTTCGAGCTTCTCGCGGGTGCGCGCCAGTACCGCGCGCTGCACTTCGAATTCCTCGCGGGTGACCAGGTCGAGCTTGCCCAGTCCGGTCTGCAGCACCGACTTGAAGTTCTGCTGCAATTCTTCACGGCCCTCGCGCAGGCCAGGCGGGACCAGGCTGCTGAGGCGCCGGGCGAGTTCGTCGAGTTGGGCAAGGTCGATCATGCGTTCGGGATTCATGCTGTGTCTCCTGCAGGTGGTGCAAGCATGCGCGGTGGCAGGTCAAACCGCGCTCGGTGCAGGCGGCGTTGCGGGGTAGGGGAATTCCTGTTTCGAGGCACTTGTCCGATGCACTGAGCCGAAGGACACAATTGAATTGCCGATTCGAAGCTCCGATCCGAAGCGCCGATCCGGAACACCCCGTGGCGGACATCCGCAGCGTCATCCACGTGACAGCGAGTATGCACGCAGGCCATGGCGGCGGGCTATGCTCGTGGCCACCCAGCAGGAGACCGCTTAGATGAAAATGGTCATGGCGATCATCAAGCCATTCAAGCTCGACGACGTCCGCGAAGCGCTCGCCGAAGCTGGCGTGGCCGGCATCACCGCAACCGAGGTCAAGGGCTTCGGTCGCCAGAAGGGCCATACCGAGTTGTACCGCGGCGCCGAATACGTGGTCGATTTCCTGCCGAAGATCAAACTCGAGGTGGCGGTGACCGACGACCAGGTGGACGTGGTGACCGAGGCGATCATGCGCACCGCCGGCACCGGCAAGATCGGGGACGGCAAGATTTTCGTCTGGGACCTGGAGCGGGTCATCCGCATCCGCACCGGCGAGCTGGACGGCGACGCGCTATAGGACAGTTTTTTACCCCCGTCAGTTGCCGGGCATGGCAGCGCGCGTCGCTCACGTCTCCGTACGGTCACGCCCCCGCTGCTTGGCGCGATACAGCGCGGCATCCGCGCTCGCCAACAGCGCCTCGCGGGTCTCGCCCTGCTTGTAGCTGGCCGCACCGATGCTGACGCTGACCTGCAAGGACGTGTCGACATCGTCGAAACGCAGCGCATGCAGCGCTTCGCGAAGGCGTGCGGCCACCAGCAGAGCCTGCTCCAATGACGTGTCCTGGCAGACAACGACGAACTCTTCACCGCCGATCCTGCCCAGCGGATCGCGGCCGCGCAACTGCGCGTGCCAGGTCGCGGCAACGTCGCGCAGCACGCGGTCGCCCGTGGCGTGGCCAAAGCGGTCGTTGATCGGTTTGAAGTGATCCAGGTCGAGCATCAGCAATGACAACGGCGAGCCTGTGCGAGTGGCCTGGTCAATGGCCGTCTCGATCTCGCGCTCGATGCCGATCCGGCTGGCCACGCTGGTCAGTGGATCGGTCATTGTCAGCTTGCGCAGGCGCCGTGACTTCTTCCATTGGCGCCACGCCAGCAAGCCGAGCAAGGCCACAAACAACCCCGCCAAGACCAGGCTCAAGGCCTGCCAATGACGCACGCGTTCCAGCGCGAAGACCTGCTGCTGCCTGACCCGGGCATCCGCGCGCAGCTGCCGGTTTTCGAGATCGCGGCGGCGGATCTCGTATTCGTATTCCAGCATGCGGCTTTGCTCAAGACGCATCTTGCCCTGCAGTTTCATCTGCAGGTCGGCGTAGCGCTTGTAGTCCTCCAGCGCGGTGCCGGCCTGTCCAAGGGCTTCCTGGCTGTCGGCAGTCAGCTTGTAGATCTGTGCCAGGTAGCGATCGTTGCCATTGCGCTGCACCAACGGCACGGCCATCTTGTAGTGTGCCAGCGCGGGCGCATGTTCGCCCTGTCTGGCCAGCGCCTGGCCGGTCAGGATCAGCAACTGGTCATCGCTGGACGTGTCCTGTGCATTCACGAATCCGGCCCTGGCCTGGGCAAGCGTCTCCAGCGCCGCGTCGGACTCGCCAAGGGTGATCTGGGTCTCGGCCAGGCCCAGGCGTGCGCTATTCAAGCTATACGGATCGGCATGCTTGCGGGCGATATCGATTGCTTGCCGAAATGCCGCCTGCGCTTTGTCCGGCGCCTCGGATTCGGCATGCAGGAAGCCCAGCTGGATGTAGTTGTTGGCCAGGAATTCCCAGTCCTGCCTGTCCTGCATGCGCGCGATGGCGCTGGTGAAATAGCGCTCCGCCTTCGCGAAATCGCCGACCCGCCGGTAGGCCACCGCGATGCTGAACATGAGCGTTTCGATTTCGTGGTCTATCCCGGCCACGCGATAGGCAGCGCGCGCACGTTGGAAATCCATCATGGCGCGGGCCTGTTCGCCGAGCAGGGACAGGGTGTCGCCACGCAGCTCCAATGTCTCGGCCAGCAGTTGCGGCTCCCGCACACCGGCCAGCAGGCTCACCACCTTGTCGTACTCGGGCAGGCCGCGCTGGGAACCGCTGATCAGCATGATGTAGTTGGCGCGACACAGCATCGCGCGTGCCTCGGACGCAACATCGTGCAGGTCGCGTGCTTGCTTCAGGACGTCATCGGAATAGGCCAGCGCGCGCTTCGCATCCTGCCAGGAGATGGAACCGCAATACACGGAACGAAAACGCATGTCGCGCATTGGGTCGCCCGCCGGCAACAGCGCTTGCAGGCGCTGCAGGGAGCCCTCATAGGCGGTGCTGCTGGCCTCCATCGAAGTCGGTCCAACCACCTTTTCGAAGGTGGCATCGAAAGCGGCTTCGCGGGTGATTGCAGGCTTGCTCGCCCCGCCAAGCGCCGGCACGCTGGCGGGCGTTGCCACCGGCCATGCGCACAGCGCGGTCAGCAGCAAGGTCTTCCATGGGTGGCGATGCCGGCTCACGGAGCTCCAGTCGACAAATTGAACCCGTCAGGATAGCGCGCTGGCAGCGGCGCTTCCGTGCGTCATGTCGCAGTTCCGGGACCTTCGGAACCTGAAAAGCCTGGTCAGTTTGCCAACGCCGCAGCCACGAACGGTGGCAGCACCTGCGCACCCTTGTGCAGGTCGGCACTGTAATAGAGCGTCTCGAACGATTTTGCGCGCGCGTCGGCCTCGCGGAAATCGAAATCGGCGTTCGCCGCTTTCTTCGCCATCGTGCAGCTCCACCAGCCGGTCGGATAGCACGGCTGCGGGAAAGGCAGGGTCTGGAAGCTGGCGAATCCGGCCTTGGTCATCTCAGCGCGCATTTCCTTGATCAGGTCGAGCAGCACCAGTGGCGACTCGCTCTGCTGCACCAGCATTCCGCCGTCCTTCAGTGCGCGATGGCAACTGGCGAAGAACGACGCATTGAACAGGCCTTCGGCCGGCCCGACGGGATCAGTGGAATCCACGATCACGATGTCGACGCTGCCGGCTTCGCAATTGGCCATGTAGGCGATGCCGTCATCGAACAGCAGCTCCGCGCGCGGATCGTTGTTGGATTCGCACAGTTCCGGGAAATACTTCTCGGCCATGCGCGTGACCTGCTCGTCGATATCGCACTGCGTGGCCGACACGACGCCGGGGTGGCGCAGCACTTCACGCAGGGTGCCGCAGTCGCCGCCGCCAATGATCACCACGCGCTTCGGGTCGGCATGGGTGAACAGCGCCGGATGCGACATCATCTCGTGGTACAGGAAGTTGTCGCGCGTGGTCAGCATCATCGCGCCGTCGATCAGCATCAGGTTGCCCCAGTCAGTCGACTCGTAGATCTCGATGAACTGGAACGGCGACTGCACTTCATCGAGCTTGCGGGTGATGCGGTAACCGATCGACGAGCCGGCCTTGTCGAAATTCTCGTACAGCCAAGTCGCATCGGTCATATCGGGCTCCAGGTGATTCGTGGGGATTGTAGGGCGGGTCTTGACCAGCCGCAGTCGCGTGGGCGGGCATTTTCGCATGACGGGGACAGGCCCGCCCTACAATACGGCTTCCTCTACATACGCCGACGCTGACACGATGACCGACTGGTCGCTCGACCTTGCCCGCAAGGCCTACTCCATCCCGCACTGGTCGGAAGGCTATTTCGATGTGAACGCCGCCGGCCAAGTCGTGGTGCGCCCCAAAGGCGCCTCCGGCCCGACGATCGCCTTGCCCGAAGCAGTGGATTCGGCGATGGCGATGGGCGCAAAGCTGCCAATGCTGGTGCGCTTCCCGGATGTGCTGGGCGACCGCCTGCAACGCTTGCAGACTGCATTCGAGCAGGCGCGAAAGGACTGGGATTACGCAGGGCAGTACACCGCGGTCTATCCCATCAAGGTCAACCAGCACTTCGGCGTTGCCGGCACCCTGGCCAGCCATCACGGTGAAGGCTTCGGGCTGGAAGCCGGCAGCAAGCCGGAACTCATGGCGGTGCTGGCGTTGAGCCGGCCTGGTGGGTTGATCGTCTGCAACGGGTACAAGGATCGCGAGTACATCCGGCTGGCGTTGATCGGGCGCAAGCTGGGGATGCACACGTTTATCGTGATCGAAAAGCCGTCCGAGCTTCGCCTGGTGCTGGAAGAGGCCAGGGCGCTGGATGTGAAGCCGGGTCTTGGCGTGCGCATGCGGCTGGCGTCGCTGGGCGCTGGCAAGTGGCAGAACAGCGGCGGGGACAAGGCCAAGTTCGGCCTGGATCCGCGCCAACTATTGGACTTGTGGAAGCGCCTGCGCGATGCCGGCATGGGCGACTGCCTGCAAATGCTGCATTTCCATATGGGCAGCCAGATCAGCAACGTCCGCGACATCGCCAAGGGCATGCGCGAGGCCACCCGTTATTTCGTCGAACTGAGCAAGCTGGGTGCGAACATCAGCCACGTCGATGTGGGTGGCGGACTGGGCATCGATTACGAAGGCACGCGCTCACGTTCCTACAACTCGGTCAATTACGGCATCCACCACTACGCTTCCAGCATTGTCCAGCCGCTGGCCGAAGCCTGCGAACGCGAAGGCCTGACGCCGCCGCGCATCGTCACCGAATGCGGCCGCGCAATGACCGCGCACCACGCGGTGCTGGTGACCAATGTCTCGGAAGTGGAGCGCGCGCCGGAAGGAAGGGTGCCGCCGCAGAATGACGACGAATCGATCCCGGTGGCGCAGCTGCGCGCGCTGCACGAGGAGCTGGCGCAACGACCGGCGGTGGAAGTGTTCCATGAAGCCTCGCAGGCGCATGCCGAAGGGCTGAGCCTGTACGCGCTCGGGCAGATCGACCTGATCCAGCGCGCGCGCATCGACGACCTGTTCTACGCCATCGCGCATGCGGTCAAGGCGCGCCTGACCTATGACGAGAAGAGCCATCGCGACCTGCTGGATGAGCTCAACGAGCGTCTGGTCGACAAGTACTTCGTCAACTTCAGCGTGTTCGAATCGATGCCGGACGTGTGGGCGATCGACCAGGTATTCCCGATCATGCCGATCGAGCGCCTGGACGAGGCGCCGACCCGGCGCGGGACTATCGCCGACCTTACTTGCGACTCCGATGGCAAGATCGATACCTACGTCGAGAACGAGGACCTGGACAGCTCGCTGCCGCTGCACGAATTGCGCAAGGGCGAGCGCTATCGGCTCGGGTTCTTCCTGGTCGGCGCCTACCAGGAGATCCTGGGCGACATCCACAACCTGTTCGGCGACACCGACGCGATCGAGGTCAAGGCTGAAGGCGACGGCTGCCGTATCGTCCACCAGCGCCGCGGCGACACCAACGACGTGATGCTGGACTATGTTGGTTACAACCTTGACGACGTGCGCCAGATCTACAAGGACAAGGTTGCCGCGGCGAACCTCGGCGAGGCCGAGTCCGCGCGCTTGAGCGAAGCGCTCGAAAGCGGACTGACCGCGTACACCTATCTGAGCGACGAGCCGCTGGAGTAGGCGCCGAATCTGGCGTGTTGCTATTGGCCCCGCGCCACCTGGAATGCCGCGAACGACTGCGAGGTTGGCATGATCTCCAGCCGGTTGACGTTGAGATGCGGTGGTAACGTCGCGACCCACAAGATGCTCTCGGCGATGTCTTCGGCCGTCATTGGGTTGGCGCCGGTGTAGAGCTTGTCGGAAGCGGCCTGGTCGCCGTCGGTGCGGACCACGGTGAATTCGGTTTCGGCCATGCCGGGTTCGATCGTGGTCACGCGCACGCCGGTGCCGTGCAGGTCGGAGCGCAACCCCAGTGAAAACTGGCTGACGAACGCCTTGGTGCCGCCATACGCATTGCCGCCCGGGTACGGATACACGCCGGCGACCGAGCTGATGTTGATGATCGCGCCCTTGCGTGCGATGAGCGTGGACAGCAGCGCATGGGTGAGCGTGACCAGCGCAGTGACATTGGTGTCGATCATGGTTTTCCAGTCGGACAGCAACGCGTCCTGCGCGGGTTTGGTGCCCAGCGCCAGGCCAGCGTTGTTGACCAGCAGGTCGATGCCGCGGAAGCGCCCGGGCAATGCGTCGAGCGCGGCGCGCATCGCGGCCTCGTCGCGGATATCGAAGCAGGCCGTGTGCACGGCGTCGCCGAGTTCCGCGCGCAGTGCGTCGAGACGCTCGCTGCGGCGGCCGGTGGCGATGACCTGCCAGCCGGCATCGACGAAGCGCCGCGCGGCGGCACGGCCGAAACCTGCGGTGGCGCCGGTAATCAGGGCGGTGCGGGGCGCAATGAGGTTCATGCCGATATTCTAGCGACGCATGCTGGCCTAGCGCATTGCGTCATCGCTTACCGGCTGCCTGCGGCGCGCGGCAACTGGGGTCAGCCGGGTTTCTTTGCCGCCGGCTTGCGTGCCGCTGCAGGTTTTTTTTGCGCCGGCGCCGCAGCGGTATCCGAAGTCGGTTTGCGCTTGCGCCCGGAGGCCGTCTTGCCCGC
>JBBQHK010000009.1:0-81470 GCA_038323895.1 Lysobacterales bacterium | reverse complement strand
ATTCTTCCGCGACCCGCAGGCGTTCGACACCCTGAACAGGGAGGCGATCCCGAAAATGCTCGCCGGCAAGGGCGCCGCCGACACCGTGCGGGTCTGGGTCACGGCGTGCTCCCCCGGCGAGGAGGCCTATTCGATCGCGATTCTTCTGCGCGAGGCGCTGGAGGGCGTGCGCGCGCCGCCGAAGGTGCAGATCTTCGCCACCGACATCGACGAGCGCGCGATGAACGCCGCCCGCGCTGGCCGCTACCCGAAACCGCAGCCGGGCCTGTCGCAGGCGCGGCAGGAACGCTGGTTCACCGAGGTCGGAGGCAACCTGTGCGTGATCAAGCCGCTGCGCGAGATGATCGTGTTCTCGCCGCACAGCGTGGCCAAGGATCCGCCGTTCTCGCGGCTGGACCTGGTGTCCTGCCGCAACCTGCTGATCTACATGAACCCGGAGTTGCAGGACCACCTGGTGCGGACCTTCCAGTACGCGTTGAAGCCCGGCGGCTTCCTGCTGCTGGGGCCGTCCGAGGGCCTGGCGCGCAATGCCTCGCTGTTCCATGTGGTGGACAAGAAGCATCGGTTGTTCGCGCGTTGCACGGATGTCACCGGCGCCACAGCAATGCTGCCGCCGCAGCGCATCGGTACCGCCAGCACCGCGCGTACGGCGACGCCACAGGCGCGTGGCGCCGGCGAGGATCCGATTGCCCGCAGCGCCCGCCAGCGGCTGGAGAAATACGCGCCGGCATACGTGGTCATTGACCGCAACCACGATATCGTGCGCTTTGCCGGCGACACCGGCCGCTATCTCGGTCCGGTGTCGGGCGCGGCCACCCTCAATCTGTTCGGCATGCTGCACAAGAGCCTGCGCGCGGCTGCCCGGGTCGCAGTCAAGGAAGCCTTTGCCGAGCGCAAAACCGTGGTGCGCGCGGGCCTGAGCGTGCACGTGGATGGCAAGCGGCAACCGTTGCGGCTGATCGTTGAGCCGCTGCCCGATCCGCACCTGGGGGCCGACGAAGAGGTCATCAGCCTGTGCGCGGTTGCCTTCGACGACCTCGCCCGGCGTCTGCCACAGACCGGCACGGGCGACGAAGCGGCCGCGAATGACGCCGGGAACGACGGCGGTGATGACGCCGGTGATGTCGAAAGCGAACGCATCCAGACCCTGGAGCAGGAGCTTTCGACCACCCGCGAACAGCTGTATGCCTCGATCGACCAGTTGGAGACCCTCAACGAGGAGATGAAGTCCACCAACGAGGAATACCAGTCGGTGAACGAGGAGCTGCAGTCCTCCAACGAGGAACTGGAAACATCCAAGGAGGAAATGCAGTCGATCAACGAGGAGCTGCAAACCGTCAACAGCGAGGTCAACAGCAAGAACGAAACGATGCATGACCTGAACAATGATTTGCAGAACCTGATGGATAGCACCCACATCGCCACCCTGTTCCTTGACACCCAGCTGCAGATCAAGAGCTACACCCCGCCAACCACCGAGGTATTCAACCTGCGCGACGGCGACCGTGGCCGGCCGATCACCGACATCGCCGCGCGCCTGAGCTATCCCGACCTGGAGAGGGATGTGAGGCAGGTCCTGCGTACGCTGGCGACGCGCGAGCGCGAACTCGAGAGCCTGGAAAGCGGCAAGACCTACATGTTGCGGATGATGCCCTACCGCACCACCGACAACCGCATCGACGGTGTGGTGCTGACCTTCGTGGACATCAGCGAGCGCAAGGCCCACGAACTGGAATGCAGCCGCTTCGCGGCAATCATCGCCTCGTCCAAGGACGCCATCATCGGCCACAGCCTGGACGGCGTGATCGACAGCTGGAACCATGGCGCCGAGCGCCTGCTGGGCTATTCCAAGGCGGAGATGCTGCGCCGGAGCATGTTGAAGGTGGCGCCGAGCGAAGACCAGGGGCAGCTGCGTGAACTGCTTGACAGTTGCCGGACGGCTTCCGGTTCGGCCGAATCCGAGATGAGCTGGCGGCACAAGGACGGCTCGGTGATCCAGATCGCGCTGACCTGCTCGCCAGTCAAGGATGCATCCGGCCGCGTGGTCGCAGGCTCGACCATCGCCCGTGATATCACCGACAAAAGGCGCGCCGACGCACACAAGAACCTGATGCTCCAGGAGCTCAACCACCGGGTCAAGAACAGCCTGGCCAGCGTGCAGGCGATTGCCCTGCAGACCCTGTCCAGCACGCAGACGCTGGACGCCTTCAAGCCTGCGTTCATGGCGCGGCTGATGGCGCTGTCAAACACCCACAACCTGCTGGCCGTGGATGCCTGGAGCAGCGTTGGGCTGCGCGAGATCATCGCCAGCGAGCTGGCACCTTATGACCACGATGGAAAAGGCCGTGCCGATCTTTCCGGCGGCGACGTGCAACTGGACCCCAACACCGCGCTGGCGCTGGCGATGGCCGTGCATGAGCTGGCGACCAATGCCGGCAAGTATGGGGCGCTGTCGATGCCCGAGGGTCGGGTCGAGGTGGAGTGGGACACGCGGTGTGCCGACGGCAGCACCCGGCTGCACCTGCAGTGGCGCGAACACGATGGCCCGCCGGTGGTTGCGCCGAAACGCAAGGGCTTCGGCTCGCGCCTGATCACCGAGGGCCTGACCATGCAACTGGATGGTGACGCCACGCTGGCATTCGAACCTGACGGCCTGGTGTGCTGCATCGACATCCCACTTCCCACATGGGAGGAAGCGGCATGACCACGATCCTGATGGTCGAGGACGAGATGAACCTGGCGATGATGCTGGAGGACATCCTGGACGACGCCGGCTACCACGTCCTCAAGGCGGGGCGCCTGCCCCAGGCGCTGGAGATCGTGGCGCAGTCGGGCCTGGACGAAGCGGGCCGGATCGACGTGGCGATCCTGGACATCAATCTTGCCGGGGTGCAGGTGTTCCCGCTGGCTGATGCCTTGCGCGCGCGCGGCGTGCCATTTGTTTTTACGTCCGGGTATGGCAGGGACGGCATTCCGAACGATTATCAGGACTGTGCCGTCCTGCAAAAGCCCTACGGCGCGGACAGTATCCTCAGCACGTTGAAAAAGATTCTTGTCGATGGAGCCGCTGCGGATTGATCCCAGCAACCACTGACCTGGATAACCACCAGCCCTTGGCGGCAAACAGCTCGCAAACGCGCGTGATGACACACTCACTGCCACTGCGCCAGGGAGCCTCTGATCAAGCGGCCTAGGGCTGATTCCGATCATGGTTCGACAGGCTCACCACGAACGGAATCAGAGCGTTGCCCGTTCACCCTGAGCCCGTCGAAGGGTGAGCGAACACCTGTTCAGACGGTTCCTGGGCTCACGGGGAGGGAAAGCCGCGCCGCTTCAACGCGCCAGGTTGAACGCCACCGGCACCAGGCCTAACGCCTGCACCGCCTGGCCATTCTTCATCGCCGGACGGAAGCTCCAGCGCTTGAGGATCTGGCTGCGCGCGGCCTCGTCCAGTTCGCGGTTGCCACTGGTTTGCGACACCGTCACGTCCAGTGGACGGCCATCGATGCCGACCAGCACCTGCAGCAACACGGTGCCTTCGATGCGCCGTGACAGGGCGCCACGCGGATATTTCGGTGGCGGCGCGGACAGGTACTCAAGCTGCACGGCCGTGGGTGCGGTCGATGTCGTGGTGCCGAAATCGGTGGCCGGACCGATGTTCTCGGCGATCGCGTTGTCCACCACCTGTTCGCTGCCGGTTTCGGACACCACGACGACGTTGTTGGCCTCGCTAGCCGGTGCGACCGTTTGCGGCCGGACCGGCTGCACGACGGGGGCTGGCTTGGCTTTGTCGACAATCTCCACCACGACGGGTTTTTCCTTCGGGATGTCCCGCGTCGGGTTCCGTGGCGCCGGTTCGTCCCATGGTGCCGGTGTCGGTATCGCCAGCGGCATCATCAACACGCCCAAGGCGATCAGGTTGATGGCAAGCGTGCCGCTGATGGTGAGGATGCGGGTGGCGTCGAGCTGGGGCTTGGAGGCAGGCCGCAGCAGGGCGAAGCCGGCGGAGCGGGGCAGTGCCGGGGCGAGTGCGTGCGGATGTGACGTTGTGCGTGCCATGGTCAACCTCCTGTCGGGGTGCGTTTTTGAAGAACACGAACCATGCAACGGCCGGGCGCAGGCAGTGGGGTTGATTGCTAGAGGTGCGGTTCCGGGCAATGCATGAGTCAAATCTGTTCCAACCCAATGAGTACAGCAAGCGGTCGGCGACAGCTGGTTAACGGGCGCCGACAGGTGGCATTGCCTGCCTCACAAAAGCCGACGCCCGCATGTGCGGGCGTCGGTGGAAACACATTGTCAGGCTGACTCAGGGTCCGGGATCCGGCTCGTACTCCAGGCCACCCTCTTCTCCATCGGGCGGCTGTTTGGCGCCGGGAATCTGTGCCTGTTCCTTGGTGCACGGCTTGGTTTCCGCATAGCCCGCGTTGCAAGCCGGATCCGGGCTCGCCATCGGGACCTTGTCTGCATCTTTGGCGTTGGGGCTCATGGTCAACGCCCCAGCTCGAACATGACGTCCAGGTTGACGGACAGCGTCGTTTCGCCCGGCGCAACCGAAGTCTCCTTGCTCATCATGGCGTCCGCGGCCATTGCCCGCACCATCGGCATCGGGCGCGGGAAGCTGGATCCGCCTTCGCTGATGCTTACGATGCGGCGTACCTTCAGGCCCAGCGCGTCGGCATAGGTCGTCGCACGCGCCTGTGCTTTCTTGAGTGCAGCGACGCGTGCCTCGTCATAGGCCTCGTCCGGTTTGTCGACCTCGAAACTGGGACCGTTCACCTGGTTGGCGCCCTGGGCGACCAGCGTATCCAGCACCTTGCCCAGCTTGGAGAGGTCGCGCACCGTGATGTTGACGGTGTTGTTGGCCTGGTAGCCGGTGATGGTAGGCGGCGCGTTGTCCCGGTAGTTGTATTGCGGATTGAGGTTGATGCCGCTGGTCTGGATGTCGCGCTCGGCAATGCCGGCAGCGCGGATCGCTGCCATCACCTTGTCCATCTGCACGGCATTGGCACGCATCGCCGCGTTGGCATCGGGGGCCTGGGTGACCACGCCGGTGGAGATATTGGCGACATCCGGAACGCGTTTGGCCTCGGCGCTGGCGGACACCGAAAGCAGGGTGCCATCGGCCGTCATGGCATATGCAGGGGTGGATTGCGGGCTGGCGGAAGAGGTCATGGGCATTCCGAAAGCAAGGGCGGTGGCCAGGATCATGGCCAGGTTAGAGCGGCGCAGGGGCATGGGTAACTCCGATGGTCAATATCGCGGTCGAGGATGCTGGATACAACGTCAGGGTGCGATGAAGCATGGCTGCATGGGTGACTGAATGGGTGAACGCATGGTGAGCCGGAATGGGGTTGCGGGGCGCTCACCGACGGGCCCGTGACCGGCCGCGGGTTAGACTCCGGGCATGTTGCATCTTGCCTCCCGCTCGCCACGGCGCGCTGAATTGCTGGCCCGGCTGGGCCTGGATTTCGGCGTGATCGACCTCGACATTCTCGAACAGCAGCTCGCCGGCGAGGCAGCCGCCGATTACGTGCGCCGGGTCGCCCGCGAAAAGGCCGGCGCCGGGCTGCTGCAAGTCGTCGCGGTTGCGGATGCAGTGGTGCTGGGCGCGGATACTGAAGTGATCCTGGACGGCGCCGTGTTCGGCAAGCCGGACAATGCCGAGGATGCCGCATCGATGCTGCGCCGCCTGGCCGGATGCACCCATGAGGTGATCACCGCGGTGTCGGTGGTGTCAGCCGGGCGCGAGGCGCAGGCGGTGTCAACTTCACAGGTCACGTTCGGGGCGATGTCCGAGGCCGACATCGACAACTACCTGGCCTGCGGTGAATGGCAGGGCAAGGCCGGCGCCTACGCCATCCAGGGGCGCGCGCAGGCGCACATCGCGCACCTGTCGGGAAGCTATTCCGGGGTGATGGGCCTGCCGTTGTTCGAGACCGCAGCATTGCTGCGTCAGTTCGGACTGCTCGCATGAGTGCGGTCGCGTGAGTGAGGAACTGCTGGTCAACGTAACGCCGCGCGAAACCCGCGTGGCGGTGGTCGAGAACGGCATGCTGCAGGAGCTGCACATCGAGCGCGGCAGCCAGCGCGGCGTGGTCGGCAACATCTACAAGGGCAAGGTGCAGCGGGTGATGCCCGGGATGCAGGCGGCCTTTGTCGACGTCGGCCTGGAGCGCGGTGCATTCCTGCATGCCAATGACATTTTCCGCAGTACGCAGCTGGATGCCGGAGAGAGTGCCGATGCCCCGGGTGCGATGCCGCTGCAGGTACAGGTGCCGATCACCGAACTGCTGCGCGATGGCGCGGAGATCGTGGTGCAGGTGGTCAAGGATCCGATCGGCAGCAAGGGCGCACGGCTGACCACGCAGATCAGCATTCCTTCGCGCTACCTGGTGCTGTTGCCGCGTTCGCGGGTGGTCGGGATATCAGCGCGGATCGAGGATGAGGATGAGCGAGCGCGCCTGAAAGCGCTGGTAGCCGAGCTGGCCCCGGCAAGCGCCGTGCCCGGCATCCTGAAACACGGTTATATCGTGCGCACCAATGCCGAAGGCCAGTCCAGGGAAGCGCTGGCCGAGGACATCGCCTATCTCGGACGGGCCTGGGAGCTGGTCGAGGAATCATCGGCGAGTGCGAAGGTGGGCAGTTGCGTGTACGAGGATCTCAGCCTGCCACTGCGCGCGGTGCGCGACCTGATCCGCCGCGACGTGGACAAGGTCAAGGTCGACTCGCGCGAGACCTGCGAACGCCTGCGCCAGTTCGCAGCGCAATACATGCCGGCGCTGGCCGAGAAGATCGAGCACTACACCGGTGCGCGCCCGGTGTTCGACCTGTACGGCGTCGAGGACGAGATCCAGCGTGCGCTGAACAAGGAAGTGCCGCTGAAGTCCGGCGGCACCCTGGTGATCGACCAGACCGAGGCGATGACCACGGTCGACGTCAACACCGGTTCGTTCCTGGGCCAGCGCAACCTGGAGGAAACCGTATACCGCACGAATCTCGAGGCGGCGCAGGCAGTCGCGCGCCAGCTGCGCCTGCGCAACCTGGGCGGCATCATCATCATCGACTTCATCGACATGATGGATGCGGAACATCGCCGTCAGGTGCTGCGCACGCTGGAAAAATCGCTGGCCCGCGACCACGCCAAGACCACCGTCTACGACTTCTCGCCGCTCGGCCTGGTGGAGATGACCCGCAAGCGCACGGTGGAGTCGCTGGAGCGCCAGCTCAGCGAGACCTGCCACGAATGCAGTGGGCGCGGCACGGTCAAGACCGCGGAAACCGTGACCTATGAAATCTTCCGCGAGATCGTGCGCGCGGTGCGCCAGTTCGACGCGCCACGGTTGCTGGTGATCGCATCGCCGAAACTCGTCACACGGATCACCGAAGAAGAGTCCAGCGCGGTTGCCGAGCTTGAGGAATTCCTGGGCAAGTCGATCCGCTTCCAGGCGGATACGCAGTACATGCAAGAGCAGTTCGATGTCGTGCTGCTTTGATCTATACGCGCTACTGCGCGGGTGTGATCGCGCGCGCGCACGAGTATCTGAGGGTGCTCGCAATTCTCATGCACACAAATGTGCACTGCGCTTGCTGCGCTCCGGCGTGCGCGCGCTGACGCCCGCTCGCTACGCGCTCGCATTTCCATGACGGCAACACCACCGCGGCGTCGCCTGCGGCTACTTCGTCGTGGCATCGGTTATGGCGCAGCGCTGCTGTTGGTGCTGGTTGCTTTGGTGATCGGCGTGGCAAGCCAGTTGCTGCCGCTGGCCGAGCGCCATCCGGAAAAAATCGCGGAATGGTTGAGCGTGCGCGCACGCAATCCGGTCGCCTTCGATGCGGTAGAGACCCAGTGGACCCGGCGCGGCCCGCTGTTGCGGCTGGACAACCTTCGGGTTGGCCAGGGCAGCGATGCGGTCCACATCGGTGATGCGGAAATCCTGGTGGCGCAATACAGCGGCCTGTTGCCGGGAAGATCGCTTACCGAACTGCGCGTGCGCGGGCTCGACCTGACTTTGCAGCGCGACGCCGCCGGTCGCTGGCAGGTGCGCGGCTTGCCGGGCCAGCAGCAAGGCAGCGGCGGAGACCCGTTCGCCACGCTGGAACGGCTGGGTGAATTGCAGGTCTCGCATGCACGGTTGCGCGTGCTGGCGCCCGAGTTGGGCGTTGACATGCGCTTGCCCCGGATCGACCTGCGCATGCGGGTGGATGGCCCGCGCATCCGTGGTGGCGCCAGGGCCTGGTTACGCATGGATGGCACCCCGTTCAGCGTCGCGGTGGATTTCGACCGCATCGAAGGCAATGGCGACGTCTATGCGGGGACCGACGCTGCGAACCTGGCCGAACTTGCCGATGACCTGCACATCGCCGGCATCTCGGCGGTGTCCGGGCGTGGTCGGCTGCAGGCATGGGCCGGCCTGAGCGGGCACCGGGTGGTCAGTGTGCATGCCGATGCCGCATTGAAGCAGGTCACATTGCGCGGCGCTTCGGCCAAAGCCGGAGAGCCCGCGCCCAGGCAGGTGTTGGGTGCGATCAATCTGGATGCACGCTGGGCCGGCAGCATCAACCAGTGGCGCGCCGTTGCTGCCAAGCTGCGGATCGGCGATGGCAGGACCGAGCAAGTGCTCGACGGAATTTCAGTGGCCGGGGGCCAGCACTACGGCTTGCGTGCAAGCCGGATGGACGCAGGTCCATTGCTAGCACTGGCAGCCTTGAGCGATGGATTGCCATCGGCGCTCCGCAAGTGGTTGCTGGCGTCGTCGGCCGGCGTGTCGCTGGAAAACGTCGTGGTCAGTGGCGAGCGTGGTGGCGGATTGCACGTGGATGCACGCCTGCGCGACCTGCATTTCTCACCAGTCGGCAACACGCCTGGCATGAGCGGTATCGACGCCAGACTGCAGGGTGATGCGCACGCATTGCAGCTGCAATTCGATCCGCGCGGACAGGTCGTGTTCGACTGGCCCGCGGGCTTTGGCGTGCGGCACGCGATGACCTTGGATGGTGAAGTCCTGGCTTGGCGCACGGGCGATGCCTGGAACATACATACGCCGGGTTTGGCGATCAACGGCAAGCAGTTCAGCGCGAACGCGCGGGGCGGCATGGGCTTCCCGAACGATGGCACGCGTCCGCGCATGGACCTGGTCATGGACATCGGCGATATGCAGGTGACCTCGGCGCGCGGGTTCTGGGTGCATCACAGGATGTCCAAAACGACCGTTGACTGGCTGAACGCGGCGCTGCAAGGCGGCACCCTGCGCGACGTGCATGCGGTGGTGGCCGGCGACCTGGACGACTGGCCATTCCGCAGCGAACAGGGACGCGCGGGTGCGGGCAAATTCCGGGTCGATGCGCGCATCGTCGATGGCGTGGTGAAGTTCCAGCGGGATTGGCCTGCCGTCGAGGATCTGGATGCCGATATCCGGTTCGAGGCCGACGGCTTCACGCTCGACGGCAGCGGGCGCCTGGCGGGCATACCGATCGAGTCACTCAGTGCCGGCATCCCGCGCTTTGGTCGCGCGGAACTGAGCGTGGAGGCGAAGGCGGAAGGCGACGCAGGGGATTTCCTGGCGATGCTGCGCGCCAGTCCGCTACGCAAGGACCATGGCAACGTGATGGACAACCTGCAGGTTTCTGGTCCGGCGCGCGCCGATTTCCACTTGCTGCTGCCGTTCCACCGTGACAGTGCGCCTGTCCAGAAAATGCACGGAAGCGTGGTGCTGGCGGATGCCAGCCTGCGCGAGAAGCGCTGGAACCTTGCGTTCGAAAACGTCGACGGAAAGGCGCAATACGACCGCAGCGGCTTCATCGCCGACAAGCTGCAGGTGCGCCTTGACGGGGCAGCGGGCGTCCTTTCGCTGCGCTCTGGCCCGCACGTGCGGGATCCGAAGCAGGCATTCGAGGCCGAGCTGCAGGCCAGCGTCGACATCGACAACCTGCTCGACAAGGCCGGCAACCTGGCGTGGCTGAAACCTCATGTCGATGGCCGTTCGCCATGGACGGTGGCAGTAGCCATTCCGCGCGGACAAGGCCAGGCTGCGCCAACCCGGCTGCAGTTGCGCTCGAACCTGGTCGGTACGGCGATCAGCCTGCCTGAGCCCGTGCTCAAGCCAGCTGCAGAGCCGTTGGTGGCCAGCATCGACATGGCATTGCCATTGGAACGTGGCGAGCTGACATTGGCGCTTGGCGATCTGCTGTCGCTGCGCAGTCGCAGCGCTGGCAAGCAGACCGGAATCCGGGTGCAGTTCGACGGGGTTGCCGAGGCGCCGCCGGCGCAGGGGGTGATCGTGGGTGGCCGTGCCCAGCGCGTTGATGCGCTTGCCTGGATTGGCGTGTTCGCCAGGGGGGGCGCGAGTGGTACCGATGGGTCGATTTCATTGAAGCGGATCGACGTGAGTGCCAGCCAGTTGCGCCTGCTTGGCGCTGACTTCACCAATACCCGGCTGCTGCTGGTGCCGGCCACGGGTGGGACGGCAGTGCAGGTTCGGGGCGCGAGCATCGCCGGTTCGTTGCTGGTGCCGCAGCAGGATGGTGCGCAGGTCGCCGGGCGCTTTGAGCGCCTGTACTGGCGCAAGCCGCCGAAACCACCAGCGATACGCGTGCAGGCGGTGGCTACGGCGCAAGGTAGCGCATCGCGCGCGTTCGATCCGGCCAATATCCCGCCCTTGCTGTTCGAGGTGGCGGATCTGCGCATCGGCGATGCCGAGTTTGGCAATGCACGTTTTCGGAGCACGCCGGTGGCCTCCGGACTGCGCGTGGACGAGTTCAGCGCGCGCAGTCCGAAACAGCGCATGAGTGCGAGCGGAAGCTGGACGGGACGCAACGACGCCGCGCGCACCCAGCTTGACGTGGATGTGGACAGTGACGACATCGGTGCCCTGCTGGCAGGGTTGGGCTTGGCGGGCCAGGTTGATGGCGGCAGGGGCGAGCTCGGTGCGCAGGTCAACTGGCGCGGTGGCCCTGAGGCATTCGATCCAAAAGCCATACAGGCGAGCATCACCCTGGATGCGCGAGATGGCCGCCTGCTGGAGCTGGAGCCTGGCGCCGGCCGTGTGCTGGGCCTGCTTGGGATCGCTCAACTGCCGCGTAGGCTGACACTCGATTTCCGCGACTTCTTCGAGAAGGGCTTTGCGTTCGACCGCATCACCGGCGATGTTCGACTGGCTCAGGGCAGTGCGCGCACCGACAACCTCACGATCGAGGGGCCGGCCGCCGACATCCACGTCCGCGGCAGCGCCGACCTGCGCACGCAGCGTTTTGACCAGACCGTGGACGTGTTGCCGAAGTCCGGCGGCCTGCTGACCGCGGTCGGCGCGCTGGCAGGCGGGCCGGTTGGCGCTGCGGTCGGCGCGATGGCCAATGCGGTACTGGAAAAGCCCCTGCAAGGCGTGGGCGCGAAGACGTATCGGGTGACCGGGCCGTGGGCCTCGCCCACGGTCGAGGTCACCGCGCGCAGGGGCCCGTCCAAGCCTGCGAAGCCCTCGCAAGCCAAGCCAGTGCAATCCAGGGCCGAACCATCCAAACCAAAACCAGCCGCGCTGGTGCCAGCCAGGCCCGCTTCATCCAAGCCCGCACCGGCCGGACCGGCCGCCAACGATGCACCGGGTTGATCGAGGCGGCATCGGCACTATCTCCTGATATGAGACACCTGACATGACGCATCACATGACTTCACGGCCATCGACACCATGACCCAACTCGCCATTGCCCAATCGCGCCTGCTGGCGCCCACCGGGCTGGACCTGGATGCGCTGCAACGCGCCTTCGGCAACCTGCTTGGTCCGGGCATCGACTTCGGCGACCTGTATTTCCAGCACGCCCGGCGCGAGGGCTGGAGCATGGAAGACGGCATCGTCAAGGACGGCACGCATTCGATCGAGCAGGGCGTTGGCGTGCGCGCGATCAGTGGCGACAAGACCGGCTTTGCCTATTCCGACGACCTGGACGCACGCGCGCTGATCTCTGCGGCCCAGTCTGCGAAAGCCATCGCCCGCGATGGCAACACGCATGCAGCGCATGCTCTGGTGGCCAATGGCGCGCGTGCGCTGTATCCGGCGCACGATCCGATCGATGCGATGGGCAACCAAGCCAAGGTCGCTGCCCTGCGTCGCGTGGATGGATTGCTGCGTTCGCTCGACACGCGCGTGCAACAGGTGATGGTCGGGCTGACCGGCGCCGTGGACACCGTGCTGGTGGCGCGCAGCGATGGCGTGCTGGCCGCGGATGTGCGGCCGCTGGTGCGGATGAACGTGCAGGTGATCGTCGAGCAGGGCGGCCGCCGCGAGTCGGGTTATGCCGGTTTCGGCGGGCGTTATTCGTACGAGGAGCTTCTGGCCGACGACAAGCCGGAAAAATTCGCGCGCGAGGCATTGCGCCAGGCATTGGTGAACCTGGACGCGATCGATGCGCCTGCGGGCGTGATGCCGGTGGTGCTGGGAAATGGCTGGCCGGGCGTGCTGCTGCACGAAGCCGTGGGCCATGGACTGGAGGGCGACTTCAACCGCAAGGGCACCAGTACGTACGCCGGCCGCATGGGCCAGCAGGTCGCTGCCCGCGGCGTGACCATTGTCGATGACGGCACCCTGGAAGGACGACGCGGCTCACTGAACATCGACGATGAAGGCGAGACCACCCGCTGCACGACGCTCATCGAGGACGGCATCCTGGTCGGCTACATGCAGGACAGTCTCAACGCGCGGTTGATGGGCATGGCGCCGACCGGCAATGGCCGCCGCGAATCGTTCGCGCACCTGGTGATGCCGCGCATGACCAATACCTACATGCTCGCCGGCAGCCACGACCCTGACGAGATGATCCGCTCGGTCAAGCGCGGCCTGTATGCGGTGAATTTCGGCGGCGGCCAAGTCGACATCACCAGCGGCAAATACGTGTTCTCTGCGACCGAGGCTTACCTGATCGAAGACGGCAGGATCACTGCGCCGGTCAAGGGCGCGACCTTGATCGGCAACGGCCCGGAGACCATGCAGAAGGTCGCGATGATTGGCCATGACCTGGCGCTGGATGATGGCGTAGGCGTCTGCGGCAAGGACGGGCAGTCGGTACCGGTTGGCGTGGGCCAGCCTTCGCTGCTGATTTCCGAGATGACCGTCGGGGGCACGGCGGCGTGACGATGCAGGCCCTTTTTCCTTCTCCCATTGGCGGGAGAAACTGCCGAAGGCGGAAGTGGGTGGCTTCGTGCACCGCGCCGTCACCCGACCCCTCTCAGCTCTGTACACCCTTCGGGCGCCGCGGTGGGAGAGGGTCTGTATCGTCTTCGCCCACAGCAACATCCGGTTGCGCCAGCAACTCGCGCAGCTGTCGGAACAGGTCCCGGAACGCATGCGGTGGCTTGTTGCGCCGACGTTCGTCCAGCGTATTGCGGACCAGTTGTCGCAGCTGCTGGCGGTCGGCTCCGGGATGTTCAGCAAACAGCGCTGTCATCGCATTGTCACCATCCTCGCCGAGCAGTTCGTCACGCAGGACCTCGACGCGTTGCAGCGCTGCGGTCTCGCGTCGCGCCGCATCGCCGTCCTTGCTCATGGCGTCGCGGATCGCGTCCAGCGCCTCGTCGTCCTGGCGGCGCATCTGCTTGGCCAGGAACGCCAGCTGGCGCTTGCGCGCCCCGTGCGAGGGCATGCGCTGGGTATCGGCGATGTGTGGCAACAGTTCATCCGGTATCGGCAGCCGTGCAAGCTGCGCGGAACTCATTGCGACCAGGGCCTCGCCGAGCGCCAGAATATCCAGCGCCTCGCGCCGGTTGGCGCTGCGGCTGGGAGCCAGGAATTCACCGGTTTCGTCGTCGCGTCCACGCATTGCAACAGGGTAACGCATTGAAGATCAAGACCATCACCACACCAGCCGGGGATGACAGCCAGGTCAGGCTGGAGCGACTGTCCGGCATTGCCCAGCGCCTGCTCGAAGGGTGCGCATCACGCGGCGCGACGCAAGCCGAGGTCAGCTGCAACGAGGACAGCGGGCTTGCCGTCAACGTACGCATGGGCGAGGTCGAGACGGTCGAGGCGACCCGCGACCGCGGGATCGCGGTGACCGTGTATTTCGGCCAGCGCAAGGGCAGCGCCAGCACCGCCGACATGCGCGACGACAGCCTGGAGGCCACCGTAGCCCAGGCGTGCGCGATCGCGACCTTCACCGAGGCCGATCCGGCGTCGGGCCTGGCCGACGCCGGGCTGATGGCCAGCACCCAGCGCGAATTCGACAGCTGGCATCCGTGGGATCTTGACGCCGCGCATGCGATCGACATCGCCCTCGCCTGCGAACAAGCCGGCCGCGATGTGGATGCGCGCATCGCCAACTCCGATGGCGCCTCGGTCAACAGCAATACTTCGATCAGTGTCTACGCCAACTCGCACGGCTTCCTGGGCCGCGAGCGGGGCACCCACCACAGTATTGGCTGCGCGTTGATTGCCGGCGAGGGCGATGGCATGCAGCGCGACAGCTGGTACAGCCTGGCCCTGGCCGCGTCCGATCTGGACACGGCGCAAGCCATCGGGCGTGTCGCCGCGCAACGCACGCTGGCGCGGATGCAGCCGCGGCAGTTGCCGACTGGTCGCGTAGCGGTGCTGTTCGCCGCGGAGATGGCGCGCTCTCTGATCGGCAGTTATATCGGTGCGGTGTCGGGTGGCGCGCTGTATCGCAAGGCCAGCTTCCTGCTCGACAGCGTCGGCACGCGCGTATTTCCCGAATGGTTCGGGATCGAGGAACTGCCGTTCCTGCAGCGCGGGTTGCGTTCGGCGTCATTCGACGGGGAAGGCGTGGCCACGCGCGAATCGCCACTGGTATGCGATGGCGTGGTGCAGCGCTACGTGCTCGGCAGTTATTCGGCGCGCAAGCTGGGCCTCGCCACTACCGCCAATGCCGGCGGCGTTCACAACCTGCAGGTCAGTGCCAATGCCGGCGATCTGGACGCCATGGTGCGCGGCATGGGCCGCGGCCTGCTGGTCACCGAATTGATGGGGCAGGGCATCAACCCGATTACTGGTGATTATTCGCGCGGCGCCGCGGGGTTCTGGGTCGAGGATGGCCGCATTGCCTATCCGGTCGATGGCATCACCATCGCAGGCAACCTCAAGCAGATGTTCGCCGCGATCGAAGCGGTCGGCAGCGATATCGACTCGCGTTCCCACGTCCGCACGGGCCCGATCCTGGTCGGCGACATGACGGTGGCGGGAACCGGCTGAGAAGCTCACCCGCGCGGCCGCCTGCTGGTGTCGTGACCGCTCAGATGCCGCACAACGGATATGACCAGTTCCCGAGCCGGAACTCGAATGAGGCGTCTGATGCTTGCTGCGTCGTCATTGGCCGGTTGCTACCCGTGGCGACGTTTGACAGGATAGCTGCGGCCATATGCCGTCATTCCGGGGAGACCAGATGGATATCAATGAGACAACCGCTGCACCGCCACCACCACCACCGCAGACGGAGCCGTCAATGCCGCCGCCTGCAGGCGTGCCAGGCCAGGAAGAGCGTCAATGGGCGATGTTTGCGCATCTGTCAGCGTTGGTCGGCGGGTTGCTGACGTCCGCCATCGGTGGTTGGGGATTTTTCATCGGCCCACTGGTGATCTGGTTGATGAAGAAGGACACGATGCCGTTCGTTGCGGACCAGGCAAAGGAATCCCTGAATTTCAACATCACGGTTTCCGCGATTTTCCTGGTCTTGTTGATCCTGACAATCGTGACCTTGGGCATCGGGGCACTGTTGACTGTGCCGGTCATGCTGGTGGTCGGCATCGGCGCCCTGGTGCTGATCGTCATGGCATCCATGAAGGCCAATGAAGGCGTGGCGTACCGCTATCCGTTCGCGATTCGACTGATCAAGTAAGTTTTCGTCGCCGCTGGCGGGCGTTTGGTCGGCCGCCAGCGGGTTTCGTCGCAAATGGCCCTGCATGGGCCATCGGTTGGCTTGCGCATGCCGCGGCAACCCCCATTATTGGTATTCACCGGACTGTTTCCGGCAGGAGCCGACGATGGAAGTCACCATGCAAAGCACGCCGCAATCCGCGCTGCAAACCCTGTCCACCACCAGCCTGAGCGATCGCCAGTGGGCGGCATCGGCACACTTCCTGGCCCTGCTGCTGGCGTTGCTGACAGCGTGGATGGTCGGTGTTGCCGGCGTTGTTGGCGCGGGCATCATCTACTTGCTCAAGCGTGATGATTCGCCGTTTGCCGCGGAGCACGCGCGCGAGGCGATCAACTTCAATCTGAGCATGTTGCTCTATTCCGCGGCGGCGGTGGCGATCGGCGTTGTCTTGGCGGGTGTCACCGTATTGACCCTGGGCATCGGCCTGATCGTGACCGTGCCGGCCGGCCTGCTGCTGATCATTGCTGCCGCCGCGATCGCGGTGATGTGGCTGGTCTGCAGCCTGATCGCCGGGTTCAAGGCATGGAATGGCGAGCAATATCGCTATCCGCTGACCCTGCGACTGATCGGCTGAATCATCACCAGGGGCGGACAACCGGCGTTGCCGCCGCGCGCCGCACCAGCCAGCCCGTACCAGCAATGGTGCGGGCTGTGTCTTGTCCGGATCGCGAAGCCCGCGCGTGCGGTTGCTGCGGCACGCGACGCAACCCTGGCGCGTCAGTCGCGGCTGGTGTACTGCTCCAGGCCCTTGTAGCCGTTGCGGTCGATGCGATCCATGCGTTCGTCAAGCGGCGGATGCGTCTTGTACAGCTGGGTCAGCTGCGCCGACGACGCGCCCAGCGCGGTCATCTTCTGCAGTACCGCATACAGCGCCAGGGGATTGAAGCCGGCGCGCGCAAGGTAGATCGAGGCGGCTTCGTCCGAACGATATTCGGCGCCCCGGTCCAGGCTGGTCATCATCACCATCGCGCCGTGCTTGGCGACGTAATCCTTGGCCATGCTGGCAGCCAGGTTGCCGCCGCCTCCAACCCGGCTCATCGCGAGGTCCTTGCCAACACCCTGCATTTCCTGCTTGCGGATTACCTCGTAATGGTCGCGCTGGACGACATGGCTGATTTCGTGGCTGAGCACGGCGGCGACTTCGGCATCATCATTGAGCATCTGGTACAGCCCGCGCGTCAGCAGGATGTAGCCACCGGGTGCAGCGAACGCATTGACTTCACTGGTATCGATGATGCCGAAGGCCCAAGGCAGGTCGGGACGGCTGGTTTGCGAGGCCTGCCAGCGGCCAATCAGGTTGACCCGGCGCTGCGCCGCGTCGTCCTTCCACAGCGGCGCTGCGCCAAGGACTCGAGCCGCGATCTCCGGTCCAAGCGCGCGCTCCTCGTCGGTGATCTCCTGTTCTGACTTGGGAATGACCTTGTCTGCAGCGCCAAGCACGCCACCGCCGATATTGCCGCCCACTGCAGACAGCAAGCCCCGTGCGGCGCCAAACATCCCGCGCTTTTCGCCCTGGGTCGCCTGGGTTCCGCTGCCAACCTGCTTGGGCTTGAATTCGGTGGCGTAGGCAATCCTGCTGGAGCTCCAGCCCTTGGCGTCAGCGGCCTTGGCTGCGGCTTGCGGGGTAACCCGGTACGACTCCAGCTTGGCAAGCTGGGCGGCGTCGAATGCGGCCGCCTTGAGCTCGCTCTCGTCCAGCCCGCGCACACCAGCGGTTTCGCTGACCCGGCCCTTGCCCGCCTTGCCGGTGAACAGCGCGCGCGCGGCTCCGCCGGTTTCCTTGCCGGCATAGGACAGGCGCACGTCATTGACGCGGACGAAACCGGTCTTGCCTCCCGCCAGCGCGATGCGGAACCAGAGCCCCTGTTGTCCGGTCACGGTCACTGCAGCGTCACGCTTCAGGGTGGCGACGGTCGGGCTGGCGAAATCCGGGCCGCCATGAACCTCGACGCTGGGCTTGTGGATGACCGCCGACTTGGCGCCATCTTCGGCGATGGCATGGCCACTGGCGCCCAGCAGCAGGACAAACAGGAGTGCGGATGACAATTTGACTAAGCGCATTTCAGGTCTCGATTTGCGGTGGGGGCGTCGACTTTAAATACGTGTTTGAGGCGGAAAGCGGCCATTCGTCATTGGCGTTCAGGTCCTGTCCGAGCAGCTCACGCAAGCGCATCTGCTCGCCACGATTGTTGTCATCGATATTGTCGTCGATCATCGCAGCAGCAATCGCCACCCGCACCATGCCCTGGTCGTCGATGCGCAGCGTGTACTCGTTGAGGCGCTGGTACAGCAGGTCGAGTTCGCGCTTGGCGTTGGCATGTGCGTCGGCTTCATCGGTGCCGGTCCAGACCAGCAACATCAGGTCGTCCAGGATGTCGTGCAGCCAGCTCTTGCGCTCCACGATACCTTCGATCATCACTGCATCGGCACCCGAGTACAAGTAACGTCGCAACCGCCGTCGATACTCCCGCCTGCGCCGGGTTGCAGCGTGGCCGGTGAGGTCGGGATCCGGCACATAGCGCAGGCGCGCCATCACCAGCCACGGATATTTTCCGGCATCGTATTCATCGCGATAATCGTTGTTGCCGATCGCGCGCCCGCGCTGCACGGCGGCGTACATCCGGCACAAGCCGAAGCACAGGCTGATGAAACCGATGCTGGCGAAAATGTCGACGAACGCACCGAAGAACGTCAGGCCTATCACCGCCACCAGCAACAACACGATGTTCGCGGCGACGAACACCCCGTCGACGTCTTCGTGCGGCTCGCCACGCCAGAAAGCGAAGGCCGTGAGCATCACCATGAACGCCGCCAGCAGGTACTTCAGAGAGGGTGGCGGCATCCAGATAGCGCTGTCGTTGAGTAACGCCTCCACCGCTTCGGCATGCACTTCAACCCCCGGCATCATCGGATCGACCGGGGTCGGCTTGGCATCGTTGAGGCCCGCTGCGTTGTAGCCCACCAGCACCACTGTGTTCTTGAGCTCAGGCATGGGATCGGAGGCGTCGCGGCAGATCTGCTTGCCCTCGATCAGGTCGGCGGCGCTGATGTTGGGCAGCCGTGTCCGGGTACGCCAGTTGACCCGGACCGATTCCGGGAAGGAAGAGGCAGGCTTGCCGCTGGCGACGGCCGCCAGCCGAAGTGACAGGGTAGGTAATGCCCAGTCGCCGACCGCTTGCCGCAAGCCGATGTCCCGGAACATGCCGTCCGAGCTCCGGGTGACGTCGAGAAGGGCGCTGTGCCTGCCCATTGCCGCACCCGTAGGCAGTAGCAGCGCTACCGGGGGGCCAGGTCGGACGGCTTCGGGCGTGAGCGCGAATGCGCCTGGCACGTCCGCCGCGGCGGTAGCGCCTGCTTGTGAATCCAGGCTCGAATGCTGGCGCGAGGCGCCAAACAGGAAACGGCCGTCGCCCGCATCCGCCATCGCCTCCAGCACCGCATCGCCATCCGGATCCTGTTGCGAGGCATCGACGAACAACACGTCGTAGCCGACCGCGCGGACGCTGGCGCGGTCCAGCGCATCCAGCAGGTCGGCGTGGCGTTGCCGGCTCCATGGCCAGCCGCCATGCCCAAGGTTGCGGTAATGGTCGATCGAGCAGTCGTCGATCTCCACCACCACGGTGCGCCCAGACGGCTTGGGTTCCACCGGCCGCCACTGGATCACGGTGTCGAAGATGGCGTCCTCGGCCGCGTTGAGCGAACGGTCATGGGTCCAGTCCCAGGCCAGCCAGCCGACTGCCGCCACTGCAATCAACGGGTAGACCGCGAACCTGACGCGCACCATCAACTTCGAGAGCGGCCGGCGCCAGGCTTGCTCGACCACGGTCCAGGCATCCATGAACGCCACCGCCAGGGTGGATGTCACGGCTTCGATCCAGGTGATCAGGAAATCTGCGATTTTTCCCAGCATGCCGCGTCGATGCCCCTTCCAGGCGACATTGGCGCCGCCCCCACGCAAAACTACCGCAAGTCCCGCCTGTTTGCCGGGTGTCAGCGCGTGCGTTCGATCGCCAGGCGTCCGAGTGCCGCCAATGTTGTGGTGTCGGCATCCAGTGTCGCAAGCGCATCGGCCATGGCGGCAGACAGTTGTGCCAGTCGCAAGCGACTGCCCTCGACGCCGATCAATGCCGGAAACGTTGCCTTGTGCTGCGCTGCATCCTTGCCCGCGGTCTTGCCGAGGCTGATGGTGTCGCCTTCGATGTCGAGCAGGTCGTCGCGGATCTGGAACGCCAGGCCCAATGCGTCGGCGAAGCGATCCATTGTGGCCAGGGTCCCTGTATTCCCGTTCGCATCGGCACCCGCAGCCAACGCGCCCAGACGCACCGATGCACGCAGCAAGGCACCGGTCTTGAGCGCATGCAGGTGCTCAAGGTCGGCAAGTGAAAACGGCGAAACGGGGTCAGGTGCACTTTCTGCAGGAAAGTGAACCTGACCCCGTTTCGGTTTCGCACCCGTCGCATCGATATCCAGCGCCTGCCCGCCGCACATGCCGGATACGCCGGATGCGCGTGCCAGTTCGGCGAGCATCGAAACCCGCCGCCCCGCATCCAGTGGCGCCGACGCGAGTAATTCGAATGCCAGTGACTGCAGTGCATCGCCAGCCAGGATGGCGGTGGCTTCGTCGAATGCGACGTGCACGGTCGGCTGGCCGCGACGCAAGCGGTCGTCGTCCATTGCCGGCAGGTCGTCGTGTACCAGCGAGTAGCAGTGGATCAGCTCGACCGCGACCGCACCGGCATCAAGATGTTCTTCATTGGTGCCCATTGCGAGGCCGCTGGCGTACACCAGCATCGGCCGCATGCGCTTGCCACCATTGAGTACGGCGTGGCGCATCGCCGCATGCAGGCGCCATGGCGCCAGGTCGGGCGAGGGCAAGGCGTGATCGAGTGCGGCCTCGACGCGCGTGCGCCAGGCCACGAACACGCGGTCAGGCATCTTCGCCGGTATCGAACGGCTTGGCCTGGTCGGGATTGGCTGGATCGCTGAGCAGGCGAACACGCAATTCCGCCTGCTCCAGCGCCTGCTGGCAGCTGCGGTACAGGCTGACGCCGCGCTCGTAGGCGGCCAGTGAGTCCTCCAGCGACATCTCGCCAGCTTCCATTTTGGCAACGAGTTCCTCGAGCGAGGTCATCGATGTCTCGAACTCGGCGACAGGCGACGTTTCAATGGCAGCGGGAGGTTTGCGTGGCATGCGTGCAGTTTACGCGATCGTCGTGTCGCGCCACTGCAGTCGGGCGCCGTGGGCCTGCAACCACGTTTCGAACAAGGCGGAGAGGATGCAGTCGCCGGCAGCGTGCAGCACGCCATCCAGATCGGACAGCAGCGGCATGCCGACACGCCGCGACGGCGGGATGTCTTGTTCCTGCAGCACGTGCTTGAGCGCATGGTGATGCGCGCGGCCGGGCAACATGATGCGTTCACCGCCTTGCCTGGCATGTACGCGCAGCGGGGTGTCGAAGCGCGCGGCGCCGATCAGTTCCAGCGTTGCGCCCGTTGGAAGTTGCAGGGTATCGCTACCGTCCCACGCGCGTGACCAATCGGCAGGTAGCGCCAACGGGAGCAGCTGCGCATGCAGCCGCCCGCGCCAATGCTGGATGCATGCGCCTGCCCACTCGAAACAGGCTTCGCCATCGGTGCTTGCGCCGAGCAGGTCACGTTCGATGCTCGCCACGCCGTTGGCCGACAGTGGCGGCAGACCGCGCTGCACGATCCACCGGCGCAACACGCGCGCACGTCGTGCTGCTGGCATTGCGTGGAGGGTTTCGACAGACAGCGTGCCCTCGTGATTGCGCGCACTGGCAATTGCAGTTTCGTCTTCGGCGGCCAGCAGGTCGCTGGCCTCCGCGCTCAACGTGGCGCTGCGCGCGAACGCGGCACCGGCGTGCGGCCAGCGCGTGCGTAGCAGTGGCATCACCTGCGTGCGCAGGAAATTGCGATCCAGGCTGGCATCGCTGTTGCTGGGGTCTTCGATCCACGACAATCCGTGCGTGCCTGCGTAATCGCGCAACGCATCGCGCGATGTTTCCAGCAATGGCCGCCACAACCACCCGCGCGCATAGGCGCGCCAGGGCCGCATCGCCGCCAAGCCATCCACGCTCGAGCCGCGCAATGCGCGCAGCAAGAAGGTCTCGGCCTGGTCATCACGGTGGTGGGCCAACGTCAGCACTTCATCGCCTCCCAGCACGCGGGCGAACGCGGCATGCCGCGCGGCCCGTGCTGCGCCCTCACGGCCGAGGCCGGTGGCCTCGACCCGCACGCGCTCAACGATGAGGTCGATACCACGCGCTTCGCAACTGCGTTGACAATGCGCGGCCCAGGCGTCGGCATCCGGTTGCAGGCCGTGGTGGGTGTGGATGGCGCGCAGGCCCGAAGCGCGTAGCTCCGGCTGGCCTGCCAGCCAGTGCAACAGTACCGTGGAGTCCAGGCCGCCGCTGTAACCCACCAGCAAGGGGCGACCCGCGTTGCGCATCACCACATCAGGCAATGCACGCATGCGCGGCTCAGGCGGCTTCGTAGGCGCCGTAGCTGCGCAGGCGGCGGTAACGGCGTTCCAGCAGGTCATCGACAGGAATGGCCTGCAGCGCGTCCAGCTCGTTCAGCAGGATTGCCTTGAGCCGCTTGGCCATCTGCACCGGGTTGCGATGTGCACCCCCGGTAGGTTCGCGCACCACTTTGTCAATAAGGCCCAGTTCGAACAGGCGATTGGAGGTGATGCCCATCTGTTCGGCGGCGTCCTTGGCCTTGGCTGCATCGCGCCAGAGGATCGACGCACAGCCCTCCGGGGTAATCACCGAATACGTGCTGTATTCGAGCATGTTGGTGATGTCGCCCACGCCGATCGCCAGCGCTCCGCCGCTGCCACCCTCGCCAATGACCGTGCAGATGATCGGCACGCGAAGTTCGGCCATTTCCAGCAGGTTGCGGGCGATGGCTTCGGACTGCCCGCGCTCCTCGGCATCGATGCCGGGCCACGCGCCCATGGTGTCGATGAAGGTCAGCAGCGGCAGGCCGAAACGCTCGGCCATGTGCATCAGGCGCAACGCCTTGCGATAGCCTTCTGGCTTGGGCATGCCGAAATTGCGACGGACCTTGGACTTGCTGTCGCGGCCTTTCTCGTGGCCGATGACCACCACGCTGCGGCCATCGATGCGCGCAAGGCCGCCAACGATTGCGTTGTCGTCGGCGAAGGCGCGGTCGCCTGCCAGCTCCTGGAACTCGTCGCAGATCACCCGCAGGTAATCCAGCGTGTACGGCCGCGAGGGGTGCCGGGACAACTGCGAAACCTGCCACGGCGTGAGGTCGCGGAAAATCGCCGCGGTGCGCTTGCGCAGCTTGTCCCGCAGCGCGTGCACTTCAGCATCGATGTTGACCGCCGGGCCGTTGCTGGCATGCCGCAGTTCCTGGATCTTGGTTTCCAGGTGGGCAATGGGCTGTTCGAAGTCGAGGTAGTTCGGATTCATCCGTGACAGTTTAGCCCAGCACCGTGCTCCACATCGGCTGTCTTGATGTCAAAGCGCAGCCTTGCCGGCCCGGCCGATATCGTCACTGCGCCCAGGGCTTGCCCAGGTGCAAGTTGACCGCCTGTACCCCTGGAAGGCTTCGCAGCAGGCCGGGTAGCGCGGCGTCCACGCGCAGGCCGCGCCCGCCATTGATCGAGAGCCGACCAACGCCGGTGGCGGTCGTGGCTTCGATCAGGATGGGTGTCGTACCCGCATGGGTCTGCAGCAGCTGCTCGAACTGTTGCAAGGCGCCAGGCGTGCGCAGGTCCAGGCGGATAGACAAGCGATGGGCCTGCTGGCTGCATAGCTGGGTGAAATCCCAGGCGCGCTTGGCCTTGAGCGAGAAGCCGCCACTGAATTCGTCCTCGCGCAACGCGCCTTCGACCACCAGCAGCCGGTCGCGGGTCAGCAGTGGGCCGAATTCCTGCCACTGTTCTCCGAAGAAGGCACATTCGATGCGTCCGCGCCCGTCTTCCAGGTGCACGAAGGCCTGGCTGTCGCCACGTTTGCGCATGCCAACGACCTGGCCGGCCAGCACCACGGCGTGCTCCGGTCGCCAGCCGACCCGCGCTTCCTGCGGGCGGTTGCCCCAGATCGCGTCCAGCTGGCCGAGGTCGTTGCCGACCAGCCGCTGCAATTCCTCGCGATGCGGATCCATCGGATGCCCGCTGAGGTAGTGGCCCAAGGTATCGCGCTCGCCTTGCAGCTTTTGCGCCAATGGCCAGTCATCGACTTCGGGCAGGTCAATCTGCAATGCGGGCGTATGGCTGCTGTCGATGTCGAAGCCGCCGAACAACGAATTCTGGCCAGCCTCGCGCTCGCGTGCGAGCTGTTCGCTGGCCTTGAGTGCTTCCGGCAATTGCAGCAACAGCGAAGCGCGGTTGCGCGCCAGCGCGTCCATTGCACCGCCCAGCACCAGTGCTTCCAGCGCACGCTTGTTGAGCCCGGCGGCATCCACGCGCGCGCAGAAATCCAGCAGGTCGACATATCTGGTGTCGCAAGCCGCGGTGCCGCCGTCGCGACCGCTCCCGGCATCCTGCCCGCCGCGGCACTCGTCCATCGCTGGACGTCGAGCAGCGGCGATTGCTTCGCAGGCGCCACGGCCGACCCCCTTCACTGCGCCCAGGCCGTAGCGAATGGTGCGCGGGTCCGTGGCTTCGAACATGTAGGTCGATGAATTGACGTCAGGCGGCAACACCGACAAACCAAGCGTGCGCGCTTCGTCGAGGAAGCCGACTACCTTGTCGGTGTTGTCCATGTCCGAGGACAGCACCGCCGCCATGAACTCGGCCGGGTAGTGCGCCTTGAGCCATGCGGTCTGGTAGGCAACGAGCGCGTAGGCGGCTGCGTGTGATTTGTTGAATCCGTAGCCGGCGAACTTCTCCAGCAGGTCGAAGATGGGGCCCGCGATGCTTGCCGGGATGTCGTGCTGCAGTTTCGCGCCGGCTTCGAACTTCGCGCGCTCCTGCGCCATCTTCGTGACGTCTTTCTTGCCCATCGCGCGACGCAGCAGATCGGCGCCTCCCAGCGAATAGCCGGCCAGGATCTGCGCGGTCTGCATCACCTGTTCCTGGTACACGATGACGCCATACGTCGGCGCCAGCACGGGTGCCAGCAACGCGTGCGGAAACCTGACTTCGGCGCGGCCATGCTTGCGCTCGATGAAGTCCGGGATCAGGTCCATCGGGCCTGGTCGATACAGCGACACAAGGGCGATCAGATCGTCGAAGCGGTCAGGCTGCGCGCGCTTGAGCAACTCGCGCATGCCACGTGACTCGAACTGGAATACCGCGACTGTCTCCCCACTCGCGAACACGGCGTAGGTCGCAGGGTCGTCCAACGGAAGGGTTGTGATGTCGAGAGGTGCGTCGCCTTCGGCGGCGCGTCGGACGTTGATCGCCTTCACCGCCCAATCGATGAGGGTCAGGGTGCGCAGTCCAAGGAAGTCGAACTTCACCAGGCCGACCGCTTCCACGTCGTCCTTGTCGAACTGGGTGACCGGATTGCGGCCGGCGCCCTGGCCGTCGTGTTCGGCGAACAGCGGGCAGAAGTCCGACAGCGGCGTCGGCGCGATCACCACGCCACCGGCGTGCTTGCCGGCATTGCGGGTCAGGTCTTCCAGCTGCAATGCAAGATCGAGCAGGTCGCGCACGTCGTCCTCGGACTCGTAGCGCTCCTTGAACTCGGCGATCGCGCGGCCCGGATCCTTCCTCGCACGCTCGCTGCGTCCCAGCACGTCCGACAGTGACAGCGGGTCGGCCGGTTGCAGCGGGATGAGCTTGGCCAGTCCGTCGATCATTCCATAGGGGTAGCCAAGCACGCGTCCGGCATCGCGCAACACCGCCTTCGCGGCCATCGTGCCGTAGGTGATGATCTGGCTGACCCGGTCGCGACCATACTTGCGCGCGACGTAGTCGATCACTTCGTCGCGCCGGTCCATGCAGAAGTCGATGTCGAAGTCAGGCATCGACACGCGTTCGGGATTGAGGAAACGTTCGAACAGCAGGTCGTACGGCAACGGGTCCAGGTCGGTGATGCCCAGCGCCCATGCCACCAGCGAGCCCGCGCCGGAACCACGGCCGGGACCGACTGGAATCCCGTGCTGCTTGGCCCAGTTGATGAAGTCGGCCACGATCAGGAAGTAGCCGGGGAAGCCCATCGAAAGGATGACCCCGAGTTCGATTTCCAGGCGTTCGTCGTAGTCGGCGCGACTTCGTCCGGGCGCCAAGGCAGCGGTCTCCAGGCGCTTGGCCAGCCCTTCACGCGATTGGCTGCGCAGCCACGACTCGATGGTGTGGTCGTCCGGCACCGGGAACGCGGGCAGGTAATAGGTGCCCAGGCGCAGTTCGAGGTTGCAGCGTTTCGCCAGCGCGACGGTGTTGTCGAGTGCGTCGGGAACATCCGCGAATAGCGCCACCATCTCATCGGGCGACTTCAGGTATTGCTCGGCCGTGTAATTGCGTGGCCGGCGAGCGTCGTCCAGCACGCGGCCAGTGGCGATGCAGACCCGCGCCTCATGCGCGTCGAAACCGTTGGCATCGATGAAGCGTGCATCATTGCTGGCCACCACCGGAATGCCGCGGCGCGCGGCCATGTCCAGCGCGAAGGCGTTGAACGCATCCTCTCCGGGACGCCCGCAGCGGGTCAGTTCCAGGTGCAGACCTTCACCGAACGCCGCTTGCAGCCCGGCCAGTGACTGTTCGGCCAGCTCATGCCGGCCAGACGTGAACAGCTTGCCCGGTTCGGCATTTAGGCCGGCCAGCGCGAACAGGCCCCTGTTGGCATTCAGCCATTGCGGGCGCGCGACCACGCCATCGTGGCGCTGGCCTTCCATCCATGCACGGGTCAGTAATTGCGACAGGCTCAGGTAGCCTTCCTGGTCGCGGCACAGCAGGGTGATCTGCGATGCCGCGGCGGTGCCGTCGGCGATCAGCACATCGGCGCCGGCGATGGGTTTTATGCCTGCCTTCTCGGCGGCTTTGTAGAACTTCACCAACGCGAACAGGTTGTTCTGGTCAGTCATTGCCACCGCTGGCAACTGGCGGGCCAGGCAGGCGTCGACGAGATCCGGGATGCGGATCGTCGAATCAACCAGCGAGTACTCGCTGTGCAGGTGGAGGTGGACGAAACGGGCGGACATCGGCGTACCGCTGGGTCAATCCGCAGGGTAGGCTGCCACCGCCGACCCGGCAAGGCTTGACAGCCATCGAAAGCCGGAGTTCCGCGCCACGCCGGCGGCCTGCGGCGAAATCGCGTTCAGTACCCTGACAGCGCAGCCCGTACCGGAGCGAAACTGCGGCGATGCTGGGGGCATGGACCGTGCGACGAAAGCGCAAGCAGGTGCACCTGACTGGCGTAGCCCTTGTGCCGGTCGAAGCCGTAATCTGGATACAGGCTGTGCAACGTGCACATGTGCGCGTCGCGCGCCACCTTGGCCAGGATGGACGCGGCCATGATCGCCGGTTCCAGTCCATCGCCACCCACGATCGCAAAGCCGGGACATGAAAGCCCGTCCGGCACGCGATTGCCGTCGATCAGGGCATGGCCCGCGCATGGCGACAGGGCAGCGACCGCGCGACGCATGCCGATCATCGTTGCGTGCAGGATATTCAACGCGTCGATCTCTTCGACCTCGACGAACTCGATTCGCCACGCCACCGCGCGTTCGATGATCAGCGGATACAGGGCTTCGCGCCTGCGCGCGGTGAGGCGCTTGGAATCGTCCAGGCCGTCGATCGGTCGCAACGGATCAAGGATCACCGCCGCCACGCTGACCGGTCCGGCCAGCGGGCCACGGCCGGCCTCATCCACGCCGGCAACCAGTGGTTTCATGATCCGGCCTGAATCAATTCCGCGACGGCGTCCGCCGCTCGCGCCGAGGCATCGCGGCGCAACGATTCGTGGATTGCGAGGAAGCGCGGTTGCAGCGCGGCCACCGCATCGGCATCGCGGAACCAGCGCAGCAACGCCGCATGCAGGTTGGCGGCGGTACAGGCGTCCTGCAGCAGCTCGGGTACCAGTGCTTCACCGGCAAGGACATTCGGCAGGCTGACGTGCGCGCTCGTGAGCAGGCCGAAGAGTTTGACGATGCGATAGGTCAATGGCGCGATGCGGTGGCCGACCACCATTGGCCGTTTGCACAGCATCGCTTCAAGTGCCGCGGTGCCAGAGGCCAGCAACACCACATCGCTGGCGATCATCACGCGTCGCGCGTCGCCAGCCAGAATGCGCAGCGCGGGATTCGTGGAGCTGTCCGTGACAATTCGCTCAATCGCCGCGCGACATTGCGCATTCGCGGCTGGAACCAGCACGCGCATTCCGCCGATGTCGTTGCCAAGCCGCGTTGCCGCCTCGAGGAAAACGGGGAACATCCCCTCGATCTCACTCAAGCGGCTGCCTGGCAGCAACGCAAGCATCGGTGCATCCTGGGATTCGCCAAGTGCGACGCGGGCCGCCTGACGATCGGGTCGCAGGGCAATCTCATCGGCCATCGGATGGCCGATGAATGTTGCATCGACGCCGTGGCGCGCGTAGATCGGCGGCTCCATCGGGAACAGGCACAGCACGCGATCCGCGCTGGCGCCGATCTGGGTCGCGCGCGATTCGCGCCAGGCCCAGACCGACGGACTGACGTCGTGCACGGTGCGTACGCCGCGCTGCTTGAGCCAGCGCTCGACGCCAAGATTGAAGTCCGGCGCATCGATGCCGATGAACACGTCGGGCTTCCAGTCCAGCACGCGTTGCCGGAATTCACGACGCAGGCGCAGCAGGCGTGGAAGGTGCGCCAGCACTTCAGCCAGCCCCATCACTGACAGCGCGCTCGCATCGAACCAGGCCTCCAACCCGGCCGCACGCATGCCATCGCCGCCAATGCCGGCGAATTCCGCATCGGGAAAGCGCTTGCGCAACTCCGAAATCAGGCCAGCGCCGAGCTGGTCGCCGGAAGTTTCACCGGCGCACAGGGCGATGCGGATCGTCACCGCAGCAGCGGCCGCTCGCCGCATTCGATGAAGTCCAGCATCGCGCGCACGTCCTCGCTGTCGCTGGCGATTGCGCTCAACTCCAGCTTGGCCTCCTCGAGCCTGGCGCCGGAGACGTAGATGGCGCGGTACGCCCGCTTGATGGCGGCGATCCGGCCGGCATCGAAACCGCGCCGCTTCAGCCCTTCGCTGTTGATGCCGCGCGGCTTGCTGTAGCTGTCCTGCGCGACCATCAGGAAAGGCGGCACGTCGCCATTGACGAATGCGCCCATGCCCACGAACGCATGGGCGCCGATCCGGCAGAATTGATGCACGCCGGTGAAGCCGCTCAGGATCACGTGATCGCCGACTGTGACGTGGCCGGCCAGGGTGGCGTTGTTGGAGAAGACGCAGTCGTTGCCGACGATGCAATCGTGCGCAATATGCGTGTAAGCGAGGATCCAGTTGCGGTCGCCGATTCGGGTCACGCCACCGCCCTCGCCGGTGCCGCGGTTGATGGTGACGAATTCGCGGATCGCATTGCCCTCGCCAATTTCAAGGGCCACGCGCTCGCCGTTGTACTTCTTGTCCTGCGGTTCGCCGCCGATCGCGGACTGCCCGTGGAACACGTTATTACGGCCGATCCTGGTCGGGCCGTGGATCACGCAGTGCGGACCGATGCGGGTGCCGTCACCGATCTCGACGTCTTCGCCGATCACGGCGAAGGCGCCAATCCGCACGCCCTCACCCAGCTTCGCGCCCGGGTCGATGGCAGCGGTCGGATGGATCAGTGAAGAAGGCATCGCTTCACCAACGCCGTTCAGCGGGCTGCGGCGCAGAGGATTTCCGCGCAGGCGACCTGCTCGCCATCGACGCGGGCAGTCCCGATGTACTGCGCCATGTTGCGGATCTGTCGCTTGAGCACGACTTCGAGCTCAAGTCTGTCTCCTGGCACCACCATGCGGCTGAACCTCGCGTTGTCCACCTTGACCAGGTAAAACGCCTGCTCGGGGTCGTCGTCTGAATCCTTGGACAGTTGCGTCAGCAGACCGCCGGCCTGGGCCATCGCTTCCACCACCAGCACCCCGGGCATGACCGCGCGGCCCGGGAAATGGCCCTGGAAAAACGGCTCATTGATGGTGACGTGCTTGTACGCCAGCACCCGCTTGCCGGGTTCCAGCTCGACCACGCGGTCCACCAGCAGGAACGGGTAGCGGTGCGGCAGCAGGCGCTGGATATCGTTGATGCAGACGGGAAGCGTGACGGCCATTTGATTCATTCCTTGTCGCCGGCGTGCAGGCGCCTGGCGAGGGTATCGAGTTGCTTGAAGCGCGCAGCGCTCTTGCGCCAGCTGCGATTGTCCATCAGTGGCGTACCCGACGAATACTCGCCGGGTTCGCGGATCGAATGGGTGACCAGGGTCATCGCCGTGATCACCACACGGTCGCACACCTCCAGGTGGCCAAGGATCCCGGCGCCACCACCGACCAGGCAGTGTCGGCCGATGCTGGCGCTGCCGGCAACCGCCGAGCAGCCAGCCATCGCGGTATGCGCGCCAATGCGTACGTTGTGGCCGACCTGGATCTGGTTGTCCAGGCGCACATCCGCTTCCAGCACGGTGTCACCCAGTGCGCCACGATCGATCGTGGTGTTCGCGCCGATTTCGCAATCATCCCCTACCAGCACGCCACCCAGTTGCGGCACCTTGATCCAGTGGCCATGGTCCATGGCGATGCCGAACCCGTCTGCACCAATCACCGCACCCGGATGTACCCGCACGCGCCGGCCCAATCGCACCCGCGTGACCAGCGTGACCCGCGCTACCAGTTGGCAATCCTCGCCCACCTCGCAGTCATCGCCGATCACGCAGCCCGGCCCGATCCGGGCGCCGGCGCCGATGCGGCTGCGGGCGCCGATGCTGGCGTGCGGACCGATGCTGGCGGTGGTGTCGACGACCACATCATCCGCGAGCACGGCGGTCGGGTGAATGCCGGCAACGTGTGCCGGTTCCGATTCAAACAGCGCGGCGATGCGCGCAAACGCAACGTAAGGGTCCGTCGCAACCAGGGCAATTGCCGGGCAGTGCGCGATGTCGTCCTCGCGCACCACCACCACGCTGGCAGAGGTGGTGGCCAGTTGGCCGCGGTAGCGCGGGTTGGCGAGGAAGCTCAGCTGGCCAACCGTCGCCAATGCGAGCGTACCTACGCCGATGACGGTTTGATCGCCGTCACCATGCAGCCGCAGGCCGAAGCGTTCGGCGAGGGACGCCGCCGTGTGGGTGGCGGCGGTTGCAATCATGCGGCGTTGCCCCGGTACATGTGACGGTCAGAGCTGGCCGCCGAAGGAGAACTGAAGCCGCTCGATCTGGTCGCCGTCCTGCTTGCGCAGCGGGATCGCATAACTGATCGACAGCGGACCCATCGGGGAACGCCACAGCAAGGCGATGCCGGTGGAGACACGCAGGTCGTTTGCGCTGAAATTGTCAAAGCCGTCATAGACATTGCCGAAGTCGATGAAGGCGGAAACGCGCGCAGCCGGACTGTCGAACAGTTTCGGGAAGCTTGCCTCAACCGAACCGGCCAGCAGGAACGAGCCACCAAGCGGCTGCCGGAAGCCGAAGCCAGAGACAAAGGAAGGGCCAAGGGTATTGTCGACGAAACCGCGTACCTTGCCGGCTGCGGCGATGCCACCGGCGTAGAAATTCTCGAAGAACGGAAGGCCGGTGGCGGTGACGGTCTTGTCGTAATCAGGGGATGTGGGCAGGCAAGGATCGGTCGGTGGCGGTGGCGCTGGTGGGGTCGGATTTGCTTCGGTCGGTGGTGTGGGCGCGGTGAAGCAGAGGTTGCGGACGAAGTCCTTGCCGTAGGAATCGCCGTAACCCACGTTGATGGCCGTGCGCAGGACCAGCGCTGGGTTGAGCGGCCAGTACTTGGCGTAGTCGTATTGGAGTTTGTAGTACTCCACCGTGGAGCCCGGCAGTGCGATTTCTGCCGAAAGGTTCTGGGTGGTGCCGACAGATGGCATGAAGAAGTTGTTGAGACTGTTGCGGGACCATCCTGCCTGGGTGCGCAGGGAGTGGAACGTGCGGTTGCCCACTGCGCTGACGTAATCCACCAGCGGCGGCGGCGTGGACCCCGGGAAGGCCAGGATCTCGTTGGTGTCGATACCAAACATCAACGACACCGAATCCGATTCGCTCAAGGGCAGGCCCATGAAGACCTGGAAGGCGCCGCTGTTGGTGGAGTACTGGGCCGCATTGAAGTTGGAATAGTCGAATTCGCGCCACCACAGGTTGTAGCCCAGCGACAGGCCTTCCTTGGTGAAGTACGGGTTCATGTACGAAAAATCGTAGCGCCTCTGGTAGGCACTGCGGTTGACCCCCACCGAGACCCGGTTGCCCGAGCCCAGGAAATTGTTTTCCGACAGCTGCAAAGACAGGTTGACGCCGGATAGCTGGGAATAGCCGACGCCCGCCGAGATGCTGCCGGACGTGGTTTCCTTGACCGTATATGTCACGTCGACCAGATCATCGCTACCGGCGACCTGCTCATTCTCGACGCTGACTTCCTCGAAATAGCCAAGCCGCTGAAGGCGCACCTTGCTGCGATCGATGGCCGCCTGCGAATACCAGCTACCCTCGAACTGGCGCATTTCACGGCGTAACACCACGTCGGCTGTGCGCGTGTTGCCCTTGAAGACGATCCTGCGGACGTTGACGCGTGGTCCCGGTTGAACCTGCATGTCCACGCTGACCGTGCGCTTGTCGCGATCGATCTGCGGGATCGGGTTGACCTCGGCGAAGGCATAGCCGATGTTGCTCAGGCGCGCGGTGATCGCTTCGGTGGCGATCTCGATCAAACGCCGCGAGAACAGCGTGCCCGGCTGCAGGAACGCGACGATTCTCTCGATCTCTTCCTTCGGCAGCACGGTGTCGCCGGACACAGTCACGCTCGAGATGTTGTAGGCCTCGCCCTCGGTGATCCCGGCAGTCAGGTACATATCCTTCCTGTCGGGACTGATCGCGACCTGGGTGGAGTCCATGTTGAAGTCAACATAGCCGCGATCCAGGTACCAGGCATTGAGCTTCTCGATGTCGCCGGAAAGTTTCTCGCGCGAGTACTGGTCGTCACGCTTGTACCAGCTCAACCAGTTGCTGGTATGCGATTCCCACGCATCGGTGATTTCCTCGTCGGAGAAAGCTTCATTGCCGATGAGGTTGATATGGCGGATCCGCGCGGCCTTGCCTTCCTTGATGTTCAAGGTCACGTCGACGCGATTGCGGTCCAGCTGGGCCACGTTGGGGTCGATCTTGACGCCGTATTTGCCGCGGTTGTTGTACTGGCGGTTCAGCTCCTGGGTCACCCGGTCCAGGTTGAGCCGGTCGAAGGTTTCGCCTTCGGCCAGGCCGATGTCCTTCAGGCCCTTGAGCAGGTCTTCGGACTTGAGGTCCTTGTTGCCGACCAGGGTCAACTTGTTGATTGCCGGACGCTCGACCACGGTGACGACCAGGATCCCGCCCTGGTGGTCCAGGCGCACATCCTCGAAGAAGCCGGTCTTGTAGAGCGCGCGCAACGCATCGGCGGCGCGCGACTGGTCGAGGGTGTCGCCACGCTCGACCGGCAGGTAGGTAAACACCGTGCCAGCGCCGATGCGCTGCAGGCCGTCGATGCGGATGTCGGTGACCGTGAAGGGTACCAATGCCGATTGCGCCCAGGCCGGCAGCGACAGCGCTGAGATCAGTGCGAGGGTAAGCAGGCGGCGGGACATGGGTCGGGTCATTCTTGACATCCTGATTGCAGAACATGTCGGGTCGAACATGTCGCGTGGTCGCCGGCAACGCCGGCAGCGGGGGTGTGTGGCACTACGACACCAGGTGCAGGATGTCGTTGTAGAAGGCCAATCCCATCAATCCCGCCAGCAAGGCGAGGCCGAGGTATTGGCCTGCGACCATCGCGCGTTCGCCCAGTGGACGGCCGGTGGCCAGCTCAATAAGGTAATACAGCAGGTGACCCCCGTCCAAGACGGGGATCGGCATCAGGTTGATGATCGCAAGACTGACCGAGAGAAGGGCGAGGAAGTTCAGGAACCAGGCAGGGCCCATTTTCGCGGATGCATTGGCGTACTGGGCAATGCTGATAGGTCCAGACACATTGCGCACGGAGGCGCTGCCATTGACCATTCGCCACAGCATGCCAAGCGAATCGCGGGCCAGGTGCCAAGTCGCGCTGAACGCGGCAGGAACCGCTGCCAACGGCCCGTGGCGCAGCACGGCGTCGTAAGGTGGCGGCTGGGTGAAGGCGTTGCCGATGCCAAGCCGCCAGCCGCTGCTGCCATCCGGGTTGAGGCGTTTTTGCGGCACGATTTCCAGCGCCAATCGCTCGCCGTCGCGCTCGACCTCAACCATGCCCGGGCCTCCGCGCGCGCCCAACGCCCGCAGCAGCGGGCCGATGTCCTCGAAGCTGGCCACCGGATGCGAATCGATGGCGGTGATGCGGTCGCCCTCTGCCAGCACACCCCAAGCCGGCGATCCCTCCTCGATCGTACCGGCGATCGGCGGCAGCAGCTGGTAGCGCGGGATCAGGCCAGTGGCCTCGACCGCGCGCCGTTCGTCAAACTCGGCAGGCAGTCGGTCCAGGGCCAGGGTCCGGGGGGCTTCGTCGCCATTGGCATTGCGCACGGTCAGGGTCGCCGGCTTGCGATCCATAGCGGCCACCGTGAGCGCCAGGGCGGCTTCGCTCCAGGTCGGGGTGGCGCGGCCATCGACCGACTGTATCGTGTCACCCGCCCGCAGGCCTGCCTGTGCGGCGATGCCATCGGCCTTGCCGACCACCGCTGCATAGTCGGGCCGGCCGATCACCAGCATCGCCCAGAGCAGGGCGATGGCCAGCAACAGGTTCGCCAGGGGACCCGCAGCGACAATGGCGATGCGGGTCAGCACCGGCTTGCGGTTGAAGGCGCGCTCAAGCTCGGCTTCGGGGACATCGCCCTCGCGTTCGTCCAGCCTGCTTTCATCGAGCATCTTCACGTAGCCGCCCAGCGGCAGCGCGGCAATCACGTATTCGGTGCCGTCCTTGCCGCGTCGCGACCACAGCGCTCGGCCGAAACCCACCGAGAACCGCTCGACTTTCACCCCGAAACGCCGGGCGACCCAGAAATGGCCGAATTCGTGGAAGGTGACCAACACACCCAATGCGACCAGCATCCACCATAGCGAGCCGACAATCGTGCTCATGCGCGGGCGTGCTTGCGCTGAGTGGCGGTATTGTCGATCAGCAAAGTAGCCTGCGCGCGCGCGCGCGCATCCGCAGCCAGCAGGGCGTCGAGTGAGTCGGCTGACTGCATCGGCAGGGAATCCAGGGTTGCGTTGACGATTTCAGGAATGGACAGGAAACCGATCCGCCCCTGAAGAAATGCTGAAACGGCTTCTTCATTGGCTGCGTTCAACACCGCAGCAGCGGTGCCGCCGGCCTGAAGTGCGCGAAATGCCAGTGCCAGGCAGGGGAATGCTTCAAGATCGGGTGCCTCGAAATCCAGCCGGCCGCCCTCGATCAGCAAGTCCAGAGAATCGACCCCGGACACGATCCGCTGCGGCCAGCCCAGGCCCACCGACAGCGCCGTGCGCATGTCCGGCAGGCCCATCTGTGCCAGTGAACTGCCATCGGTGAAGTCGACGATGGAATGCACCAGCGACTGCGGATGAACGAGCACGCGGATGCGCTGGCCGGGCAGGCCAAACAGATGATGGGCCTCGATGACTTCCAGCCCCTTGTTCATCAGCGTCGCCGAATCCACCGAAATCTTCGGCCCCATCGACCATTTGGGATGCGCCACTGCTTGCGCCGGCGTCACCTTCGCCAATTCATCGCGGCTGCGGCCACGGAACGGCCCACCGGAGGCGGTCAGGGTGATGCGGGCCACAGATGCGGCGTCGTGGCAGCCTGCCAGGCACTGGAAGATCGCATTGTGTTCACTGTCGATCGGAATGATCGTGGCGCCGCCGTCGCGCGCAGCCACCATCAGCAGTTCGCCGGCCAGTACCAGCGATTCCTTGTTGGCCAGCAACAGGCGCTTGCCGGCGCGCGCGGCCGCCAGTGTCGACGACAGCCCGGCGGCGCCCACGATCGCTGCCACAACAGTGTCGCAGGCATCGCTGGCCGCAAGCTTGTCCACCGCCCGCATGCCGGCGTGGGCCTGCGTTGGCAAGCCGGCATCGCGCAGGCCGTCGCGTAACGTTGCGTAGAGCGCTTCTTCGCCGATGACGGCATGGGTGGGGCGGTAGCTCCGGCACAGCGCAAGGAGCGCGTCGACTTGACTGCCAGCAGCTAGAACGCTGGGGCGCAGCCGATCCGGATGACGCGCGATCACGTCCAGCGCGGATGCGCCGATCGAACCGGTGGCGCCGAGGACTGCAACCTGGTGCATGACTAGAATCCCAGCCAGATCTTGCCGAGCGCGAATACCGGCAATGCCGCCAGGACGCTGTCCACCCGGTCAAGCACGCCGCCATGGCCGGGTATCAGGTCGCCCGAGTCCTTGACGTTGATGTGGCGCTTGAGCATGCTCTCGAACAGGTCGCCGACCACCGAGAAACCCACGCTGGCGAGCGCGACCAGGGCCACCGCCGGCAACTGGGCAACGGAGGCGCCAGCCAGCGGCGCACCCAGCATGGCCACCACCAGCGCAAGCAGGAAACCGCCGAGCAGGCCCTCGATGGACTTGTTGGGGCTGATTCGTGGCGCCAGCTTGCGGCCACCGAACCATTTTCCGCTGAATTTCCGCCCGGTGAAATAGGCGCCGGTATCGGCCGACCAGACCAGGAACAGGGCCAGCAACAGCCAGCGGTGCCCGTTTGGCTGGCTGGCGTGGATCAGGCCGAGCGCAGACCAGGCCGGTATCACGGCCAGGGTGCCGGCAGCCAGCTTGAACACGCGGGCATGACTGTCTTGGTCAGAGGCGAAGCGGTAATGCTTGAGCCAGATCATCGCCATCAGCCACCACACCACGCCAAGCACGACCACCAGTTGCAACAGCGCGAACGAACCGCCACTGGCCGAGCGCGAGGCCCAGACCAGCGCCACCATCAGTGCCAGGTTGAGCACCAGCAGGATGGTGCGGGCCAGCGTGTCCTCGACTTCGGCCAGTTTCAGCCATTCCCATAGTGCCGCCAGGAACAGCAATGCACTCAGCGCGGCCAATATGGGAGTCGGCAGGAACAGGACGCTGAGAATGGCGATAGGCGCCATGATCAGCGCGGCCAACAGGCGCGTTTTGGTCATTCGGTTCCCCTGGGTTCCGTGGTCGCCACCTGCGCGCCCGTCAGGCCGAAGCGGCGTTCGCGCCCGGCGTAATCATCAACGGCGCGCTGCAGTGTCGCCGCATCCACCTCGGGCCACAACGTCTCGGTGAACCACAGTTCAGTGTACGCAAGCTGCCACAGCAGGAAATTGCTGATCCGGATTTCGCCACCGGTACGGATGAACAGGTCGGGAGCGGGGAGGTCGGCCAGCGCGACGCGGGCATGGAGTGCAGCCTCGTCGACCTGATCGGGCCGCAGCCGGCCGTCGGCCACGTCCTGCGCCAGGCTGCGCGCGGCGTTGGCGATATCCTGGCGGCCGCCGTAGCTGGCGGCGATGACCAGCTGCAACCGCGTGTTGCTGCCGGTCAATGCCTCGGCAGCATGCATGCGCGACAGCAGCGCGGCATCGAAGCGCGAACGCTCGCCGATGAATCGCAGGCGCGCTCCAAGTCGGTGCAGCTCGTCGACCTCGCGCTCCAGTGCGCCCAGGAACAGCTTCAGCAGCCCGCCGACCTCGTCCTGCGGACGGTTCCAGTTCTCGCTGGAGAACGCGAACAGGGTCAACGCACCGATGCCGTGTTCCAGGCAGAACTCAACGCAGGTCCGCACCGCGCGCGCACCGGCGCGATGTCCGATGATCCGCGGCCGATGGCGCTGCTGCGCCCAGCGACCGTTGCCATCCATGATGATGGCGATGTGGCGGGGGAACGCCTTTGCCGTTGATCCATGGGTCATGACGCATGGCCGTCGTGAGCGTGATGCGGAGGCTGAGCGAGCGAAGGGCTGGCAAGGAGGAGGGCTGCGCGAAAACCGCAGCGTACAAAGCGTACGTGAGGATTTTCGCGCAGGCCGAGGACGCCGCCAGCGCGAGCGCAGCCAGCCGACATCAGACCGCCATCAACTCGGCTTCTTTCACCTTGACCACCTCATCCACATCCTTGATCGAAGCATCGGTCAGCTTCTGGATGTCGGCTTCCGCGCGGCTGGCGTCGTCCTCGGTCAGCGTTTTGTCCTTCAGCAGCTCCTTGACCTGCTGGTTGGCATCGCGGCGGATATTGCGGATCGCGACCTTGGCGTCCTCGCCTTCGCTATGCAGAACCTTGGTCAGGTCGCGGCGACGTTCCTCGGTCAATGCGGGGATGTTCAGGCGGATCACGACGCCGGCGGTCGTCGGGGTCAGGCCCAGGTCAGATGCCAGGATGGCTTTCTCCACCGGGCCGACCATCTGCTTTTCCCACGGGGTGATGGTGATCGAGCGGGCGTCGGTGATGGCCACGCTGGCGACCTGCGACAGCGGCATTTCCGAACCATAATAATTGACCTTGATGTGGTCAACGATGGCCGCGTTGGCGCGGCCGGTGCGCAGCTTGATCAGGTTGTGCCTGAGCGCCTCGATGCTTTTGCCCATGCGGGACTCGGCGTCTTTCTTGATCTCGTTCAGCATCGCGGGCTCCATGGTCTGCAGTTAACCCCGGGATTATATCCGGGATCGGGTGTGACCCGTCCCGAAGCCTGTGCAGGCGCGCCGCCGGTGGGCCATGCGGATCCTGAATCTGGACGTATTCGGCATGCCCGCCGTGGCGCGCGCTGGCGGTTTTCCCGTTTGCGGCCCAACATCGAGCGGCGCGATGAAGCGGCGGACTGCGCCACCCCTCACGCTGCGTCGTAGAACATCTCCAGCACCCCGTTGGCCAACGGGGGCGGCGGTATTGTCGCGGCCGCTAGTGCGTCCAATTGCTCAGTTCCGGCCTTGCACCAAAGTGCCGATCGCCTCACCGCGCAGCAGCCGCAGCAGCACGCCGGGCTGATTCATGTCGAAGATGCGCAGCGGCAGGTCGCTGTCCCGGCATAGTGCGAATGCGGCGGTATCCATCACCTGCAGGTTGCGGGCGATCACCTCGTCGTAGCTCAGGTTGTCCAGCTTGACCGCATCGGCATGCTTCTTGGGATCCTTGTCGTACACGCCGTCGACCTTGGTCGCCTTGACCAGCAGGTCGGCGCCGATCTCGATCGCGCGCAGCGCGGCGCCGGAGTCGGTGGTGAAGAACGGGTTGCCGGTGCCGGCGGCGAAAATGGCGATGCGGCCCTTCTCCAGATGTCGGATCGCGCGGCGGCGGATGTAGTCCTCGCACACGTCGTTGATCTTGATTGCGCTCATCACCCGCGCCTTGGCGCCGAGTTTTTCCAGTGCATCCTGCATCGCCAGTGCGTTGATCACGGTGGCCAGCATGCCCATCTGGTCGCCGGTCACCCGGTCCATCCCGCCAGCGGCCAGTCCGGCGCCGCGGAAGATGTTGCCGCCACCCACAACCAGTGCGATTTCCGCACCGGCATCGCGTGCCTCGATCACCTCGCGGGCGAGGCGACTGATCACCTTCGGATCGATGCCGTAGTCCTCCTCGCCCATCAGGGCTTCGCCGGAGAGCTTCAGCAGGACACGGCGATAGGCTAGCTGGGACATGGCGGGCTCCGAACGGGTAAACAGGCGGATTCTAGCGGAATCCGCCATTCAATGATCCGCGCAGGCCTTGCGGTGACGTCAGCGTGGACCCGACACTTCGCGTGGCTTCGCCTTGCGGTCGCGCATCAGCGCGCTTATCACCATCGCAAGCCCCAAGGCAGCCGCGACCACGAACAACCCGGCGGCCAACGCCGGATAACCGAACAACCGTGGCCCTCCTTCAAGTCGCATCAGGAAGGCGGAAGCAAGTATCAGGGAGGCAGTAATAATGCCGGTGCTGATGCGGTTGGCAATCTTCTGCAGGTTCTCCATGAGCGGGGAATCCTCAAGGCCTGCCAGCCGCACCTGCAGGCGGTTGTCAGCTGCCAGCGACAGGATGTCCGACAACTTGCCCGGCGCCTCGCGCACCAGTGCCTGCAGCTCCATCGCCTCGCTGGCAAGGCGCGCGGGCGAAAACGCAAGCTTCAACCGTTGGCGCATGATTTTTTCGAGATGATCCTCGACGATGCGCTTGACGTCGATGTCCGGATCCAGCGCGCGGCACACCGCTTCCAAGTTCAGCAGGGTTTTTCCAAGCAGGCTCATCTCTGGAGGTGTGCGCAATCCACACGCACTTGCAAGCATGACCAGTTCAAGCACCAGCCGGCCTTCTGACTGCGAGCGTGCGCCAGAACGCGCCGCGTAGCGTGCGACGAGTTGCGAGACCTCGCGGGTGTAGCGGGTCTCGTCGAAATCCTCCAGGCGCGTGCCAAGCCCGATTGCTTCGTTGGCAACCTCCTCGCCACGGCCGTCGACCGCTGCGAACAGCAATTTTAACAGCCGCTCGCGCTGCCGGGGAGGAACGTGGGCGACCATGCCAAGGTCCAGTAGCGCGATGCGCTCGTCGGCCGTGACAAGCAGGTTTCCCGGGTGGGGATCGGCATGGATTTCACCATGTACGAATACCTGGTCCAGGTAACCGCGCATGACTGCCGTCGCAAGCGGCGACAAGTCCTGCTCGGTCCTGCGCAGGCCGCTGATCTCGGTGACCTTGACGCCTTGCACAAGCGTCATGGTCAACACGCGCTTGCGGGTGAGATCCCAGACCGGGAGCGGAACGAACAACTCCGGGTAGTCCTCGAAATGGCTGTTGAAGCGTTCCAGATTTTCCGCTTCGCTGCGGTAATCAAGCTCCGACAAGAGCGCCTTGCGGAATTCGTAGACCCAGTCGCTGAACCTTGCGCGTCGTCCTGCATCCGTCCAGCGGTCTGCCTTGCTTGCGATCCCTGCGAGCGCATCGAGATCCGAATGGATGCCATCGACGATCCCGGGGCGCTGAACCTTTACTGCGACTTGCCTGCCATCGCGCAAGGTCGCGCGATGCACCTGGGCGAGGGACGCGCTGCCCAACGGCGAGTCTTCGAATGTTTCAAACACGCTGTTGATGCGTACGCCCAGCTCTTCCTCGACCACGGCCCGCACGTCGGCGATGGCGATCGGGTCCACGTCGTCCTGGATGCGTTCAAGGGCGGCGAGATATGCCGGTGGCACCATGTCAGGGCGCGTTGACAAGGCCTGACCGATCTTGACGAAGGTGGGTCCAAGGGCCTCCAGGTCATCGACAAACGCTTCGGGCCTGGCATCCGCCGAGTCTTCAAGCGCGTCCGGTGTCAGCCCGGCCGCGTCATCCATGTCCAGCCCGGTGAAGATGCCGGCGTCGCGATACTTGAGGAGGAAGTTGAGTATCTGTGCGGCACGGGCGAGCCCGCTTTCGGATTGTCCTGACATCGCAAGATTCCTCGTACACGCAAATCAGCGGTCATGCGCGTCGTGCAGACCACTCAACGCAGGCCACTCAAAAAAGACCTCCGGCCCTTTCGGGCCGGAGGTCGGTTTCAACAATGGTTCGGTTTAGCGGCCGTCGCCATCCGCGTCGCCCGGCATCGCACGCTCCATGTAATGCCAACCGTCGCGCACGGCGCCCTTGGCATCGTTCCAGGCCAGGCTGGAATTCGCCCTGCTCGAGTCCCAGTTGCGTTGCAGGTCGCCCTCGACGTCCTCGAACTTCCTGCCGGCGTGCGCACCATACTGGTCATAGCTGTACTTGTAAGCCGGCTCGTAGTCGTTCCAGTCGCGCTCGCTGTTGTAGTACGGGGTGGTGGTATAGGTTTTCTGGAAATGTTCGGTGTAGGCAGTCGGGTTGACGGCTTCGGCAATTGCGCCGCCAGCCTTGGCGCCACCGATGGCGCCGACGACCGCGCCAACTACAGTACCGACAGGACCCGCGACCGAACCAATGGCCGCTCCCGCAATTGCGCCCGCGCCTGCACCCGTGCCTTCGCCGATGCTGTGGTCTTTCTTGACGTCCGTCATTAGTGTTGCTCCAGTTGGATTGTGGGTGCGGGATGGTGCGTGCTGCCGCCATCCACCCCTACAAATTGCCTGCGCTTCCGTCACGTTCAGGTGAACCTGAAGTTCATGCCGGAAATGCATTCAGCGATCGTGCATCCTGTCGAAACCGAACAGTGCGGAAAGCGGGTGCTTGCGTCGCTCGATGGTTGCCCGCAACAGTCCTGCGCCCAGCATCGAGTAGGTGATGCCGTTGCCGCCGTAAGCCATCGCGAACAGCACCCGCGGGCCGTGTTGCGCATGCGCGCCAAACCAGGGCAGGCCGTCCTTTGTTTCCGCGAAGGTGCCGGCCCAGGCGAATGCGGGTTCGATAGGGATATGCGGGAACAGCGCGAGGACCTTCTTCGCGAGCTTGCGCGCCTTGCGATCCACCAGCGCGTCGCGTTTGGCAGGAATGTCGATGCTGTCGTCTTCGCCGCCCACCAACAGGCGATTGTCGGACGTCGTGCGCAGGTACAGGTAAGGCCTTGCCGACTCCCAGACCAGGGTGCTGACGAGGGGGCCCAATACATCTGCATCAATCGGGTCGGTAATGAAGGCGTAGCTGCTTCGGTTCTGCGCAACGCGTTCACTGAGGAAGCGCTGGCTCTCGTAACCTGCGGCCATCACCAGGTACTTGCTGCGCACCACGGCGCCCTGCGTCGTGTGCAACTCCACGCCACGGGAATTGGCGAGGATGCGAGCCACAGGACTGCGGTCATGGACCCTTGCGCCATTGCCCTGCATCCGCGCCAGTAAGCGATAGGCCAGCCGGTAGGGATCCACCCGGGCTGCCTTGCGACTCAGGATTGCGCATGGCGCTTCAAAACCGTACGCCTCGCGCACTTCGGCGGCATCCAGCCACTGCATGTCGAAGCCGTGTTCTTGACGCAGTTCGAACTCGCTGCGCAGGTCCTTCCGATGCCGCTTTTTGCTGGCGTAATACAGGCTCTGCATGCACGAGAAGGCGACATCCCCGACATCGGACGCCTTGTCTGCGAGCAGGTCTATCGCCTCGGCGCAGGCGCCATAGGCCAACACGGCATCGTCTTCGCCGTACGTTTCGGCAAGCTCGACCATGGGCGTGTCGATTTCGTATTGCAGCAATGCGGTGCTGGCAGAGGTGCTGCCCCACGCAGCGTCGCGCTGGTCGAGTACGGCGACCTGGTGGCCGTGGTTGGTCAGTTCATCGGCGATCAACGCACCGGTGATGCCCGCGCCAATCACCACCACGTCGCAGCGCAAGTCTTCCTGCAGCGGGGGGAATGCATGCATCAGACCGTTCTTGATCGCCCAGTAGGGATAGCCGCTCTTGAGGTCCATGCTCGTCTCCTGTCGGTTGCAGGAATGCTATCGATGCATCGTGAGTGCGCCTTTCACACCACCGCCTGGTGTGCGGACTCGGGCTGCCTTCGGTAATCGGGCGCAATAAAAAACCCGCGATCGCTCGCGGGTTTGATGCTCCCGACAGAATCCAGTGGCGAGCGAGCCGTCGTCAGCGTGGTGCAACCGGCGCGCAGTAACCGCAATGTACGTGCGAGTACATGAGGATTGCGAGCACCTGGCGCGCCGCGATCACGACGGCGCAGCCGTCACGGCAGATCAGACCTGCATCGCCTTGGCGACTTCGGCTGCGTAATCCTCGACCACCTTCTCGATGCCTTCGCCCACAGCAAGGCGGGTGAAAGACACCACGTCGGCGCCCGCGGCCTTCATCGCCTGCTCCACCGATTGGTCGGTGTTGAGCACGTAGGGCTGACCGTAAAGGCTGACTTCATTGACGATCTTGGCGATCTTTCCGCCGATGATCTTCTCGAGGATGTCGGCCGGCTTGGCCTTGTCCTTCTCGGACATCTTGGCCAGCTCGATTTCCTTTTCCTTGGCCACGAAGTCGGCCGGCACGTCGGCCGCCTTGTTGTACGGCGGGTTCATCGCCGCCACGTGCATGGCCACGCCACGCGCCAGCTCGGCATCGCCACCGGCCAGTTCGACCAGTACACCGATCTTGCCACCGTGGACATACGCGGCCACGTTGTTGACGGTGTCGATGCTCGCCATGCGTCGCACCTGCACGTTCTCGCCGACCTTGGCGATGACGGCAGCGCGGGTTTCTTCGACGGTTTCGCCGGAACCCAGGGCAACCGACTTCAGCGCCTCCACGTCAGTGACGCCGGACGTCAGCGCAGCGGTGGCGACGGCGTTGGCGAAGCCGAGGAAGTTTTCGTCCTTCGCCACGAAATCGGTCTCGGAATTGACTTCGACCAGTACGGCCTTGCCGCCTTGCTGTGCCGACACGATGCGGCCTTCAGCTGCGACGCGGCTGGCCTTCTTGTCGGCCTTGGCCAGGCCGGACTTGCGCAGGGCCTCGGCGGCGGCATCGATGTCGCCGCCGGTTTCGCTCAGCGCCTTCTTGCACTCCATCATGCCGGCGCCGGTGCGCTCGCGCAGTTCCTTGACCTGGGATGCAGTGATATCTGCCATGGGGTTACCTCTAATGAATGTTGAATGACGAACAAAAAGCTGCCGCCGCGCAGCATGGCGCGGCGGCATTGCGCTTTTATTACTCGGTAGCAGGTGCGTCGGCGGCGGCTGCAGCTTCTTCAGCCTTTGCCGGAGCAGCATCTTCCGCCTTGGCCGGAGCAGCATCTTCAGCCTTTGCCGAAGCAGCATCTTCAGCCTTGGCCGGAGCAGCAGCCTTCCTGGCGGGTGCACGGCGGGTCGACTTCTTGTCGTCTCCTTCAGCGCTGCTGAAGTCTTCTTCGCGGACCGAAGCGGCGGACGGCATGGCGGCCTTGCCTTCCAGCACGGCGTCGGCAGCAGCGCCGGCGTAAAGCTGCACGGCACGGATGGCGTCGTCGTTGCCGGGGATGGCGTAGTCCACCAGGTTGGGGTCGTAGTTGGTGTCGACCACCGCGATCACCGGGATGCCGAGCTTCTTGGCTTCCTTGATGGCGATGTCTTCATGGCCGATGTCGATCACGAACAGTGCGTCGGGCAGGCGGTTCATTTCCTTGATGCCGCCCAGGCTGGCTTCCAGCTTGTCGCGCTCACGGCGCAGGTTCATCACTTCGTGCTTGACCAGCTTCTCGAAGGTGCCGTCGGTTTCGGCGGCTTCCAGTTCTTTCAAGCGCGCAACCGACTTCTTGATGGTCGCGAAGTTGGTCAGCGAGCCGCCCAGCCAGCGCTGGGTCATGTAGGGCATGCCGCAACGGGTCGCTTCTTCCTTGACCGCATCGCGCGCGCTGCGCTTGGTGCCGACAAACAGGATGATGCCGCGCTTCTGCGCCACGCCGCTGATGAAATTCATCGCGTCGTTGAACAGCGGAACGGTTTTCTCAAGGTTGATGATGTGGATCTTGCCGCGGGCGCCGAAAATGTACGGGCCCATCTTGGGATTCCAGTAACGGGTCTGGTGGCCGAAATGGACGCCGGCTTCCAGCATCTGTCGCATGGTGATCTGGGGCATTGCTTGTGAACTCCTGGAGTGGAACCCGCGCCGGGTCATGTGATGGCGCTGCCGCCTGACCGAAAGGACAAGCTGCGGGATTCCGGGGTTGGGCCTCGCTGTCGTCACTGCGTCCGAACTCCTTGAGGAGCACCCCGGCGCAGGGGTTGTCGATCAGCTGTGTATTTGCCGAATGAGGCGCCACGGCGCCCCGAATAAAGCTTTACGCTACCCGGCTTGGCGGCGGTAAAGCCCCGGAAGTATGACGGGAAACCGGGGGCCGGGCAAATGCCAGGGTGGGCCGGCGGTATGGTCGGCGGCGCGGATCGGCAATAATGGCCCGATGACAATCAATCTCAAGACTCCTGACGACCTCGAGAAAATGCGCGTGGCCGGCCGCCTGGCCGCCGAAGTGCTGCAGGTGGTCGCCCCGCATGTGAAGGCGGGCGTCACCACCGAGGCACTGGACCGCATCTGCTTTGAGCACATCGTGAACGTGCAGCAGGCGATCCCGGCGAATGTCGGCTATGGCGGGGGCCATGGCCGCATCGCGTTCCCATACACCGTCTGCACCTCGGTCAACAACGTGATCTGCCACGGCATGCCGAGTCCCGGCAAGCTGCTCAAGGACGGCGACATCCTCAACATCGACGTCACCGTGATCAAGGATGGCTGGCACGGTGATACCAGCCGCATGTATTTTGTCGGAACGCCGTCGGTGATGGCCAGGCGACTGGTCGATGTCACGCGTGAGGCCATGTTCCGAGGCATTCGCGCGGTCAAGCCGGGGGCGACTCTGGGCGACGTCGGTCACGCGATCCAGGCATATGCCGAATCCGAGCGTTTCAGCGTGGTCCGCGAGTATTGCGGCCACGGCATCGGCAAGGTCTACCACGATGAACCGCAGGTGCTGCATTACGGCCGGCCGGGTGATGGCGTGGTGCTTCGCGAAGGCATGACCTTCACCATCGAGCCGATGATCAACGAGGGCAGCCGGCATACCCGGCTGTTGCCGGACAACTGGACCGTAGTCACCAAGGACCGCAAGTTGTCGGCACAGTGGGAACACACCGTCGCGGTGACCGCCAATGGCGTGGAGATCCTGACCCGCGTGCCCGGCGACGACAACGACCTGTGACCCCTCCGCCTGCCGACGCGTTGCCGCTCGACGACAGTGCCTGGGCGTTGCAGGCACGCGAACGGCTGGTGCAGGCGGACGCGCTGCTCGCGCAGCGCTTCGATCGCGGCGAGGACATCGACACCCTGACCAGCCGCCGCGCGGCCGGCATCGACGCACTGATCCGCGAGGCCTGGAGCCGCTGCATTCCTGCGGATGCCCGGATGAGCCTGTTCGCGGTGGGCGGTTACGGCCGCGGTGAGCTGTACCCGGGTTCCGACATTGATCTGCTGATCGTGGCTGATGACGCAGTGCAGGTCGCGCACGCCGACTCATTGGCGTGCCTGTTCGCGCAGTTGTGGGACGCGGGGCTGCCACTGGGCCACGCAGTGCGCTCGCTGGCCCAGTGCACGCAATCGGCCGCAGACGACGTGACGGTCATGACCGCGCTGATGGAGGCGCGCGCATTGTCGGCATCGGAGACGGATCGGGCGGAACTTGCCGATGCCATCGCGCCAGAACGTGTCTGGCCGCCGGGCGATTATTTCAATGCCAAGCGCGAGGAATTGCGGCAGCGCCATGCGCGCTTTGGCGACACCAGCGACAACCTGGAACCCAATCTCAAGGAAGGCCCGGGCGGGCTGCGCGACATCCAGACCTTGCGCTGGATGGCGATGCGTCTGGCGGGCACCCGCGACCTGGAGTCTCTGGTCGCGTTGGGACAGCTGGGGACCGATGAATACGAGACCGTGGTGCGCGCGCGCCGGGAAGTCTCACGCCTGCGCTGGGGCCTGCACCTGGTCGCCAACAAGCGCGAGGAGCGGTTGCGCTTCGATTACCAGAAGGCGTTGGCTGAACGCCTGGGCTTCGTCGACATCGAGGGCAGCCTTGCGGTCGAGCAGATGATGCAGGGGTTCTATCGCGCCGCTGCACTGATCTCGCGGATCAGCGAGCGCCTGCTGCAGCGCTTCGAGGAAACACTGGAAGGGGATGCCGAACCCGTGCCGCTGTCCGAGGGCTTCGAGCTTCGTCATGGATATCTGGCGGCCTGCGATGACGAGAGTGGCTGGCCGCATGCCGAGATCGGCGTCGTCTTCGCGTTGTTCGCGATCTGGGCCGCCACGCCGCAGGCGCGTGGCCTGCACTCGCGGACGGCGCGCGCGCTGGCGGAGTCATTGCCGCAATTGCCGGCGTTCGCGGCGGTCGGCATGGACGAGCGCCACGCCTTCGTGTCGCTGCTGCGCGGTCCGATGCCGGTGGAGACGCTGAAGCGGTTGGCCCGGCTGGGCGTGCTTGGCCGCTGGATTCCGGCGTTTTCCCAGGTCACCGGGCGAATGCAGTTCGACCTGTTCCATGTCTATACGGTCGACCAGCACACCTTGATGGTGCTGCAGAACATGGGCCGCTTCGCCAGCGGGCAGGCCGACGAGCGTTTTGCAATCGCCCATGAGGCGTGGCCACGCCTGCGCAAGCCTGAATTGTTGCTGCTCGCGGGCCTGTTCCACGACATCGCCAAGGGCCGCGGCGGTGATCATTCGCAACTCGGTGCGGTGGATGCGCGCGAGTTCTGCGTGTCGCACGGACTGAGCGAGGGCGAGACAGCGCTGGTCGCATGGCTGGTCGAAAAACACCTGCTGATGTCAGTGACCGCGCAGAAGCAGGACATCGGGGATCCCGCGGTGATCCATCGTTTCGCGCTGCAGATGGCCGACCGTGAGCGCCTCGACTTGCTGTACCTGCTGACCTGTGCGGATATCGCCGGGACTTCACCGAAACTGTGGAATGCTTGGAAGGACCGCTTGCTGGCCGACCTGTATACCGCTACCCGGCTTGCTTTGCGGCGCGGCCTGGAGCATCCGGTGCGAGCAACGGAACGGATCTCGGAGAATCGCGCCGCCAGCACGGCATTGCTGGAGCAGGCCGGGCTCGGCCCATTGGAAATCGAAGACCTCTTCGATGAATTGCCGCCCGACTGCTTCCTGCGCGGGCGCCCCGATGCACTTGCGTGGCAGGCGCAGCAGCTGCGCCTGCTGGCGCCGGGCGACCTGCGCATTGCGGTACGCCCACTTGGCGCGCAGGCCGGCGCGTTGGAGATATTCGTGCGCTCGCCCGACCGTGACGGCCTGTTCGCGGCGATCGTGGCAACGCTGGATCGGCTCGGCCTTGCGATCCAGCAGGCGCGGTTGCTGGATGGTCCGCACGGAAGCGTGGTCGACAGCTTCGAGGTGATCCCGGCCGAGGGCCAGCGCCCGGTGCAGGCTGATCAGGTCGAGCAGCGGTTGCGAGCTGCGCTTGCGACCGCCGATCTCGACAGCATCCGTCCCGCAAAGCGCACGCAACCGCGACACCTGCGCCATTTCCGGATCGTGCCCCAGGTCGAATTCGCCGACGCCGACAACGGACGTACCCTGCTGAGCCTGGTCTGCACCGACCGCCCGGGCCTGTTGGCGAACGTCAGTCGGGTGCTGCGCAGCCAGCGCTTGCGCGTGCACGATGCCCGTATCGCCACCTTCGGTGCACGCGCCGAGGACATGTTCCAGATCAGCGACGAGCATGAACGCGCGTTGCAGGAGGATCACCAACGCCAGGCATTGCGCGACGCGCTGCTGGCCTCACTCGACGGAGAACTGCAATGAGCACAATCAAGTCCACCTCCAGGAGCCCTGCGCAGGCGGCGAAGAAATCGGTCGAGAAGCGCCCGCTGTCGAAACTGGCCGCCGCCCGCTTGGCCGAAGCAAAGGAATTGCGATTCATCATCGACAGTGCCTGGGAACGACGCGCGATGCTGACACTGGAGGAGATCGAGGGCTCGACCCGGCCGGCAGTGGATCGCGCGATTGCCGGCCTGGAAAAAGGCTGGCTTCGGGTGGCCGAGCCCGACGGCGACGGCGGCTGGCAGGTCAACGAGTGGCTGAAGAAAGCCGTGCTGCTGTACTTCCGCACGTCCGACATGGAACTGGTGGAAGGCTATCCGGCGCCAGCGTGGGACAAGGTGCCGGCGCGATTCGCCGATTTCGACGAGGCGGCATTCCGCAAGCTCGGCGTGCGCGTGGTGCCCGGCGCGATCGTGCGCAGCGGCAGCCACGTCGGCAAGGACGTGGTACTGATGCCGAGCTTCGTCAACATCGGCGCGCATGTCGGCGAAGGCACCATGGTGGATACCTGGGCCACGGTGGGTAGCTGCGCGCAGATCGGCAAGCATTGCCACCTGTCCGGCGGCGCCGGGATTGGTGGCGTGCTGGAGCCGCTGCAGGCCAGCCCGACGATCATTGAAGACCATTGCTTCATCGGCGCGCGCTCGGAAGTGGTTGAAGGTTTCGTGGTCGGCCATCACAGCGTGATCGGCATGGGCGTGTTCCTGGGCCAGAGCACGCGCGTGTACAACCGCGCCACCGGCGAGGTCAGCTATGGTTCGGTGCCGCCGTACAGCGTGGTCGTGTCCGGCCAGTTGCCGGCGAAGGACGGTTCGCATTCGCTGTACTGCGCCGTGATCGTCAAGCAGGTCGATGCGAAGACGCGCAGCAAGACGTCGGTGAATGAGCTGTTGCGGGGGCTGGCGGATTGACGATGCCGATGCCGGGTCGGGCTGGCCGCCATGGACCATGCGCGACACGCCGTGAATCCATCCATGGAGGCTCCTCGGCGACATCCATGTCGCCGAAGGTCGCGCACGGCCCATGCCACCCATCCCACTGGAGTTTTTCTGAGTGACCAGCATTTACGGCCTCGCGAACTGCGACACCTGCCGCAAGGCGCGCAAGTGGCTTGATCGCTTCGGTGTGACACATGTGTTCATCGACTATCGCGACAACCCCCAGTCGCCGGAAACATTGGTGGCTTGGAAGGACGCGCTCGGTGGCTGGGAGGCGATGGTCAACAAGTCTTCGACGACGTGGCGGAATCTTGCGCCGCAACGCAAGACGCCCGGTAGCGATGCCGAATGGAAACTGCTGCTGCGCGAATATCCGCAGCTGATTCGCCGGCCGGTCGTCGTAATGGATGACGAAAGTGTGTCGCAGGGGTTCAGTGACAACGGCTTCAAGAAATTGTTTGGAGTTGGCCAGTGAGCGAAGTATTCGACCTGACTTGCGACTTGATCTCGCGGCCTTCGGTCACGCCGGAGGATGCCGGTTGCCAAGCCTTGATCGCTGCGCGACTGTCGACTGCCGGTTTCGCAAACGAACATCTGCGGCTGGGTGACGTCGACAATCTCTTTGCAACACACGGCGGTGGCGATGGCCCGGTGCTGGTCTTGCTCGGTCATACCGACGTGGTGCCGCCGGGGCCGCGCGAGGCCTGGGCCAGCGATCCATTCGCACCTGAAGTTCGCGACGGCGTGCTGTACGGGCGTGGTGCCGCCGACATGAAGAGCGGCGTGGCGGCGTTCGTCATCGCATTGGAGCGTTTCGTCGCTGCGCATCCGGATCATCCGGGCACGGTTGCATTGCTGCTGACCTCGGACGAGGAGGGCGATGCCATCGATGGCGTGCGCCATGTGGCCAAGATTTTCCGAGAGCGCGGCCAGCGCGTCGATTGGTGCATCACTGGCGAGCCGTCATCCAAGGAAACGCTGGGCGACTTGCTGCGGGTCGGTCGACGCGGCTCGCTCACGGCGACGCTTGACGTCAAAGGCGTGCAGGGCCACGTCGCCTATCCGGACAAGGCGCGCAACCCGATTCACCAGGCGATGCCGGCACTGGGCGAACTCGCCGCGCGGCAGTGGGACACCGGCTACGAAACCTTTCCGCCGACCAGCCTGCAGATCAGCAACATCCATGCCGGCACCGGCGCCACCAACGTGATTCCCGGTGAGCTGCAGGTGTTGTTGAACCTGCGCTACAACCCGCATTGGGATGCAGTGCGGCTGGAAGCAGAATGCGAAGCAGTGCTGCAGGCGCATGGCCTTGAGTACGATATCCATTGGCATCGCAGCGGCGAGCCGTTCCACACGCCGGAGGGTCGGCTGCGTGCTGCGGCGCGCGAGGTGCTGGCCAATTTCGTGGGCACCGCGCCCGAGGAAAGCACCGGCGGCGGCACGTCCGATGCGCGTTTCATCGCGCCGCTGGGCGCGCAATGCATCGAGATCGGGCCGGTCAATGCCAGCATCCACAAGGTCGGTGAAAACGTCCGGGTAGCCGACCTGGAACGTCTGCCCGATCTTTATCTCGCACTGATCGAGCGCCTGCTGACCTGAGTTTCCCGCTGCATGATGCTGCGATCAACGCAGCAGCAATACCGGGATCTGGCAGGTCCGCAGCAACTGCGTGGTGGTGCTGCCCAGGATCATGGTGCGGATCCGGGAATGGCCGTAAGCGCCCATCACCAGCAGGTCGGCCTGCAGCACATCAACTTGCTTCGCAATCGTTGCGTCGGCGCTGCCCTGCAGTAGATGCATGGTTGGCGCGAAGCCTGCTTCAGCAAGTTGCGACTGCGCCCATCGCATCGCATCGCGATGGCTGACATTGTCTTCGCCGACCATCAGCACATGGCTTTCGATATCGCGCAGCAGCGGGCTGGCGCAGATCATCTCGATGCAGGTGCGGGTGGTGGCGCTGCCGTCGAAGGCGACCAGGAAGCGGTGGATCGGCCGGTACCCGCGGGCGGCGACCAGCACCGGGCGATGCACCGCACGCACCACGCGTTCCAGGTTGCTGCCCAGGTGGCCCTTGGCGAAATCGGCCTGCTCGCCGCGCTTGCCGATGACGATGAGCCGGGTGGTCAGTTCAAGATCGAGCAAGGTCTCGACCAGAACCCCGCGGCGTTGGGTGAGCGTGGCGGTGACTCCGGACTTCGCAAGCACATCGGTTTGCAATTGCTGCAGCAGCTCGCGGCCATGCGCCTGCGCAATTTTGGAACGCTGCTCATCCAGCGCGGCAAGCTCGCCCAGCAGTGCCTGGGTGGCATCCATCGCCAGATTGCCGCTGAGGTCAGGTGGAGCAATGCCTGGGTCGCGTCCGATAACGTGCAGCAGCTCGAGTTTGGCGTCCAGCCGCGTCGCGGCCCAGGCGGCGAGGCCGGCGACGCTGGCGGCATACACCGACGGGTCGATTGCGGCCAGCACACGGCCATCGATATTGATCAGGGACTGGGTCATGCTTCCTCCTCCTTGTCGCTCAGTGTCCGCCCATCAGCCGTTCGGCGTCGGGTTTGTCGTGCACGCCCAGCCGGTCGACAATCGTCGCACTGGCGGCATTCATGCCGATGATCTCGACGTTGCTGCCTTCGCGGCGGAATTTCAGGACCACCTTGTCCAGTGCGCCGACCGCGCTCAGGTCCCAGAAATGCGCATCCCTGACATCGATCACCACGCGTTCGAGCACTTCCCTGAAATCGAAGCGGGCGACGAAATCGCTGGCCGATGCGAAGAACACTTGGCCTGTCACGGCATAGGTGCGCTCGCGACCGTCGGCACTGGCCGTCGAATCCACGTGCAGGACCTGGCCGACCTTGCGCGAGAAGAACAGCGCCGACAGCAATACGCCGGTCAATACGCCCTTTGCAAGGTCGTGGGTCATGACGGTCACCACGACTGTCCCGAGCATGACGATGCTGGAACTCTTCGGGTGCGTGCGCAGGTCGCGGATCGACGACCAGCTGAAGGTGCCGATCGAGACCATGATCATCACCGCCACCAGCGCGGCCATCGGGATCTGCTTCACCCACGGTCCGGCGAACACCACCATCACCAGCAGCACGCTGCCGGCCACCAGCGTGGACAGGCGTCCGCGACCACCGGATTTAACGTTGATCACCGACTGCCCGATCATTGCGCAGCCGGCCATGCCACCGATGAAGCCGGTGGCGATATTGGCGACGCCTTGGCCCGCGCACTCACGGTTCTTGTTGCTGGGCGTATCGGTCAGGTCATCGACGATCTGCGCGGTCAGCAGCGACTCCAACAAGCCGACCACGGCCAGGGTGGCCGCGACCGGCAAGATGATGGCGAGTGTTTCCAGGTTCAGCGGAACGTCCGGCAGCAGGAAGATCGGCAGGCTGTCGGGTAGTTCGCCCATGTCGCCGACGGTGCGGATATCGAGTTTGAGCCACATCGCCAGCGCGGTCAGGACCACAATCGTGATCAGTGGTGACGGGATCGACTTGGTGAGGTGCGGGAACAGGTAAATGATGCCAAGCCCCGCGGCTGTCATCGCATACACCGTCCATGGCACGTTGATCAGTTCCGGCAATTGCGCCATGAAGATCAGGATTGCCAGCGCATTGACGAAGCCGGTGACCACCGAGCGCGACACGAATCGCATCAGGCTGCCCAGCTTGAGCGCGCCGGCGATCACCTGCAGCACGCCGGTCAGCACCGTGGTCGCCAGCAGGTATTGCAGGCCATGCTCCTTCACCAAAGTCACCATGACCAGTGCCATCGCACCTGTCGCGGCGGAAATCATGCCGGGTCGCCCGCCCGCGAATGCGATCACGACCGCGATCGAGAACGACGCGTACAGTCCGACCTTGGGGTCGACCCCGGCGATGATCGAAAATGCGATGGCCTCGGGGATCAGCGCAAGCGCCACCACCAGCCCGGCCAGCACGTCGCCACGGATGTTGCCAAGCCATTCCTGGCCGACGCGGGAAGTCATCTTCACAGCGGAGATTCCTGAGGCGGTCGTCGGATGCCGGCGCCGAGCTGATGGTGCGGAGCCAGATGGGTGGGACCGCAGTACAAGTCCCGGGCGGGGTGCAGACACACAACTGTTGGCGAGATGAAGCAAGGCCTCAAGGCATGCACGCGCGACTATTGTAATCGAGGCAGGCGATCTACCCTTCCGCAGACAGGCTGCGGGGATGCACATGGCCGCTTGCGCGCTGTCCAGAGGCCATGCATAGTCGGCGCCATGAGTTCCCTGCAAACCATCAATAATCGTCTGAACGCCAGCCCCCCGCGGGTCGGCGATTAGCGCGCGCAACGCACGCAATCGAACCGAGGCCCGCACCGAAACGTGCGGGCCTTTTCTTTTTCTGGCCTTTCATTTCAACACCCCAAACTCCACGACAGGACTTCCCCATGTGTTCGATCCTCGGTGTCTTCGACCTCCGCCCCGGTGCCGACCTGCATCCGTTGCGTCCGCTAGCGATGTCTCTGTCGGCGCGCCAGCGCCACCGCGGCCCGGACTGGAGCGGGGTGCATGTGGATGCCAATGCGCTGCTGGTGCACGAGCGGCTGGCCATCGTCGACCCGGCCGGCGGCGCGCAGCCGATTCGTTCGGCCGACGGCGCGCTGGTGCTGGCGGTCAATGGCGAGATCTACAACCATCGTGACCTCGAACGGAGGCTGGCGCAGTCTTATGCATTCCAGACCGGCTCCGATTGCGAGGTCATCAACGCCCTGAATCGCGATGGAGAAGCACCGGCGACGTGGCTGGGCAGGCTCAATGGCATCTTCGCGTTCGCGCTCTGGGACGCACGTGCAAAGCGCGCATTGATCGCGCGCGACCACATGGGCATCTGCCCGCTGTACTGGGGCCACGATGCCGAAGGCCGGATCTGGGTGGCATCGGAAATGAAGGCGATCGCTCGTGTGTGTCAGGACGTGGCTGCGTTCCCGCCGGGTCATGTGTTCGATACCGGCACCGGCGAACTCACTCACTGGTACAAACGCGCGTGGCGCGACTACGACGCGGTGCAGGGCGTGGCAGCCGACAAGGCTGAACTGCGCGAAGCTTTCGAACGCGCGGTACACCGGCAGATGATGAGCGACGTGCCGTACGGCGTGCTGCTGTCGGGTGGCTTGGACAGCTCATTGGTGGCCGCCTGCGTTGCCAAGTTCGCGCGCAAGCGCGTCGAGGACGATGACAAGGGCGAGGCGTGGTGGCCGCGCCTGCACAGCTTCGCCATCGGCCTGGAAGGCTCGCCGGACCTGGCAGCTGCCGAAATCGCCGGCGAAGCATTGGGTACCGTGCACCACGGCTTCACCTATAGCTTCGAGGAAGGCCTGGATGCGTTGCCTGAAGTGATCCGCCACATCGAGACCTATGACGTGACCACGATCCGCGCATCCACGCCGATGTACCTGCTGGCGCGGCGGATCAAGGCGATGGGCGTGAAGATGGTGCTGTCAGGCGAAGGCAGCGATGAACTGTTCGGCGGTTATCTCTACTTCCACAAGGCGCCGAATGCGCGCGAGTTCCATGAAGAGCTCGTACGCAAGCTTGATGCGTTGCACAGCTACGATTGCCTGCGCGCCAACAAGTCGATGATGGCCTGGGGCGTCGAGCCGCGCGTGCCGTTCCTGGACGTTGAATTCATGGACGTGGCAATGCGCATGGACGCCCGTCACAAGATGGCGGGCGTCATGCCGGATGGAAGCAGGAAGATCGAAAAATCGATCCTCCGCGAAGCCTTCGAGGGCTATCTGCCGCCGGAAATCCTGTGGCGGCAAAAGGAGCAGTTCAGCGATGGTGTCGGCTACGGTTGGATCGACGGCTTGAAGGCGCATGCCGAAGCCAATGTCAGCGATGCCGCATTCGCCGAAGCCGCCACGCGCTTCCCGATCAACACTCCGACCACCAAGGAAGGCTATTTCTACCGCGACCAGTTCGAACAGGTGTTCCCGGGCGACGCCTGCGCCAACACGGTGCCGGGCGGCAAGTCGATCGCGTGTTCATCACCTGCCGCCATCGCCTGGGATGCCGCGTTCGCAAATGCCGCTGACCCTTCGGGACGTGCAGTGGCGGGTGTCCACGCGGCGGCGCTGTAAGCCACGATGATGACTAGGCTGTTGGCGACGACGAAACTGGGGGGTGCTCGCGAAGCGGCATTCAGAGCCGCGCAGCGAGTACCCGCCAGTAGGCGGCGTCGCCTGCTCTTTCGGCACACTTACCCAACCGGCAGGCTTCGACAGCCCAGCGCCTCCAGCACGCCATGCAAAACAGGAAGCTGCATCAGCCACGGTGCAGCAATCGTCAACAAGCCGCTAACCAACACCAGCAGGCCGGCGGCAGTGCGCATCCCACCGCGTTGCAGGCGCTGTCCGAAACGCGCGCCGGCCCAGGTCAACGGCACCATCATCGGCAACGTGCCCAGGCCGAATGCCGCCATCGTCAGCGCGCCATGGCTGGCACTGGCCTGCAGCCATGCGGCAGCCAGAAGCGTAGTGCTGAGACCACACGGCATCCAGCCCCAGACCATGCCCAGCAGCAGCCGCTTGCTGGCGGTGTCGGCAGGCATCAACCGACGTTGCAGTGGCCGCAGCAATTGCCAGAAACGCGCCCCCGGACCGCCAAAGAAACGTGGCAGGCGACCCTTGCGATCCAGCAGGCGCAGGCCGGCGATGACCAGCACGATGCCGACCGCTGCGCGCATCGCCAAGCCCAGTAGCGGGGTTTGCGCGATGCCGAGCAAGCCGCTGCCGAGCCCGCCGACAATCGCGCCGGCCAGCACATAACCCCCAACGCGGCCGAGGTTGGGTTGCATGGCCTGCCACCAGCCGCGATTGCCGTTGCCAATGCTCGTGGCAATGCCGCCACACATCGCCGCACAGTGCGCGCCGCCCAGCAAGCCTGTGGTCAATGCCGCGACCAGGACCAGCAGGTCAACCGGCATTGTCGTCACGTGGCGACGAAGGTGGCGAATCGTCCTGCAGGATGTCCAGTGATGCGGTGTCGAGGTCCTCGAACTGGCCGCGGCGCACGGCCCACACGAACGCCCAGATCGCCACGCCGAGCAGCATCAGGCTGATGGGGATCAGGATCAGGAGGCTTGCCATTATTGAGCGATGGCCATCATTCGGCCTGCACGATTGGAATGACTGCGATCATCGCAGCTGATGGTCGTGGCTGCTGCCGTTGGCCGCTCGCAAGGCGCAGCGCGTTCATCGTGACTGTGAGCGAAGAGATCGCCATGCCCAAGGCCGCCAGCCATGGCGTGACCAGGCCCATGGCCGCCAGGGGCAGGGCCAGCAGGTTGTATCCCAGTGCCCAGGCCAGGTTCTGTCTGATGATCGTGCGCGTGCGCCGCGCAAGCGCAATTGATTCGGGGATCCGCATCAGCGACGGATGCGACACCACCAGGTCAGCGGCACGCTGCGCGAGTGCCGCGCCATCAGCCAGTGCCAGCGACACGTCGGCGCCCGCCAGTACCGGTGCATCGTTGAGGCCGTCGCCGACCATCGCCACGCGCCGACCTTCGGCCTGCAGGCCACGGACGAATGCGAGCTTCTGCTCAGGCGTCTGCCTTGCATGCACATCGTCGATGCCGACTGCTTCGCCGAAACGCATGACCGCTGCGTGCGCATCACCACTGGAAAGGTGCAGGCGCAGACCCTGTGCGCGCAGTGCGGCGATCGCGCCGGCAGCCTCGGGCCTCGCCGATTCCTGCACGCCAAAACGGGCCACGCCGCGTGTGCCGTCGCCGAGCCACAGGTGGCCATCGTCCGCGCCGCCGCAGGCAAACCCGGCCTGGCCAAGTCGCCATGCCTTGCCATCGACAATGCCTTCGATTCCGGCACCCGGCACCACCCGCACGTTGCCTGCACCTGGCACGTCGTAGACATCCGCGAAGACATGCTGCAAGGGATGGCCGCTGTCGCGTTCCAGCGCCGCGGCGATGTGCAAGGCCTGTGCGATGTCGAATCCTTTGAAGGACGCGACAGAACTGCGCCGCGGACGGCCATCGCTGAGCGTCCCGGTCTTGTCGAACACCACGTCTGTCACTTCGGCCAACGTCTCCAGCGCGTCAGCTCGAATCGGCAGCACGCCGGCGCGAGCCAGCGTGCCGTGGGCAACGGCAAGCGCGGACGGAATCGACAACGACAACGCGCACGGGCAACTGATCACCAGCAGCGCCAAGGTCACTTCCAAGGCGCGTGAGGGATCGTGGATGCGCCACGCCAGCCACACCAGCAGGGCAGCCGCGAAGAGGGCGAGCACGAACCAGCCCGCGATGCGGTCGGCCAGTCTTGCCAGCGGCGGGCGGTGCGCCTGCGCTTCGTCGACCATCCGGGCGAGCTGCGACAGTCGGGTGTCGGCGCCCACGCGCTGCACGCGCAGGCGCGCGGATTGCTCGCGACACACGGTGCCGGCAAACACCTCGCTGCCCGGCTGCTTGTTCACCGCGGTGGCTTCGCCGGTCAGCAGGGCTTCCTCGAAGCTTGCATGGGCATCCAGCAGGCTGCCATCAGCCGGCACAACATCGCCAGCCGCCACGCGCACGATGTCGTCCAATCGCAAGGCGCTCACGGGCACCGCTTCGCGGCTGCCATCGCTGCATTCACGGATCGCAATCACCGGACGTGCCCGCGCCAGCGCATCGACCTGGGCGCTCGCCACGTGGCGTGCGCGCTGCTCCAGCATGCGCGCGACCAGCAGCAGGAACACGAACATCACCGCAGCGTCGTACCAGACATGAGGCCCGCCGCGAACAGTCTCGACCACGCTGGCGCCATATGCGAGCAGGGTGGCGCTGGCGACCAGCGTGTCCATGCCGGGCCTGCGCCCGCGCAGTTCGCGCAGCATGCCGGCGATGAATGGCCAGCCCGACCAGAACACCACTGGCGTGGACACCAGGAAGGTCAGCCAGCGGAACGCGTCGCGGGTCGCGACCGGCATTTCGTTGGCGGTGTCCAGGTACAGCGCTTCGGCGAACATCATCGCCTGCATCGCGCCCAGGCCGGCCAGACCGATCCGCAGCAACCAACGGTTGCGTTCGTTGCGGCGTGCCTGTTCGCGTGCCTGCCCGCTGCTGAGGTAACTGCGATAGCCGAGCGCAGCGATTCGTTCAAGCAGCTCGGACAGCGCGGTTCGGCCAGGGTCCCAGGCGATGCGGATGCGCCCGGTGACCGCGTTCGCGCTGATATCGAGCACGCCAGGTTGCATGCGCACCGCGCGGTCGACCAGCCAGGCGCAGGCCGCGCAATGCATCCCTTCGGACAGCACGGTGATCTCACGCCCGCCCGCGACGGCATGGACGTGGTCCTGCAGAAGGTCGTCGCGATCCCAGCTCGAAAAGTCGCTGACCTCCTCGCCGACCTGGCCTGCAGGTGCGGTGCGCAGGTCGTAGTAGTTGCCCAGGCCGGCATCGGCGATCCATTGCGCGGCGCCTGCGCACCCTGCGCAGCAGAACGAATGCGACTGTGTGTCGAGCGTCGCGATCACGGGTGGAGATGGAAGGGGTTCGCCGCAGTGATGGCAGCCGAGGTGAGCCGACCAGTTCACTTCACGTCCAGCGCGGGCCCAAGATGCGTGGCCCGTTGCCCGCGTGTCAGGCGTCCGCGCAGGCGCCATCCGCCATCCGCGGTGCCACCACCGTCGCTCAATTGCACGTTCCAGTCATGGCTGGAATCGGGCGTGTGCTCGACGTGCCAACCAAGATCATCGGGCCGCATGGTCAGGCCGACATCAGCGTCCTGTCGATTGGGGTGCAGCAGCCTGAGCTGAAGCGGCTGGCTGCGCAGGAAATCCCCGCCCGCGGGGAAGACACGCAGCATGCCGTCCTCGGATTGCAGGACCGCGCCCAGTTTCAGTTCCAACGCGCGAGCATCCGGCCCGATATCGGCCACCTGGATCTGGCCGGTGCGCTGCACCTTGTCCGCGACCACGTCGTTGTTGCCGCTGGAGCGGGAGGCCGCCACGAGTAGTGCGATGGACGCAACCACCGACATCGCCGGTAGCAGGAACACCAGCCATACCATCGGTTCCTTGCGCGCGGGGCGTGGATCGTTCATGGCTCGGGACCGAAGAAGCTGCTGTCCACTGTTTTTTCCGTGGTTCCGTCTTTGGTACGCACGATGATCCGCACGTCGTGCCGGCCCATGGTTGCGGCGGGGGCGATCATCGTGATTGGTTGCGCCGCGACGGAGCTTGCGGCGACATCCACCGTTGGCAGCTCGCGCAAGCGCAGGCCGTCGATGTCGGACTCGAACCGGATCGTGTACCGCTGCGCAAGGTCCGTCTTGTTCACCAGCTTGAGCGTATAGCCGTTCTCGATGCCGTCGCCGGTTTCGCGATACAGGGCATTGCGGTCGCGCAACACTTCAACGATCAGCGGCGTGCGATGCGCCACGCCCCAGCCCCATGCAATGACCAGCCCCAGCAGGATGGTGCCGTATACGATGATCCGCGGGCGCAGCACGCGACTTGGCTTGCCATCAATCGCATTCTGGGTCGAATAGCGGATCAGCCCGTGCGGATAGCCCATCTTGTCCATCACCGCATCGCAGGCATCGATGCACGCGCCACAGGCAATGCATTCGTATTGCAGGCCATTGCGGATATCGATGCCGGTCGGGCAGACCTGCACGCACAAGGTGCAGTCGATGCAGTCGCCCAGTGCCTCGGGCGCGAATTTGGGAAGTGGCTTGGCGACCGTGCCGGCGGCGGCCATCGTGATGGTACCCGCCGCATGCACCTGCGCCGTCGCCGCACTCGGATGTTGTGCCGAGCGGAACACGTAATCGGAAGCGGTTTCCTCATCGAGCAGGCCGCGTGCGCGTTCCAGCACGCTGGCCGAGCCACGCTTGCGCGGGCCGCGCGGCTCGCCGCGCATGGGGTCATAGGCAATGATCAGCGTATTGCGGTCGAACATGGCGCTCTGGAAGCGCGCATATGGGCACATGTACTTGCAGACCTGCTCGCGCAGGAAGCCCGCGTTGCCCCACGTTGCAAGCGCGTAGAAGAACACCCAGAACGTCTCCCAGCCGCCCCATTGGAACGGATAGGCATGCGCCGTCAAGTCACTGATGGGGGTAAAGAAGCCGACGAAGGTGAATCCGGTCCACAGTGCGAACAGCAGCCATACGAAGTGCTTGCCGCCCTTGCGCAGCAGCTTTTCCCGGTTCCACGGGCTGGCATCAAGCTTCATGCGCTTGTGGCGGTCGCCCTCGATCGCGCTTTCCATCCACAGGAAGACTTCGGTCCATACCGTTTGCGGACATGCGTAACCGCACCACAGCCGGCCGGCCAACGCGGTGAAGAAGAACAGGGCGAGTGCGGCGATCATCAGCAGGATCGCGAGGAACAGGAAGTCCTGCGGCCAGAACGTCAGCCCGAACACGTAGAACTTGCGCGCAGGCAGGTCGAACAGCACGGCTTGCCTGCCGCCCCACGTCAGCCACGGGATCAGGTAGTACATACCCAGCAGCCAGAACACCGCAGCCACGCGCAGGCGGTTGAGCGGGCCGGACACGTCACGCGGGTAGATCTTGCGTTCGCTGACGTAGGCGGAGCCGCCGCTGTCAATCACATCAAGGGGAATTTGCTTGCTCGCCATGATTCAGCCGGGCGGCAACGGCCGGTTGAAGCGACTTGCCGGGCGCAACAGGATCCAGGTGAACAGGCTGGACGACGCGGTTGCCAGCCAGATCATGAAAAAACCGATGCTGTAGCCAAGCCCGCGGGTGAGCGGCAGGCCAGGGAACGTCATTTCGCGCAGGACCAGTGGATCGACGAAGGCGAACAACACCATGGTCGCGACGCCCGCTGCGAAGAAACTTGGCCACAGGATGGCGCCGACCCGCTGCGACATGGGACGCGGCGGGTGATCGAATCCTGGCTTGGCGAACGTGCTCATTGGATATCGGCAGCTGGCGCGCCATGCGAAAGTGACCAGACATACGCCGCGGCGAGACGTGCGCGGGTGTCACCCAGCAGCGCTCCGTGCGGCGGCATCACGCCATGGCGGCCGTTGTTGATGCTTTCCCGCAGGGCAGCGGTGCTTGCGCCATACAGCCAGTAGTCGTCGGTGAGATCGGGTGCGCCAAGTGCCTGGTTGCCCTTGCCGTCCACGCCATGGCAGCTCACGCACAGGCCCTCGTACAGTGTCTTGCCGCGTGCCGCGGTGTAGTCGGCGCGGGGCGAACCGCCGCTCTCGCCAAGCTGGCGCACATATGCGATCACATAGTCGGTTGCGTCCTGTCCGCCCATGCCAGTCAACACTTTTCCCCATGGAGGCATCACGCCCTCCCGGCCCTTCACGACTGATTCCAGGACCTGATCGGGTTGGCCGCCCCAGTGCCAGGTACTGTCTGCGAGGTTGGGATAGCCCACCGCACCCATGGCCGAGGAACCGTGGCATGTTGCGCACGTATTGCCGAAAATCGAGCGCCCCAGGCGAACTGCGTCGGGATCGTTTGCCAACTCGTCGATCGCCTTGCCATGGTAAGGCGCGAAGGTGGCATCCAGGCGCGCGGTATCGGCGTTCTTGTCGCGCGCATGCTCACCCTGGGAACTCCACTTTGAATAGCCCGGGTAGCCGCCCAGCCCGCCGTACCACGCCAGGTAACCGATCGAGAACACGATGGTCAGGTAGAACAGGTTGATCCACCAGCGCGGGAGCGGCTTGTTGTATTCGGTGATGTCGCCGTCCCAGACGTGGCTGGTGTCTTCCGGTTTGGCATCCCCGGGGCGGGACTTGCCGGTCCACCACAACAACCACACGCAACCGCCGATGTTGAGCACGACGAGCACAATCACGTACCAGGACCATCCCGTGCTCATGGTTCGTCCTCAACGGTGATGGCGACGTCCGCGGGCTGCGCGTCATCCAGCGGCAGCTTCGCTGCGGCTTCGAAATCAGCGCGGCGACGCGGGCTCCAGGCCCATGCCCATCCCGCCAGGAAAATGACCAACAATATCGAGGTGACGATTCCGGACAGCATCTCAACCTCCCTTGGGTGCGTGCTTGCCGAGGTTCTGAAGGTAGGCGACGACCGCATCCAGTTCCGTCTTGCCAGACACTGCAGTCGGCGCATCGGCGATCTCGGCATCGCTGTACGGATCGCCCAGGCGCCTGAGGGCGCGCATGTGTCGCTGCACCGTGTCGCCGTCCAGGGCATTGTTCGCAAGCCAGGGGAAGCTGGGCATGTTCGACTCGGGCACCAGGTCGCGCGGGTTGATCAGGTGCGCGCGATGCCAGTCGTCCGAATAGCGGCCACCGACGCGCGCCAAGTCAGGTCCTGTGCGCTTGGACCCCCACTGGAAAGGCCGGTCGTAGACCGATTCGCCGGCCATCGAGTAGTGGCCGTAGCGCTCGGTCTCGAAGCGCAGGGTGCGCACCATTTGCGAATGGCAGTTGTAACAGCCTTCGCGCACATAGACATCGCGTCCCGCCAATTCCAGTGCAGGGTAGGGCTTGACGCCGGGAAGCGGCTGGATCGCCTCGGCCTGGTACATCAACGGGACGATCTCTGCGAGTCCACCAAAAGACACCGCCACTGCGATCAATACCGCCAGCAGGCCGACGTTCTTCTCGATTTTCTCGTGGGGATTTGGCTTGTGGTTGCTCATGTCTTTCCTCAGGCGCGCGCTTCGGAGGCATCGGGCGGCAGCACGCCCTGCGCCGTAAACTCGCCAGCTTCGCGCCAGGTCCTGAAAACGTTCCATGCCATCAACAGCATGCCGCCCAGCACCAGCAGCCCGCCGAACAGGCGCGCGAGGTAGTAGGGATACGTCGAGTTCAACGCTTCGACGAAGGTGTAGGTCAGGGTGCCGTCGTCATTGGTGGCACGCCACATCAGGCCCTGCATCACGCCGGCGATCCACATCGCCGCGATGTAGACCACCACGCCAAGGGTATGCACCCAGAAGTGGGTGTCGATCAGCTTCACCGAATGCATGCTGTCCCGTCCGAGCAGGCGCGGCACCAGCGCATAGATCGAGCCGATGGAGATCATGGCCACCCAGCCGAGCGCACCGGCATGCACGTGGCCGACGGTCCAGTCGGTGTAGTGCGACAGCGAGTTCACCGTCTTGATCGACATCATCGGGCCTTCGAAGGTCGCGATCATGTAGAAGCTGAGCGACACGATCAGGAACTTCAGGATCGGGTCGGTACGCAGTTTGTGCCACACGCCGGACAGGGTCAGGATGCCGTTGATCGCACCGCCCCAGGAGGGCGCCAGCAGGATCAGCGAGAACACCATGCCGACCGACTGCGCCCAGTCGGGCAGCGCCGTGTAGTGCAGGTGGTGCGGCCCGGCCCACATGTACACCGCGATCAGCGCCCAGAAATGCACAATTGACAGTCGGTAGGAGTAGATCGGACGACCCGCCTGCTTGGGCACGAAGTAGTACATCATCCCAAGGAAGCCGGCAGTCAGGAAGAAGCCCACCGCATTGTGGCCGTACCACCATTGCACCATCGCATCGACCGCGCCGCTGTAGATCGAATATCCCTTCCACATGCCGGCCGGCATCACCAGGTTGTTGATGATGTGCAGCAGGGCGATCGTGATGATGTAGGCGCCGTAGAACCAGTTCGCCACGTAAATGTGCTTCACGCGGCGCTTGGCGATGGTGCCGAAAAACAGCACGGCGTAGGCGATCCAGATCACCGCGATCAGCAGGTCGATCGGCCACTCGAGCTCGGCGTATTCCTTGCCCTGGGTGAGGCCAAGCGGCAGCGTGATGGCTGCCGACACGATCACCAGTTGCCAGCCCCAGAACACGAAGGCGGCCAGGCGGTCGGACAGCAAGCGTACGTGGCAGGTGCGTTGCACCACATGCAGGGACGTGGCGAACAGTGCACTGCCCCCGAACGCGAAAATCACCGCGTTCGTGTGCAAGGGTCGCAGGCGTCCGTAGCTGAGCCACGGAATTCCCTCAGCAAGCGTCGGCCAGTACAGCTGGGCGGCAATCCACACGCCCACCAGCATGCCGACGATCCCCCAGACCACCGTGGCAATGGAGAATTGAAGGACGACCTTGTCGTTGTAGGTGTTGCTGACGGGCTGCATGCGCGCCTCCTGATGCTTGCCGCTCATGGTAGACAGCGCCGAAGGCCCTGGACTTGATCTGAATCAATTCCGTCATCTAAGGCGCTGCGCGTGAACGCTGCGCGAGTGACGTTGACGGATAATGGCGTCTCAACGGCTTCGATCCGTGGCTGGACCCATGCATGAACGATCCGATTCCCCTTGACCTGGTGCGACTGCGCCGCAGCTGCGCCGAGTGTTCGCTGCAGCAGTTGTGCCTGCCGGCGGGCATCGATGGGAGCGACCTGGGCCAGTTGGAGGACCTGGTACAGCGCAAGCGCCCGCTGCAGCGCGGCGACCGCCTGTTCCGCACCGGCGACGCGCTCGATTTCTTGTACGTCGCCAGCGCGGGCGCGTTCAAGACCGTGGGAACCACGGAATCGGGCGAGGAGCACGTGCTGGGCTTCCACCTGCCTGGGGAGCTGTTCGGACTGGATGCGATCGGCAGTGGCCAGCATCGTTGCGAAGCGGTCGCGCTCACCGAGGCGCGAGTCTGCCAATTGCCGTTCGACTCGTTGACCAGGATCGCGGCAGGGCTCCCGAGCCTGCAGCGGCAACTGCTGCGGGTGATGGGGCAGAGTAGCGACCGCGACCAGGACCACCTGGACGTGCTTTCGCGTCGCCAGGCGAGCGAGCGCATCGCGCTCTTCCTGCAAGGGCTGGGCGAGCGCTATCGACGGATCGGCTTCAGCGGCGATGATTTCCAGCTTCCGATGAGCCGCGACGAAATCGCGCGCTATCTGGGGCTGGCGCTGGAAACCGTGAGCCGCAGTTTCAGCCGCCTGCACGAAGACGGGGTGATCGAAGTGCGCGGCCGGCGCGTGCGAATCGTCGATGGTGCGGCGTTGCATGCTGCGGCAAGCGGCTGCGAAGTGGATGCCTCGCGCGTGGACAAAAGACGCTTGCCGGGCTGACACGGCATCAGCGCAGCGCCTTTTTCACTTCCGCCACGAACTCCGGATCGGGCTGGCTGCCCATCTTTTCGGTGCGCGCCAGGATGCGTCCGTTGGCGTCGAGCAGGATCATCGCGCTGCTGTGGTTGAACTCGCCATCGGCAAGCAGGCGATAGCGGATGCCCAGCAGGCCGGCGACAGTGCGCACATCGTCCGCTCTCGGGGAGGCCAGCGTCCATCGCACGGCATCCAGCTTGCGTTTGGCGGCCACCGTCTTCAGTGCCTTCGGGTCATCGCGCCTGGGATCCATGCTGATCAGCAGGATGCCCAGCTTCTGCTGCTGTTTTGCGTCCAGCTGGCGCTCGATCGCCTTGCCGGAATCCACGATCAACGGGCAGATGTACTGGCAGGATGTGTAGAACATCGCGACCAGCTGCGGCTTGCCGCGACGCGTGCCCCAATCCGCGGTGTGCCCGTCCTGGTCGGTGAGCGGCAGAGTCAACTGGTACAGCGAATCCGCCGGCAGTGGCGGCGTTTTGCCAGCGGCCAGGACTCCCGCGGAAAATACCGCCCCGGCGAGCAGAAACATCGCCAGCGTGAACGATCGGTTCGTGGCCAGGCGGTTGCAGAACGTACGTGTCATTTCGCACTCCTTGCGCATCGGAAACCCATGTTGGCGGTGGCATCCGCGCCGCCCAGCGAGGACAACATCGCCACCCGCATCAACACCGCATAGTTCTCGCGGTCGTCCATCGACAGCGCGCCAGCGCCGCAGAACTTCGCCTTGTCGGCATCACCCTGCTTGCGGTTGTCGCCGTCGACCAGGAGTGCGGAGTAGTCGTCGGTCCACTCCCAGACCAGTCCGTGCATGTCCCGCACGCCATACACATTCGACGCCTGCAGGCCCACCCGTGGCAAGGCGCTGCTGGATGGGCGCGAATACCAGGCCAGGATGCGCTCGCGCCAGGCCGGGTCGCTACGGGCGTCGCGGCGGGTCTCGTCCGATGCGGCCACGTATTCCCACTCCCCCCAGGTCGGCAGGCGTGCATCGATCGATTCGCAGAACGCGCTCGCCGCGAACCAGCTGACCCAGGTCACTGGCTGGTCGGCGCGGGCGGCGTCACCAAGTGTCGTGGCCGATGACCAATGCGAGAGGTAACGCTGCTCGGCGAATACGGGTGACACTTTGTCGCGTTGCCACTTCGGGTTTCGTTTGACGAAGCTCAGGAACTGCGCATTGCTGACCGGCATGCGCATCAGTGCGAAGGGCGCCACCCGGGTTGCGCCGGGCGCGTCTTCGTACTTCAGCGCGGAACGAAATGGCCCGCCCGCGATCGCTGCGTACTTGACTCCCGCTGCGCCGGCGGCAAGGCCGGCAAGCGGGAGTGCGACCAACAGCGCGAGCAGGGCGGGACGCATCGTTCAATGGCCGTCGGAAGCGTTGGCGGGTTTTTTCGTGCGGACCGCGGCCGCGTCGGCCTTGCTGACGCGCCCACCCGGGTTACCCCAACTGTTGAGCACGTACGTGGAGATATTGGCGACCTCGTCGTCGGTGAGCTGGCTCATCGGCGGCATGTTGGAGTTGTAGTCCTTGCCGTTGACGGTCACCGGGCCGACAAGTCCATGCAGGATGACCTCTGGCACGCGCTTGGGGTTGGCCTTGATGTAGTCCGACGCCGCCAGCGGCGGGAACACACCATCCATGCCTTGGCCTTCGGGCTGATGGCAGGTCGAGCAGGTGCCAGCGAAAAGTGCCTTGCCGGCGTCGATCTGCTCCTGCACCGACAGCTCGCCAGTCCTGGCCGAGGCGGCGGCGGTGGCGACGGCGGCCATGTTCGGCTGCGCACGATCGCCCAGGTAGACGTAGTCGACTTCCTTGCCCGAGTAAATCGACTTGTCCTCCTTGCCGTCCGCCTTGAGGATCGCCAGCGCGCCCTTGTTGAACGCACGGAAGATGCTGTGGTCGACCAGGACATAACTGCCGGGCACTTCCATGTGGAACTCGGCCATCATCGCGCCGCCCGAGGGAATCAGGGTGGTCTGCACGTTCTCCTGGAACTTGGTGCCGCCCTCATACCAGACCTTGTCGAAGATCTCGCCGATCACGTGGAAGCTCGACACCAGGTTCGGCCCGCCATTGCCCACGTAAAGGCGCACGGTCTCGCCGACCTTGGCAGTCAGCGCTTTGTCACCGGTCATCGAACCTTCGCTGCCGTTGAACAGCACATAGGTCGGGTTCTCGTCGATGCCCTTTTGCATGTCGAAGTTCTGATGGCCTTTTTCACGGTACTTGCCAGTCGTGTAGAAGTCGCCCTGCATGACGTAGTACTCCTTGTCGACCGGGGGCAAGCCCTCCGGCGGTTCGACCAGGATCAATCCGTACATGCCATTGGCCACGTGCATGCCCACCGGCGCGGTGGCGCAGTGGTAGACGTACAGGCCGGCATTGAGCGCCTTGAAGGTGAAACGCGAGGAATGCCCTGGCGCGGTGAAGCTGGAGGCCGCGCCGCCGCCAGGCCCGGTCACGCCATGCAGATCGATGTTGTGCGGCATTTTGCTGTCGGGCATGTTGCGCAAGTGGAATTCCACCGTGTCGCCCTGGCGCACGCGGATGAAGCTGCCGGGCACGGTGCCGCCGAAGGTCCAGAAGGTGTAGGTCACGCCTTCGGAGATCGCCATTTCCTTTTCCACCACGTCGAGCTTGACGATGACCTTGGCGGGCGCGGTGCGGCCGGTGGCGGGCGGAACAAATGGGGGGCTGGTCAGGACTGCCTCGATTTCCGCACCCTGGGGTGGACCGAAGTCTCCCTTGGCCGAGCCTCCGGTATCGCCACTCACTTCCGTCGATGCTTTTTCAGCGGGTGTTTCCTGCCCGCCGCAACCACCCAGCAGCAGCGCAGCCGAGCCCAGCACGCACAACATCAGGCGCCCCATCAGATAAGTCATCTTGTTCCCCGCACGATTGGCCATTGGATGCAGCCAGTGTCGGGAATCGTCGGGGCGGTTGTCCTGACCTGGATCAAGTCCGGCAAGAAATGTTTGGGCGAGCATGCAGTTCAGCAGCCGGGTCGACGCAGGCGTTGTTGCAGCGAATCGTTAAAATGGCGGGGTGCATGCAAACTTAAACGCCCGCGGATCCCGCATCGCAAACGCAACCGGCCACTGTCCGACATGATTTCCTACAGCGACGCCCTGCAGCACGTCCTTGCGGCCTGCAGCCCATTGCCGGTCGAACAGGTGCCGCTGGCGCAGGCGCTTGGACGCGTGCTTGCGCAGGACGTCGTCGCTCAGGCCAATCTTCCTCCGTTCGACAACAGCGCGATGGACGGGTTTGCGCTGGCCAGCGCGGGCAACACGCTTTCAGCTGGCGCCGAGTTCGCAGTCGTCGGTTCGCAGGCTGCGGGCGACGATCTGGCCGCAGCGACAGGCGATGCGTGTGAAATCATGACCGGCGCCAGCCTGCCCACCGGGCTGGATGCGGTGGTGCCGATTGAACAGGTACAGGTGCTTGCACGCGATCGCGACGGTCGACCGTCGCGCATCCGCTTGCTGTTCGATGTGATTCCGGGAGCGCATGTACGCCTGCGTGGGCAGGATGTGGTGATGGGCGACTGCGTGATGCACGCCGGCAGTCGTCACGCTGCGTCTTCACACATGCTGCTGGCAGCATTGGGCGTGGAGGCGCTGGCGACACATCAGCGCGTGCCAGTGGCCTTGATCGCGACCGGCCGCGAACTGGTCGATGACCCAAGACAACCATTGGCGGCAGGCCAGATACGCAACAGCAATGGCCCATTCCTGGCCGCGCGCCTGGATGAATCCGGTGCCCGCGTGGTGCATCGGGAAACCGTGGGCGATGATGCCGCTGCGTTCACGGCTGCCCTGCAGCGCGGCCTTGATGCGGGTGCGAAACTGATTTTAAGCACAGGTGCGGTATCAATGGGGCGGCATGACTTCGTGCCGGATGCGTTGCGGGCCCAGGGCGCGACGATTGTTTTCCACAAGGTCGCCATTCGTCCCGGCAAGCCGGTGCTGTTCGCGCAATTGCCGGGCGGGCAGCTGTATTTCGGGTTGCCCGGCAATCCGGTGTCGTCCGCGGTCGGCATGCGCTTTTTTGTCGAGCCTGCGTTGCGTGCGCAGATGGGGCAACCGCCCGAACAGGTATTGCGCCTGCCGTTGGCCGAACCGGTGCAGAAGAAGGCGGGCCTGCGATGTTTCTTCAAGGCGCATATGGGCCTGGATGCCGACGGTCGTCTGCACGTACGCGTCCTGCAAGGCCAGGAATCCTTCCGCATCCGGCCGCTGCTGGCGGCAAATGCATGGGCGGTGCTGGATGCAGGCAGTGACGTGTTTCCCGCAGGTGAGAAGGTCCTGGTGTACGGTCTGGACGGTCGCGGCATCATCCTGTGTGCCGGAGGTGGTGTGGGTGATGAGCATGACGATGCCGGTTGAGTTGGAATTGTTCGGTGCGCTGCGCGGGCTGGAAGCAGGGGATCGCCTGCAGCTTGCAGTCGAGGGCGCCGCAATCGCCGATGTGCGCGGTGCGTTGCAGACGCACGCGGAAAGCCATTGGCCGCATGCTGCCCAAGCAATCCTGCGTAGTTGTGCGTTTGCCACAGCCAGCGAAATCCTTCGCGATCCGCAAACGTTGCCAGCCGACGGCAAGCTGGCGGTGTTGCCACCGGTCAGCGGGGGCTGAATGGACAGGACCCATTTCGTGCACGTCGCTGATCGCGCGAGCGAGGTATTGGTTCCGGCCGCTGCGCTCGACTTCGTGTCCGACCCTGCTTTCGGCGGCATCGCGATGTTCGTTGGCCGTATCCGCGATTTCAATCATGGCCGTCGCGTCACCGGGATCAGCTATGACCTGTTCCGGCCGCTGGCGCTGGCACGCTTCGCCGAAATCGCCGAGCAGGCGCAACGCGATGTTGGCCCGGCGTTGAAGCTCTACATCGCCCATGCAATGGGCCGGCTGGCGGTAGGCGATATCGCGGTGGTGATCGCCGCGGGTACGCCACATCGTGATGAAGCCTTTCGCGCCTGCCGCGCGGCAATCGAAGCGGTCAAGCACGCCACGCCGATCTGGAAGCAGGAGCACTTCGAGGACGGCAACAGCGCCTGGAGCGAGGGGTGTTCACTGTGCGATGAGCCGCCTGCGCGAACAGACGCCATCGGGCCAGGCGCAGCGTCGGCAGACGCCGGTGAACGTCACGCCTGACTGTGAAGGGGGAACCGGCGTCCGTTCGGCGATCGGGTTCCGCTGATTGTCCAGGCTGTCTTGACCCTCAGTCAGTTGCCGCCGTATCTGCCTGCCATGCAGCGTCTTCGAACACGCGCGGGTATAGCGCCACGGCATCTCGCATCGCTGCCAACGGCGTGGTGTCGTGGGGGCTCGCCTTGATCGTGTGGGCACCGCTTAGCAGGATTGTCAGGAGGCCATGTAACGCGGCATCTGGCTCTGGGGCAAGGTTGCAGTTGGCGATCATGAAGTTCGCCGCGTCCTGAACCTGCCCGCTGGCGGCAAGTGTCTGGGTGACGTCCAAATGTTCATGGTTTGCGTGCTCAAGCGCCTCTACCGCGCGATGCATGCGCCGCATGCCTTCACGAAGCGGCGCATCGCTGAGCCATGGCGTGGCCGGCGGAGGAGGAAGTTCCGTGACTGCCGGTGCATGTGCTGCATGAACGTCCGCCACGTGTCCTCTTTCGCTGGTGGTAGGCACTGGTTGCTCGTGCCTATCTTGCTGGGCGTCAGCATTTCCGTCACGACTGCAGCCGCCCGCGATCGCGGCGATTGCGAGCGCCAGCAGGCTCGGGCGGAGAAAGGGCAGGAGACTGCCGGCAGGCTGGGGCATGTGGACCTCGTGCGGGAATGCCCCGCGATCTGATGGATAGATGGGCATGCTAGGGCCGAGGCATGCGGTTCGAACTGATCCAGATCAACGATCGCCGTGATGCCGGCATCGACCTTGCCGAGCAAGGTTCCACTTGACTTGGCTCAACGCAAGCCGCGCGTCAGGCGGCGATGCTGTGCGCATTCCCACGAAGGCTCACCGCAATGTCTGCGATTTCACGCATACCCGCATTGTTCTGCTTCGCATGCTTGCCGCTTTCCGTGACAGCGCAGTCAGTCACCGTCGATCCCACATGGAGCCTGCGCCTGCGCCATGAGCAGGTGGACGACGCCGCTTTCGCGCTCGATGCCAACGCCGACACCCTGCGCCTGCGTGCCGGGCTGATCTTCACGTTTGCCGACGACTGGTCGGCATTGCTGGAGGGCGAGGGCATTGCGAGTTCCGGCAACAATCACGACAGTGGCGCGAATGGGCGTATCGCTTATCCCGCTGTGATCGATCCCAATGGCGCGGAACTCAACCAGGCGTGGATTGGCTGGAATGGCGCCAAGGGCGCGGCGAAGCTTGGACGCCAGCGCATCCTGATCGACAACCAGCGATGGGTCGGCAATGTGGGCTTCCGCCAGAACGAACAGGTCTACGATGCGCTGGCGCTGGAATACAAGCCTGCGGCTGGCGTCACCTTGCGCTACAACTGGCTGGACCGCGTGCATCGGGTCAATGGTGACGAAGCGATCAACCGCTTGGCGCGCGAACGCGATCTGGACACTCACCTGTTCAATGCCGCCTGGAAAAAGGGCGCACAACAAGTGGTGGGGTATGCCTACCTGCATCGCGACCAGGATGTCGCCACGGCATCCACTGCGACTTATGGCCTGCGCTGGGTCGGCGATCGATTGCAGGACGGAAATGGGTGGGGCTGGACCGCCGAAGCCTCACACCAAGTCGACTACGGGAATAACCCGCAGCACTTTTCGCATGCGTACTGGCTGCTGGAACCTGCCTACACAGTAAGCGGTACGACCTTCAAAAGCGGCTGGGAGCATCTTGGTGGCAATGGCAGCCATGCGCTGCAAACGCCGCTGGCCACGCTGCATGGGTTCAATGGTGCGGCCGACATTTTCCTGGCAACCCCAGTCGGTGGCTTGAACGACCGTTACCTGTCCGCCAGCGGCAAATTCGGCCACGTCCGCGATGGCCGCTTCGCATGGGCTGTGGCCTGGCACGACTACCGTGCCGATACCGCGCTGGCAGGCGCCAGCCACTACGGCAGTGAATGGAATGCCTCGCTGGGCTTGCCGCTGGCCACGCGCCTGCAGGCGTTGCTGAAGGTTGCCGCCTACCGCGCCGATCATTTCGCGCGCGATACCACCAAGGTCTGGTTGCAGGTGGAGTGGGCCAGCGCGAAATGAAACGGCGCGTGAGGTAGTGACGGGCGCTTGACCCGGATCAATGCGACGCCTGCCTGCGGTGCAGATCATGACCCTGCGATGCCGAACCGGCATCACCTTTCAAAGGATCATCCAATGGAATTCCACGTTGACGGATTGCCTGCTGCGATAGACATGGCAGCCATTACCGATGCAATCAACAACATCGACCCGGCCGCCCAGATCGATATCGATCCCGCCACCGGCGCATTGCGCGTCAGCGCGGCGATCAGTGCCGACGAGCTGAGCACAGCGATCGGCACCACAGGCCAACAGGCCGATGGATTGCTGGTCATGCAGCTGCCGTCGACCTGCTGCGGTGGTTGCGGCGGCTAGTTAGTCTGGTTCGACGCTAAAGCCACAAGGTTGCGTCGTCAGACGCAGCCGATGCTCGCGCGCACGTTCTTGAGCGATGCGGAAGGATTCACGCCTCGCTCTGCCAGCCACGCGGGGTCGTACAGGGTCTCGCGGTAGCGCTCGCCACGGTCGCACAGCAGGGTCACGATGCTTCCGGTTTTGCCACGCGCGCGCATTGCTTCGGCCAGACGCAGGCAGGCGGCGAAGTTGGTGCCCGACGATCCGCCATAGCGATAGCCCAGCAGGTCTTCCAGCAGCCACGCTGCGGCAATCGAGTCCGCATCGTCGATCTCTTCCACGGCATCGACTACTTCGAAAATGAAACCCGGTTCCACGCATGGCCGGCCGATGCCTTCGATCAATGTCGGTTGACTGGCCAGCACGCTGCGGTCACGGGTTTGCCAGCCGTGCGCAAATGCCGCGCCGGTGGGCTCGGCCACGCACAGCTGGGTGTCCAGCCCGCGATAACGCAGGTAACGGCCGATCGTGGCCGAGGTACCACCGGTGCCGGCGCCGCACACGATCCAGGTCGGCACATTGCAAGGTTCCAGCGCCAGCTGGCCGATGATCGACTCGGCAATGTTGTTGTTGCCGCGCCAATCGGTGGCGCGTTCGGCCAAACCGAACTGATCCAGATGGCACGCCCCGCAGCGTGCATGTTCGGCGGCGCGTGCATGCACGCTGCCAGCATCCTCGACCAGGTCGCAGCGGCCACCGAGGGCTTGTACATCTCTGATCTTGCGCGGCGCGGTACAGGCCGGCATCACTGCGGTAAAGCTCAGGCCGAGCATCCGCGCGAACCAGGCCTCGGAAATCGCAGTGCTGCCCGACGAGGCGTCCACCACTGCTTGCCCTTCGCGCAGGCGGCCATTGCACAACGCATACAGGAACAGCGAACGCGCAAGCCGATGCTTCAGGCTGCCCGACGGGTGCGCCGATTCGTCCTTGAAGTAGAAGGCGATGCCGGGATACGCGGGTAGTTTGACGTGCAGCAGGTGGGTGTCGGCCGAGCGCGCGGCTTCGCGTTGCAGTTGTGCAAGCGCGCCATTGACCCAGGCGCGTCCTTCGACTCGGACAGAAGGCGTGGGCGTGGGGATGGAGTGGGGCGTATTCATCGCAGCAAAAGGATCCAGCCAAGTGGCGAATGCATGCGCGCGATGCCGTACATCGTCACGAAGGTGGCGAGTGCGGCCAGGTAGCAGATCGCACGCACGCGGGGGGTTCGCCCGCGCTTGAGTGCGTATGTGCCCAGCACCACATAAACCACCAGCAGCACGAGTTTCGTCGTCAGCCAGCCGTTGGCGAACAGTGCGCCGGGCAGCATGGTCAACAACATCAGCGCGGCGGTGAGCAGGGTGGTATCGATGGTGTAGCTCAGGTAGCGCACGGGCGCGGCCATCGCGATGCGGGGTTTGCCGGCCTGCACCAGCAGCCCGCGCAGCAGGAACAGCGAGCCGCTGCTCATCACCATCAGGATGTGGAGCCATTTGATCTGCGTGTAGAACTCGATCATTGCGACATGCCTTCAGTACGACGGGCTCAGCCTGGTTTGCCGTCGGCACGCGGCGAAAGATAAATCCGGCCGATGCGCAGCACCCAGGGTGCGAAAGCGACCAGCCAGCCGAGTGCGGCGGCAGTCTGCCAGGCCAGGTTGTCCGGCACGATCTCGGCAACGATGCGCATCACGGTGACAACTTGCAGGGCGATGAAGGCGAACCAAGCCGCAGCCGGCATCTGCATGGGGCGCCCGGAATGGCCTTGGGTGACGCGGGTGACCATCGCCACCAAGGCACTCCCGAAGAAACCGATGAACAGCGCGTGCGCCGGTGCGCGACCAAGCCAATAGGTACCCGTGGCGACATAGGTCAGGCTCTGCGCCGAATACAGGGCGAACGCGATCGGCATCCAGCTCAGGGCGAGAAACAGCACGGTGAGAATTCCAGGTTTGTTTCCACGTGGCCACCAGCGCCAAGTCATGGTCGCGGTGAGCGCGAGCAATGGCAGGTCAGCGATCCACAACAGGCCATAGCCGTGCACCAGTTCCAGTGCCAGATGCAGCAGGCTCAGCGCCCAGAACACGCCCAGCAACCACATCGGCCGCCACGGCTTGTAGCCGGGCACCGCGTTGCCGGCGAAGAACGGGAACATGCGGTGCGCCACCGTCACGTAGATCGGCAGCACCAGACCGAATGTGCCGATCTTGATACTGGCGGTCGCATACGCCGGCGATGCGCCCAGCAGCACTCCACCCCAAGCCAACAAGCCAAGCAGGCCCAGGCTGAGCGCCGCGACACAGGAACGCGCATGCCACGTCGTGCCGCGTTCGCGCCACAGGTGCGGCGCCAGCGTGGCCAGGCCGGCGATCCAGCCGGCCAGTGTCATCCAGTAACCGACGACCATGCCGGCTTCGAAACCCATCGCGCCCAGCAAGGTCGCAAGTTGTCCGCCGAGCATGCCAATGCCAACCGGCAGGTAGCGCCAGCGCGGGATGTCCGGCAGCCCCATCCAGCGCGGGAAGGTGGTGAGCAGGAAGCCGAACATGAAGCTGGGCAGCATCTGGTACTGCATCACGAAGCCATGCAGCCAGCCTGCATACGGTGATGGCTGGGCGAGGGTGAACAGCTGCCAGCGGGTCGAGACCAGCCAGGCCGCCCACCACAGCATCGCCAGCAGCAGGTTGCTGGCGCCGATGAAGAACATCAGCCGGTGCGGCGCATTGCCAAGGTGCTTCACCGAGGCATTGGATTTCGATGGAACTGGCTGCGGCGTTGTGTTCATGCGAATTATTCTCAGGCCGGAGCGGTCCGCCGGCATTGATCCAGGTCAGGTTCCCGCAACGACGAATTCCCGGCATGGGGATGGTGACGTGTCACGGAACCGGGCTCGCCATCATCTAGGCGTCAGCTTGAGGCTGTATTCGGTTTGGCCTGGCAGGAACGATGACGGGCGCCCCTCCACCCAGTCATCGTGACCCGCACCCCAGAACGGCGACAGCGGGTTGCCGCTCTGGCCGCCAGGCATGTGGATGATGCCGTCGGCCTCGTGCCCGGGGGAGACCACCATGCGTTGGCTGGCACCGAAATCCGGCCCAGCGACGAGCGGCATGTCGCGATCGCCTGGTAGCTGATCCTGCGGCATGCACAGCCAGCGATTGCCCACGATGGGAATCGATGACGCCAGCGGGTGGCAGATGCGCGCGGTGTTGCGCTCACCCCAGGTCCGTTCCTTCAACGGGCCGGTTTCGGCGTAATAGACACCGACTTCGTGCGCCGCATCCTCCAGCAACGCATCCCAGCCGCTCAATCTTTGGCAGAACTCCGCGTGCGCTTGTGCCGGGACGGCACAGGACGCATAGCGGCGCGGCAGCAAGTGGGCTGGGCGTTGCGTCACCAGTGGCCAGGCGACACCTTCGAGCTGCCGCAGACTGGGCATGGTGAAGTCGTTACCCAATGCTGCCTTTGCCGGCGCGGTCAGTCCATCCTCGATTCGGGAGAGAACATTGATGCGCCAGGCCCGCGCCAGCCGATAGCTGGCAGAATCCGCACTGGCCCGTTCGGGTCGGGTACCCGCGGCTTTCGCCAATGCCTGCAGTGCAGGTGAGCCCGTGCGCTTGGCGGTGTCCTGCAGCAGCGTCCACCAGCGTTGCAGGAACAGCGCCCGATCGTCGAGTTGGAGCGCCAGCAGATCGCGTTCGTTGAAGCGGTCTTTCGCGAACAGGCCATCGCGAATCTGCTTTGCGCGCGCGCCGAGCGCGTAGCCGACATCGCCCACCCGAATTAGCTCGGCACCATCCAGGATTCGGTTGTTTGCGGTCCACAGACGACCGCTGGCGGGATTCATGATGACTGGAGAGCGATCGGTGACTGCGCTCCATGGCCGGCATGGCTGGCGCTGTTGGCTGGCTGGTGGTTGGGCCTGGCCGGATGCCTGGTCAACGTTGCGCGATTTCGCAGGCTGGGCTTGGGCCTCTGTGGAATTTTCGATCAGTGTCTGTGCTGAGCAGGGTTCTGTCCTGCCTGCCAGCGCGCCAAGGAGTCGCCATGCAATCCGGCCGTGCTTGTCGACGGCCAGGAGATTCTGGGTCGGTATCGCAGCGCGATCCGCAAGGTCCATCAATTGTTGCAAGTCGCCGGCAATACTGAAATCGGCGAGGCCGAAATTGATCGAGCCAGGCAGGTGGGCGACCCAACGCAGTGCCAACGCGCTGCCATCGGGTTCGTCATGCAGGATCGGCCCCCAGGCCACTTCACGTACATCCAGCGTGGTGGCCTCGGCGCCTGCCACGCGGAATTGTTCGCGGTGAGTTTCCACTGGCGTGCAGCCCGTCTGCGCGCGCGCGTTGCCGGCGCACGGCGTCACCCGCATCCAGTCGGCCGAGTCGACGAAGCTGTTGGTGATGCCCCAGGCCACGTGTCCATTGCTGCCTACGATCACGCCCGGTACGCCCGGCAGGGTGAACCCGGAAACATCGACCTTGCCGCCCAGTGCACGCGCCTCGGCGTATCGCAGGCGCGCGCGAAACCAGATGTTGGGCGCGCGCAGGTCCAGGTGCATGTCGTCCGCCAGGATTGCACGACCGTCGGCGGTGTGCGCGCCTGAGACGGCGAAATTATTGCTGCCTGCGGCCGGCTTTTGGGGCACGCCTGCAGCGGCTGGATCAGGCGGCATCGGCAGCGTACGCAGGTCCAGCGCTTCAGCCGTCGGCAGCACCGCAACGCCGCGCGGTTGTCCCATCAACGGCGCATCCCACGCCGTGCCATCGCGTGTCAGCAAGGCGAACAACACCGGCGGTAACTGCTGCCGGATCCGCGACAGCGCCAGATCGTTCGTGTTGGTGGCACCCGAACCCTGCAGGTCGAAGTACATGGCATCACCGACCAGGATCGCGTCCACCGGCGACCACCGCATTGGCTGCTGGCGCAGCAGCAAGTAAGGCCATGGCCGCACGTCGAGGCCTGCGAGGCCGGCATTGACGCCATCGGTATAAGCCTGCAGCAGGGTGTGCTTGTCGCCCACGGCGATGTCAAGATTTCGCATCGCCCGTACGCGTAGCCGGTGCATACGGCGCTTTTTGTCGGTATCAAGCGCGGCAGGTCCGACCAGTTCCGCCAACTCACCCGCAGCGCTGCGCCGCATCAGGTCCATTTCGAAATAGCGTTCCTGCGCGTGGACAAAACCAAGCGCACGCATGGCGTCGGCTTGGTTCGCCGCATCGATCGTTACAACGCCCAGTGCGTCGCGCTGCATCCTGACGGGAGCGGACAGCCCGGCAAGCGGCAGCTCGCCGTCAAGCAGGGGCACGCTGCCGCGAAGTAACCACCAAGTGGCGGCAGCAGACACAACCATCAATACCAGTAAGGCAAGCAGTATCCGCTTGACCCAAGTCAGCATGGGTGTCACCCGTTATTCCCGGGGGACACCGTAGCAGGTCAGGCGTGGAGCTCAGTGGGTGTAGTCCGGATACCGGACTGGCGTCCTGGCGCGCCTTGTCCGGTACCCGTTGCCAAACCCTGCATCACTTTCGTGCATCACTTTCCGTCCACTACTGGCCGGTTCCGGTCTCACCGACAAGCGCTACTTCGCGACGCGGTGCAATCCACAGTCGCAGCACGAACCAGCACAGTGCCAACGCACCGACGCTGAAGATGACGTCGCCCGGCATGCGCATCCAGATCAGCAGTTCCACGATGGGCTTCTGCATGAATTCGGCGGAGCGCGCATACCAGTAACCATGCTCAATCGCAGCCAGCAGTTGCATCGTGCCCAGCGGCAACAGTGTCAGCACGCCCATCAACGCCAGCCCGATGTTGAGGCCCCAGAACGAGGTTTTCAGCGCCCGTGTATCCCACACCATTTGTCCACGCAGGCCGCGCAGGCAGAACAGCACCAGGGCGATCCCGAGCATCCCGTAGACGCCGAACAGCGCGGTATGGGCATGCAGGGCGGTCAGGTTCAGCCCTTGCATGTAGTACAGCGACAGCGGCGGATTGATCAGGAAGCCGAACAGCCCCGCGCCGACCAGGTTCCAGAACGACACCGCGATGAAAAACATCACCGGCCAGCGATAACGCGCCATCCATGGCGTGACCTTGCCGAGTTTCCAGGTGTGGTACGCCTCGAAACCCAGGTAGGCCAGCGGCACCACTTCCAGCGCGCTGAAGCTCGCGCCAAGCGCCACCACCGAGATCGGCGTGCCGACGAAGTACAGGTGGTGCAGGGTGCCCAGCACGCCACCGGACATGAAGATGATGGTCGCGAACAGCACCGCGATATTGGCCGTCGAGGTCTTGATCAGGCCAAGGCGGGTGAAGATCAACGCCATCACCGCGGTGGCGAACACCTCGAAGAAGCCCTCGACCCACAGGTGCACCAGCCACCAGCGCCAGTACTCAACCTCGGAGATATGGGTGTGTTCGCCCCACATCAGGGCTGCGCCATAGAACAGTCCGATCGCGACCGTCGACATGAACAGCAGGCCGATGATGGACTTCGAGTCGCTGGCAGGGCCGCGCAGGATCGGCCACAGGGAGCGTCCGACCAGGGTCACCCACAGCAGCAGGCCAATGAACAGGTACCACTGCCAGAAGCGGCCCATGTCCGCGTATTCCCAGCCCTGGTGGCCGAACCAGAAGTTGTGTTCCAGCGGCAGGATCTGCATCACCGCGAGCCATTGCCCCGCAAACCCGCCGACCACGATCAGCAGCAGCGAGACGAACAGGAAGTTGACTCCGAAGCGCTGATACTTGGGTTCATGCCCGGATAGCGCAGGCCCGATGTACAGGCCTGTCGCCAGCCATGCCGTGGCGATCCAGAGCACCGCCAGCTGGGTGTGCCAGGTGCGGGCCAGTGAATATGGCAGGTAGTCGGACAGCGCAAATCCGTAAGCCTCCTGGCCCTCGACCTGGAAGTGCGCGGTGATGGCGCCCAGCAGGATCTGCGCAATGAACAACGCCAGGACTACCCAGAAATACTTCGCGGTCGCGCGCATCGACGGGGTGATCTTCAGCAGTGCGAACGGATCCGATGCCGGAATGGTGTGCCCCTCCTCGCCCCGCCCGTGGGTGACCGCGTAATGCCAGCCAAGGATCGCGATGCCGGCGATCAGGAACAACACGCTGAAGGCCGACCACACCCACAGCGCCGGCGGTGGCGTGTTGCCAACCAGCGGCTCGCTTGGCCAGTTGTTGGTATAGGTCACTTTTTTGTTGGCGATGCCGTCCTTGGCCGGGACCAGTGTCTCGCCATCGGTCGCGCGCTCGGTGGTTGCGGCCCATGCGGTCCACCAGAAGAACGCGGTCAGCGCGCGTCGGTGTTCTGCTGTGTCGACCGTGCCCTGTTTCATTGCATACGCTTCACGCAGCTCGAGCGTGGCCGGGTCGTTGCCGAACAGACTCTCGTAATGCGCAGCGACATTGGACAGTGCGGCGACGCGATCCTGGGTCAGTGTGATCGTGCCGGTCTTTGCATCATAGGTATTGGCCCGCATCATCGCCTGAAGGCGGCCGCGCAATGCGCCCTGCTCCTCGGCGGGCAGGTCGGCGTAAGTCGCCATGCCACCATCGCGACGCGCCCAGATATCCAGCACGTCGGTGGCTTCGCGATGCAGCCAGTCCGCGCTCCAGTCCGGGGCGACGTACGCACCGTGGCCCCAGATCGAGCCAAGTTGCATGCCGCCAATCGATTGCCAGACCTGGCGGCCCTGCTCGATGTCGGCGCGCGTGTAGACC
>JBBQHK010000008.1:0-93342 GCA_038323895.1 Lysobacterales bacterium | reverse complement strand
TGCAAGCGCCGCATCGACGTCAAAATGCGCGCCGCCATCGGAAAACGAATCCGGCGTCACATTCACGATGCCCATGATCCGCGGTCGATCGAGCTTGAGGATGCGACCGGCACAGTCGAGCTGCGGGGAGGTGTCGAACATTCTGGTCATGCCAATGAAAAGGCCAGAGCAGACTCTGGCCTTTTCATTGCACCTCGGCAACTGTGTTCTCAGAGCTGCTCGGCGGGCCCACCGATGATCATTGGCTTGGCTTCCTCGCGCGCCGGCCCACCCGGGCTCCAGCCCATCGGCGGCGGCGACTCCCGCCCTTCCATCACTGCATCGATCATCGGCACATCGATGGTTTCGTATTCCAATAGCAACTTCGCCATCGTGTGCAGCTTGTCGATGTTGGCGGTCAGGATCGCGGTGGTGCGATCAAACGCCTTGTCCAGGATGCTGCGGACGACTTCGTCGATGCGGCGTGCGGTGTCGTCCGACACGCTCTTGTGCTGCGTCACCGAACGGCCCAGGAATACCTCGTCGTCTTCCTCGCCAAACGTGATCGGGCCAAGCTCGGACAGGCCCCACTTGGTGACCATGTTGCGTGCCATCTTGGTCGCGCGCTCGATATCGTTCGAGGCGCCGGTGGTCACCTTGTCCTCGCCGAAAATCAGTTCTTCGGCGACGCGCCCGCCATACAGCGAGCACAGCTGCGACTCGATGGCAGTGCGGTTGTAGCTGTACTTGTCGCCTTCGGGCAAATACATGGTCACGCCCAATGCCCTTCCCCGGGGAATGATCGTGACTTTGTAAACCGGATCGTGTTCCGGCACCAGGCGGCCGACGATGGCATGGCCCGCCTCGTGGTAGGCAGTCAGGGTCTTTTCCTGCTCGCTCATCGCCATCGAGCGGTTCTCGGTGCCCATCATGATCTTGTCGCGAGCCTTGTCGAAGTGCTCCATGCGCACTTCCTTGCCGTTGCCACGGGCCGCAAACAACGCGGCCTCGTTGACCAGGTTGGCAAGATCGGCGCCACTGAAGCCGGGGGTGCCGCGGGCAATCGTCATCGGCACCACGTCATCGGCCAGCGGGACCTTGCGCATGTGCACCTTCAGAATCTGCTCGCGGCCGCGCACGTCAGGCAAGCCCACCACGACCTGGCGGTCGAAACGACCCGGGCGAAGCAGCGCAGGATCCAGGACGTCGGGACGGTTGGTCGCGGCGACCACGATCACGCCTTCACCACCTTCGAACCCGTCCATCTCCACCAGCAACTGGTTGAGGGTCTGCTCACGCTCGTCGTGCCCTCCGCCCAGCCCCGCACCCCGATGGCGGCCGACGGCATCGATCTCGTCGATGAAGATGATGCACGGCGCTTGCTTCTTGGCCTGCTCGAACATGTCACGCACGCGGCTGGCGCCGACACCGACGAACATCTCGACGAAGTCCGAGCCCGAAATCGAGAAGAACGGCACCTTGGCCTCGCCCGCGATTGCTTTTGCCAGCAGGGTCTTGCCGGTGCCTGGGGGACCGACCATCAGTACACCGCGCGGGATCTTGCCTCCCAATTTCTGGAACCGGGACGGATCGCGCAGGAACTCGACCAGCTCGGAGACTTCTTCCTTGGCCTCGTCGCAGCCGGCGACGTCGGCGAAGGTGATCTTGGTCTGATCTTCGTTGAGCAGCTTCGCGCGTGACTTGCCGAAGCTCATCGCGCCCTTGCCGCCGCCCTGCTGCATCTGCCGCATCATGAACAGCCAGAAGCCGATGATCAGGATCACCGGCAGGAAATTCAGCACCACCGACCAGAACGAGATGCCCGAATCCGGCGGCGCCTGCTTGATCTCGACCTTGTGGGATATCAGTTCATTGATCAGGTCCTTGTCGCGCACCGGCGCGGTGGTGGTGCCCTTGCTGCCGTCGCCGCGCTCGAAGGTGATCGTGCGTTCGTTGCTGGCGATATCCACCTTGCTGACGCGGTCGTTCTTCACGTCCTGCACGAACTGCGAATAGATGATGTCCTGGCTCGGTGCCAGCTTCGGGCTGAAGCTCTGGAACACCACCATCAGCACGACGGCGACGACGACCCACAGCAGCAAGTTCTTGGCAAGATCGTTCATGTCGTCCTTTTACGTCACCAGGATGGTGGGCCAGGGCTCACCGAATTACAGCAACAGATACAGCAACAGATACAGCATATGGCGTCATCTACGCCTTCATCTGCGCCAGCTTGGACTGCGCCAGCGCGTAAACTTCCGACGAACGCTTGCGCGAGGCCGCCGGCTTGCGGATCACCACCTTGGCATAACGCCGCCGCAGCTCCCGCACGTATTCATCGAAACCCACGCCCTGGAACAACTTGATCAGGAACGTGCCGCCGATGCGGAGGTGACCATCGGCGAAGTCCATGGCCAGCTCGGCCAGGTGCATCGCGCGCGGTTGGTCCACCGCGTCCATACCGCTCTTATTGGGGGCCATGTCGGACAACACAAGGTCGACCTGCTCGCCATGCAACGCCTCCAACAACCGCGATAGGACGTCATTCTCCCTGAAGTCGCCATGAAGGAACTCCACTCCGGCCAAGGTCGGCATCTCCAGGATATCGCTGGCGATCACGCGACTGGCATGTGCCTGGACCCGTCCGCCCTCGCCCATCTTGTCCAACTCCTGGCGCACCCATTGCGACCAGCTACCCGGAGCAGCACCCAGGTCCACCACCACCATGCCCGGCTTGAGCAGCTGGTTGCGTTCGACCAGCTCCTCCAGTTTGTAGGCTGCTCGCGAACGCAAGCCTTCGGCCTGCGCCTTCTTCACATAGGGGTCGGAAAAGTGTTCCTTGAGCCAGCGTTGGCTCGACTTACTTTTTGAAGGCATGACTGCGGGTGGCCATGGGCATCGAAGGCCGGTGGGAATGGGACGCCATGATACCCTGCGCCTCTCCCAGCGCCCCTTTGATCAACTGTATGACGACCACGCTCACCAATAGCCAGGCCCGCTTCCTGCGCGGTCAGGCGCACGATCTCAAAGCGATGTTGCAGGTGGGTGGCAAGGGCATTACCGATGCACTGGTTGCCGAGGTGGATGCCGCACTGGAGCACCACGAACTGATCAAGATCAAGGTCGCCGCTGCCGAACGCGAGCTGCGCGATGCAATGGTCGCTGAACTTGCGACGCGTACCGGCGCCGCCCTGGTCCAGCGCATCGGTCATGTTGCGGTGTATTACCGGCCTTCGACGGAGCGGCGGCATATCGTGCTGCCGCGGGCCTGACTCTTTTTGATGCGTCTTTCCTTCTCCCGCTGCGGTTGAGGGATTACACACATGCAACTGAACCTTGAACGCCCCGATTATCAATATTTCCTGCGTGGCGCCGATGGCACTTCGGCGCTGGTCAACGATCGGCGGCTGACCCGAAGTTTCGTGATCGCGCCCAATGCGCTGGTTGAAGATTGGCCCGTCAGCAATACCGCTGCAATGACGCCAGGCGACCTCGAAACCCTACTGGCGTTGGAACCCGAGTTGCTGGTACTTGGTACAGGCGCGACCCAGAAATTCCCGCCGGCCATGGTGATGGCGGCCTGCCTGCAGCGCGGGATCGGCATCGAAGTCATGACCAATGCCGCCGCCGCGCGCACCTACAGCGTGCTTGCGAGCGAGAGCCGCCGGGTGGTCGCGGGGTTTGTATTTTCGGGCTGATCAGCGACGCGGCAGATACTGCTGCGGATCCACGGGCTTGCCGTTGTAGCGGATCTCGAAATGCAGCATGTCGCGCGCAGCGCCGCTGCGGCCCATTTCGGCAATCTGCTGGCCTGCTTTCACGACCTGGGCTTCGTTGACCAGCCGCGCCCGGTTGTGCCCGTAAGCCGAAAGCCACTGCTCGTTGTGCTTGATGATGACAAGTTCGCCGTAGCCCACCAGCCCGGACCCTGAATACACCACCACGCCGTCGGCCGCGGCACGCACGGGTTGCCCGCCCTTGCCGGCGATGTCCACGCCTTGCCGGGTCGGATCGCCGCTGGCGAAGCTGGCGACCACCGTGCCATCGGCCGGCCAACGCCAGGACACATTGCTGGCGCTTGGCACCACGACCGACGGCGTGGCTGGACGCACGGGGGCCGTCGATGTCGACGACCGCGCGACAGATGCGGTGGGTTTCATCGCAACGCCACTCTGCCCACCCGGATACAGGCGCAGGCGCTGGCCCGGATGGATCGTGTAAGGCGCGCCGATATCATTCCAGATCGCCAGGTCGAGCGCGGTCAGACCATTCTCAGTGGCGATGCGATACACATTCTGGCCGCGCTGGACGACCACGGTTGCGCCATATTTGGGTTCCGACACCTTGACCGGGCGTTCGCCCACCGGGGTGCGGCCACCGCGTCCGGATTCGTGCAGGACGTGACTTCGGCCACAGCCGACAAGCAATGCGAACGTGGCCAATGCGAGGATGGTTTGTTGCAGGCGCATGGCCGACATCATGCCCCATGCCCGCGCAACAGCAACCAACCAGCCAGTGCAGCCAGCAATGCCAGCGCCGACCAGCCGATCGGTTCGATATAGCGATGCAGCGCCTTTTCCGCGCGCTCGCCACCCAGGCGGATGGCCAGGGCGACCAGGAACACGCGCTTGCCGCGCCCCACGAACATGCTCGCCAGGAACGGCAGCATGGGCACACCCACAATCCCCGATGCCCAAGTGAAGATCTTCAGCGGGATTGGCGTGAACCCGGCAATCACCAGCAGCCAGAAAGCCTTCCACGGTGATTCCGCCGTGATCGCGCGCAGGGTGGCGACCTGCGCATCGATCCGCTCCAGCCAGCCCAGGCTCTCCAGCAGCGGCTTCACCAGTTCATAGGCGTAGTGGCCCAGCAGGTACCCCACCACCGCACCCACCAGCGAACCCGCCAGGCTCAGGGTCGCAAACCAGTAACCGCGTTTCGGCTGTGACAGGCACATCGGCGCAAGCATCACTTCCGGCATCACCGGGAACACGATGGCTTCCGCAAAACTCAACCCGGTCAGCAGCGCCGGCGCTTTGGGATGCCGTGCCCACGCCAGCGCCCGCTTATACAACGGACCAAAAAGCTTCATGCGTCCACCATGCCTGACAGCAATGGAACGAACACGACCTGCGCCAGGCTCCGCTGTTCGATGCGGCCCTGCGCGTCCTTGCGCAGGCATAGCAACGATTGCCCGGCGCTACTCCCGACAGGCGCCACCAGCGTGCCACCGGCAGCGAGTTGCGCCTTCACTGCATCCACCAATACCGGCGCCGCGGCGGTGACGATGATGCCGTCAAAGGGCCCTTCGTCCGCCCAGCCGATGCGGCCGTCATCATGCTTGCTGCGCACATGCAGGCCCAACGCACGAAAGCGCTTGCGGGCCGTACGCAGCAGTTCTCCGATGCGTTCCACGGTGAACACCTCGATGCCCAACGCAGCCAGGATCGCGGCCTGGTATCCGGAGCCGGTGCCGATCTCCAATACACGCTTGGGCATTCCGCCCTCAAGCAGCGCCTCGGTCATCCGCGCCACCACCCAGGGCTGCGAGATGGTCTGGCCATGCCCGATCGGCAATGCCGTGTCCTCGTAGGCCCGCATTGCAAATGCCTCATCGACGAACTGGTGGCGCGGCACGGTCCGGATCACGTTGAGGACACGCTCGTCTTCGATCCCGGCGATATGATCGGACCCCGCGCGCAGGCGTTCGATCAGGCGATCGCGCACGCGCTGGCTGGTCATGCCCATGCCGACATCGGCCGCCTTCAAGCGCAAGCGCGAGATCACGAAGCCCGCTCCGCATGGCGTGCCTGCAGCGTCAAAGCCAGTCCATCGACCCAGCTCGCCACCTGTTCGAGCGCCTGGTAGCGGGTCAGGTCGACGTGGATTGGAGTGATAGCAATGTGGCCGTCGCGCACGGCCTGGAAATCGGTGCCAGGACCGGCGTCGTGTTCCGGGCCGGCAGCGCCGATCCACCACCAGTGACGGCCGCGCGGATCCTGCTGCGGTGTGCACGGCTCGGCGCGATGGCGATTGCCCAACCGGGTGGTCTGGAAGCCCTTGATCTCGTGCCAGGGCAGGTCGGGCACATTCACATTCAGGATGGTGTCGGCGGGCAACGGCTCGGCCTTGAGCCTGGCAATGATCTCCACCGCCGCGCGCGCCGCCGTTTCGTAATGCTTGCCCTTGTGGTCGGCGGTGACCAGCGACATCGCCACTGCCGGCAAGCCCAGGAAACGGCCTTCCATCGCCGCCGCGACGGTACCCGAATAAATCACGTCGTCGCCGAGGTTTGCGGTGTTGTTGATCCCCGATACGACGATATCGGGTTCACGCTCCAACATGCCGGTGATTGCCACATGCACGCAGTCGGTCGGCGTGCCAAACACCTTCCAGGTCTGTTCATCCACCTTGACCACCCGGATCGGTGCGTCCAGCGTGAGCGAATTGCTGGCGCCGCTGCGATCGCGATCGGGCGCGACCACCACGACTTCGTGGCCGGCCTCGCGCAAGCCAGCGGCCAGTGCACGGATTCCGGGGGCGTCGACGCCGTCGTCGTTGCTGACAAGCACCCGCATCGTGGCTTACGGCTTCAAGGACTTCTGCATGCGGCCATGATAACGGATGCCGATGCCCGGCTTCGGGCTGCGTTACCCTGAGGGGATGCGCAAGGCTCCGCCAGAACCCGAGGTCGCACCCGAGGATCGCGACGACGCCAGCCTGTTCCGCGAGGCCATAGGCGCACATCGCGGCAAGGTGCGCGAACTTCCGCCCGTATCGCCGCCACCTGCCCTGCCCAAGCCGAAACCGTCGGCGAAAATGGCCCGCCGCGACGAGGACGCCGCCCGCGAGGAATTCCGTAACGTAGTGGTCGCATCGCTGGAATCCGGCGACGTGCTGACTTACCGGCGCGACGAGGTGTCGCCGATGCTGCTCAAGCGGCTGGCGCGCGGCGAATATGCGGCGCAGGAAGAACTCGACCTGCATGGCCTGCCGGCACGCACCGCGGAAGTCACTTTGCGCGAGTTCCTGCGCGACTGCCGCATGCACGGGCTGGGCTGCGTGCGCATCGTGCATGGCAAAGGGCGCAATTCCGAAGACCGGCTGCCGGTACTCAAGAACCTTGTCGACCGCGTGCTGCGCCATCGTGCCGACGTGCTCGCTTTCCATTCCCCGCCGGCCGCACAAGGCGGGGCGGGCGCGGTGCTGGTGTTATTGGAGAAGCGCCTGTAGGAGCGGGCTTGACCGCGACCACCGCCGCACAAAGATCCAGGTCGCGCTCAAGCGCGTTCCTGGATTGGTGCTGCAGCGTCGACGATGTCACCCAACTCGCGTAGCACCGTGGTCGCGTAGCAGCCCGGCGGCAATGCAAACGTAAGCACCAGCGCGTGGTCTCCCAGCCATTCCCATGCCATCGACTCGGGCCGCAGGCGCAGTGCGCGCCGCTCCTGCTTCAATCCGGCTTTCTCAAGTCCAATACGCAGCCGCATCGCGGTATCGCCTGCCATGGCGCGCAACTCGCAGGCCGCAGCATCGCCCGAGCTGCGCATGTCACCTTCGCCCCACAAGGGCCCGCTGGGATGGATGTCGAAGGCTTCCAGCCGCGCCTGTAGATCCGCGCTCATCGGCTCCGGCCCGAACACGCTGCGGCTGCCGTCGAGCATCCACACTTCGCCTTCCAGCGCGGCATTCCAGGTAGCGTTGGCAACACGCGCATCCAGCACCCGGTTGAACAATTCCGAACGGGCTGCCGACAACAATATCGAGCGTTCCTCGCGCCTGACCCGACCGCCGGCGAACATCGCCACCGCCTTGGCCACGTTGCCACCGCCACGTCCGAAACGCTGTTCGCCGAAATAGTTGGGTACGCCATGCGCCGCGATCTCTTGCAGGCGTGCATCCATCGACCCGCGCTCACCTTCCACTTCGCGCAACACCAGCCGGAACCGGTTGCCGGCCAATGCGCCGCGCGGCAACTTGCGTGAGTGCCAGGCATGGGCGAGGACCCGTAGATCCTCCGACTGCAAGCCGGCGAGATCCGGCGCGACCCTTTTGGGCAGCCAGACACTGAATCGCTGCACAGTCACTGCGTGCCGGTCCTTCATCCCGGCCTGGCCGATCGCCGATTCGGCAACCCCCGCCCACTGCGCGATGCGTTTCGCCGCAAACGCGGTGTTCATGCCGCGCTTCTCGATGGTCAACAACAGGTGCTCGCCGCTGCCGCTGGCCTCGAAGGCGTCGAGTTCATCAACCCTGAAATCCTCAGGCGTGCTGCGGATCCGCGCACGCAACACCGGCGCGCCGTGGGCGCGGGCAAGCTCAGCCATCAAGCTGCAGCAGGCACACCGTCTGCGCGGCGATGCCTTCGCCTCGTCCGGTGAATCCCAGGCCTTCTGTGGTGGTCGCCTTGATGCTGACCGCATCCACCGCGATGCCGAGGTCGGCGGCAATCGTTTCACGCATGGCCTGCGCATGCGGGCCGACCTGGGGCCGCTGGCAGATGACGGTGATGTCCGCATTTCCAACGTGCCAGCCACGCCCACGGATCAGTGCATCGCAATGACGCAGGAACGCACGACTGTCGGCGCCTTTCCACTGCGGGTCGGACGGCGGGAAATGCTGGCCGATGTCGCCAAGTGCCAAGGCGCCGAGGATCGCATCGCACAACGCATGCAACACCACATCACCATCGCTGTGGGCCAGCACGCCGCGCGTGTGCGGCACTCGCACGCCGCCAAGCATCACATGATCGCCGTCGCCGAACGCATGCACGTCAAAACCCTGGCCGATGCGGATGCCGGTCATGCGACTTTTCCGGGGGAATGGCTCGCCAGCAGAAATCCGGCCACTGCAAGGTCGGCCGGCGTGGTGACCTTGAGGTTGTCCTCGCGACCTTCTACCAGGCGCGGATGCAAGCCGAGGCGTTCGACCGCCTGCGCGTCGTCGGTGACCGCGAAGCCATCGGCGCGCGCGGCTTGCAGCGCACGCAGCAACACGTCGCGACGGAAGGCCTGCGGCGTGAGCGCACGCCAGATGCCGTCGCGTGGTTCAGTCACCGCGATGCAACCTTCGCTGTCCAGGCGCTTGAGCGTATCGCGTACCGGCGCAGCGAGGATCGCGCCATCGGCGTGCGCCATTGCCGCCCCGTGCAATCGCGAAATGTCGTCCGCACGCAGGTTCGGGCGCGCGGCATCGTGCACCAGCACGATGGCATTGGCGGCAACGTGCCCGGGCAACGCATGCAATGCAGCGAGCACCGAATCGGCACGCTCGCCACCACCCACGCAGGTCAGCACCGGTTTGCCATGCAGGCTCGTCCAGCCTGGCCAATGCGCGTCGTCCGCGGCCAGTGCAACCACGACGCCGTCTATCGCCTCATGCGACAGCAGTGCATCCAGCGCGTGCTCGATCAACCGCTTGCCGGCGGCTTGCAGATACTGTTTGGGGATGCCCGCACCAAAGCGACGCCCGCTGCCGGCGGCAGGAACCAGCGCCCAGCTCACTGACCGGCTGCCGGCATGACCGACGACTCGGGCACTACAGGCGCGGCGGGCCTGGAACTGCCATCGACCACGCGATAAAAGGTCTCGCCGGGCTTGACCATGCCCAGTTCGCTGCGAGCGCGCTCCTCGACCGCGGCGCCGCCCGATTTCAAGTCGTCGACTTCGGCCGCCAGCGCCTCGTTGCGCTGTTGCAATTTCAGGTTCTCGATTCGCTGGTGTCCAACCTGCGCACGCAACGCAGCGACTTCATGGCTACCACCCGTTCCAAACCACATGGTGTACTGCAGCCACGCCAACAATGCGGCGAGCAGCAACACCAGCAGGGTGGTCACCTTCACCTTGGAACGCTGCGTCAGCGCGCCAACGACACGAACGCGTCGCGCCCGGCGTAACGCGCATCGCTGCCCAGCATCTGCTCGATGCGCAGCAGCTGGTTGTACTTGGCCACGCGGTCGGAGCGGCACAGCGAGCCGGTCTTGATCTGCGTCGCCGTGGTTGCCACGGCGATATCGGCGATCGTGGTGTCCTCGGTTTCGCCGGAACGATGCGAGACGACCGCCGCGTACTGCGCGGCGTCTGCCATCGCGATTGCTTCCAGGGTCTCGGTCAGGGTGCCGATCTGGTTGACCTTGATCAGGATCGCATTCGCCACGCCCCGTTCGATGCCGTCCTTGAAGATGCGCGGATTGGTCACGAACAGGTCGTCGCCGACCAGCTGCACCTTGTCGCCAAGACGGTCGGTCAACTGCTTCCAGCCAGTCCAGTCGTCTTCGGACATGCCATCTTCAATCGTGATGATCGGATACTGCGCCGCCCAATTGGCGAGGAAGTCGACGAATTGCTCGCTGGTCAGGCGCTTGCCTTCACCGGTCAGGTTGTACTTGCCGTTGTCGAAGAACTCGCTTGAAGCCACGTCCAGGCCCAGCAGCACGTCTTCGCCCGCCTTGTAACCGGCCTTGCCGATCGCTTCCAGGATCGTGTCCAGCGCTTCGACATTGCTGCGCAGGTCTGGCGCGAAGCCGCCTTCGTCGCCGACCGCGGTGCTCAGGCCGTGACCCTTCAAAACCGACTTCAACGAATGGAAGATTTCGGTACCCGCGCGCAGTGCTTCTGAAAACGAATCAAACCCCACCGGCAACACCATGAATTCCTGCAGGTCGACGTTGTTGTCGGCATGCGCGCCGCCGTTGATGATGTTCATCATGGGAACGGGGAGACTGACCGCCGCGCCATTGGCCAGGTGCTGCCACAGCGGCATCTTCTTCGAAGCCGCCAGTGCGTGCGCGTTGGCTAGCGACACCGCCAGCAGTGCGTTCGCACCCAGGCGCGCCTTGTTCTCGGTACCGTCGAGGTCGATCAGGCGACGGTCCAGTCCAACCTGGTCAACCGCGTCTAAGCCCTGCAACATGTTGGCGATGGGCCCGTTGACATTCGCGACCGCCTTCAGCACGCCCTTGCCGAGATAGCGGGTCCTGTCGCCATCGCGCAGTTCCACCGCTTCCTTGGCGCCGGTCGACGCGCCCGACGGCACCATCGCGCGGCCGAAGCTGCCATCGGACAGGGTGATTTCCGCTTCAAGCGTGGGATTGCCGCGGCTGTCGAGGATTTCGCGGGCGTGCACATGGGTAATGGTGGTCATGGGGTCTTGGTGTCGCCTTCAGAGGGTTGTTTCGAGGAAGCCATTGCGCTTGGTCGCTGCATCGAGTTCCAGCAGGGTTTCCAGCAGCGCGCGCATCTTGTCGAGCGGCCACGCGTTCGGGCCATCGGATAGCGCCTTGCTCGGGTCGGGATGGGTTTCCATGAAGATGCCCGACAGGCCCACCGCGACCGCCGCGCGCGCCAGCACCGGCACGAACTCGCGTTGGCCGCCGCTGGTCCCACCCTGCCCGCCCGGCAGTTGCACCGAATGGGTCGCATCGAACACCACCGGGCAACCGGTATCGCGCATCACCGCGAGGCTGCGCATGTCGGAGACAAGATTGTTGTAGCCGAAGCTCGCGCCGCGTTCGCACACCATGATCCCGGGGTTGCCGGTGGCGCGCGCTTTCTCGACCACGGGTTTCATGTCCCACGGCGACAGGAACTGCCCCTTCTTGATGTTTACCGGCTTGCCGGCGGCACACACCCTGGTGATGAAATCGGTCTGGCGGACCAGGAACGCCGGGGTCTGCAGCACGTCGACCACCGAGGCCACTTCATCCATCGGCGTGTATTCGTGAACGTCGGTCAGCACCGGCACGCCAAGCTGGCGCTTGACCTCGGCCAGCACGCGCAAGCCCTCTTCCATGCCCGGGCCGCGGAAGCTGCCCAGTGAGGTGCGGTTGGCCTTGTCGAAGCTGGACTTGAATATGAAGTTGATGCCGAGTGCCGAGGTGATCTCCTTCAGCTGACCGGCGACGTCCAGTTGCAGTTGTTCGGACTCGATCACGCACGGCCCGGCGATCAGGAACAGCGGCTGGTCAAGGCCTACCTCGAATCCACATAACTTCATGCCGCAGCCTCGCTATTGATTTGTTCGTTGAGCAAACGTCCACCTGCCTTGTGCTCGCGCGCGGCACGGATGAAGCCGATGAACAGCGGGTGCCCACTGCGCGGTGTCGACAGGAATTCGGGATGCGCCTGGCAGCCCAGGAACCACGGGTGATTCGGCCACTCGACCATCTCAACCAGGGTGTCGTCCATCGACTTTGCGGAGAACACCATGCCAACGTCTTCCAGTTGGGTTCGGTACCGGTTGTTGAATTCGTAACGATGGCGGTGACGCTCGCCAACAACGTCCTGGCCGTACATGCGATGGGCCAGCGTACCCGGCTTGAGCCGCTGTTCCTGCAGGCCCAGGCGCATGGTGCCGCCGAGATCACTGTCTTCGCCGCGGCGCTCGATGTCACCGGACTGATTGCGCCATTCCGTGATCAGGCCGATCACCGGATGCACGGTATCGCGCTCGTTCTCGGTGCTGTTGGCGCCCCCCAAGTCCGCCAGGTTGCGTGCGGCATCCACCACGGCCGCCTGCATGCCGTAACAGATGCCGAAGTAAGGCAAGTCGTGCTCGCGTGCGTACTGCGCGGTCAGAACCTTGCCTTCGAATCCACGGTCGCCGAACCCGCCCGGCACCAGCACGCCATCCAGGCCTGCCAACGCGATGGCCGCGCCGTCGCGCTCGATGTCCTCTGACTCCAGCCACTTCAGGTTGACCTTGGTGCGCTGGCGCACGCCGCCGTGCTTGAGCGCCTCGCCGACCGACTTGTAGGCGTCCTTGTGGTCCACGTACTTGCCGACGATGCCGATCGTCACCTCATCGATGGGGTGCTCGGTGGCATCCACCACCGCCTGCCATTCGGACAGGTCGGCATCGGGCTTTGCCTTGCCTTCAAGATGCAGGTGTTCGACCACGATCTGATCGAGTTTCTGTGCGTGCAGCCACATCGGGATCTTGTAGATGTTGTCCAGGTCCATTGCCGAGATCACCGCGCGCTCGGGCACGTTGGTGAAGAGCGCGATCTTGCGGCGCTCGCTGTCAGGTAGTGGCTGCTCGCTACGGCACAGCAGCACGTCGGGCTGGATGCCGATCGAGCGCAGTTCCTTGACCGAGTGCTGGGTAGGCTTGGTCTTGAGCTCGCCTGCCGCCGCGATGTACGGCACCAGGGTGAGATGCATGTACATCGCCATCGCCGGACCACGTTCGGTACGCAACTGGCGGATTGCTTCCAGGAACGGCAAGGATTCAATGTCGCCGACGGTGCCGCCGATTTCGACCAGCGCAACATCGAACCCCTCGGTCGCTGCATCGATGCAGCGCTTGATCTCGTCGGTCACGTGCGGGATCACCTGCACGGTGCCGCCCAGGTAATCGCCGCGGCGCTCATTGCGGATCACGGCCTCGTAGATCTTGCCGGTACTGACTGAGTTCAGCCCGGACAGGCGGGTGCTGACGAAGCGCTCGTAATGGCCGAGGTCCAGGTCAGTCTCGGCACCGTCGTCGGTGACGAATACCTCGCCATGCTGAAACGGGCTCATCGTGCCCGGATCCACGTTGAGGTAAGGGTCCAGTTTCATCATCGTGACCCGCAGGCCGCGCGCCTCCAGGATCGCGGCCAGTGAGGCAGCTGCAATGCCCTTGCCGAGCGATGACACCACGCCCCCGGTGACGAAGACGAGCGGAGTCTGGAGTGCAGGGGAGGTCATGTCGGCAGCGCGTCGCTGGAAAGCCACATTCTAAAGGCAAGCGCGCTCGCCTGCACGCCCCGGCCATAGGGTCCGAGACGGAAGCCCTTGATCGACAACGGAAATCCGCCAAACATGACGCAAGCCGTCGAATCTCCCTGCTTGACCCGACCTGCCGCGGCGGTAATCCTGACGCGTCCCCCTGATGTGCGCCCCATGAGCAGTCGTTATAACGCCGAAGACATCGAAGTCCTGTCCGGGCTGGACCCGGTCAAGCGCCGCCCGGGCATGTACACCGACACCACCCGGCCCAACCACCTTGCGCAGGAAGTCATCGACAACGCCGTGGACGAGGCGCTGGCCGGCCATGCGCGCGGGATCGAGGTCATCCTGTTTGATGACGGCAGTTGCGAAGTCAGCGATGACGGCCGCGGCATGCCCGTGGATATCCATCCGGAAGAAAAAATCCCGGGCATCGAGCTGATCCTCACCCGCCTGCATGCCGGCGGCAAGTTCAGCAACAAGAACTACACCTTCAGCGGTGGCCTGCATGGTGTGGGCGTGAGCGTGGTCAATGCGCTGTCGACGCATGTCGACGTGTTCATCAAGCGCGACGCCAACGAATACAGGATGTCGTTCAAGGACGGTGACCGGGTATCGCCACTTGAAGTCATTGGCGGTGTCGGCAAGAAGAACACCGGCACCCGCCTGCGCTTCTGGCCGGACCCGAAATATTTCGATACACCGAAGTTCAACCTGCGCGCGCTCAAGCACCTGCTGCGCGCCAAGGCGGTGCTCTGTCCCGGGCTGACGGTCAGCTTGTACGACCAGCCCAGCGGCGAACGCGTTGAATGGCATTACGAAGACGGGCTGAAAGACTACCTGCGTGGCGAGCTCACTGATCGCGAATTGTTGCCGCCGGAACTGTTCATCGGCGCGCTCAGGAAAGACCAAGAAATCGTCGATTGGGCAGTGGCGTGGGTCGTGGAAGGCGAACTGGTCCAGGAAAGCTACGTCAACCTGATCCCGACCGCGCAGCACGGCACCCATGTGAACGGATTGCGCACCGGGTTCACCGACGCCCTGCGGGAATTTTGCGACTTCCGCAACCTGCTCCCGCGCGGCGTGAAACTGGCACCGGAAGACGTGTGGGACCGCGTGGCGTTCGTGCTGTCGGTGAAGATGACCGACCCGCAGTTCAGCGGCCAGACCAAGGAACGCCTGAGTTCACGACAGGCCGCCGGATTCGTCGAAGGCGCCGCGCACGATGCCTTCAGTCTGTGGCTCAACCAGCACACTGAATTCGGTGAAAGGATCGCGCAGATCGCGATCGAACGCGCCAGCGCGCGACTGAAGACCGAAAAGCAGATCGTCCGCAAGAAAGTGACGCAAGGCCCGGCCCTGCCTGGCAAGCTGGCCGACTGCATTTCGCAGGATCTCTCGCGCACTGAATTGTTCCTGGTCGAAGGCGACTCCGCCGGCGGCAGCGCGCGGCAGGCCCGAGACAAGGACTTCCAGGCGATCCTGCCGTTGCGCGGCAAGATCCTGAATACCTGGGAAGTCGCCTCGGGTCAGGTGCTGGCCTCGAACGAAGTGCACGACCTGGCAGTGGCCATCGGCTGCGATCCGGGCAAGGACGCGATCGACGGCCTGCGCTACGGCAAGGTGATTATCCTGGCCGACGCGGATTCCGACGGCCTGCACATCGCCACCTTGCTCACCGCACTGTTCCTGAAACATTTCCCGACCCTCGTCGGGGCAGGCCATGTCTTCGTGGCAATGCCACCGCTGTTCCGGGTCGACGTCGGCAAGCAGGTGTTCTATGCGCTGGACGAAGAGGAAAAGCGCCTGCTGCTCGAGAAGATCGCTCGCGAAAAGCTCAAGGGCACGGTGAATGTCACCCGCTTCAAGGGCCTGGGCGAGATGAACCCGCAGCAGCTGCGCGAGTCGACCATGCACACCGATACGCGGCGACTGGTGCAATTGACCGTGGACGACGACGTCGGGACGCGGGCTCTGATGGATATGTTGCTGGCGAAAAAACGCGCCGGCGATCGCAAGGCCTGGCTGGAGCTCAAGGGCGATTTGGCAACCCTTGAGGTCTGAGAGTTCACCAACCTGACGTTGATGAAGAGGTCCGGTTCGCAGCGAGCGCGTATCCTTACCATTACCACCCTCCTGGATCAGGACAGCATTTCTCCATGAAATTTCAGCTTTCGGCCGCCGTGGCGGCCTTTGTTTTGTTTCCCGGCATGACCGCCGGAGCCCAGGTGCCCACGTACATGGACTTCGCGAAGTACGCTGAAGTCAACGAAGTGTCCCTGTCCCCCGACGGGAAGTACGTCGCGATGGCCATACCCTCTGCAGATGGCATGGAGACGCAGCTGCATGTTGTTCCGCTTGACGGTCAGGGCGCCGTCCAGGCACTGCGCTTCGGCCGCCAGCAGCATGTCACCGGGATCACCTGGAGCGATGACAACCAGCTGGTCGTCGCACGGGCCAAGATGGAACCGTTGAGGTCCCAGCCCTACAGTGTTGGCGAACTGATGAGCTCGGGCATCGACGGCAAGACCCAGGAAACCCTGTTCGCTTACATCCTGGACGACGGGGCGCGATCCGGGCGGCGCAAGGATCAGTGCTTCGCAAGCATCGCCAAGGTGCTGCACGGCGAGCCGGGCATGATTCTCGTGGAGTGCGACAGTTGGCGACGCAGCGCCGACGAGAAGGGTTCCACCGCCGTCTACAAGGTGGACACACGCACCGGAAACCGGCGTGAGGTCGAGCGCAACAACGAGACTTCCAGCTTCAGTTACGACCACACCGGCACCGCGCGCCTGCGGGTGACCAGCGATGACAACGACGATCCGGTGCTGTTCTATCGTCCCCAGCCGGACAGTGCCTGGACGCCTGTTCCGAAGTCGCTGGCAGGCTATGAGATGGCGTTGCTGCGTGTGGAAAAGGATAACAACACGGCGTTTGCGATGATTGCCGACAAGGACGAACCGGCGCAGTTGTACAAAGTGGATCTGGCGGGTGGCACTCGGGTTCGCTTGGCTGGCCGCGACGACATGGACATCGCCACGGTCATGTATGCGGGGCGCGAAGGCGCGCCGTATGGGGTCAGCTACGACGAGGGCAAACCTAGCGTGGTCTACCTGGATCCTGCCTCGCAGTGGGCCAAGCTGCATGCCGGTTTGCTGAAGGCCTTCCCCGGCAACATGGTGTCGATCCTCAACTACACGCGCGACGACGGCAAGGTGCTTTTCTACGTGCACGGGGACCGGAACCCAGGAGCCTATTACGTCATTGATCGGGGCACCAACAACGTGCAGCTGATCAACCAGGCCAGGCCTTGGATGACCCCGGGAACCCTGTCGCCGACCACGCCGATCAGTTTCACCACGCGCGATGGCTTGACCCTGCACGGCTTCTATACCGGGCCTGCAACCCCGGGAGCCAAGCCACTGATCGTCATGCCGCACGGTGGTCCCCACGGTCCTTATGACAGCTGGGGCTACGACCGCGACGCGCAGTTCCTCGCCAGTCGTGGCTATGGTGTTCTGCAGGTCAACTATCGCGGTTCCGGCGGCCGCGGCAGGAAGTTCGAGGAGAGTGGCTACCAGGAATGGGGTGGCAAGATGCAGGACGACCTGGCCGATGGCGTGAAGTGGGCGGTGACGAACAAGGTCGCCGACCCGAACCGGGTGTGCACCTATGGCGCGAGCTATGGTGGCTATGCCGCGCTGATGCAGCCGATTCGGTATCCGGAACTGTACAAATGCGCGATCGGCTATGTGGGTGTCTACGACTTGCAGGTGATGAAGAAGAAGGGTGACATCCCGCGAGCGAAGTCCGGCAAGCGCTACCTGCAGCGCGTGCTTGGCACCGACGAAGCGCAATTGAAGGCATGGTCGCCGGCGCAGAACGTGGACCAGGTGAAAGTGCCGGTGTTCCTGGTCCAGGGCGCCATCGACCAGCGCGTCCCGATGGCCCAGTTCAATGCACTCAAGGATGCATTCTCGGCAGCGGGCGTGCCAGTGGAGACGATGGTTGTGCAAGGCGAAGGCCACGGCTTCTACAAGCCAGAGAACACGGCCGAGCTCTACAAGCGAATGGAAGCCTTCCTCGCCAAGCACATCGGTCCGGGCGTGAAGTAAGGGCCACTGATGCGATTACGGAAAGGGCGGCTTCGGCCGCCTTTTCTCATTGCAGGATTCCGCTCACTGCAGGGTCGCGCGCAGCAATCCTTGCAGCAAGTCCTGCAATCCAGATGCCTTCCCGCCGTCGTATTCGAACGTCGCCTCGTCCATGTAGCAACGCTGGCTGGTTTCCAGTTGCACGGCGTCGATGCCATTGTCGGGCTCGCCATAGTGGCGGGTGATTTGGCCGCCCTTGAAGCGCCCGTTCGCCAACCAGTCGTAGTTCGATTGACCGGCCAACACAGCTTCAAGCCTCGCCTGCAGCGGCGCCGAGCAGCTCGCCCCATCGGCGGTGCCCAGGTTGAGGTCGGCGAGCCGTCCTTCGAACAGGAATGGCAGGCCGCAGCCCTTGATCGAATGCCCTTCCCACAAGACAACGCGCCCATGCACGGCATGCAGGCGATCGAGTTCGACGCGCAATGCTTCGTGATACGGCCGCCAGTAGCGTTCGACGCGGGCGGACACCTCGACGGCATCCGGCTGCTTGCCTGGCAGGTAGACAGGGTCGCCACTGAATTGCACCACCGGGCACAGTCCGGTGGTGTTCTGACCCGGGTACAGGCTGGTGTCGTCTTCGCCGCGGTTGAGGTCGATCACGTAACGCGACCAGTGCGGCACCAGGATCGAGGCACCCAATCGGCGTGCGAAGTCGTACAGGCGCGCCACGTGCCAGTCGGTGTCCGGCGCACGCCGCGCCGATGGCGTCATGCGCGCTGCAAGCTCATCAGGGATCTGGCTGCCATCGTGCGGCAGGCTGACCAGCAAGGGCGCGTTGCCGCGATGCAGGTTGAAGACATCGCTCATGCCGCATAGCTCATGAGAACCGCGCCGGGTCGAAGGGCGCCGGATCCACCGACGTGTCCCGGCCCTGGATCAAGTCGGCCATCAATTGCCCGGTGCCCGCGCTCATGCCAACGCCCATCATGCCGTGGCCGGTGGCCAGCCACAGGTGCCGGTGGCCAGGCGCGCGGCCTATCAACGGGATGTCGTCGCGACTCATCGGCCGCCAGCCATACCAGCGCTCGCGCACCTGCGGGCCCACTGGTTCGTGCAGGAATTCACGCGCGCCGCGTTCGAGCGCGCCCAGCCTGCGTTCATTGAGGCTGGTGTCGTATCCGGAGAATTCCATCGTGCTGCCCAATCTGAAGCCGTCGCCCCAGGTGGTCACGCACACCGAGCGGTCACGCAGCATCAAGGCCGTCTTCGGCACCACTGCAGGCCGTGAATAGGTGATCGAATAGCCCTTGCCAGGCTGGATCGCTTTGCGCAGCCATGGCAGGCCGATGGCATCGGCAAGCCGTGGCGACCATGCACCGGTGGCGATCACCACGTCACGCACATGCACGGTGCCCGCGGCCGTCACTGCCGTGACGTGATCGCCTTCCAACTGCAACGATTGCAACGCCGTGTCCTCGCCAATCCTGCCGCCATGCTTGCGCACCAGCCGGGCAAGTTCCGCGACATAGCGATCGGGCCTAAGCGATGCATCGCCGGTGAAACGGATGGCACCAGCCACACCAGGCTTGAGTGCGGGCTCCAGTGCCTCGTAGGCGGCACCATCGACGACCGTGAATGGAATACCCAGTTCGCGCAGCAGTGGCAATTCGTGCTGCTCGTGCTCCAGCCTGCGCGGATCGCGGAACACATAGTCCTCGCCACTCTCGACGAATTCGCAGTCAATGTCGAAGTCGCGCACCCAGTTCGCAAGCCGTAACCTCGAATCAGACAGCAGCGCGTACTTCGCATGCGCACTGGCCAGCCAGTCACGCTCATTGCATCGAGCGGCAAATCCCAGCAGCCAACGCCAGAGTACGGGGTCGAATCGCGGCTTGATGTACAGCGGTGCGTCCGGCGTGAGCGTCCAGCGGATGGCGGTGCTGATCATCCCGGGCGCCGCCAGCGGCGGGGCATGGCTGGGGGTGATGGTCCCGCAATTGCCATGCGACGCGCCACCGCCAATGCGGCCAGCGTCAATCACCACGACCTGTCGTCCGGCCTCCAGCAATGCAAGCGCAATGGCCAGACCGCTGACTCCGGCACCGACCACCAGGACGTCAATGTCGTCCTTGCCGAGACCGTCCGTCGCATCCGTATCCGCTCGCTCCATCCAGGCGTTCGCTCATGCAGTACTGGCCGATTGCCAGCAGCGTCCATGATACGAAACCTGATGCCCAATCGTCAGGTGACCGACAGCCGCATCGCCGGGCGCTGGCCGTATGTCGCCCAGCGCCACAACCATTCCATCGGCCCGTAGCGGTAGCGCGCCAGCCACCAACGGCTGAAGGCGACTTGCAGCCCGAACACTACCAGCACGAACACCAACTGCCAGGCCCGGCCCAACCCCCAATGACCGAACCCGTATCCGTAGAAGAACAGCGTGCCGGCCACCGACTGGCCCAGGTAATTGGTCAGCGCCATGCGCCCGGTCGCCGCCAGCGGCGCGAGCAGCGCGCGCGCACGAGACTGCCACAGCAACACCACCACACTGACATAGCCCAGGCAAAGCGGCAGGTTGCCCAGCATCGACAACCCCATCGCCACCTGGAACACGCCATCATTGACGTCGCGCACATGCGTTGTCGCGATGCCGGCACTGACAAGGCTCAGCCCAAGGCCGATCGGCACGCCAAACCAGGCCAGTTTGCGAAATATCGGCAGGTGCCGTTCGGGCTGCGTCATCACACCCGAGCGAATGAACCAGGCGCCGAGCAGGAACATGCCCAGCACGATGATCGAAAACCCGATATTGATCCCCAGATGGCGCACGAAACTCTTCGACCGCAGGACCACTGCATCGGCATAGCTTCCGCTGCGCATGACCCGGCCTTCGTCGACAATCTGCTGCTGGTGGTCACGCCGCGCGTCCGAACGTTCCTTGAGTTGCTTGGCCAATGCTTCCTGCTTGGCCGGCGTATCCGCCGCGACCTGCGCGATCCGGTCGCGTTCGCCTTCGGGCGGCTGCCGGGTCATCGCCAGGCCGCCAAGCGTCATCGCGAGGAATGGCACCAGGTACAGTGCCAGGCCGGCATTGCGCAGGCCCTTGAGCGGCCAGCGACGCAGCGCAGCGGCCACCGCGCACAGGATCAGCAGCGGCACCGCGATGCCCGCAAACGGTTGCCAGGGCAATGGCCCTGTGACCCGGCCCGAAAGCCCCGCCAGCAGTGCCGCCACGCCGACGCAGGCGACAGCGATCAGCAACAACACTTTTGGCCGCGTGTACAACACGATCATCAGCACCGCCGCGCCCATCGCATAACTGAAGAGAATGTCGCCAGCCCAGATGAAGATGAAGTGCAGCGTGCCGAATACCGCCAGCGCCAAGGTGCGCCGGCTATACGGGCCGAGGAACGCCCGCCCGGCTTGCTCCGATCGACCTAGCATCACCGCGAAGCCCATCCCGAACAACAGCGAAAACATCGTCCAGAACTTGCCGCGGACGAACACGTGGACGAACCAGCTGGCCCAATAATCGATACCGGTGATGCCGGCCGGCATGCCCAGGTCTATCTCCCCCAAGGGTCGATTGAAGAACTCCACGTTCATCATGAAGATGCCGAGCAGGGCAAAACCTCGAATGACGTCCAAGGCGTGGATACGCTCGCTGGCCGCGATCGGCATGAAGTCAGTGCTCATCTCATTCCCCCAAAAGCTGGATTGCATTAGCGCACGCGCCTGCACGCGACTCGCGGGCCGGAAGTCACCACGACCAACGTCCGTGCAAACCCGAACGGCCTGCAATGCAGGCCGTCCGACACAGATCTTTCTATCGCCAGCCCCCTGAGTCAGGGGGCAATTCGCGCTGAAGGCGCGAATGGGCTTCTGGAGAGACTTGGCGGGGTCCAAAGTCTTGCTTGAAAACTCTGGAATTGATTCATGCGCAGCGTTGGATCAATGCGCGTGGCCGCCCTCGCCGTGCACGTGGCCATGGGCGAGTTCCTCGGCACTGGCTTCGCGCACCTCTACGATCTCGATGTCGAAATCCAGGTCCTTGCCGGCCATCGGATGATTGAGGTCGACATCAACCACGCTCATCCCGACTTTCTCGATGGTCACCGCTCGCGGACCGAAATTCGTCTGCAATATGACCTGCATGCCGGCCTCGAGCTTCTGCGCGCCAAAATGCTTCTTGGGGATGCGCTGGTTCAGTCCTTCGCGCTTTTCACCGTAGGCGTCGGCGGCCGCCACGCTGGCCTTGAAGCTGTCGCCGGCTTCGCGGCCATCCATCGCCTTTTCCAGGCCGGGAATGATGTGGCCGTGGCCGAACAGGATCGCCAGCGGCTGGCCGTTGTCCTTGGAATTCTCCACCGGCTCGGCGCTGGATTCAGCGACGGCATAATGGAAACGGACGACGCGGTCTTTCTCGATCTTCATGGGATCCCTTTCACTAATTGAGAATCGAACTACTCTGAGAGCCGGATGGGCGCTTGCCGATGCATGGCGATGCGGCAACACTGCGCGCTATATGGAACCAGCCACCTGCATGCATCGACCGGGCCCGCATTATCGGTGCTATGCCGCGCTGGCGCTATCGGCCGCGATTTTGCTGGCCGGCTGCGGCGGTCGCAGCGCCACCCGCGAGCACGCTCCGCCGGCTACCAGTACCCGTGCCTGGTCCAATGTGTCACCGGTAGACCCGGTCCGTGCCAATGCGGTGCTGATGCGAGCGATCAGCCTGGTCGGCACGCCCTACCGCCGCGGTGGCAACACGCCGGAAGGCGGTTTTGACTGCAGCGGACTGGTCAACTACGTCTATCGCGACATGCTGGACCTGCGCCTGCCACGGACCTCGCGTGAGCTGGCGGCCGTGCAGGGTCCACGGATCGCCCCGACGCAACTGGCGAGCGGCGACCTGGTGTTCTTTGGGAATGGCGACCAGGTCAGCCACGTTGGCATTTACGTCGGTGAAGGCCGCTTCGTGCATGCACCCAATTCCGGCGGCACGGTGCGCCTGGATCGCCTGGACGGCAGCTGGTGGCGTGACCATTACAGCGGAGCCCGGCGACTGTTGGACTGACTGGTGCACGTGTCACGCGCACGGAGCCTCTCCTGGATTTCACAAAAATGAATTGGTAAATATTCACGTTTAGTGAACACAGCCCGTATTCATTCACGCTCCAGTAACGAAAATTGAACCCTTCGAGGCGCCCAGACGGGCATAGTCGCCCCTGCTTCGATTTTTGTGATGACTGCGTGACGACAGCAAACCTGCCCCAGAGCCATTCCGCCCTCCGCCCCGCGCGTCGGGTCGGTCGCCTTTTTTTCATCGCATTGCTCGTCGCCGGTTCGCTTCCTGCGATGGCAATGAATCCCCCCGTCCAGCCAGGTTCCACTGACGCTCCGGCCCTGCTGGCAGCTGTCGACCAGTCCGCGGTCAAGGTGCAAGCCACCCCGCCGGCCATCGATACGCTGAAGATCGTCGCGCCTGTCAGCCTGTCCAGCCCCGACAACGCGCCACTGGTCGCCCAGCTGGCCGCCCTGCAGCAGGCACAGGATGCGCCGACCACTTCCGTACGCATGAAATCGCTGTTGCAGCGCGCGTTCGCACTGCTCGGCACGCCGTATCGCTGGGGTGGCACCAGTCCGGACAACGGCTTCGACTGCAGCGGCCTGGTGGGCTATGTATTCCGCACGATCGGCATCGACCTGCCGCGCGTTTCGCGTGCGATGGCCAACGAAGGCACTCCGGTCACTGACCGTAGCGCCCTGACCGAGGGCGACCTGGTGTTTTTTGGGCGCCGTGGCCGGGTGGATCATGTCGGCATCTACATCGGCGACGGCAAGTTCCTGCACGCGCCGCGCACCGGCCGCGACGTCACCGTCTCCACGCTGACGGATGGCTACTGGGGCCAGAAGTACCTGGAAGCACGCCGGATCGCAGCGGGCAGCTGATCTGCGCCAGCCGACCTCCACCAGCTGCTCGGCCATCAATACGCACGACGCCGCCCACGGGCGGCGTTTTCGTTTGCGCTGTTTACTTCATCACCCGGGGTGCAGGTCGGCTGCGCGATAGCGCGCGACGGTCTTCTCGATGTCCTTGCTCAGGGCCATCACCTGGGTTGCATATTCCGACAGGCGCCGGTCTTCCTCGCGGACCGGCTCCCATGTCGGCACTTCCACCGGCTTGCCAGCATCATCCAGCGCCACGAACACGATCACGCAATGCGTGCACAGGCGGCCTGCGTCCTCGGACATCGGATCGCGCGCGCGGACATCCACCGCGAAATGCATCGAGCTGGTGCCGGTGTAGACCAGGGTTGCCTTGATCGTGACCAGGTCGCTGGTACCGATAGGCGCCACGAAGCGAATCCCACCCACCGCCACGGTGACGCTGTAGCGCCCGCTCCAGCCGACCGCAGCGGCATAGCCTGCCTGGTCGATCCATTTCATCACGACCCCGCCGTGCACCTTGCCGCCGTAGTTGACGTCGGCAGGTTCAGCCAGGAAACGCAGGGTCAGTTCACGTTGGCGACCGCTCATGCGTTGTCATTCCTTCGGGGTGGAAAGTGGAACGTGGCCGCATGCCTTTACAGCACGCGAAAGATTCCGCTCAGGCCGCATCGCCCGCTCGCATGCCGACATTGGTGGTTGCCGCATCATAGATCTGCTGGTCCAGCATCCCGGTTTCCCTGGCCACCAGCACCGGCACCAGGATCTGTCCGGTCACGTTGGTCATGGTCCTCATCATGTCCAGCACGCGGTCGATCGCATAGAGATAGCCGATCACCTGCAGCGGCAGGCCAGCGGCGCTGAGCACCACGGTGGCCATGATCACCGCCGTGCCCGGAACGCCTGCGGTACCGAAACTGCCCAGCACCGAGGCCAGCGCGATGATCACGTACTGCGTCATGGACAAGTCGATGCCTGTGTACTGGGCGATGAACACCGCGGCCAGTGCCGGATAGATCGCGCCGCAACCGTCCATCTTGATCGTCGCGCCAAGCGGCACCGCGAAGGCGGCGTAGTCCTTGTTCACGCCCAGGTTGTGGATGGCGCAGCGCAGCGACACCGGCATCGCCGCGAAACTCGAAGACGCCACGAACGCGACCTGCATGCCTGCGAACGCGCCGCGGAAGAACTTCAGCGGGTTCAGGCCATGCGCGATCAGCAAACCGCCGTAGACCACGATGATGTGGAACGCGCACGCCGCGTACAGGGCCAACACGAACTGAAACAGCGGCTTGAGTTGTTCGAAGCCATAGCCGCCCACCAGCGCGGCGATCAGGCCGAAGGTACCGATCGGGGTGAATTCCAGCACGAAGCGCGTCACCTGGATCATCACCTCGCTGGCTTCACCTGCCAGTTTCCGCAGGCCAGCGGTCTTTTCGCCCAGCCTTACCAGCGCGAATCCGACCAGGCCGGCGAAGAAAATGACCTGCAGCACCGTGCCGTTGTTGGGAACAAGCACCTTCATGCCATCCGCGTTCCTGCCGACCGCCGCGCCTGACAGTGCCGCAAACGGATTGGGCGGTACGATGTGGAACAGCATGTCCAGTACCCCCGGCACCTCCTTGGGTTTGTAGTCGGCGGCCACCTGCAGCGCGCCAACCCCCAGGCCGGGCTTGAAGACATGACCAGCCACCAGCCCCACGCCCACCGCCAGGATCGCGGTCAGCGCGAACCAGGCGAATGTTCGGCCGGCCAACGCGGCAATCGACTGCTGCCCGGCCAGCGACGCCACCGCATTGATCACCGCGAAGAACACCAACGGCACCGCGATCATCATGATCAGGTTGACGTAAACGTCGCCCAGCGGCCCGAACCATGTCTCGGCATCCGGCCCCAGCGCCCAACCGGCCAGGGCACCCAGCACGAAGCCGGCCACCACGCGCTTCCAGAACTTGATGCCGAACCACCACTTGAACATGCGTGCGATCCACCGGGACAAGGCGCGACGATAACCCGCGCGTGACGCATACGTCAGTCCCATTGGCGCAACGGTGTCATGTCAGATGCGCATCCAGAGGCGATAATCGAGGCACTTTCCTGGAAGTCCTGCATGCACTTTTCCACGCTCGCACTCGCCCTCGCCACGTCTCTTGCTGCTGCTTCTTGCGCCAGTACCTTAACCCCCATCGCACAGGCAACGACGCAGCACGGTGGCGGCATCGTCTTCGACGTTCCCGACATCACGCATCCTGATGGCGAATCCGCGCAGTGGTGGTTCCGCAATGGCGCCGCGCAGGCTGCAGCGCGTGGCGCGATGGCAGGCCAGGCGAAGAACATCATCCTGTTCGTCGGTGATGGGATGAGCCTGACCACGGTCGCCGCTGCGCGCATCCTGGAAGGGCAGCGCCGGGGTAATCCAGGTGAGGAGAACTATTTGTCATGGGAAGATTTCCCGGCAACCGCACTAAGCCGGACCTACAACACCAATTCGCAAACACCCGACTCCGCTGGCACCGCCAGCGCGATGACCACCGGCGCCAAGACCCGGCTGGGCGTGCTCGGCATCGGCCAGCAGGCGACGCGTGGCGACTGCGCCCAGGCGAAGACTGCACACCTGTTGACCCTGTGGGAACTTGCTGCTGGCAGTGGCATGGCCACCGGGGTAGTAACCAATACCCGGGTTACTCATGCCACCCCGGCGTCGACGTTCGGCCACGGCCCTGAACGCAATTGGGAAGCTGATGTCGACTTGCCAGATACAGCCAAGGCCTCAGGTTGCGTGGACCTTGCGCGTCAGCTCGTCGAATCCGCGCATGGCCCTGACGTGATCATGGGCGGCGGGCGTATGAACTTCATGCCTGCCAGCCAACGTGATCCAGAATATGACGGCCGCGTCGGCCTGCGCCTGGACGGCCGCGACCTGATCAAAGAATGGCAGCAACACCATCCGCGCGGCAGCTACGTCTGGAACGCCAGTCAACTTGCAGCAGCGCCCACCGACCAACCCATGCTGGCATTGTTCGAGCCCGACCACATGCAGTACGAGCACGACCGCCCGCAGGATCCCGCAGCCGAACCCTCGTTGGCGGAGATGACCCGGGCGGCGATTCGCAGGCTGTCGCGCAATCCGCAGGGGTTCGTGCTGATGGTCGAAGGCGGCCGCATCGACCACGCGCATCATTCCGGCAATGCCTATCGGGCGCTAAGCGAAACCATTGCCATGAGCGATGCAGTCCGCGTGGCAACTGAAATGACCTCTGAAGACGACACTCTCATCCTGGTTACCGCCGATCATTCGCACACCATGAGCTTCGTCGGCTACCCGACCCGCGGCAACCCGATCCTGGGCAAGGTCAAGGGTGGCAGCGGGGAAGACGGCGACCCGGCGCAGTACGCCCGCGATGCCACAGGCCTGCCATACACCACCCTCACCTACAGCAATGGCCCAGGGTATGCAGGCGCCACCTCACAGCAACCCGAGGGACCGAAGAAATTCGAGCACGAGGCCAGTGGATTCGAAGCCGCTAGAGAGGGCCGTCAGGATCTCACCGAGATCGATACCGAAGCGCCTGACTACATGCAGGAAGCACTTGTTCCCACCAAGTCGGAAACCCATGGCGGCGACGATGTTGGCATCTGGGCGCGCGGGCCGGGCAGCAGCGCCGTACGCGGCAGCGTGGAACAGAACACCATCTTCCACTTCCTGTTGCAGGCCACGCCACGGCTTCGAGAGGCGCTGTGCGCGAAAGGCGATTGCGATGCGAACGGCGTGCCCGTGCGGTTGCCGACACCGGCGGCGTTCGGCTTCAAATAGGCCTAAACCTTAGAACGGCTTGGCCAGCACCAAGTAGACGACCACGAACAACAGCAGGACCGGCACCTCGTTGAACCAGCGCAGCGCCTTGCCGCTGGGCAGCGGGCGACCGGCATCGACACCCTTCAACCAGCGCCCAGCCACGATGAAATGGGCAAACATCAAGGCGATCAGCAGCAACTTCACGTGCAGCCAACCGCCGCTGATCCGGAAATGCATCCAGAGGGCCAAACCGAACACGAGTGCGATAGCGAACATCACATGGCCGAAGCGATACAGGCGCCGGCCCATCAACACCAGTCGCGCGCGCACCGCAGGTTCGTTACCGGCCTCCGCGATATTGACCAGGATCCGCGGCAGGTAGAACACCGTCGCCATCCACGCGATCACGAATACCAGGTGCACGGTCTTGGTCAGCATGTAAGCCATGTAGAGGACTCCTCGAATTCATCGTCATCCCGGCGAATGGCGGGACCCAGCCTTTGATTTTGCGCTCCGCACGCGTAAAGCTAAAGCCGGGTCCTGGCATTCGCCGGGCTGACGGGCAATGCGAATGACCAAGACTTACGACCGCGACTACTTCGAACGCTGGTACCGCCGTGGCGAAATGGGCGATGCCGCCCGCCTGGCTCGCAAGGTCGCGTTGGCGGTGGCAACCGCCGAATACCACCTGGAACGTCCGATCCGCACCGTGCTGGACATCGGATGCGGTGAAGGCGCGTGGCGCGCGCCATTGCGCAAGTTGCGGCCAAAGCTCGAGTACATAGGCTTCGACAGCAGCGAATACGCGGTGTCGCGCTACGGCCGCAGCCGCGACCTGCATCTGGCGCGTTTCGGGGATTTCGAATATCTGCGCCCGTGCGGGCCGGTCGATCTGCTGATCTGCAGTGACGTGCTGCATTACCTGCCCACGCGCGAGCTGGAGCGCGGCCTGCCGGCGCTGGCGGACCTGTGTGGTGGCGTTGCCTTCATCGAAACGTTCGCCCGCGAAGACCAGGCCGTTGGCGATGAGGACGAGTTCAAGTCGCGTTCGGCGCGTTTCTACCGGGAACGACTGAATGCCACCGGCCTGCGTGGACTGGGTTCGCATTGCTGGCTATCGCCCAGCTTGGTGGGGCATGCCACCGCGCTGGAGTTGCCGGATTAACTAAAACAGTGACTCCCGTCACGGGCGGTCATGACCCATGCGTTATGCTGCACTGCCGCATAACATGAGTTGCCCGACACGATGCTGCTTTACCAATGGCACGAAATCTGGCGCGCGGGCATGGCGCCATATACCTACTTCGCCGACGCCGGCGCCAAGATGTTCGCCTCTGACGACAGCTGGCTTTCATCAGTGCCTGGTGCGCAGCGCACTGCTGCTGCATTCGAGCTGACGTATCGGTTGGGCAAGGCCTACGAAAAGCCGGAATTCGGCATCCACCAGATCGAGGTGGAAGGCCTGTCGATTCCGGTGGTCGAGCGAGTCGTCATGGAAAAGCCGTTCTGCCGGCTGCTGCGCTTCAAGCGCTACCACGACCAAGCCGATGGTCTGGCGCGGATGAAGGACGACCCGACCGTGCTGGTGGTCGCGCCGCTGTCGGGTCACCACGCCACCCTGCTGCGCGACACCGTGCGCACCCTGCTGGTGGACCACAAGGTGTACCTCACCGACTGGACCGATGCACGCATGGTGCCGGCCGAGGATGGCCCGTTCCGCCTGGACGACTATGTCGCCTACATCGAAGACTTCATCCGCCACATCGGCACCGACAACCTGCACGTGATGAGCGTGTGCCAGCCGACCGTGCCTGTGCTCGCGGCGATCTCGCTGATGGCCGGGCGCGGCGAATCACTACCAAAGTCAATGGTGATGATGGGCGGGCCGATCGATCCGCGTGAAGCGCCCACCGCAGTCAACAACCTGGCCACCCGCCAGCCGCTGTCATGGTTCGAGAACAACGTGATCCACACGGTTCCGACCAATTTCCCGGGCCAGGGGCGCCGGGTGTATCCCGGCTTCCTGCAACACCTGGGGTTCGTTGCGATGAACCCGGAACGACACGCGATGTCGCACTGGGATTTCTACCAGGATCTGCTGCAGGGCGACCTCGACGACGCGCAATCCCATCGCAAGTTCTATGACGAATACAACGCGGTGCTGGACATGCCGGCGCAGTACTACCTCGACACCATTCGCGTGGTGTTCCAGGAATTCCTGTTGCCACGTGGCCTGTGGAACGTGGGCGGAGAGCGTGTGGATCCGTCGAAGATCCATGATTGCGCGCTGCTGACCATCGAGGGAGAACTCGATGACATTTCCGGCGCAGGCCAGACCCGCGCCGCGCACAAACTGTGCACGGGTATTGCCGCCAACGACCAGCAGCACCTGACGATCGAAGGTGCCGGCCATTACGGCATCTTCAGTGGTCGCCGCTGGCGCACCCAGGTCTATCCAAAGGTGAAGGCGTTCATTGCCGCCCATGCCGCGACGAATCCACCTGCGGCGGGGCCGGCTGCAGCCGAGCCGGTTGCAAAGCGGGCGGCAAAGAAAAAGATGGCAACGCGCGCAACTCCTGCAAACATAGCGCCTGCGAAGAAGGTTTCATCAAAAGCAGCTGCTGCGAAGAAGGCGCCGGGGAAAGCAACGCCAACTAAAAAAGCGGCGGCAAAGAAATCCGCCGCGAAGAAATCTCCTGCGAAGAAGTCTCCTGCGAAGAAGCTGGCATCAAAACCGATCATTTCGAAGAAGTCGACCGCCAGCAAACCACCATCGAAGCGAGCCGTGACCAGAAAGTGATCGGCACGAAAAAAACGCCCGCATCAGCGGGCGTTTTTTCGTGCGAGCCGATCCTAGCTGTCCCTCGATGCATGTACGAGCAGGTGCTTGGCCAGGCGCCCATGGACCATGCCAATGCCGCGAGCGAGGTGAAGCGAGCCGAACAGGATCACCACGCCGGCTGCGAACAACAGCGGCAACTGCCACCACAGGTCGGCCTGGTTGTCGAGGAAGAGTTGTGCGCCTGACATGTGGTGGCCGTCAAAAAATACGAGATTGTCGATGCTGCCGAGAGCGACAAGCACCGGCGCGGCGATGAAGGACAGCGACACGCTGAGCAAAGTCACTGCCACGGTGAAGTACGCGATTCCAAGCGGCAGCATCAGCAGGAAATACAGCTGCGTACTCCAGGTCCGCGGATCCGTGAACATGTCCGCGATCCGCTGCAGCCATGGCTTGCCTCGGTTCTCGTACAACGGACGCCGTGGCATCCGCTCGCCCAACATCACCTCGACGATCCTGCCCTCCACCAGCGACAACACCCGAACCGATCCGAAATACAGGATCACGAACGGAATGCCGATGATCAGTATCGACAGGCCAAACGACATCGAAATACCGGTCACCACCCAGGTGAAATAGAAGATGCCCGTGGCCAGCGACAGCAGCATGTAGAACAGCGATGCATACGTGCGGGCGTCGGCGATAACCCCGAAGAAGCGGCCCAACGCAGAGTTGCGCGGCGGCGGCGGCGCGCGCAGTGCGGTCTGCACCCTAACCTCGGTGTCACGGTAGATGTCGGCCACCTCATCCGGCGCGCCATAGCTGCCCGCCACGGTCGCAATGACCTCGGCCTCGGATTTGCCGGGGTTGGCAGCCAGCTCCGAACGCAGGTAGTCCTCGGCGTCGTACAGCGCGTCCTGGGCCAGCGCCCGGTCGCAACCGTCCAGGGCACGGCGCAGGCGCTCCAGGTACGCGGGAATAGTGGTTGGCAGGTCGGACTGGAAGGCATTCATGCGGGCAGATCCTTGAGCACGGAATCGAGGGAATCGCGGGTGGCTCGCCAGGCGGCGCTCCAGTCGACCAGGGCCTCGCGGCCAGCGCTGGTGACACGGTAGTACCGGCGCGGCGGGCCGCTGATCGATGGTTCGATGAAGCTGTCCAGCAAGCCAGCTCCCTCCAGGTTGCGCAGCACCGGGTACAGCGCGCTCTGCTTGCCAGCCAGTACACCGTCGCCGGTCTGTTCCAGCCGTTTGGCGATCTGGTAGCCATACATGGGCTCGCTGTCGGCGGCGACGACTGCCAGCAGGGCCAGCGAGACAGTTCCGGCACTGAGCTCCTTGTGGAACTTGCGTAGCAGGACGTCGTCCATCGAGGCACTCCACTAATCGTGTGTCGATACTACTGTTAATCTCGATATAGTGAATATGCCAGTAGTCACGCATCCTCGGCCTGACGACCTTGCTCCGACATCGCATCCACCCAGCAGCCGAACGTTCGGGCAGACCGACATCGGCCTTGTCGCAGCGCGTTATGCTTCCTGCTTCCCCAGCCGGAGTTCAATCCATGCGCCTTGCAACGCTGGCCCTCGCCTTGTCACTTGTCGCCGCAGCACCTGCCATTGCGCAGGATGCTTCAAAAGCCAAGCCTCGCAGTGCGAAGGACATCATCGATGCAGCGCCCGCCTCTGCCTGGCGCACGCTGGATCCGGCGAATACGCTGTACATGGAGCTGGAGAGCGGCCGGGTCATCGTCGAACTCGCAACCGGCTTCGCGCCGGAGCACGTCGCCAACATCAAGGCGATGGCCAAGGGCGGGTTCTGGGATGGGCTGTCGATCTACCGCTCGCAGGACAATTTCGTGGTCCAGTTCGGCGATGCCGATGCGGACGACAAGGCCAAGGCCAAGCCGTTGCCCGCCGGAACCAAGGAGAAGCTGCCGGTGGAGTTCACCCGCTCAGCAAAGGCCGCGCGCTTCGACCGCCTGCCGGATGTCGATGGCTGGGCGCAGCAGGTCGGCTTCATCGATGGCTTCCCGGTTGCTCGCGACCCAAAGGCCGGCACGGCGTGGCTGACCCACTGCTACGGCATGCTCGGGGCCGGGCGCAGCAATGAACCCGACAGCAGCATCGGTGCCGAACTCTATGTGGTGATCGGCCAGGCTCCACGCGCGCTTGATCGCCAGCTCAGCGCAGTCGGCCGCGTGGTCAAGGGCATGGACCTGCTCAGCACCATAGTCCGCGGCCCGGACCCCATGGGCTTCTACGAGAAGCCCGATCAGCGCACCACGATCAAGGCGATGCGCCTGGCCAGCGAGGTGCCCCAGGCCGAGCGCACGCCGTTGCAACTGCTGCGCACCGACAGCCAGGCCTTCATCGATGCCACCGAGGCCCGCCGCAACCGCGTTGACGATTTCTACAAGATCCCGGCTGGCCACATCGACCTGTGCAACGTACCGTTGCCGGTGCGGGCGCCGCTGGAATAATCGGCGGTAGTCTTGACCACTTCCAGTGATGTTCCGAGCATGGTGCTGCCGTAAACAGCCTGGCCACCCCTCCCGACCCGTTGCCGCGCGATCCAATCCCTTACTTTGATGGAGCGACCAGCACGCAGGTGTTCGGGGTCGGCAGCACGGTGCCCTCACCCGGCGTTCGCTCGCCGCCGCCTAGCCTGAAAGCATCCCCACTACGAGCACCAACATGGCCCTGACCAAGATGCGCATCACAGGCAGTGAAGACGACGTCCGCGCGATTTCCAACCTGCTGCAGAGCCTGGACGGCATCGAGCATGTCGAGGAAATCGCGGACCTCATGCCACACATGGACGATCCGGATTCAAGCTCGGCCGGCTTGAGCGATCTCAACGGCCCGGACATGCATGAGATCGAAGTCGACGTACCCAATGCAGCCACAGGACGCAAGGTGCGCCAGGCAGTTGAAGCACTGGCATTTGATCTGGACGTACTGGTGGAGTTCGAGCAGGACGAGGACTGAGGCGCCGGCCGTAGCCTGAAAAACGCGGGGCATAGGCACGAGCCATGACCTTTCGCATCTTGCCAGCAGGCCAGTGCTCTCGCACTCTAGGGGTTCTGTGCCGTCATCCTGCTGGAATCTGCCCATGCATCTGTCGCGTGTTGCCGCCGTACTGCTTGCCGCTTTCTCCCTGCAGAGCCCAATTGCGCTTGCAGCCACGCCACTGACGACGGCCGCGCCTGCATGCCCGACCATCGCGCTGGCCGGGTCCGATGCCGCCGCAGTCAAGATCGCCAGCAGCGCCGATGCGTGGGGCGGTGCGCGCTCCGGCAATGAAGCCACGTTGTCCGACCGCGTCGTCGACTATTCCATCGATGCCACGCTGGATCCGGTCAAGCACACCATCACCGGCAAGCAGGTCCTGCGCTGGCGCAACCGCAGCGCGCAGCCGGTGTGCAGCATCTACATGCACATGTACCTCAACGGGTTCGCAGGCCCTGGCAGCACCTTCATGACCGAGCAGCGTGCAAGTGCAAGCGGCTTCCGCAGTAACGTCAAGACAAAGGATGGCGAGTACGGCTATATCCGCCTGGACAAGGTGCAGCAGGGCGGCGTCGCGGCGAAATGGAGCTTCGTGCAGCCCGATGGCGGCCCCGCGACCGACCGCAGCGTGGTGCGCATCGACCTGCCGCAGCCGGTGGCCCCCGGCGCCACCACCGCGCTGGACATCGAGTTCTTCGACCAGTTGCCGCGCGTGGTCGCGCGCACCGGCTACTACGGCAGTTTCCATCTGGTCGCGCAGTGGTTCCCGAAGGTCGCGGTGCTCGAACTTCCGGGCGAACGCGGCGCCACGGCACCGCGCTGGAACGCCCATGAATTCCACCTGCACAGCGAGTTCTACGCCGACTTCGGCAACTACGACGTGCGCCTCACCGTGCCCAAGGGCTATACCGTTGGTGCCACCGGAGAATTGACCGGCAAGCCGGTCGAACGCGATGGAAAGGTGACGTCGCGCTATGTGCAAGGTGACGTGCATGACTTTGCCTGGACGGCGGACAATCGCTTCGCCAAGCCATTGGCAAAGACCTGGAATGGCCCGAATGGCCCGGTGCTGGTCAACGTGCTGTACACCCCCGACTACGACTTCAATGCCGAGCCCGTGTTGCAGGCAACGATCGATTCACTGAAGTATTTCTCCGATTCGCTGGGCGGCTATCCGTACCGCACCGTCACCGCAGTGATCCCGCCCTATGGCGCTGACGAGGCCGGCGGCATGGAATACCCGACCTTCTTCACCGCCGACAGCACCTCGCAAATCGAGCCGGGCACGGCGGGTCGCTATGCCCTGGATTTCGTGACTGTGCACGAATTCGGCCATGGCTATTTCTACGGGATCCTGGGCTCCAACGAGTTCGAGGAACCCATGCTCGACGAGGGCATGAACGAATACTGGGACCAGCGCATGATGCGTGCCCGCAAGCAGGGCATCAATCCAACCCCGGGCTGGCTGCGCATGCTGGGGATCAATGTACAGCTGGATGACGTCTTCGCTCTGGAGCGCCTTGGCGCCAACCTGGGCGATCCGGCCGATCCGCTGGGCGACAACTCGTGGACGCGCCTGTCCAGCGGCAGCTTCGGTACGGTGTATTCGCGTACCGCCACGCTCATGCGGCAGATCGAGGACCAGGTCGGCACGCCAGCGATGGAGCGCGCAATGAAGCTGTATTACGAGCGCTGGAAATTCCGCCATCCGTCGGTGGCCGACCTGCGCGAAGCGCTGGCTGAAGGCACTGGCAGGCGTGACATCGTCGAGGCCAACTTCAATAACTTCATCTACGGCACCGGTCGCGTCGACGACCGCGTATCCAGCATCGACAGCCGCGAAATCCTGCCATTGCCCGGCTTCCGCACCTACAAGGGCAAGCAGGTGCTGGTAGGCCAGAAACAGCTGGACAAAGCCATAGAGGATCGCCGCAAGGCCTGGAAAGCCAAGCATCCGAAGGCAAAGGACTGGGAAGGCGCCTTCCCGTACCAGACATCGATCGTGGTCCGTCGAGAGGGCCAGGCCATGCCGCAAACACTTCGAGTCAACTTTGCCGATGGCAGTCACCGCGACATGCAGGTCACCAGCACCGGCAGCTGGCAACGCTTCTCCCTGGTAGGGCCTGCCAAGGCGGTGTCCGCGCAGTTGGACCCCGCCAACGTCCTGCACATGGACCAGTCCAGGCTCAACGACAGCCGCACGGTCGAGCCTAAAACCAGTGCTTCACGACGCTGGTTCGGTGATGTCGCCACGCTGCTGCAATCCTTTTTTGCCCTGTTGGCTTCGGTCTGAGGCGTGCCCTGATGAACTCTGCAAATACACCGTTGCGCGCCCGCACTGCTCTCTCCCATGGCTTGCGGGGTGCCCTGCAATGGCGGCTCTGGCTGCTGTGGATTGTCGTTACAGGCGTGTGCGCCCTTATCGGCGCGATGCCAGTCTGGAACTGGCTGGGTGGCCTGCTCGACAACTCTCTGCTCGGCGATGCGGTGGGCAGCGGCCAGGCGCCGGCACTGGTGATCGAGGCGCTCAATTCGCGCGATGCTCCGCTAGGCCTGCTGGCTGGCGGCATCCAGTTCGCTACGATTCTGATGCTGCTGCTTGCGCCATTTCTGACCGGGGCGGCCGTGGCGGCCGCGCGTAGCCCGGCAACACTGGGCTTCGCCGACCTGATGCGGGGCGGCATCGGCGAATACGGACCGATGCTGCGCATGCTGATCTGGTCGGTGATCCCGCTGGGCCTTGCGGTGATGGCCGCGGTAGCGATCATTGGCGCCAATGAAAGCATGCATGAGCAGGCCGTGCTGGCCTCCGAGCTGGACACCGGGCGCCGCGTCGCCCTGCTGGTCGGTGGCATTCTTTTCGTGTTGGCACACGCCAGTCTGGAGGCCGGACGCGGCTGGCTGGCCGCTGACGGCCGCTTGCGCTCAGCCGTCAAGGCCTGGTGGCGCGGCCTCAAGTTGCTGCTGCGCCGGCCGATCGCGGTGCTCTCCGTATACCTGGTCACCACACTCGCAGGGCTGTTGCTGGCTGCGCTGATGATCGGCATGCGTCAGCAGATGGATGCGAACACCGGCCTCGGCTTCATACTGGCGATGCTGGTCGGTTTCGGCATCGCCGCGGTGCTTGCATGCAGCCGGATTGCCCGCCTGTTCGGCATGCAGTCCCTGGCCCAGGACATGCACGCGCGCCGCTGAATCGGGCAAAGATTGTCCGGGCAGACTAGAATCCCCCATCGTTCACGCCGAGCGAAGGGGAGACGACGTGGCGTTCTTTGATTTTCTGAAGCGCAAGAAAACAACCGCGCCTGTGACAGCCAAGCCATCTGTGGCGCCGACAACTGTCAGCACGCCAGGTGCCGAACCGGTCGCACATGAGCCAGTTCAAGAACTGGCTGCCGACACCACGAGCCCTTCACGTCTGGCGAGCACGGATGTCCCGATGGGGGCAGCAGGATTCGAAGTAGCGCCGGAAGAGCCCGATCATGACGGCCCCGAACGCCGCGAGCGACTTCGGCGCAAGCCCCGTGCGGGCACGCGTGTGTTGGTCATCGACGATTCCCCGACCATCGTTGCGCTTCTCAAGCGCATGCTGCAGCAGAACGGGCTGGCTGTGCTGGAGGCATTCGACGCCGAATCCGGCATCGAGATCGCTCGCCGCGAAGTGCCCGACATGATCTTCCTGGACATCGTGCTGCCCGGCATGGACGGCTTCAGAGCGCTGCGCATGCTTCGCCGCGATCCCATCACCAAGGACCTGCCGATCATCATGATCAGCGGCAATGCACAGGCGACCGAGCAGTTCTACGTGCAGCGGATCGGCGCGGACGACTTCATGAAAAAGCCGTTCTCGCGCGCCGAGGTGTTCAACAGGGTTGAAGCCTTGCTGGATGAAGAAGGCATCCCGCGCCATACCTCCAAACCGCGTACACGGGCTGAAGCCGCCGAGGCGGCAGCGCAAAGCGCAAGCTGAGCCCGGGTTTTCCCCTGATACCTACCAGGGCTTCAGGGCGGTTCCGGGCTTGACTGGCACCAGCCGCAGGTCCTGGAAGTCGAAACTGAAATCGGTCAGCGGCGAGACCGGTTCCATGCGCATTTCACGGATCGCCCCATCCGCATCAAGCGTGAAGTTCACGAACGCATCGGCGTTCAGGCCGCGGTCGCGCCAGCGCACGATGAAGCTGTCGTGCTGCCAGTGGCTGATGTCGCCCAGCAGTTCGGCGGTTTTGCTGAACTGCATCTCCAGTCCCTTGGCGTCCTGGCGGATCACCACATCGCCGTACCACGGGTCGCGATAGGTCCCGGCGTAACTCGCCAGCTTCAGCGAGGGCATGCTGCTGGCGTCGCGCTTGGCCAGGTGCTTTTGCCAGGAATCATCCGCATTTGCCTGCGACTTGGCATGGGCCTTGGCATACCCGCCCAGCCAATCGGTGCCGCCGCGTCCCAGCATCATGTCCAGCGCACGGTAGGTCACCGCATTGAATGCCACGCCCAGCTCAGCGCTTGTCAGCACGATCACGCCAATCTTCTTGTCCGGCAGAAGGGTCAGCCGCGATACCTGGCCCGGCCACCCGCCGGTATGCCAGACCATCCTGTTTCCGGCGTAGTCGGACAGGCTCCAGCCCTGCCCGTAGCCGTAGAAATTCGGTACTGCCGGTGCCAGCTCGGGCACGGATGGCTTGCCGACCGGGATCGGGGTCAGCATCGTCCACATCTCGCGTTGGCGCGCCGCGGAGAACAGCCGCTTGGCTGCATCGCCCTCGCCGCCGCTCTTGTCGGGTGTTATGACACCACCGGCCAGTTGCAGGTTCATCCACTTGGTGAGGTCGTGCACGCTGGAGTACAGGCCACCCGCGCCTGACACGTTGCGCCAGCTGGTCAAGCCGACCGGCCGCAGGTCCTTGAAGTCGTAGCGGGCGTGACCGGTCGCCACGTTGTCGGAAGGCGTGAGGTCGTCGCTGTTGTAACGCGTCTCATCCATGCCCAGCGGCTGGAAGATGCGCGTCTGCAGGAACTGCTTGAACGGCATGCCAGAAGCCTGTTCGACTACCAGCTGAGCCACACCGAACAGGATATTGTCGTAGGCGTATTGCTCGCGGAACCCGCCAGTCAGTGGCACGTCCTTGAGGCGCTCGGCGACCTCGCGGGTCGAATACGTGGTGGTTGGCCAATACAGCAGGTCGCCCGCGCCCAGGCTCAATCCACTGCGATGCGCAAGCAGGTCGCGGACGCGCATCTCGTGGGTGACATACGGATCCGACATCCGGAACCACGGCAGGTGGTCGATGACGCGGTCGGTCAGCTTCAACTTGCCGTCGTCCTGCAGCATGTTGAGCGATGCGGCGGTGAATGCCTTGGTATTCGAGGCAATCGCGAACAGGGTGTGCGCGTCGACCTGCGCCGGCTTGCCCATCTCGCGCGGGCCATAGCCGCGCTCCATCACGATCTTGCCGTCCTGCACGATGGCAACGGCAATGCCGGGCACGTCGAACTGCTTGCGCACCGCATCGACATAAGCGTCGAACTGACGAAGCTGCGCGGCATCGGGCATCGGTCGTGGCGGCGGCGCGATGGTGTCGTCGATGCGGATCGGCGGCGACGTGGCGGCCTGTTGGGCCTGCAGCGGCGCTACTACCGCAAGGGTGAGTCCAACCGCCAATGCAAATGTGCTGATGCGCATGCCGCCTCCCATGTGAGGCGCCGAGTATGCCGCAGCCGCGCGTGGCGGCGATGCGCCATCGGTCATGGCCTGGGCGCCACCATACGGGACGCGCAACTGCGATCCCCGTATCGAACTCGATCCTTCCCGGATTCAGATGCCCCGGCGGAGGCGTCTGACAGGCGTGCCTCAGTGATAATGCGGGCATGGCACACAGCAACACCACCAAGGCGCTCTGGCAGATCCATCTTTGCGTGTTGCTGTGGGGGTTCACCGCGATACTGGGCAAGCTCATTTCGCTGCCGGCCTTGCCGCTGGTGTGGTGGCGGATGCTGATCGTGGTCGTGGTGCTAGCCCTGTTGCCACGCGTGTGGCGCGGGATCGCCGCCATGCCCCTGCGCGTGCGCTGGGTGTATGCCGGCATCGGCGCGCTGGTGGCGCTGCACTGGCTGACGTTCTATGGCGCGATCAAGTTATCGAACGCGTCCGTCGCGGCGACCTGCATTGCGTTTGCCACGCCGATGACTGCACTGGTCGAGCCGCTGCTGACCCGCCAGCGCTTCCAGCCACGTGATTTCGCCCTTGGCCTGTTCTCGCTGCCCGGCATCTGGCTGATCGTCGGCGGCGTGCCTGACGGCATGCATGCGGGAATTGTCGCCGGCGTCGCGTCGGCATTCTTCGTGGCCCTGTTTGGTACGCTCAACAAGCGCATGGTCGAGGCCGGAGACCCGCTGACTGTGACCGCGCTGGAACTGGGCGCCGGCACGCTGACCTTGACCCTGCTGGCGCCGGTCATGCCGTTGCTCGTGCCTGCATTCGCCGGTCCGTTGCTGGTGCTGCCTTCGGCCACTGACGGAGCCTGGCTGCTGCTCCTGGCGCTGGCCTGCACGTTGTTCCCGTTCGCCCTGTGCCTGGTCGCGCTGCGCCACCTGAGCGCGTTCACCGCGCAGCTGTCGGTGAACCTGGAACCGATCTACGCCATCGTGCTGGCGGCGATCCTGTTCGGCGAACAGCACGACCTGAGCGCGCGCTTCTACGCGGGCGTGGCGATCATCCTCGGCGTGGTATTCGCGCAAGGGCTGCTGGCGCGCAGGCGCACGCAGCAACACACCCTGGATCATCCGGAAGTGCTTGGCGTCAGCGAAGCCAGGCAATTCACCGATTGAAGCCCCGCCTGACCAGCCTGGCGGCTCGCGCTGCTGCGGCGGACATGGCAGGCTAGCGCCTTCCCAGCCTGCTGCCTGCGCATGTATCTCGGCTATTACGGCCTGCACGAAGCCCCGTTCTCGATCACGCCTGACCCGCGTTTCGTGCATCTCAGCGAACGCCACCGCGACGCGTTGGCGCACCTGCTGTTCGGCGTCGACAAGGGCGGTAGTGGCGGTTTCGTCCAGCTCACCGGCGAGGTCGGCACCGGCAAGACCACGCTGAGCCGGCTGCTGCTGGAGCAATTGCCGGAAGACACCCGCATCGCGCTGGTGCTCAACCCACGCCAGGACGCGCTGGAGCTGCTGGAGACGATCTGCGAGGAACTGCACATCGATATCGAAGGCCGGCGCGGCAGCAGCAAGGCGCTGATCGATGCGCTCAATGTCTACCTGCTGGATGCCTACGCGCAGGGCCTGCGGGTGGTGGTGCTGATTGACGAAGCGCAGAACCTGCCGCCCGACGCGCTGGAGCAGGTACGACTGCTGACCAACCTGGAAACCCATACCCAGAAGCTGTTGCAGATCCTGCTGCTGGGGCAACCCGAGTTGCGCGACATGCTGGCGCGCCCGGACCTGCGCCAGCTGGCCCAGCGCATCACCGCGCGCTACCACCTGACCCCGCTGGATGCGCGTGGCACCGAAGCCTACCTGCGCCATCGCTGGCGGGTTGCCGGCGGCACGCGTTTCCCGTTCGCTGCCAAGGCTGTTCAGCACCTGCATAGGCGCGCTGGCGGCGTGCCGCGCCTGATCAATGTGATTGCCGAGCGCGCCCTGCTCGCCGGCTATGCGAGGGACGCCGCCGCCATCGATGCACGGTTGGTCGAAGCCGCCGCGAACGAGGTACTACAGCCCACGGCAAAGCGCGTCTGGTGGCCGTGGCCGTGGCTGGCGGCTGCAGGCGCCGTGGCGGTGGCCGTGGTGACGGCGACCCAGTTCCGTGACACGCCGGCACCTGCACCAGGCGCCACCCAGGTCATGGCTGCGCCAAGCGCGTCGGCGACCACCCGGTTGCCAGGCCCTGCCGCCGCGCCCGTCGTCGGGCTGGACGCGACAGGCCTGACACGGCTGGTCACGGCTCCCGGCGACACGCTGCTGCCGGCTTGGCAGGCCATGCTGGCGCTGTGGCAGCTGCCTGCCAACAGCATTACGGTGGATCCCACCGGTCCCTGCACAGCGGCAACCTCACATCCTGACGTCTTCTGCGTGCAGGGCACCGCCAGCCTGGCCACCCTGCTGGCGCTGGACCGCCCGGTGCTGCTGCGCCTGGACGATGCCGGCGCGGATGCCTGGGCGCTGCTGCTGGGCGCGGATGCCCGGCGCGCGCGCATCCGCATCGGCAAGCGCACCCTGGACATCGACCGCGTCCAGTTGCTGGCGCGCTGGAACGGTCGATATGCCAGTCTGTGGCGTGGTCCCGCGTTGCTTGCGTCGACGCCTCGGCTGGACAGCAGCGGCCCGGCCGTCGACTGGGTACGCGAACAGGTCCTGCCGGGTTCGAAGGCGGCCGCCGGCAAACCTTACGACGACACCTTGCGCGCCGCGGTGAACACACTGCAGCAGGCGCGCGGTTTGCCGGCGGACGGCATCGCCGGGCCGCTGACATTGATGTCGATGGCCAGCGAATTGCCCGGCCCCCGCCTGCTGCGTGCACTGGACTGACCCGATGTCACTGATCCTGGAAGCCCTGCGCAAATCCGAAGCCGAGCGCCGCCGCGGCATGGCCCCGGATGTGGCGGTGGAACTGCCGCCTGCACTGCCGTCGCGCCCGCGCACGCTGGCTGCGTGGCTGCTGCCGGCGTTGGTGGTGGCCGCATTGCTGGTGCTGGGTGGCTGGTGGGCACGACACCAGCCATCCCAGGCTGCAGCGCCGGACGTTGTGATTGAAAGCACCGATCCGGCATCCGCGATGACCAATCCGATTCCTGCCGGAATGCCCCGCATCGAATCGGAGCCCGCCGCACCTGACTTGGCACGCGGGGCGGCACCTGAACTCCCGGCGCCGCTCGTGCAGACGCCCTCGCCCGCCACGGGACCGCCACCCACGCCATCCCCAACATCGCCGGCAGTTCCCGCGGCAGGCGTCCCGCCTGAGCGTCCGGCGCCGCTTCAATCGATGCCAGTCCAACCAGCCCTGGCACGTCGGCCGCCGGCTGGCAACATCAGCAACGACACCTCGATGTTGCCGCCGGTCAAGCTGAGCATGCACATGTGGGATGAGGCGCCATCCAGGCGCTTCGTCATCCTCAACGGCCAGCGCATGGCAGAAGGCGACCGTCACGGCCCCATTTCAGTAATCGAGATCGAGCGCAATGGCGTGGTGGTGGAAAGCAACGGCACCCAGGCAAGGGTGCCGCTGCCTTGAGTCGCGGCAAATCGGGTGTTGCCCTCGCTCAATCGCCCATGAAGCAGACGTTGAGCTTGTTGCCATCCAGGTCGCGGAAATAAGCCGCGTAGAAGCCAGGCGAACGCTGGCCAGGCGCACCTTCGTCGCTGCCACCCAAGGCGATCGCCTTGCTGTAAACCGCATCGACCTGCTCGCGGTTGGCGGCGCCCAACGCGACCATGGTGCCGTTGCCGATCGTGGCGGGCTGCTTGTCGAACGGATAGGTGATGCCCAGGCCGGCGCCGTCCTGCGAATTGCCCCAGGCAATGAAATAGCCCGGCTCTTCCATGACGCGCTGGGCGCCCAGCATGCCCAGCACCTCGTCGTAGAAGGCTGCGGCCTTGTCAATGTCGCGGGTTCCCAGGGTGGCGTAGGCAAGCATGGGCGAGCTCCTGTTCAGTGAAGGGAAGGCGAGCATACGCTGGCAAATTCCAGGATCCATGTGCCTGATGCCATGCGACTCGTCACGCCGATGAACGGACGCACCTGCGGGTGACTCACCCTGCATCTCCGGGATGGCAGGCAGCGTAACCATTGCAAGCCCCCGGACGAATCAATTCACATGAACCTCTTCAAGTCACTCATGGGAACCCTCGAAACCACCAAACCCGCGTTCTCGCGCCGGTCGTTTCTCTCCACCTGCTCGCTTGCGGCCGCCGGCCTGGCGCTGGGCTGCAGCCGCAACAGCAAGGCCGCGGGCACCCCGGTCAGGTCGAACCCGGGAAAGGTCACCGTCGTCGAGTTTTCAGACGCCGGCAAGCGCCTGCGGTCGGTGACCGTGGATCGCCTGATCAAGTCTGATGCCGGCTGGAAGCAGCAGTTGTCGGCGCTGTCCTACCAGGTCACGCGGCATGGCGCGACCGAACGTCCGTACACCGGCGCGCTGTTGAAGGAACATGGCACGGGTGTGTTCCGTTGCGTTTGCTGCGACACCGCCCTGTTCGATTCGGCGACCAAGTTCGAGTCCGGGACCGGTTGGCCGAGCTACTGGCAGCCGATCGCGAAACAGAACGTCATCGAGGACAGCGATCGCACGCTCGGCATGGTGCGTACCGAGATCCGCTGCACCCGTTGCGAGGCGCACCTTGGCCATGTCTTCAACGATGGTCCGAAACCGACCGGGTTGCGTTACTGCATGAATTCGGCAGCACTGCGCTTCTCCGCAGCCGCCTGAGCGGTTACCTGGCTGATCAAGCCGCCGTCACACCCGTTATCGAGGAAGCCGCATGAATATTGTCCGTCGCTCCACGCTTGCCATTGCACTGCTCGCCCTGTTCAGCGCCTGTAGTCCTGCCGGTGCCCGCAGCAAGCCCATCGTACTTCCCGATGCGAAGCTCGACGCGCCGCTCGCCGCCGCAAAGCAGCAAGTCGCGGTGTTCGCAGGCGGCTGCTTCTGGGGCGTCGAGGCGGTGTTCGAACACGTCAAGGGCGTCAAGGAAGTCGTCTCCGGGTATTCCGGGGGTAGCGCGATGACCGCCCGTTACGCACTGATCGGTACCGGCAAGACCGGCCACGCCGAGGCCGTGCGGGTGGTCTACGACCCCAGGCTGGTGAGCTACGGGCAATTGTTGAAGGTCTACTTCTCGGTGGCGCACGACCCGACCCAGCTCAACCGGCAAGCGCCGGATGTCGGCCCGCAATATCGGTCGCAGATCTTCGCCGCCAGCGCAGAACAGCAGCAGATCGCCACTGCCTACATCGCCCAACTGACCGCGGCGAAGGCGTTCGCGGCGCCGATCGTCACCAAGGTGGAACCACTCAAGGCGTTCTATCCGGCCGAGGCCTACCACCAGGACTACCTGCGCCTGCATCCGAACCAGCCCTACATCGTCCACAACGACGCGCCGAAGCTGGTGCATCTGAAGCAGTTGTTCCCGCAACTTTACAAGGGCGGATGATTTGTCGAGCTGATCGGCGCAGGCCGTCTAGCCGCAGTGAGGGCGGGCATCGGGTACATTCGATGCCACACCCTCGCCACATCGAAAACACATGCAACGCATCGAGTTCCAGCTTGAACACGAATTCGTCGAACTCAACCAGCTGTTGAAGCTGGTGGGCCTGTGCGACAGCGGCGGTGCCGGCAAGGCGCTGGTTGCCAGCGGCGATGTCAGCGTCGATGGCATGCAGGAACTGCGAAAGACCGCCAAGATCCGCGCCGGCCAACGCGTGCGCATCGGCGAAGTCGAGATCCAGGTGGGCGGCCCGGTCTAGGCGGGGGCTTCAAGTCACGCGTTCCCGCGATGCTGTCGCACGGCCTCTGCACGACAGGTTGAGCGTTTACCATCGGTGTATGCCGTTTGCGGAGACTGCCCGATGTTGTTGGTATTCATTGCACTGATCGCCCTGCTGGCTTGGGGCGTGTTCGCCTTCAACCGCCTGGTCCGTTTGCGCAATCAACAGCGCACAGCCTGGGCCGACATCGACGTGCAGCTGCAGCGCCGGCACGACCTGGTGCCGCAACTGGTCAACGTGGTGCGGGCTTATGCTGGCCATGAAGCAGCCACTCTGCAGGCGGTCACCGAACTGCGCAGCCAGGCCATGGGATTGAAACAACCTGGCCAGATCGGCGAAGTCGAAGCCTCGCTGGAAAACGCGCTCGGTCGACTGATCGCGTTGAAGGAGGCATATCCGGACCTCAAGGCCAACCAGAACTTCGCCCAGCTGCAAGCCGAGCTGGTCAAGGTCGAGGAGCAGCTTCAGTACGCGCGGCGTTTCTACAACGGCGCGGTGCGCGACTACAACGACGGCATGCAGCGCTTTCCCGACCTGCTGGTGGCGAAGATGGGTGGCTTCAGCGATGTTGCGTTCTTCCAGGCCGAGGCCGACAGCCGCGCCGCGGTGAAACTGGACCTGCAATCATGAACAGGTACTTCGCGTTCCTGTTTGCTTGCGCGCTGTACATGCTGTCCGCTGCCCCGGCATTCGCGCAGGAACGCATCCTGAGTTACGACAGCCAGTTGCAGGTCAACAGCGATGGCAGCATGGACGTACGCGAACAGATCAAGGTCCGCGCCGAGGGCAACAATATCCGTCGCGGCATTTACCGAGATTTCCCGACCCGCTACAAGGACCGCTACGGAAACCGCGTCGCGGTCGAGCTGCAGGTCATCGGCGTGCAGCGTGACGGCAGGACTGAGCCGTGGTTCACCGAGAACCTGTCCAATGGCGTGCGCATCAACACCGGCAATGACGATTTCCTGTCGGTCCCCGCCGAATACACCTACACCCTGCACTATCGGACTACACGACAGATCGGCTACTTCGCCGACCATGACGAGCTGTACTGGAACGCGATCGGAACCGGCTGGGACTTCGCGATCGAAACCGCCACCGTCGACTTGCACCTGCCGCAGCCGGTGCCCGTCGCTCAATTGAAAGCCGAAGGCTATACCGGCCCGGATGGCAGCAAGCAGCAGGACTACACGGCCAGCGTGCCTGCTCCCGGCATCGCGCATTGGCAGTTGACCCAACCGCTGGCGCCGCATGAAGGCTTGACGATTGTCCTGAGTTTCCCGAAGGGGCTGGTGCCAGAACCGAGCCGCGCGCAACGCATGTTGTGGTTGCTCAAGGACAACCGCGGCGTGCTGGTCGCACTGGCCGGCCTGATGCTGATGCTGGTGTTCTGCTTCCGGCGCTGGAACGCGATCGGCCGCGACCCGGAACCCGGCATCGTGATCGCACGCTACGACCCGCCCCAGGGCTACTCGCCGTCGGCGCTGCGTTTCATCCAGCGCATGGGCCACGACAATCGCGCTTTCTCCGCGGACGTGCTGGCGCTGGCGGTGGCCGGACTCCTGCGCATCGAACGCGACAGAGGTCTTCTCACGGACGAATGGACCCTGGTGCGTGAGGCCGGGCATGACGATGAAAGCTTGTCGCCATCGCTGCGCGTGCTGCTCGACAAGCTTTTTCAAAAGGGCAGCCCGCTTGTACTCACGAACACCAATGCCAGCACCATGCAGGCGGCGCAGTCCGCTCACGGCAAGGCGCTGTCCACGCTGTACGACGGCAAGATGTTCAGGCGCAACGGCGGCAGCGTGGGCCTTGCTTTCATCATTCTGGCGATAACCGGGTTACTATCGTTCGTGGTCGCCGGCGGCAGCGGCGTGCCAGCGATCATTGCGGTTCTGGTGTTGATGATGTTCGTGCTGATCGCATTCGGATTGCTGGTGCGCGCACCAACCCCGGAAGGTCGAAAGATGCTCGACGAGATCGACGGCTTCAAGCGCTATCTGGGCGTGGCCGAACGTGACGAACTGGCCAGCATGCAAGGTCCGGATGCGGGCGGCCGTCCGCCGATGCTGGATGCCAAGCGCTACGAATTCCTGCTGCCCTACGCCGTGGCGCTGGACGTCGAGGATGCATGGACGAATAAGTTCACCCTTGCCGTGGGCGCAGCTGCAGCGGCGGCGGCAACTGCTGGCATCGCCTGGTATCGCGGTGGCGGCATCGACAACCTGAGCAGCCTGAGCAAGGCAGTCGGCAACAGCCTGAGTTCGCAGATCGCGTCCTCGTCTACGCCGCCTGGCAGCTCGTCGGGTTCCGGTGGCGGCGGCTCGTCGGGCGGTGGCGGTGGTGGTGGCGGTGGTGGCGGCCGCTGAACCAGAAAGGGATTTTCGTCAGATGCCTGTGAGATTCCTGGCGCTGCCGCGAATCATGTGGGTGAGGGGCGCAAACGAAGCACCCGCCACACGGACCGCACGCAGCGCATGGATCGTCCCGCCTACATCAAGATCGCATCGACGGCAGAAGGCATGAACGCTGGCGCGTCCCATTGCGCGTTCAGCGAGCTGCTGCAGCGCCATGCCGGCATCGTGTTCAAGGTCGCCAACACCTATGCGCGCGGCAGCGAAGACCGCGCCGACCTGGCACAGGAAATCGCCGCGCAGTTGTGGCGTGCGTGGCCGAAGTACGACCCGACGCGCAGCGTGACCACGTGGATGTACCGCATCGCCCTGAACGTGGCGATTTCCCACGTGCGCAGCAACAGCCTGCGCCTGCGCCATGACGCGGTCCCGCTGGACGAGGACCTGCACGACTTGGCCGACGCCAATGCCGTCGACTCAGAAACCGAACAGCACCTGCGCTTGCTGCAGCAGTTCATTGCCAGGCAGCAGCCGCTGGATCGCGCGCTGCTGCTGCTTTACCTGGACGAACGCAGTCAGCGCGAGATCGCCGACATCCTCGGCCTCAGCGAAAGCAATGTCTCCACCAAGATCGGGCGCCTGAAACAGCGCATCCGCCACGAACTCTGAGCACACACATGGAATTCACTATGGAACTCGACGACTTCAAGTCCGCCTGGCTAACACTGGACCAGCGGCTGCAACTCAACAACGCGCTGAAGCTGCATGAGCTGCGCGAACGCACCCTGGCCAAGACCCGCAGCAGCCTGCGCCCACTGTTCTGGGGGCAAGTCGCGCAGATCGTGCTGATTGGCGTGCCTGCCATCCTGTTTGCCGCCTTGCTGTGGATGAGCGGGCCTGCGTTTGCGTCGGTGATCGTTGCGGGCTTGGTGTTGCAGGTCTATGGCGTGCTGACGATCATCGGCGCAGGCGTAGTACTGGGCCAGTTGGCGAAGATCGACCTTGCCACGCCGGTGGTCGAGATCCAGAAGCAGCTTAGCCGCACCCGTACGCTATACGTACGCAGCGGCATGATCTGCGGTCTTCCGTGGTGGTTCCTGTGGGTGCCGATCCTGATGGTCTTGGCCGGGCTTGGTGATGTGGACCTGCTGGACAGGGCACCGCTGATGGTCTGGGGCGGCATAGGCGTCGGCGTGGTGGGTCTGCTGCTCACGTTTGAGTTCCATCACTGGGCACGTCACCCCAACCGTGCCCACTTTGGACGTGTCATGGACGAAAGCCTGGCCGGTAGCAGCTTGCACAAGGCGATTGCGCAGCTGCAGGAAGTGCAACGTTTCGAGCTGGACTGATCGGCAAATGACGCAGGCTTGGCCTCAGTTCGTGGCGTTGCCCAAGTCGTCCGGATCCGCGGCACCCGGTTCGTCCTGCGGGTCGGGCGATGTAGTCGAAGCCAATGCAGCCGGGGCTGATGCGGCAGGGGATGCACCAGCTGATGCGGGAACCGGTTTCGATGACGTGGTCTCGGATTTCGCCAGCCCTTCGCCCTCGTTTTCCGGGATGTCCGGCATCGAGAAAATCGCGCCGTCCAGTTCGGCCATCGGACTATCGTTGGGGCAACGTGCATCGGGGAAGCCGAAGCGCTCGCGCAGTGTCAGGCCGCAGGTGTTGATGTCGGCCACGTCCTGGTCCACGCCGGGCGCTTCCAGGGTGCATTGGCGCTCGTAGGCGCGACGGAATGTGTCGCGGCGGCGCACGAAATCGGTGCCGCACCTGCGTGCAAGACGGATGCGGTTGAGGTCGTCTTCAACCGCGTTCGCACCCGACAGTCCGTAACGGTCGAGTTCTTCGTTGCCCAGCAGATACAGTGTCCGGTTCGGCACGGTGGTCATCAGGTCGTAGACCTCGGCCGATGCGCCATTGCGCTCCAGGTAATTTCGCAAGTCGTCGCTGACCCGGCGCAATTCCTCGCCCAGTTCCTTGCGGGAAGTCGCTGACGAGCCCACCCGGACCATCCGGTGGATGCCCACGGGTCCGGCGATCACGCGCATGTCGCCGGCAGCCAGCAGCAAAACGCAGGCACTGTGGCAGATTGAATCGCTGCGTACCCAGATCGTCCAGTCGTTCTCGCCGATCGCATCGCCTGCGCGAATCGCGGATTCCACGCTGCCACCGGCGGACCTGATGTCAAGAATGCGCTTGCCAATCCCAAGGTCACCGGCGACGCGACTCACGCGTTCTGCCAGCACGGCGAAGCTCATGGTGATATTGCCGTAGTAGCGCAGCCGCAGCAGGCCTGTTGCGCGGCAATCCTGCAGGGACCGGCGCAGGTCGATGTAGCTCAGCGACAGCACTGGCCTGCCATCGCCCAGGCGGTAGTCGGAGCCGCAATCCACCCACGCATCACCCGCTTCCAGGCGCATCGGCGACCAGTCGATTTCGGACTGTGGCTTGCGTTGCACCGCCGCTACCGGCTCGCTGGCGTCGGCGTTGGCACTGGTCTGGGGAGCAGTCTGTTGGGTACAGGCGCTCGCCACCAGGCACAGGGCAAGTGGAATCCAGCGTGGTGACATCGAACAAACCGCTGCGGGGATCGTCCAAGTCTAGTGCGATCAGGCGCGTGGGCCCACAACCTGCGATAAACAGCCCCCTGCCTCGACGATTCGCGGGGCAGGTGGGATCGCGGGAAGAGTTGCGCAACGGTGTCGAAGTGACCCCTGCCTGTTCGTCGAATAGGATGTGGATGCCAATGCATGCACGCCCACCCAACTGGAGTTCAACATGGCTTACATCGACGGTTTCGTGATCGCGGTACCCAATGCCAACAAGGATGCGTTCATCGAGCATGCCCGCGAAATGGATTCGTTATTCATGGAATTCGGCGCGACCCGCATCGTGGAGTGCTGGGGCGATGACGTGTCGCACGGCAAACAGACCGATTTTTTTCGCGCGGTAGCGGCAACAGAGGAAGAGAGCGTGGTGTTCTCGTGGATCGAATGGCCGGACAAGGCCACGCGCGATGTCGGCATGGACGCTGCGATGAGCGACCCGCGCTTCAGCCCGGAGAACTGCCCAATGCCGTTCGACGGCGCGCGCATGATCTATGGCGGATTCACACCGGTACTCGACCTCAAGGCCTGACCCGGCCCATGTTGGCGGGGGCGTGGCATGGCCCCGCCCCGCTACATGCCCAGGCGCCGCGCAACAAGGCATGCCGCCACGACTCTTTTTCAAGCGCCGGCGCCACCACGAAGAACACCACGCCGGCCACGAACAGTGCGTAGAACAGCAGGGCAGGCAGCCAGTCAGGTGACTCGCGCAGCATCCAGCCTATGCGGTCGCGGTAGAAGGGCTTGGCCACCAGGCCCAACCACACCAGGTCCAGCGCAAGGAACACCGGCAGGGCGATTGCATACAGCTTCAAGTACATTGCGGCACCTAGCGCGAAGACGGCGGTGACCCGATTATCGCCGCTGGCCATGCAGTTCCGCGTAAACGCCGTGACTGGCGGTCAGGGTGGCCGCCCGCGACCGCGATCGTCGTTCAACCAGCAAATCCATTCCGGAGGAACTGCCGTGTCCCAGCGCACTGCATCGACGCCCGCTGCCAGGCTGCCCGGCATGCGCGACAAGGCCGGCTGGTTCATCTACCTGTTCTTCGGCATCCACATGCTGATGTTCGGCCTCTCCGGCTTCCTGATGGCCTATGCCCCTGACTCGCCGGACATCGGCTTCCTGTTCATGCATGGCGGCCTCGCCATCGTGGTGTACCTGGCGTTCTACCTGGCCATCTTCGGCCGCGACGAGGTCAAGTGGATGCTGGTCAATGCCGCGCTTGGCGTAATTGGCATCTACTCGCAGATCGGCTGGATCCTGCAGCGCTTCGGCAGGCGCATCGACGACTACCCGTGGCAGGTGCACGTCATCCCGTTCCTCTACTACGTGCTCTACACCTTCCTGCTGCGCCAGTTCCTGCTCGACGTCACCGGCAGCCGGCAGGATCCACGCCGCCACGCGTTCGTCGATGGCGCCTACGTCGTCGTGTCGCTGTTGGTCTACGGGCTGATGTTGTTGCGAATGCGATGAAGCGATCGTTCAGCGCGCCATGCACGCCTTCCAGCGCGCATTGACGCGGTCTGCGAACCACGCGGTGGTGAGCTTGCGGGTGATCTTGGGGCTGGCGAGTTCGATCTGCGGCATCGACGCACGCGGGACAGGTTTTCCGCTGCCCTTGGCATCGGCAATCGCAAATACCTGCCGGTAAAGCGTCGTATCGGCGAAGCCCGCACCGTCGCCGCGCTGCAGGTCCTCGCGGATCGCGGGCGCATCCATGGCGATCCGCCCGCTGAGACTGCGCAACGCACGCTCGGTTGCACCAGGTGCATCCATGGGGGCGCCTGGCTTGAGCAAGTCGCCATCGCCGATCAATCGCGTGCCCGTTGCAATGCCGGCGGCGCGCTGGAACGCGGCATTGCGGCTGGCATACCAGCCCGCGTTGAAATCGGCGAAGCGATAGCGCATGGCCGGGTAATCGACCGGATAGCCCAGCAGGTGCTTGATGCCGAAGTACAGGCCACCTCGACGACTGAACACTTCACGCCGGATCGAACCATCGATGGGATACGGGTAGCCGCGTGCATGGCGTGCAGCGAAGTCGATGCGCACTTGCATGGGCCCGCCGGTACGGATCGGGTTGAAGCGCCCGAACAGGCGCTGGCCCAGCGGTACGCGGTCGGCCAGTTCCTCGAACAGCGCCGACAGCTCCTGCTCGGTGCGCAATGCAGCGATGCGTTCGGCGAACGTGCGGCCATCCGGCGAACGCAGCTTGAGCGCAGCTTCGACCACCAACTGGGGAACATGCATTGCAGCGGCACGACGATCGATTTCCCCGCGCGCGATCCCGGCCAGGCCGGCCACCGGCGGGTCGGCGCGGTAGGTCGATTCCTGCTCGACCACAGCCAGTGCAGCGCACAGGTTTTCGCTGGTGGCCGGAAGGTCCTGCGCAGCGAACGCAGCCTGGATGTCACGCGCCCAACCACCACGATCAGCGAGCGAAACCGGCAGCTTGCGCAGCAGTTCCGCGCGCACGTCTTCGGGCGTGCGCTGCGGCGTGCAGCTGGCCAGCGACAGCGTCGCGATGCAGGCAAGCAGGCAGCGCGTGCGTGCCCTTGGCCCAATCGTTATCTGTTGCGTCATGCGCAACACCTGGTCGATCACGCCGCGCCGGGATCGCCGTTGGGCAGTAGCACGATCTTGCCGTCGCGTTCGCCCGAAGCGGCAGCTTCAATCGCGTCCTTGATCTGGTCCAACGTATAGGTCGCCTGGATGCGCGCGTGCAGCGCGCCGGTGGCGATCAAGCGCACCAGTTCACCGAACAACGCACCGCGCGCCTCGGCGGTGGCCGACTTGTACCAGTGCGCCAGCCAGAAACCGTGCAGGCGGATGCCACGGAAGATCAGCGACCCCGGCGAGATCGCGCAGGCCTCGCCACTCATTGCGCCGTAATTGACGATCAGCCCGCCCGATGCCACGGCCTGCGCCAGCCGCTCGGTGGCCATGCCTCCAACGGCATCGATGCCCAGTGCGATTTTCGCGCCGCCAGTGGCGTCCTTCACCCGTGCGGCCAGGTCATCACCATCCACCAGCACCACATCGCCACCGAGGTCGCGCACCGCCGCGCATGCCGCTTCGCGACGCACCACGTTGACCGTGCGCAGCCCGCGCGCCTTGGCCAGCTGCACCAGGTAGCCGCCGACCGCCGAATTGGCCGCATTCTGCAACACCCAGTCGCCCGGCTTGAGCTCGGCGAACTCGCTGAGCAGCAGCGATGCCGTTGGCGGATTGACCGTCAGCATTGCCAGCTGGCGCGGATCGGCGCCCGCTGGCAACGGCAGCAATTGCGCGGCATCGGCAATCAGATGCGTGGTCCAGGTGCCACAACCGATCGGCAGCAGCACCAGCTGGCCGGGCGCCAGCCGCGACACTTCCGCACCTACTTCGACAACGCGGCCGACCCCTTCGTTGCCGCCCACCGCCGGCAACGGTGGCAGCATGCCGTAGTCGCCGGTCAGGGTCAGCACATCGGAGGGGTTGATCGCCGCGGCGACCACTTCGACCAGGACCTGCCCGGCCTGCAACGCGGGCAACTCGAAGGCCTCGGCAGCAATCACGTCCTGCGGAACCGGGCCGCGCTGGTGGTAGCGGGCGTGCTTGGGCGTGGTCTGGGTCATCGCGATCTCCGCAGGTCGGCGGGCCAGTCTACCCGCAGCGATCCCACCCACATCGCATCCCGTTCGCGCAGAGACCGGGCGCAGCTGCGATCATGGGCCATGACTTCCGCCATCCCGTTCGCCTCGCTCGCCCTCGATCCCACCCTGCTGCCTGGGCTGGATGCCCTGGGTTATACCCGGATGACCCCGATCCAGGCGCAGGCATTGCCGGCGATCCTGGAAGGCCGCGACGTGATCGCGCAGGCACCGACCGGCAGCGGCAAGACCGCGGCGTTCGGACTGGGCCTGCTGCAGAAGATCGATGCGACCGCCAGCGGGACCCAGGCGCTGGTGCTGTGCCCAACGCGCGAGCTTGCCGACCAGGTCGGCAAGGCCCTGCGCAAGTTGGCGACCGGAATCCCGAACCTCAAGCTGTCGGTGCTGTGCGGCGGCATTCCGCTGGCCCCGCAGCTGGCCTCGCTCACCCATGCACCGCACGTGGTGGTCGGTACGCCGGGTCGCGTGCTGGAACTGGTGCAGAAGGACGCGCTGCAATTGCGCGGCATCCACACACTTGTGCTGGACGAAGCCGACCGCATGCTCGACATGGGCTTCGAGGAAGCCATCCGCGCGCTGGTCAAGCGCACGCCCAAGGACCGGCAATCGCTGCTGTTCTCGGCGACGTTCCCGGACGCAATCCGCACGCTTGGCAACGCGATGCTGCGCGATGCGCTGGAAGTCAGCATCGACGGTGGTGCCAAGCCGACGAGCATTGAAGAGCGATTCTTCGAGGCCGAGCCCGCCCGCCGCGCGCCCTTGCTGGCATCACTGCTGCTGCAGTTCAAACCCGAATCCGCTGTGGTGTTCTGCAACATGCGCCGCGATACCGAGGAAGTGGTCGGCTCGCTGGCGCATTACGGCTTCACCGCGCTCGCCCTGCATGGCGACATGGAACAGCGCGACCGTGATGAGGTATTGGTGCGGTTCGCCAATCGCAGCTGCAACGTGCTGGTCGCCAGCGACGTCGCCGCGCGCGGCCTCGACATCGACGACATCGGCGCCGTCGTCAACTACGAGCTGCCGACCGACGCCGACACCTACCTGCATCGCATCGGCCGCACCGGCCGCGCGGGCCGCGATGGCCTCGCACTGAGCCTGGTCGCACCTTCGGAACGAAACCGCGCCAGCCTGATCGAGGCCCGCCTGCTCGAAAGCGGCCAGGGCAAGTCGATCCGCTTTGAACGGATCCTGCCGCTGGAGGGCAAGCCCGCCAACGCGCCACAGGCAAAGATGAGCACCCTGCGCATCGATGCCGGGCGCACCGACAAGCTGCGACCGGGCGACATCGTCGGCGCGCTCACCGGCGATGCGGGCCTGGCAAAGGATGCGATAGGCAAGATCGATGTATATGCGACACGCAGCTATGTCGCCATCGCGCGCTCGCACGCCAAGCACGCGCTGGAACGCTTGCGTGCCGGCAAGATCAAGGGGCGCAAGTTCCGCGTCAATCTCATCTAGCGGGCGTGCTCCGCATCGACATGCACGCGACCATGCCGGCCAGCGCGATGCAAGTGCCGGCCCAGAATGTCGCTGCGGGCGAAACCTGATCCCATAGCAAACCCGCGCCGCCGCTGGCAACCAACAACGCCAGGCCCGAGGCGAGATTGAACACGCCGAACGCGGTGCCCCGGTACTCCGCCGGTACCCGGTCGGTGATCAGCGAAGCCAGCACGCCCTGGCTCAGGCCCATGTGCAGGCCCCACAGCGCGATGCCGACGAACACCAGCCGCCAGTCCTGCGCACTGGCCAATGCGACATCGGCCAACACCAGCATCGCCATTCCCAGCGCCAGCACCCGCACGCGCGGGATGCGATCGCTCAACACTCCAGCGGGATACGCGCTGAGCGTGTACACGACACTCATCACCACCAGCACCAGCGGCACCCAGGTGAGCGCGAGCCCACGTTCGGAGGCACGCAGGACCAGGAAGGCCTCGCTGAAACGGGCCAGCGCGATCAAGGCACCAAGTGCCACCAATCGCCAGAATGGCGTGCCAAGGCGGGCCAGCCCTTCGCGCGAGATCGGCAGGCGCGCGGCACGCCTGGCAACATCCGCGGGCTCCTTGACCAAGGTCGCCAGTAGAAGCACTGCGACCAGGCCAGGCAGCACCGCCACCCACAACACCAGTCGGATGTCGTCGTGCCAGAGCCACAAGAATGCGACCGCCAGCAACGGACCAAGGACCGCGCCGACGGTGTCCATAGACTGGCGCAATCCGAACGCGGCACCGCGTATTTCAACCGGCGTCACGTCGGCAATCAGTGCATCGCGCGGCGCGCCACGGATGCCCTTGCCGAACCGGTCCAGCAGTCGTGCAGTGGTGATCTCAGCCACGGAGGTCGCCAACGGGAACAGCGGCTTGACCGCGGTGGCCAGCCCGTAGCCGAGCAGCACCAGTGGCTTGCGCTTGCCCAGCGCATCGCTCAGGTAACCCGAGAACACCTTGGTCACCAGCACCAGCGCCTCGGCACTTCCTTCAATCAAGCCAATCGTCAGCGCACTGGCGCCCAGCCCGGTGGCCAGCAACACCGGCAACAGGCTGTGCACCATTTCCGAGCCCATGTCGGTGAACAGGCTGACGATGCCAAGTGCCCAGACGGTGCGCGGAATTGCAGGACGTTCAGCAACTGCCATGGTGGGCTTCACTTGCTACGCCGCATCGCGGACCCACCCATGCAGGGCGGCGAGGTTTCCTTCCACCGACTGTGCCAGCACCGTCGCGCGCTGGCGAATCCGCTCACGCAATGCGCTGCCTGCATCCAGTTGCCGGGATGCGCAGGCGATGATCGCGTCCATGTCGGCCGCGATCCGGCTCGCATCGAACACAGGCATCTCCGGCTGCAGTTGATGCTGCAGGGTGTGCATCTTGTGGGTGTTGGCGCCGAATGCCAGCAATGGCGTGCCACCGGTGCTCGCGAAAATGCCGGGGTGCCAACGCCCACCCACGTGCAGCGCCGCATTCGCCAGCACGTCGGCGCCCTGCGGCACCGGCAAGGTCAGCCCCAGCAGGGGCAGCCTGGTCCTGGCCGACACCCGGCGCATGATTTGCGCATCGACATCGCACGAGGCCACCAGCAACACCTGCGGAACCAGGGCCTGGAGCTTCGTGCACAGGGCGGCGAAAGCAGCGCTGGGATCCACGGATGCATGCTCCGGCATCGCGAACACAGAACTGGCACTGACCGTGATGTAGGGCTGGAACGGATCGAAGCCATCCACGACATCCGGCCACGCCGATAGATGCCCCGTGCGCAGCGCGGCTTGGCCCCAATGCGAGACCGGTTGTGGCTGGTAGGTCCAGGCCACGTCGGCGAACATGGGCGCTGATGCCTGCGGACATAGCGTGCGATACCGCGCCAGCGAGTTTTCCTCGCGCACATGCACGTGGTCCAGCATCGGCAGTACGTTGCGCGCGATCTCCTGCAACTCTGGGTCGCTGAAGTCCAGGGTGGCATTGGTCAGGATGCAGCGCTTGCCGAAGACCTGCTTGGCCAGGTACGCCAACAACAACAGCATCCGTCCCTTGCGCACGCTTGGCCGAATGTAGTTTTCGGCATTCATGAACAGCACGTCGCATTGCCGCAATGATTCCGCCACCGGCTGCAGCAAGGTTCCTGCCCGAACCTTGTCAGCCACGTCACGGATTGAAGCCCAGCTCAAAGGATCCGGCAGGCCGGGCGCTGGAGAAAAAAACCAGCGGCTGCCCACGCGCCGTTGCACGGTCGCCCCCGTGCACGCCAGCTCGCGGCGATACCAGTCGCCCATGAACCGGCAGCCCCAGTTCGGATGGTCGGAAGTGTCGGGCGCATACAGGACTTTCAGCGACAAGCGGGATCCCCGGCTTTCAGACGCGATCAGGGTGCCAGAAATCGCGTGCGTCATGGCAGGCGTGCTGCGTGTTGACCTTGCAGGTAGACCTGATCCCGAATGATCCAGCGCTCGCCGCTACACTCGCGGCATGTCCAACTGGTACGTGTATCTGCTCGAATGTCGCGGCGGCAGCCTTTATACGGGCATCACCACCGACATGGAGCGCCGCTACGCGCAGCACGTCGCCGGCAAGGGCGCGCGCTACACCCGCTCATACCCACCGCTGCGGATCCTGGCCTGCTTCGAGCATGCCGACCGCGCATCAGCAAGCCGGGCCGAACATGCGATCAAGCAGCTGACACCTGCGCAGAAACGCGCGTTGTGCATGCCCTGACTGCGGTGGCATCCTTCAGCCATTGCGCGGCCCTTCGTGCGATGTCATTGGCCGGCGGACCGGATGACATCACCGCTATCCACTGCGCGAGTGGCAGGAGAACTCCAGCCTTGGCCGGTGGCGGACTGCACGCCCTCGAACACAGCGGGTAGCCCTTCGTCGAAAGCTGCACTGGACTGCAATTGGTAGTGCAGGTGGACCAGGAACGCATCACCGGACATTCCCATCGCCGCGATTGCCTCGCCGCGCGCCACCCGCTGGCCGGGCTTCACACTCACGCTGCCTTGCTTGAGATGCGCGAACAGGCTGAATTCACCGTTGCCGTGATCGAGGATCACGTAGTTGCCGAGGAACAGCTTCAGGTTCTTCATGATCGCGGCCTGGTCGAACGGCGGCGGTGCGCCCTTGCGGTTGTCGGGCATGCCGTCATGCACTTCGCTGACCACGCCAGCACCCGCCGCCAGAATGGGGGTGCCGAAACCGTACCAGTCCTCGGGTGTGGCGCCGTCGGTGCGATAAAGGCTCCCGGCCGTATCGGTGATGACCAGGTCGTGCGCGTAGCGCATGAAGTTCGAACTGATCCCGAAGTGGGTGGTCATGCCGCCGGTGATGTCCAGTCGGCGGTGGTGTGCGGTCAGGTCGTGCCCGTCGTGCACGAACACGGGTCCCGCCAGCGGCAAGGTCAATCGCGTGCCTGGCACGAACGCCTTCGGCGTGACGCGCAGCTCGACGCGTTGCTCGGGCGCGTCCTTGCCCGCCGAGAACACCCCGACATAGCGCAGGTCAGCCAGCCCAACCGACGCACCGAAGTGCTGGAAGGGGTTGAACACGACCAGTCGTCCGTTCGCCGGCAAGGCGCGGTTGGGGATGGTCGCGATCCCCATCGTGGTGTTGTCGCCGTTCTGGTCCAGCCGGCGCTGGCCAAGAAACCTGCCTTCGGCATCGAACCAGGTTGCTTCCAGCTTGATCAGCGTCAGCGGCTGCGCGCCCGGGTTGTCGAACACCAGGTCGAAGTTAAGGTCGTGGCCATCGCGGCTGCTTTCCAGCAACGGTTGCGCTGGAAGGCTGGACACCGTCAACTCCTGCGCGAAGGCAGCGAAGGAGGTGATTGCGAGCATCAGGCCGAGCGTCAACGTGGTCATACGGGTCATGCGGGATCTCCTTGGGTTCCTGCAAGAGAGACGCCCAAGCCACGATCGGTTGCAACTGCGTTTCGCGAAGTTGACTGCCTGCAAACGTCGGTGCCTGCCGTCCGAAATGCATGACCCTCGCCGGCGCTCCAGCGAACTCGGCTAAGCGCCACCTTCATCACCAGCCGGCTCGCGCTGACGCGCTTCCCAGGCAGCAAGTGCCGTCTGGTAGTACGCCAGCTCGTCCTCGTAGACATCCGACACGCAACGCTCGCATCCGCTGTCGCAGCAATCCATCGGCAACGGTTTCTCCGGCGGGATCGGGCGCGGATCGGCAGGCTTGGTCATGTGCTCTGCATCGCGTTCAGAGCCCCAGCACCTCACGCCCCTGCTTGAACACGACATCGACCGGAATGTTCTTCCTGGCAATGCGGTCCAGGTCGCCCTGCAACTGCGTGCCCACCTTGCCGTATTTGTCGAGCATCTCCTGGGCACCGGCGTGGTCGCCGTCGCCCTGCAAGGTGAGGATCCTGGCCGACAGTGCATCCACCCCTGCCTTCATCTTGTTGAAGTCGACGCGGTAGCGCCCGGTGTCGGGGTCGCGGGAAAACGCACCCTGTTCCTGCAGGAAGTTGAACGCGACCATGTTGGCCTGGCCGTGCGCGCTGCTGGCACCGAAGCGCACCGAACGGAAGATGCCAGCCAGGAACGTCACGTAGTTGTCGTCCAGCCTGGTGGCATCCAGCTCGCCCATCTGGCCCAGCTTGCCGATCATGTACAGGCCAAGGATATCGGCCTTGCCCTCCTCGAAGCCGCTGGTCAGGTCGGTCAGCGCCTCGCGCACGGTGCCCTTGCCATCCAGTGTGTTCTTGATGCCGAGGCCGTGCGCGACTTCATGGAACATGACGTTTTCGAAAAACGCGTCGAAGCTGATGTGCTCCTGCTGGTCATCGGCGATCAGTGTCTCGGCGATGGGCTCCAGGATCGTGTCGAACTTGGCGCGCATCGCGTTCTTCAGCTGCAGCCGGCGCGAGCCCTTGGCCAGTTGCACTTCCTCGTCGTTGGGCAGGTTGATGGCGATGGTCTTGGCACCGGAATTTGCATCGCCGCCGTAGTAGATCGCGTCATACGCATTGAGGTCGGCGTCGGTACCGGGCATCTCCGCCTTGTACCTGGCCTCCACCGGCAGGCCGCGCTGCAGCGCCGGCAGATGCTTGGCGAATTTCGCCAGGCGCTCACTCCATTCAACGTCCTTGACCAGCACGAAGGTCTCGAACGCGGACCGCGTGCCGAACAGCGCGTCCTGATAGTTCTCGATCGGCCCGATCACCACATCAATCGGGCTGGACTTCATGTCCATCCACGCCATGTCGCTGGGCTGGTAGTCGTCGCTCAGCAGCGCGTCGGCGCGCAGGACCAGGTAATCGCGGAAGCCCTTGTCGCTGGCGACCTGGGCCGCCTGCCGCAGTAGGTCGGCGACCTGCTCAAGTTCGGCCTTGTAGGCCACGTGGTATGGCACGACCTTGAGCTTGCCGGCATCGTCGCGCTCGATCAGCGAATACTGACCATCCTTGCCCGGCAGGTCGGCGGCCTCGAACTCGGCCTTGGTAATGTCGGCCGGATAGAATCCTGCTCCCGGCGGACGCGGGCCCACGCCTTCGACAAAGGGTTTGTCACCATCCAGCCGATCCCACGGACCATAATTGATTTCGGCGAAGCGGCGCGTGGCGGGATCGCTGATCTTGGCCAGCAGCGCGTCCTTGTCGCCATACACCTGCTTCCAGAACAGGCCGTCCATTATCTGCCCGGCCTGCAACAGCAGCACGATGGCTTGGCGGTCGCCCTCCGGGAGCTTGGACAGGTCGGCCTTGAGTTCGACCACGGCGTAGGATGCCACCTTGGCCGTGAGGTCGTTGCTGGACTCTACCGCTGGCGCCGTGTCAGCGATTGCCCCCGGCGCGGTGCCGGTCTTCGGCTGGCATGCCACCAGGCCGCCGGTCAACGCAACTGCGGCGGCGATGGCCAGGGAGATTCCGAAGGGCAATGGACGCAGGGACATGGCGCAACTCCGGCACGGGGAAAGGTGAGGATTCTAGAACACCCACCGGAACAAACCGTCAATTGCCGACAAGCCCTTCCGGACGGAAACCATCAGGGAGGCCACGACACCTCATGAGTCACCCAACCCGCACCAGAGGCCAAGGTATGACCAGTTCATCCGATTCGCATCCGACCATTGGACCGGAAGGGCCTTCCCAGGGTGAAGGACAACCCGGTGAGGTCACCGTTAACATCGAGATGAGGATTCTCTCGAAGCGAATCTCGCTGCAGTTGACCGTCAGCCGTGACCTGACCAGCGCACGCGCGTTGCTCCCGATCGCGCACGGGTTGACGCAAATGGCATCTGAAATTGCCAGTAGCGAGAGCGAAGCCAACGGCAAGCCAGTCAGTTGCAGAGCAGGATGCGGTGCCTGCTGCCGGCAACTCGTGCCCATCACCCAAGCCGAAGCCCATCAACTCCACGCAGTGGTAAGGGCGATGCCCGAACCTCGACAAAAGGAAATTCAACTGCGTTTTGACCGTGCGTTGTCGCTACTCCAGAAAGCCAGCATGCTGGAAATACTCCGGAGTGCCGAACTCTGGAGCAGTGTCAGTCCAGTTGAATTTGCCGACACATACTTTCACCTGGGAATCGCTTGCCCGTTTCTGGAGAACGAGTCGTGCAGCATCCACGAAGCACGACCCATGACGTGTCGCGCGTTCTCCGTGACCTCGCCAGCCGAAAATTGCCAGAACCCAACCCCGGACAACATCGTGGCGTTGAAGCATCCGTTTCCCCGTCCACTGGAGGCTTTTGGTCGGGCCATCGTCGGCGCGCCAGAGGGAACACCGACACCGTGGGTGCCATTGGTGCTGGCATTGGACTTCGCAAGCAATGTCCAGGAACCGATCGCCGAGTTCACGGGTCCACAGTTGTTGCGTGCGGTCCTGGAGGCAATGACCGGCACAGAACTTTCGGAACATGCCCAGGCCTGACGGCGCGAAACCGCGAAATTTCCAACTCGAAGTCGACAGGTTCACTGCGATGCAGGAATCAATTCACGCAAGCGCATGACCGGGTTCCCTGATCGGGAGAGATGGGGATCCCGGAAGTGGATCCTGGAAGGGAGTTCTAGAGAGGATCCTGGAAGAGAGTTCTAGAAGAGGATTTCAGAACTCCCCCCGCAAGGAACCCTCAACCGAACTTGGAGTCACTCACCAGATCAGATCGTCCGGCACCTCGAACCTGGCATAAAACGCATCGTCATCATTTGAATCGTGTTGCGATGTCGTTCCACCGGCATCACGGGATCGATGGTCCAGCACGATGCTGGCCGGATCACGCTCAAGCACCTTGTCCGCGGCTGCGCGCGGCAACAGCACGTGGTCGTCACCGTGGCGCGCAATCACCAACACACCTTTCGCCAGCTGCGAGCGCTGCACGACATCAACATAGGTGCGGATGATGCGGCCGGCATGGTCGAATGCATAGGGCATCTCGCCACTCGCTGGCACCTTGTGCATCTCGATGATCTGTCGCACCTGCGCCTGCAGTTCGCGCTGGCGCGCCTGCGCATTGCGCTCGGCCGCGATACGCCGATCACGCTCCACACGCTCGGCATGCAACTGCGCCGCATCCACTTTATCGGCATCGGCGGGCTGTGCGCCCTTGGCATGGCGCTGCCTGGTCTGCTCACGCATCACCTGGGCGAGCTTGCCCTTCTTGGCGAGGCCGGCTTTGAGCAACTGGTCTTGCAGGGGATTTCGCATGTGTTCCTTCCGAGGATGCAATGGTGCCGTCGAGATGCCGACCAGTACACCAGAGATTCACGCGCGGATTCAATCAACAAGCTTCCCTTGCTCGCGTCATGTACGTTCCGCGGCTTGTTCCCGCGCCGCCACCCGGAACAGCTGGGCAGAAGTGAACCACATCGCCGCGAAAACTCCCGACAGAAGGTAGCCTTCCGGGTGTCCTGCGGTGGTAACGAACGCGACCACGCCCACCAGCACCTGGGTCACCGCCGTTGCCACCATCGCACGCGCCATGGCCAGGGGCTTGAGCAGCGCCAGCAGCGCGCCGATGAGACCGACCGCCAGCACTGCGAAGAACAGGAGATTGGCGGGGTGGTCGTCGCCGCCGATGATGCCCACCGCAAGGTTGATCCAGATGGTCAAGAACGCTGTGGCCACCGCAATGCCGAACGCGACCACGTAGGTATTGCTGCGCGCCACCCGCACCACCAGCTCGTAGGCGCCCCCCACCAGCGCCAGCAGCACGCCCATGCCCACGAAGTCCGACAGCGTCCAGTCCACCTCCGCGGTGAACTGCATCGCCACCAGCGGCAGCAGCAACAGCAAGGCCGCGCCACCCCAGACCAACCAGCGCACGCCTCGCCAAAGCGGGCTGTTGCCGACCATCGTATTTCCCGTCATTACAGTAGCGCCATCACCAGATTGGGGCCAGTCTCCCGCGCTCAGGTGAAGGCACGAGGATTCCAGTGTGAAGTTAAAAAGAAGTCGGGAGGGCTGGACGGGATGTCTGATCACGCCTGCTGGCAGGTACGATGGCGCGTCCATTACCTGACCTGCCGATTCAGGAATTCACGATGTCGCACGACACCACTCCCATCGTCTCGATTCGCGGCCTTGGCAAGACCTACAAGTCTGGTTTCCAGGCGCTGAAGAACATCAACCTCGACATCCGTCGCGGCGAGATCTTCGCACTGCTCGGGCCCAACGGTGCCGGCAAGACCACCCTGATCAGTATTGTCTGTGGCATCGTCAATCCGACCGTCGGCACGGTGCTTGCGGATGGCCACGACATCGTCCGCGAGTCACGCGCAGCGCGCATGAAAATCGGCCTGGTACCGCAGGAACTGTCCACCGATGCATTCGAGACGGTCTGGGCCACGGTGCGCTTCAGCCGCGGCCTGTTCGGTCGGCCACCGGATCCGGCGCACCTGGAAAAAGTGCTGCGTGCGCTGTCGCTGTGGGACAAGCGCGACAGCAAGATCATGGCGTTGTCCGGCGGCATGAAGCGGCGCGTGCTGATCGCCAAGGCGCTGTCGCACGAACCGCGGATCCTGTTCCTGGACGAACCCACAGCGGGCGTGGACGTCGAGTTGCGCCGGGACATGTGGCAGATGGTGCGCGAGCTGCGCGAGAGCGGCGTCACGATTATTCTGACCACGCACTACATCGAGGAAGCGCAGGAGATGGCCGACCGCATCGGTGTGATCCGCAAGGGCGAACTTGTTGTGGTCGAGGAAAAAAGCGTGCTGATGCGCAAGCTCGGCAAGAAGCAGCTGACCCTGCAACTGCAGGCGCCGCTGGAACGTATTCCCGAATCGCTGGAAAGCGAGCCGCTGGAACTGGCCGACGACGGCAATGCGCTGGTCTACACCTTCGATACCCAGGCCGATCGCACGGGCATTGCCACGTTGTTGCGGCGGCTGGGCGAAGAGGGCATCGGCTTCAAGGACCTGCATTCCAGCGAGAGTTCGCTGGAGGACATTTTCGTCAGTCTGGTGCAGGAGAAACCCGCCATTGGCGCGCCGGAGGTCCGGGCATGAACCTCCATGGCATCAAGGCCATCTACCGTTTCGAGATGGCGCGCACGTTCCGCACGCTGACCCAATCGATTGCCTCGCCGGTGCTGTCGACGTCTCTGTACTTCGTGGTATTCGGTGCCGCCATCGGTTCGCGGATGGGCGATGTCGATGGCGTCAGCTATGGCGCCTTCATCATTCCCGGCCTGCTGATGCTGTCGCTGCTCAACGAGAGCATCTCCAACGCCTCGTTCGGCATCTACATGCCGAAGTGGGCCGGGACGATCTACGAGTTGCTGTCGGCGCCGGTATCGCCATTGGAGATCGTGATCGGCTACGTCGGCGCGGCGGCCACCAAGTCGGTGGTGCTGGGGATATTGATCCTGGTGACCGCCCGCCTGTTCGTGCCCTACGAGATCGCCCATCCGTTCTGGATGCTGTGTTTCCTGCTGCTGACTGCGGTCAGTTTCAGCCTGTTCGGTTTCATCATCGGGCTGTGGGCTGACGACTTCCAGAAGTTGCAGGTGGTGCCGCTGATGATCGTCACTCCGCTGACGTTCCTGGGTGGCGCGTTCTATTCCATCAGCATGCTGCCGCCGCTATGGCAGAAGATCACCCTGTTCAATCCGGTGGTGTACCTGATCAGCGGGTTCCGCTGGAGCTTCTACGGGATCTCCGACGTCAACGTCGTGGCCAGCTTCGCCGCCACCGTGGGATTCCTGCTGCTGTGCCTGGGCGCGGTGTGGTGGATCTTCAGGACCGGGTATAAATTGAAGTCGTGAAGGGGACTTGAAGATGCGCTGCCAGTTGATCATGTTGTACGCGTTCCTGTTGCTTGCATGCGCACCGGTGGGTGCGCAGCAGAAGAACCTGCGCGAGTACGGGGTATCGATCGGGGTCATGCAGCCGGGCGATTTGAATGCCATCACCGATGTCGCGGGCGTCCTGGTTGGCCACAAGACCTTGATGGAAGGCGATGACGTGCGTACCGGCGTCACCGCTGTATTGCCGTATCGGGGCAACATCTTCCAGCACAAGGTGCCGGCAGCGGTTTACGTCGGCAACGGGTTCGGCAAGCTGGCAGGCACGACCCAGGTCGATGAACTCGGCAACCTCGAAACGCCGATCATCCTGACCAATACCCTGGGCGTGCCGACCGCCGCCGATGCCCTGATCGACCACACCTTCTCCTTCGATGCGAACAAGGACGTGCGATCCGTCAATGCAGTGGTCGGGGAAACCAATGATGGCTACTTGAACGATATCCGTGGCCGCCATGTGTCCCGGGCGGATGTGCTGGAGGCGATCGCTTCGGCCAGCGCTGGCGAGGTCAAACAAGGCAACGTGGGCGCCGGTACCGGCACCGTGGTGTTCGGCTTCAAGGGCGGGATTGGCACCTCCTCGCGCAAGCTGCCCGGCAACCTGGGCGGCTATACCGTGGGCGTCCTGGTGCAGACCAATTTCGGCGGCGTGCTCCGGGTCGATGGCGTGCCGATTGGCAAGGCCATGCGCAAGTACTACCTCAGCGACCAGTTGAACGACACGCCCGACGGCTCCTGCATGATCGTGGTCGCGACCGACGCCCCGCTTGATGCGCGCAACCTGAAGCGCCTCGCCAAGCGCGCGATGCTCGGCCTGGCGCAGGCCGGCGGGATTGCTTCAAACGGCAGCGGCGACTACGTGATCGCGTTTTCAACCAACCAGGCCTTGCGCGAGCCGCATCAGTCAGACGGGATGACCCAACAAGCGACGCTCTTGCGCAACGACGCGATGTCGCCCCTGTTCATGGCCACGATTGAAGCCACCGAAGAAGCCATCATCAATTCCATGTTCCATGCGCAGTCGATGACAGGTCGCGATGGCCACAACGTCAAGGCGCTTCCGGTCGAGCACGTCCTGCGCATCATGGAACAACACGGGTACGCGATCTCACGCTAGCCAATCGCCAAAGCATGTTCCCGATGCGTCCTCAACCGGCATCTATCGCCGCACGTAATGCCTGTGCGAAGCCAGCGCCCTGGCGTGGATCCTTGCCCAGGTAAAAGTCAGGCTCGATCAGCTCGGCTTCCATCAGCAGCCAGCGGCCAGCGGCATCCGGCACCATGTCGATGCGCGCGTAGAGCAAGGGCGTTTCAATCGCCGCCAGCACCTGCTGGGCCAATGCCAGCGCGCCGGCAGGTGGCACGCCCAGCACGCGATACAACCCGCCGAACTCCTCCTGCACCCTGAACTCGCCCACGACCGGCCGCTTGTTCACCGCATGGCTCAGGCGTCCGCCGAAGAACAGCAGCGAGGTCTCGCCCCTGATTTCGATGCTGGGCACGTACGGCTGCAGCAACATGGTGGCGCCATCCGGGATCGGATCGATGGCGTCGCCGCGGCGCAGCTTTCGGGTTTTCCATGCGCCGCCAGATACCGACGGCTTGAGGATCAATTCGTCGGCCCCGGTGGCATCGAACATCGCTTCGATTTGTTCGCCGGTGACGTGGTCGCTCCAGGTGGTAGCGGGAATCGCGATGCCACGTTCGGCCAACCAGCCCAGGTAACGCTTGTCAGAATTCCACGCCAGGACCCGCGCGGGATTGGCAAGTGGCAGGCCGGCCTGCTCCCATGTGTGACAGGCACGCAACCAACGCGCGTGATCAAAGTGATAGCCCCATGCCAGCAACGGCAGGACCCGTGCATAACCCCGCAAGCCATTGGCATCGTCGACGTGCCCGGCCCATGGCGTTGGTATTGTAGTAATGCCCACGCCGTCGAGCGCACGTTGCAGGCGCGCCAGCACCTTGGGCCACAGCTCGCCATGCGACGCTTCCATTGGATCGGGTGTGAGTACGACGACCTGGGTCATGGCATCGCTCGGCGTGGACGAACGGAAATGGATTATCGCGCGTCGCTGGATTCCGCGATCTGCCGCAACGCACGCTCGAACACTTCGACCGGTTGCCCGCCGGAAATCAGGTGGCGCTGGTTGATGATCACCGCCGGCACCGCGCTGATGCCGCTGCGCTGGTTTCGCTCCTCGTCCGCACGCACCTCGGTGGCGAATTCGTCCGATGCCAGGATTTCCTGAGCGCGTCCAGCAGGCAGGCCCGCCGACTGTGCAACTTCGAGCAACGTGGCGTGATCGGACACGTTCCTGCCATCGGTGAAATACGCTCCCAGCAACGCGTGTTTCAGCGCGGCCTGCTTGCCCTCGCCTTCCAGCCCCGCCCAGTGCAACAAGCGGTGGGCATCGAAGGTGTTCCAGGTGCGGGTGCGCGCACCCTTGGTGAACGTGAAGCCAAGCTCTTCACCGCGTTCGCGGATGCGTTCCTGATTTTCAGCCAGTTGCGCCACCGACAGCCCGTATTTCCTCTGCAGGTGTTCCGTGATGTCCTCGCCTTCGGCGGGCATTTGCGGGTTCAACTCGAACGGCTGGATATGGATCTCGGCTTGCACCTCGCCAGCGGTGCGCTCCAGCGCCTGTTCAAGCGAAGCCAGTCCGATCGCGCACCACGGACAAACGATGTCGGACACGAAGTCGATGCGCAGCGGCACGGGCTGTTGGGTTGGGTTGTTCATGGCTTGCTTCCTTGCGGGAAATCGCGGTCTGTTGCCAGCGTCCAGCGTAGCTGGATCAGCGTGCAGGCGCCGCCAATGCGCTGCGCGGATAGGACCGACGGGGACCCTCGTCATGAACCTGCAACAATCGGTTGAAACACTTCCATTATTCCGGAATAGTAGAATCATGAACACGACAGACGCAGTTGATTCACTCCGTGCGTTGGCCCACCAACACCGCCTTGCAGCCTATCGGGCGCTTGTGGAAGCTGGTCCGCAGGGCATGGCGGTCGGCGAACTTCGCGAAAGACTCGACCTTCCTGCGGCCACGCTGACTGCACATTTGAACCAGTTGCGCGCGTCGGGCCTGGTGACCGACGAACGCGAAGGCCGCGTCATCCGGATCCGCGCCGACTTCGTTCGCATGAACGATCTGGTCGGCTTCCTGACCGAGAACTGTTGTGGTGGAAAGCCCTGCGCGCCTTCCGCCAAGACCAGGCCCAAAACCCTCTGACATCCCGATTGGAATCCCGATGAACGACAAAACCTACAACGTCCTGTTCCTGTGCACCGGCAATTCCGCCCGCAGCATCATGGCCGAAGCCATCCTCAACGTGCTCGGCAAGGGGCGCTTCAAGGCCTACAGCGCGGGCAGCCAGCCAAGCGGGCAGGTGCAGCCGATGGCAGGGGATCTGGCAGAGGCCATTGGCTATGACGCCAGCCTCGTCCGCAGCAAGAGCTGGGACGAGTTCTCCGGCGACGACGCACCCGAAATGGACATGATCATCACCGTTTGCGACAACGCCGCCGGCGAAGCCTGTCCGGTGTGGCTGGGCCATCCGGCGCTCGCCCATTGGGGTGTCCCGGATCCGGTCGCCGCGACTGGCGACGAAAGCGCACGTCGCCGCGCCTACACGGCTGCGTTCGCGACGCTTCGCCTGCGAATCGAGTTGCTGCTGTCGCTGCCGCTGCAAAGCCTGGATCGAATGGCGGCACAGGCCAAGCTCCAGGATATCGGCAAGGTCGGCGCATGACATCAAGGCGCATGACGTCGCGGCTCTTGCTGTCCGAGTTCCTGGCGACCGGCTTGCTGCTGGTCACGGTCATCGGCTCCGGCATCATGGGCGAGCAGCTGGCCGGCGGGAATGATGCGATTGCCCTGCTCGCCAACACGCTGGCCACGGTCGGCGGCTTGTACATATTGATCGAGGTCTTCGGGCCGGTCAGCGGCGCGCACATGAATCCAGCGGTCAGCGCGGTCGTGGCTGCACGTGGCGGTTTACCGATGCGGTTGCTGCCGGGCTACGTCCTTGTGCAATTGCTGGGCGCGGTATGTGGCGCATGGCTTGCGAACGCGATGTTTGAACTCCCGGTGCTGGAGCTTTCGAGCAAGGGGCGCACCGGCACCGGGCAATGGTTGGGCGAGGTCGTTGCCACCGCAGGCCTGATCCTGGTGGTGTTGCGTGCGCCGCCGGGGCGGGTCGCGGCGATGGTCGCTGCCTTTATCGGCGCGGCCTACTGGTTCACGTCATCCACCTCATTCGCCAATCCAGCGGCTGCGTTCGGGCGCATGTTCAGCGACAGCTTTGCCGGGATCGCGCCCGCGGACGTAGCCGGCTTCGTCATCGCCGAGGCGATCGGCGCGACCTTGGGTGTGGCGATCCACAACATGCTGGGAGAAGAATCGAATGACTGATCCGATGCTGCAGCCGAACGTGCGCGCGGACGCGTTCGAAATCCCGACCATCGAGCAACTCACGCCAACCGAACGAGCCGGGCATCCGCCACGGATCCTGTTGCTGTATGGCTCGCTTCGCACGCGCTCCTACAGCAGGTTGCTGGCGCTTGAAGCAGCGCGACTGCTGGAAGCGATGGGCGCAGAAACGCGCGTGTTCGATCCCGCTGGCATGCCCTTGCCTGACGCAGAGCCCGACACCCACCCAAAGGTGCAGGAACTTCGCCAGCTCGCCCTCTGGGCGGAAGGCATGGTGTGGAGCTCACCTGAGCGCCACGGCGCGATGTCGGGGATCATGAAGGCGCAGATTGACTGGATTCCGCTGTCGCAAGGCGCGGTGCGCCCCACCCAGGGCAAGACCCTCGCGGTCATGCAGGTCAATGGTGGCTCGCAGTCCTTCAACGCCGTCAACCAGCTGAGGATCCTTGGCCGCTGGATGCGGATGATCACGATTCCGAACCAGTCTTCGGTGGCCAAGGCCTTCAACGAATTCGACGATGCCGGGCGGATGAAACCATCGGCCTTCCACGACCGCGTGGTGGACGTGATGGAGGAGCTGATGAAGTTCACCCTGCTCACGAGGGATGTATTGCCCTACCTGATCGATCGTTACAGCGAGCGCAACGAATCCGCCGCCGAGCTGTCCGCCCGCGTCGCCGTCCGTTCGATCTGACCACGCGGCCGGGCGCTGGATCCGGCGCACTCACGTACCGGCGAGGTCGTCCAGCAGCGCTTCGAGCTCGTCGAGGAAAACAGCATTGACCTTGTGATGGTCGAATCCCGCCTCGCGTGAGCGCTGCTGCGTGGTCGCAGCCAGCCCGGCGTCATAGAACGTATGCTCGGCTGCCGAGTCAGCCGATCGATCAACCCGCACGCTGGAGTAATACACCCATGGACGCCCTGGACGAAGACCAAGCCCGCGATTACATGTACAGGATGCTGACGACGATGGCTGGGGCCGGAGGCTCCGACCTGTTCATCGCCCACGAATTTCCGCCCAGCATGAAATCACACGGCCAGATGACACCGATGGCCCCGGACAAGCTCACCGGGGAGTTCACTGCGCAACTGGCCCGGTCGCTGATGAATGCCAAGCAGCGCGACGAATTCGCAAAGGAGATGGAAAGTAATTTTGCGATCGCGCTGCCGGGCGTGTCGCGCTTCCGGGTCAATGTCTTCATGCAACAGGGCCATGTGAGCATGGTGTTGCGGACGATTGCCGCCGAGATCCCCAACTTCGAGAAGCTGCGCCTGCCGGAAATCCTGAAGGACGTGGTGATGAACAAGCGCGGCCTGGTGCTGCTGGTCGGTGCCACCGGCTCGGGCAAGTCGACCTCGTTGGCAGCAATGGTCGACCACCGCAACCGCACTTCGGCCGGGCACATCATCACGGTCGAGGACCCGGTCGAATACGCGCACATCTCGGCCAAATCGCTGGTGACCCACCGCGAAGTCGGCGTCGACACCTTGAGCTGGCACCACGCGCTGAAGAACACCCTGCGCCAGGCCCCGGACGTGATCCTGGTCGGCGAGATCCGCGATTCGGAGACGATGGAGCACGCCATCGCGTTCGCCGAGACCGGCCACCTGTGCCTGTCCACCCTGCATGCCAACAGCGCGTCGCAGACCATGGAACGCATCGTCAACTTCTTCCCCGAGGAACGCCGGTCCCAGTTGCTGATGGACCTGTCGGCCAACCTGCGCGCAATCGTCTCGCAACGGCTGGTGCGCACCGAGGACGGCACGGGGCGGGTGGCCGCCATCGAGATCCTGCTGAACACGCCGACCATCGCCGAGAAAATCTTCAAGGGCGAGTTCGGTGAACTGAAAGGCGTCATGAACAAGTCGCGCGAGCTGGGAATGCGCACGTTCGACTGGGCATTGTTCGAGCTCTACAACGAAGGCCTGGTGGGATACGACGAGGCAATCCGGAACGCCGATTCAGCCAACGAGTTGCGCCTCAACATCAAGCTCAAGAGCCAGCGCGGCGAGCCGCAAGCCGCCGCCGGGCTGGCACTGGAACTACACAACGCGCCCAGCCCCGCGGAGGCCGAGGAAATCCGCAAGGAAGAGCTCATCAGGCAACGCGAGAAGCGCGAAGAATTGGAACTGCAGCGCCTGCAAGCCATAAAGGCGCAGGCCGGGGGAACGTGACACGGGCCTTGACGTGGCGACGACATTTACCTGGCACCGATTTCCGCCACGCAACATGAACACTTCAGAGATAAGTGCGCCGTTGATCACCTGGGCTTGACCCACCCATTGCAATCCTCCCGATTCCAAACTCAAGGATTGCCCTGACATGAACCTGAAACTGATCACTGCCAGCTTGCTCACCGTCGCCGCCGTTGCCGCATGCAGCACCCGTCCCGTGTCAGTGAATACTCCCGGTCCAGGCGAGACCACGGTGCAGGTCCCGGTGCTGGCCAACAGCAACATGATGCTGACTGATGACGTCCGCGCCACGCTCAACAACGCACTTGGTACCAACGCCGCCGGCATCGATGTCAAGGTCGACGGCACCACTGTGTACCTCACCGGCAGCGTCGCCACCCAGACGCTGCATGATCAGGCCGTATCCGTGGCACGCGGTACCGCAGGTGTTTCGACCGTCGTTCATACCGGCTTGACCATTCGCTAGTTGATATCGGCCAATCAGTACTGGCGTGCCACTGCTGGAGCGTTTACGGGTCAAGCGAGTGCCGCGCAATGCAACAAGAACGTAAGGGCGTGATCGGGCATCACCTGTCGCGCACTGGGCTTGCAAGCAAGCACCGACACCTGCGGTAACCGCGAACCGGGGCGGGGGAATTACAGTTTCCCCCGCCCCTTTCCATGTGTCCTTACATTGTTCCGTTGAAGGCCTCAGGGCTTTTGCACGTCAGGATGTTTCAGATCGAGATGTGTCAGGTAAAGACGCACATCGAACTCCAACTGGTGATAGTCCGACTGCATGTGCGTGCACAACCGGTAGAAGCCCTTGTCGTGTTCGGCTTCTTTCATGTGTGCCAGTTCATGTACCACGATCATCTTCAGGAACTCGGCGGGCGCATCGCGGAATACCGTGGCGATGCGGATCTCGCGGCTTGCCCTGAGCTTGGCTCCCTGCACCCGGGTGGTCGTGGTGTGGGTACCGAGGGCGTGTTTCATGACCTGTAGCTTGCTGTCGTAAATCACCTTGCCAAGCGGCTCCGATTTCCGCAGATGAAGGTCCTTGAGCGCCTGGACGTAGTCGTACAGTTGCACGCTGCTTCGCACGGTATGCGGCTCGCTGTATCTGTCGGCCAACAGGGTGCCCAGCCGACCTTCCTGGATCAATGCGTCCACCCGCGCCAGCACGTGTGGGGGATAGCCCGCGAGGTATTTGAGAGCTTGCATCGGCAAGACGATCTGGAAGAGCGGGAAATAAAGTCAGACAACAGTGCGGCTTCAGTGGGAAATCCCGTACCGGTCGCTCAAGCAATTCCGCCAACAGGCATGGCATCCAGCAGGAAATGGCGCGGCAGGTCGATGGTGAACACGCAGCCCGAACCGGGCACGTTGCGGACGCTCAGGACGCCGTTGTTGGCTTCGACGCTGCGTCGTGAAATGGACAACCCCAGGCCCAGGCCACTCCTGTCCTCCGAGCCTTGAGTGAACGGCCGGAACATCTCCTCGGCCAGGCCGGCTGACAGCCCGCCGCAATGGTCCTGTACATCGATCAGGATGCGGTCGGCCTGGGCGTACGCATTGAGCGTGACTTCGCTGTGCGGATGGGTGAACTTGAACGCGTTCTGCAGCAGGTTGCCGGTCGCGGCCAGCAACAGGTCGCGGTCCACGTCCACCGCCAGCAGCGGATCGACGTCCGACACCTTGAACCCGCATCCCATCACCTGCGCCTCCAGGGTTGCCGACAGCTTGATCTCGGCGATGAAGTCCGCCAGCGAGAAAAGCCGGTTCTGCACTTTCAGGCCCGCGGTCATGCGCACTTCGGCCAGGGAGCGGTCGATCAGGTTGCCCAGCCCCAGCAAAGCACGGTCCAGCACGCCACCGGTGGCGCCGTTCAAGCCCACGTTGCCTTGCTTGATGATGGACAACGCCAGCGTGGCAGTGCCAAGCTGGTTGCGTAGTTCGTGGGCGAAAATCCCCAGCCGTTCGTTGAGCGCTTGGGCCTGCACTTCGGCGAGGTCGGAGTCACGCTGGTGGCCAAACTCGGTGACGGCGCTGGCGATTGCGTTGTCCAGGCAGCGGTTGAGCGTGCGGAACTCGTCGGTTTTGATGCGGTAGGTGGTCTCTACTGCCAGGTCCGAGATCGACTGGCAAAGGTCGCCGTAGTCGTGCACCACTTCTTCGACGGTGAACCCGTGTTGCTGCAACTCCTTGCCATGGAGGGTGGCCGAGTCGCCCATTTCGGAGTGGTCGGGCTCGCTACCGCCACACGGCCCGGAGACCTCAAGGCTCAGCTCATGCGCCTCGACTTGCTCCATGGCCAGCGTCTTGATGAGCTGGTCCAGGAAGATGCTGACGCCATTGGCCAGCTCGCGCTCGAAGCCTCCTTCCGGCGTGCGCTGCGCAACCTTGACGCGGCAACGGGCGATCAATTCGGCTCGATTGACAGTGAGGAATTCGTGCATCATGACTCACCATAGCGCGTACCACCGAGGCGCGCGTGATGGCGTGATGGGCGGTACTGTGCAGCAAGGTACCCGATGGCTCCGAGGAGGATGATCGCACCGCACTCACTGACGTCGTGCGAGGGTAGATGCGACCGGCAGCCCAGTCCGCGTCCGTCCTTGGCGCGCTGTTGCCGCATGCCATATAGGCGCATCCAACACAGGAGACAGTCATGAGCGATCCTTCCAGTACCTCGGCCGGTTCAGCCGCGCGGTCCCCTGGCACCGCTAGCGGCAAAAAGACCGGACTGCACCAGCCCTCGGACGACAAGCGGATCGAAGACAAGCTCGAAAACGTCGACCTTGCCTCGCGCGGGTCCAAGGTCCACGACCATCTGCGCGACAAGCGTGGCAATGGAGTACCCGGTGACTACGACGACTCCATAAAGCACAACGCCGGGTCGCACTACGTCCAGGACAACGCGGCGCAGCGCCCAAAGGACTGAGCCCCTCGCCTGACCCGCCACGACCTGGGGCCAACCCGCGACTGCTTGCCTTTCCACACACGTCAATTGCCCCTGACACCAATGTTACCGGTCACGACTATCTGCAGAGTGCTGGCGTACCCCAGGATGCGGTCGCCATCCTGCTGGCCAGCGTCCCGAACACCGTTCAATGGGCTGCGGAAAATCGCGATCGGCTCTGGCCCGAATGTCGGCTGTGGTTTTTTAAACCGGCTGCCGGTTCTGCTCACACTCCTGGGTCATTCGTAAACGGGCAAGAAAGCCATCAACGGTCCGTTTTCACGTTCACGAAATCGCCTGCGATGCATCTTGAAAACCGATGAAAACTGCAGCGCCCATCACCAGTCAACTGCCAGTGCAAGACACCTCCACCTACCGGGTCGGAGTGATGAGGATGGATGTCGAGGGCAAGGATTCGAAAAACTTCACGGCGCTAGTCGCAGAATCAGTGAGCGACTTCGAAGCGGCCCTTTCCGAAGAACAGCGCCTGACCATCACAACGCTCGCGTTTTCAGGGCCGCATCTCACTCCTGGTGCTGGCGCGTATGCGCCGCTCGATTTCCTGGAAATAGGCCTTGCCGAAAAAACCGAACGCGGCATCCACTTCCTGTTGATCGTCACCGAGGTTGATCTCTCTTCGTCCTCCCTGGCCTATACGCTGGCGCTGCCCAGCCAACTCACCAATGTGGCGGTGGTATCAAGCAAGCGTCTTGATCCTGGTTTCTGGGGAGACAAGCCCGACCCCGAACGCGCTTCACGCCGCCTGACTGCGCTGATGCTGCATAGCTTCGGCCACCTGCTCAACCTGTCGCATCGCGAATCGCCCGACAATGTCATGTACCCATTGGAGCGGGTCGAAGATCTGGACCAGATGCGTGAGCTCTGCCCGGAACAATTCGAGACGATGCGCGAGATGCTGCCGCGTGAAGCGCACGAGCGTGCGGCGCGAACCGGGAAGTTCGGGTTCGTGCTGTCGGTGCTTGCACATGACATGCGGGCGATTGCAGGCGCGACAATTCGCGCCAATCCATTTCGGCTCGCGCTTGAAATGCCGACGATGCTGGCCGCCGCGCTTTCGGTGATTATCGTGCTGTTCTTCAGCCAGGAGATCTGGGACGTGGCCAGCACGGTGTCGGTCGCGCAGATTTCGCTGTTTGCTGTTGCCTCGCTGTGCATCGCGCTGTTCGTCCTGTATCGCGCGTTCGCTTTCCACACCCTGCTGAGCCGCGATCGCATGCTCACCGAAACCTCCGTTGTCACCGCGGCGGTGACACTGCTCAGCCTGATGCTGGCGTTGCTGGTCATATTCGCCGGGGCTGCCTTGTTGATGTACGCGGGCATCATCTCCGTGTTTCCGGACCGATTGATGGCGACGTGGCCTACGGTCGACCCGGCAGTGCGCACACTCGACCACGTCAAGCTGAGCCTGTTCCTGGCCTCGATGGGTGTTCTTGCAGGCTCGTTGGGCGGGCGATCCGACAGCCGCGATCTGGTGCGTAGCGTGCTGTTCATCGATGAGGAGTCGTAGCAGGCGGTTTCTCGCATACTTCTTTTCCACATGGCGGTATGGTCCCGTCCATTCAGAACAGTCAATAGAGGTAACGCCGGTAAAGGATGATGCTCTTTCGCTTCACGGCGACGGCGCTAGAGTGGAGTCCACACCCAGGGAACTACCGCCATGCGCATCCTCATCACCGGTGCCAACGGCCTCGTCGGACAAGGCGTCCTGCACGAGTGCCTGGATGCAACCGACGTCACGCAGGTCGTCGCGCTTGGTCGCCATCCCAGCGGGACATCGCATCCGAAGCTCAGTGAACTCATCAGCCCGGATTTCTCCGAGCTCGACGCGTTGGAGGACCGCCTGCAGCCCTTCGATGCCTGCCTCTACTGCGCCGGTGCACCTCCCATCGGCACGCCCGAGGAACAGTATCGACACGTTACCCTCGCGCTCACCACGAACGTCGCCACCACCCTGGCACGCCTCAACCCGGCGCTGGTATTCGTTTACATCTCCGGCGCGCACTCCGACCCAGACAGCAAGTTGATGCCACTGCGCGTGAAGGGTGAAACGGAGCGAGCGCTGGCGGCACTTCCGATCCGCACAATCATGCTGCGGCCCGGCGGCATCCAGCCGGTGGACGGCGTTCGCTCGCCGCACTCGATGATGGAAGCGATGTACCGCGTCGCCGGTCCGCTCATGGGGCTTGGCGTGCGATTCATGCCCGGCGTGATGACGACCACCGCACGTGTGGGTCGGGCCATGCTCGCGCTGCTTCGACAGGAGGACCCGCCGTCGGTGGTGGAGAACGACGCGATCAATCGACTGGGTGCCACGGAGCGAACCGGCGAAGACTAATCCAGCTCAACAACCACCATTTTCTATGGTTTCCGGTGCAGCAGGACCGGTTGCCTGTCACTACCCATCGAACCATAGTCCCAACGTGACGCCTCAGGCATTCACAACTGACCTTGCAGGTTGCGAAGTCGCCACACCAATCAGCGCGCCCAAAATCGACGGTGCCGCAGATGCGTTCAAGGCTGCAAGCCAGCAACGACCTCAGACACGCTGAGCCCGAGTTCAAGTTGCACACGGACGTATTCGCGCTCTTTGCGGGACAAGGTGCGGCCAGCGGCAATGCGAACGTCTTCCGCATCGAGGATGCGCATGATCCTGGGCAACGCCGAGCCTATCGCGTCAGGCCCGTACCCGGCTTCGCGCATGGTGGCGCGCATCAGTTCTTCGACGTCCATGTCCCATCCTAATTGATCTGAAGGCTTTTCATCGGTCGCCGTGCGTGGCGTGGGGAAATGTACCCGACCCTGTTTCCATGGCGCCTGGGCCATGTCAAAAAGGGGGCCTATTGGCGACAGACCGTTCCTACACACTGTCTTGTCGGTAAGGTGCTTTAGCATCAAGCCCCCGACAATTACGAGCCGCTGACATGCCGACGAAGTCCCGCGCGGATTTGAATATTGAGCTAAACAGACTGGCCGCTTGGGTTCCAAACATGCTGGCGACCACATCCGAAACAGACCAGATGAACGCATTCGCTGGGCGGGCCGAATTGATCGAAAGTGCCGCGGCACGCATTGACCGGGTCCATGTTCAAGGGACGCTGCAACGCATCCTGTCAGCGAATTGCATGGTGCCGACTGATGAAGGCCCCTGCGCCTAGTACTTCACCCTGCCATGCAGACAGGCGCCCATGCCCGATTGCAGGCAATAAAGGGGACGGAGGGAATCAAGCGGGCTTAATTCCCTCCGCCCCCTTTATTTCCCGTGCCCTCACCCCATCGGCAACCGCACCCCCATCTCCCGCGCGCACTCCTTCGCAACCTCATACCCCGCATCCGCATGCCGCATCACGCCGGTTGCCGGGTCATTCCACAAGACACGTGCAATCCGCCGATCAGCGGCCTCGGTGCCGTCGCAGACAATGACGATCCCGCTGTGTTGCGAATAGCCCATGCCAACGCCGCCGCCGTGGTGCAGTGACACCCAGGTCGCGCCACCAGCGACGGCGAGCATCGCGTTGAGCAGCGGCCAGTCGCTGACCGCATCACTGCCGTCCAGCATCGCTTCGGTTTCTCGGTTGGGTGAGGCCACGCTGCCGCTGTCGAGGTGATCGCGGCCAATCACGACGGGCGCGCTCAGTTCTCCATTGCGGACCATTTCATTGAAGGCCAGGCCCAGCTTGTCGCGCACGCCCAGGCCGACCCAGCAGATGCGCGCGGGTAGCCCCTGGAACGCGATGCGCTCGCGCGCCATGTCCAGCCAGTTGTGCAGGTGCGCGTCGTCCGGGATCAGTTCCTTGACCTTGGCGTCGGTCTTGTAGATGTCTTCCGGATCGCCGCTGAGCGCGACCCAGCGGAACGGGCCGATGCCTTTGCAGAACAGCGGGCGTACATAGGCAGGCACGAAGCCGGGAAAGTCGAACGCATTGCTGCAGCCGACATCGAACGCCATCTGACGGATGTTGTTGCCGTAGTCCACAGTCGGGATGCCAGCGGCGTGGAAATCCAGCATCGCCTCGACGTGCACGCACATGGACTGCTTGGCGGCATCGCGCACGCCGTTGGGATTCGCCTTTTGTTCGGCGAGCCAACGCTCCATGCTCCAGCCGATTGGCAGGTAGCCGTGCACCGGGTCGTGGGCGCTGGTCTGGTCGGTCACGCAGTCCGGACGCACGCCGCGCTTGACGAGTTCGGGCAGGATTTCGGCGGCATTGCCGAGCAGCGCAATGGATTTCGCTTCGCCCGCTTTCGTGTACTTGTCGATGCGGGCGAGCGCGTCGTCGAGGTCGGCCGCCTGCTCATCGACATAGCGCGTCTTCAGGCGGAAATCGATGCTGGTCTGGCGGCATTCGATGTTGAGGCTGCTCATGCCCGCAAGCGACGCGGCCAGCGGCTGCGCGCCACCCATGCCGCCCAGCCCGGCGGTCAGCAGCCACTTGCCAGTGAGATCGCCGCCGTAGTGCTGGCGGCCCATTTCGACGAAGGTTTCATAGGTGCCTTGGACAATCCCCTGGCTGCCGATGTAGATCCAGCTGCCGGCGGTCATCTGCCCGTACATCATCAAACTCTTCTTATCGAGTTCGTTGAAGTGCTCCCACGTGGCCCAGTGCGGGACCAGGTTGGAGTTTGCGATCAGCACGCGCGGCGCATCGGCGTGACTCGGGAATATGCCGACCGGTTTGCCGGATTGCACCAGCAGGGTTTCGTCGTCGTTGAGATTCTTCAGCGATTCGATAATGGCGTCGTAGCAGTCCCAGTCGCGCGCGGCGCGGCCGATGCCGCCATAGACGACGAGCTCGGCCGGGTTCTCGGCGACTTCGGCATCAAGATTGTTCTGCAGCATCCGGAACGGCGCTTCGGTCAGCCATGACTTGCAGGTCAGCGTGCTGCCGCGCGGTGCGCGGATGATGCGGGAAGGGTCGTTGCGCAGATCAGACATGACAAGCATCCGGGAATCGAAACCAGCAGCGATTATCGCGCCGGGTTGCAGGCGGCGCTCGCGCGATGAGGATCCACACAAGGTTTCAGTCGAGTTTTCGCACTGGAATTGCGATTTCTGGGCAAGGGCAGCATCACGATGCTGCTTGCAGAGCTGCCGCTGCAAGCGGCCCGCGCGCTCTGCACACGCATCGGCGATACCTTTGCCTGGCTGTGTGGACTGGCAGCAATCAGCCTGGCGCTGAGCCTGCTGCGCAAGCGGCAATGACGAGCCAGCCGTAAGTGGGTCGAACCTCACTATTCATCATCGTATGATTCGGTGATGCGAAAAATTCCCCTGCTACTCACCAGTCTCTTCGCCAGCCTTGTGCTGGCCTGTTCCCACGGACCGACGCCAGTACCTGCAGCCCCTGCGTCATCAACGATTGCAACGCCGGCCGCGGCCGCGGCCGCGACCGCGACCGTGATACTGGTTTCGGTCGATGGCCTGCGCGCAGCCACAGTCGGCACCGGCATGATGCCGGCGCTGGACGCGATGGCCGCGTCGGGCGTGCGCGCAGCGTGGCTCACGCCAAGCTATCCCACGCAGACCTTTCCCAACCACTACACGCTGGTCACCGGGCTGCGCCCCGACCACCACGACATTGTCCACAACAATATGCGCGATGCGGTGCTGGGCAAGTTCGTATCCAAGAGCGAGGCCGCGCGCGATGGTCGCTGGTGGGGCGGCGAACCGATCTGGGCGACCCTGCAGAGACAGGGCGGGATCGCCGCGACCATGTTCTGGCCGGGCTCCGAGGCGGAGATCGCCGGGCAACGACCGCGCTATTACATGAATTACGACAAGCAGATGCCGGCCGCTGCCCGGGTAGACCAAGTCCTGGCCTGGCTGGACCTGCCAGCCGCGGAACGGCCAGGATTGGTGACGCTGTATTTCGAGAACTACGACGTTGCGGCGCATGCCACCGGCGCGGATTCGGCAGAATCCATCGCGGCATTGAAAGAGGTCGATGCGGCCCTAGCACGCCTTCGCGCAGGCCTGCACAGCCGGTGGCTGGATGCATCGACCAACCTGATCATTGTGTCCGACCACGGCATGATCACGGTTCGCAGCGAGGACGTCCGCTACCTGGACGATGTGATCTCCAAAGACACGGTCGACGTCGTGCACCTCGGCCCACTGGCCGGGCTGAACCCGAAGCCGGGCCAGGCGCAGGCCGTGGAGGCAGCCTTGCTCGGCCGCCACGATCACTTCGAGTGCTGGCGAAAGCAGGACCTGCCGGCGCGCTGGCGGTACGGGCGAAACCCGCGCGTGCCGTCGATCCTGTGCCAGGCCGATCCGGGTTGGCGCGTGTTGTTGCACCGGACGCCGGAATCAACGCAACGGCGCGGCGAACACAGCTATGCGCCGGAAGCGCCAGAAATGCGTGCGACATTCGTGGCCACCGGCCCTGCCTTCGTCAAGGGAAGCCAGCTGCCCGCGTTCGACAATGTCGATGTGTATCCGCTGCTGGCACATCTGCTGCGCATCACCCCGGCCGCGAATGATGGCAACCTGGAACCGTTGCTCCCGGCACTGAGGGATGATCGCTAGGCGCCATGTCCTTCAGGAGCGTACTTGAGCGCGACGGTCTGGTGTTGGTCGAGCCTGTCGCGCTCTAGCGCGCTCCTAAAGGAGCAGGCGCTCAATCGTCTCGCGATAGCGTGCGGCAATTGCCTCGCGGTCGCGATGGCGACCGTTGCTGACAAGCTGCTGCCCGGCGACGTCCACCTTGCGCACCAGGTTGCGGTTGCCGCTGAACAACCAGCGGTCGATGACGTCGCGGCGGGTTGCGCCGGCAAGGATCGGTGCGTCGGCATCCAGGGTGATGCAATCAGTCGCTTCGAAACCGGTACTGTCGGCGGCGCTTGCCGTCACGCCATGCAATAGCGTTTCGCCGACGCTCGGCATATCGGCCGACACGGCGATATTGCGACGCCGTGTGTGCAGGCGCTGGCCGTATTCCAGCCAGCGCAGCTCCTCTACCGGCGAGACCGAACTGTTCGAGTCCGAACCAACGCCCCAGGCGCCCCCGGCGTCCAGGTAAGTTCGCAACGGAAACAGGCCATCGCCCAGGTTGGCTTCAGTCGTGGTGCAGATCACTACCGTCGCGCCGCTTTGCGCAATGCCCTGCACTTCCGCATCGTCGAGGTGTGTCGCGTGCACAAGTGTCCAACGCGACGTCACATCGGCATGGTCCAGCAGCCATTGCACAGGACGCGCACCACGCAGGGCGATGCATTCCTCGACTTCGGCGGTCTGTTCGGAAATATGGATATGGATTCGACTGTCCGTTGGCAGCGCCGCCAGCACTTCATGCATTGCCGCTTCCGGTACCGCACGCAGGCTGTGCAGTGCGCAGCCGATTCGCACGCCCCCACCTTGCTCGCTACGCAGCATCCCAAGCAAGCGCAGGTAGGCATCCACCTCGTGTCCAAAGCGATGCTGCCGCGGCGACAGCGCGCGCCCGTCGAAGCCGCCGGTCATGTACAGCACCGGCAACAGGGTGATGCGGATGCCGGTTTCGCGCGCGGCGCGGATCAGTGCGCGGGACATCGCATCGGCCTGCGCGTAGGGCTGGCCGTCGGGCGCATGGTGCAGGTAATGAAATTCGCAGACGCTGGTGTAACCGGCTTCGAGCATCTCGACGTAAAGCTGGCAGGCCACCGCGTGCAGCAAATCTGGATCGAAACGCGCGGCCATCGCGTACATGGTTTCGCGCCAGGTCCAGAACGAATCGGCAGGATTGGTTTGCCGTTCGGTCAGTCCCGCCATCGCCCGCTGGAAGGCATGCGAATGCAGGTTGGCGATGCCGGGCAACGACCAGCCCGATGACGTTTCAGCAATGAGATCTGGCATGCGGCGATTGTATGCGCGCGGGCCGCTTACAATCCCCGCATGGCTGAATCGCAATCTGCATGGGATGGCTTGCTGCTAGGCGCCACGCTGGCGACGCTGGATGCCGATGGCGGTTACGGACTGATCGCGGACGGCGCCCTGGCCTGGAGGGACGGTCTGCTGACGTTCGTCGGCACGCGCGATGCCCTGCCGGGCACGCCTTCATCGCTGGCCGACGAGATCATCCAAACCGATGGCTTGGTCACGCCTGGGCTGGTGGATTGCCACACGCACGTGGTGTTTGCTGGCGACCGTGCCGGTGAGTTCGAGCTGCGCCTGCAAGGCGCAAGTTATGAGCAGATCGCACGCAGCGGCGGCGGCATCCTGTCGACCGTCCGCGCGGTGCGCGCAGCCAGCGAAGACGAATTGCTTGCGCAATCCCTGCCGCGTGCCAGATCACTGCGCGCCGACGGGGTGACCACGCTGGAGATCAAGTCAGGCTACGGCCTGGACGTCGACAACGAACGCAAGATGCTGCGGGTCGCTCGACGGATCGGCGACGAACTGGGCATCGACGTGCGCAACACCTTCCTCGGCGCACATGCGTTGCCGCCAGAGTTCGCCGGCAATGCCGATGGCTATATCGATGCGGTGATCAACTGGTTGCCGCGTTTGCACGCCGAGGACCTGGTCGATGCGGTGGACGCATTCTGCGAGGGCATTGGATTCACGCTGGCACAGACGCGACGCGTGTTCACGGCGGCGCGCGCACTCGGGCTGCCGGTCAAGCTTCATGCCGATCAACTGAGCGACCTGGCCGGCGCCGCGCTGGTGGCGGAATTCGGCGGACTGTCGGCGGACCACATCGAACACACCAGCGAAGCCGGGGTGATCGCGATGCGCGATGCCGGCACGGTGGCGGTGCTGCTGCCGGGTGCATTCCACGTGCTGCGGGAAACCAGGCTGCCACCTGTGGATCTGCTGCGCTCGCACCGCGTGCCGATGGTGGTCGCCACCGACTGCAACCCCGGCACCTCGCCCTTACTGTCACTGCGCCAGGCTATGCAACTGGCCTGCACGCATTTCAAGCTGACGCCGGCAGAAGCCCTGCGTGGCGCGACCGTGCATGCTGCGCGGGCGCTCGGACTTTACGACCGCGGCGTGCTGAGGGTCGGGATGCGTGCGGATTTCGTGCGCTGGCAGGTTGGCCAGCCGGCCGAACTCTGTTACTGGCTGGGCGGACATCTGGTGGCCGACATCCGCGCCGCGGGCCGTTCGATAGCGCCTTGATGGGTCAATAACGCAAAAGCCCCGCCGTAGCGGGGCCCTGCTTGAAGGGACGCCAATTGAAGCAGCGCGGGGCTCAGGCCTTGGCGACGGTCTTCTTGGCAACGGCCTTCTTGGCCACGGCTTTTGATGCAGCCTTCTTGACCACCGGTGCGGTGGTCGTGCCAGCGGCCTTGGCCTCGACATGCAAACGCGCATTGCCGTAGCTGGAGTTGTAGCGCTTGCCCTTGGCGGTCTTGCGGTCGCCCTTGCCCATGGTGATGCTCCTGGTTCTGTGTGGCCGCGCGTTCAGCGCTGGCGGTGATATCCGGAATTCGCAATCCGCGCGACCCGCCGTATGTCTGGCCTCAGGCGCGCGAGCCGGTCATTCTAGCATGCCACTCTTCGGCAAGCAGGTTCGGCAGCATGGATGTATGCCTTGCCGGCATTGGCCCCCTTAGTAAGGGGGCTGCCCCGAAGGGGCGGGGGATTGGAGGCGCTGAGCCGGGGCCCAAGATCTGCTTCGCAGATATTGGGATTGATTCAATGCGTAGCGTTGAATCAATGCGCGCAGGTCGCGTCGTGCACGTGCCCGTGGTTGAGCCTCAGGTTGGCAAGGTGCGCCAGGCCCACCATCGTTCCCCCGAAGGTCATGATCACTGCATGCGGCACGGCCGCGTGGTGTAGCGGCTCATAGCTGATCCCGAACCACAGTGCAGCCAGCCCCGGCAACAGCAGGCCCAAGGCGCGCACCGCACGGTGGCGGCGATAGCCCTGGATCAGCGTGAACAGGCCCAACAGGCTGGCGAACATCACGAAGCCACGTTCGAAGCCGTCACCCAGCCAGACTGCAATGCCCAGCGTCGGCAACACGGCAATCAGCACGGGCAGCAACGCGCAATGGATCGCGCACAGCAGCGAGCCGGTCGCGCCGAGGCGGTCGAGCAGTCGATGTCGGCTGGGGTCTGGCATCAGGTGCGGTCTACGGTCACGTTCACATTTCACGATTGGTACAGTATAACATAACAACTCAGCCCCTCATTGTACGGATCATCCCCATGTCGCATCGCCTGCCCCGCCCGCACCTGCTCGCCCTTGCACTGCTGGTGGCTCTGCCTCTGCACGCCCAGGATGCGCCCCCACTGCGCCAGCACGACCGCGATCCCAAGGACCTTGCCGCGGTCGAAGTGCGTGCTACGCCGCTGGCCGATACCGCGGAAAACCTGACCACACCGGTCGATGTGCTGGCCGGGAGCAAGCTGGATGACGCCAAGGCCGGCACCCTGGGCGAAACCGTTGCCAGGCTGCCGGGCGTGCAGTCGTCCAACTTCGGTCCCGGTGTCGGCCGCCCGATCATCCGCGGCCTGGATGGCGCGCGTGTGCAGGTGCTGAGCGACGGGCTCGGTTCGGGCGATGTGTCGACAGTCAGCGTGGATCACGCGGTGTCGATCGAGCCATTCCTGGCCGAGCAGATCGAAGTGCTCAAGGGTCCCGCCACCCTGCTCTACGGCAGCGGCGCGATTGGCGGCGCGGTCAACGTGGTCGATGGCCGCGTCCCGGAAGTCCGTTCTCAGGTACCGTTCGGCGGTCGCGCTGAACTGCGCCATGGCAGCGTCAACGACGAGCGCACCGGCATGGTCCGGCTTGACGGCGGCACTGGCGCGTTCGCCTTCCATTTCGACGCCCTGCATCGCGAAACCAACGACTACGACATCCCGGGCTTCCCTGAAAGTGCGGTCTTGATGGCGGAGGAAGGCGAGATACCCGATCCGGCCGACGCCGGCATCCTGCGCAACAGTGCGGTGCGAACCGACAGCGCCGCGCTCGGGGTTTCATGGATTGGCGCACGCGGCTTCCTGGGCGGCGCCTACAGCCTGTTCAACACGGCGTACGGGATTCCGGGTGGACATGCGGAGCATGAGGACGAGGAACATGGCGATGGGGATCACGCAGACGACGAGGGCGAAGTCGCGGACGTGCGCATCCTGATGGACCAGCGGCGCAGCGAACTGCGCGCCGGCATCGACGCCTTCGGCGGCTTCGAGTCACTGCGTCTGAAGCTGGCCGATACCGACTACACCCATACCGAATTCGAGGGAGAAGAGATCGGCACGGTGTTCACCAACCAGAGCCGGGAAGCGCGCGCGGAACTGGTGCACAACCCGGTCGCCGGCTGGAGGGGCGCGTTCGGCCTGCAGGCAAGCCGGCGCGATTTCGTGGCCATCGGCGCCGAGGCCTTCGTGCCCGCGTCCAGCGCCAACGATGCCGGCCTGTTCTGGATCGGCAAGCGCCAGTTCGAAGGCGCGTTCGGATCGGTGCAGGTCGACCTGGGCCTGCGCCATGACCGCAACCGCATCGACGTGGACGCCGCTGCCACCGCGGCGCCGGATCGGGACTTCCGCACCACCAGCGCCTCTGCCGGGTTCGGCTGGAAGGCCAGCGAGGCGCTGCACCTGAGCCTTGGCCTGGATCGCGCGCAGCGCTCGCCGGGGGCGGAAGAGCTGTACTCCAACGGCCTGCACGTGGCCACCGGCAGCTTCGAATTCGGCAACGCCGCGCTGGGCGTGGAAACCGCGCGGCGCATCGAGCTCGGCGTGCACCTCCACCGGGGCCCATTCGAGGCCCAGCTTTCCGCCTGGCACGCGCGCTATGACGACTTCGTCTACCTGGCCGGCACCGATGCAGAGGTCGATGGCGCGCGGCTACGGGTCTGGCGCCAGGACGACGCGCGCTTCCAGGGCCTGGAGGCCAAGCTTGACTGGAACATCGCCGACACCCACAGCGGCCAGTGGTCGCTCGGCGTGTTCGGCGACATCGTGCGTGCGCGCCTGGCGGCTGGCGCCGGGAGTACCGTCACGCAGGAATTCGCCATCCGCCACGCCGACGACGTCGACCTGGTGCAGGCGCAGGTGGCGACCGGTGGCAACCTGCCACGCATCGTCCCCGCCCGCGTGGGTGCCACGATGCGCTGGGAGCGCGACGGCTGGCGCGCCTCGCTTGGTGCAGTGCGCTATGCCAAGCAGGCAGAAGTAGCCGCGTTCGAGACGGCGACCCCTGGTTACACGCTGGTCGACGCGCACGTTGCGTGGCACATCGACACCAAGGGTGGGCAGGAACTCGAGCTGTTCCTCGACGGCAACAACCTGAGCGACCGCGAAGCGCGGCCGCACACCTCGTTCCTCAAGGACCAGGTGCCCCTGCCGGGGCGCAACATCGTGTTTGGCGTGCGCGCGTTCTTCTAGGCGATCCGGCGCCGCGCGGGGTTCAGTCCGCCGCGCGCGCGCACGCTGAGCACAGGCCATGCATTTCCAGGGTCTGCGCCCGCGGCGCGAACCCGAGGCCCCGTGCGGCCGTCTCCAATGCATCAACGATGCCTGGATCTTCCAGCTCGGTCGCTGACTGGCACCGATCGCAGATCAGGAACGGCACCGCGTGCGCCGCGCTGCCGGGATGGTGGCAGCCGACGAAGGCGTTGATCGACGACAGCTTGTGGATGAAGCCATGCTCGAGCAGGAAATCCAGTGCGCGATACACCGTCGGCGGCGCCGCGGCATCGTGGGTGGCCTTCATCCGGTCCAGCAGGTCGTAGGCCTTCAACGGGCGCCCGGCATCGGCAATCAGGCGCAGCGCATGCGCGCGGAGGGTGGTCAGGCGCAGGCCACGCGAGGCGCATGCGCGTTCCACCTCGAGCACGAAGGCATCTCCATCGTGGACATGGTGGGTGGGGTCGGTACAGACGTGCGCCTTGGCCATGACGATGATCTATGCGCCGGCGGGCAGCATTGCAAGGGCGGCGTCGATCCGCCCCAGCGCTTCGTCGCAACCGGCCAGGTACACCGTGTGCGAGATGTCCGGGCTGACCTGGGTACCCGTGATGGCAACGCGCAGCGGCTGCGCGACCTTGCCCATGCCCAGCCCCGTGGCTTCCACCGTGGCCTGGAACGCGGCTTCGATGCCCTCCACCGTCCAAGCCTCCAGCACCGCCAGCCGCGCGCGCATGTCGGCCAACGGCGCGCGCGCTGCTGGCGTCAAATGCTTGGCGACCGCCTTGTCGTCGTACTCCGTCAGCGGGCCGAACCACACGGCGGCTTTGTCGGCCATCTCCTTCAGCGTCTGCGCGCGCTCGCGCAACGCGATCACGATATCCACTGGCTTCGGGCCATTCGCCAGGTCGTATCCGGCCTGTTGAAGGTGCCATTGCAGATGCACGGCAACGTCGGCGGGATCGTCGGCTTTCAGGTATTGCTGGTTGAGCCATCCCAGCTTGGCCATGTCCAGGCGCGCCGCCTTGGCGTTGACGTCAGCCAGGTCGAACAGCGACTGCATCTGCGCGATCGAGAACACTTCCTGGTCGCCATGCGACCAACCCAGGCGAACGAGATAATTCAGCAGCGCATGCGGCAGGTAGCCGGCGTCGCGGTATTGCATCACGTCGGCCGCGCCGGTGCGCTTGGACAGCTTGGCGCCCTGTTCGTCGAGGATCATCGGCAGGTGCGCGAAATGCGGCACCGGCACGCCCAGCGCAGTGTAGATATTGATCTGGCGCGGCGTGTTGTTGACGTGGTCATCGCCGCGCACCACGTCGGTGACACCCATGTCGATGTCGTCCACCACCACCGCGAAGTTGTAGGTCGCGTAACCATCCGGGCGGAAAATCACCAGGTCGTCGAGTTCGCTGTTGGCGATCTCGATGCGGCCCTTGACCTTGTCGTCCCACGCAACCACGCCGTCGTCCGGATTGCGGAACCTGATGACACGGTTGGGGTCGTCGCGCCAGCCGGCATTTTCCGTGCGATACGCGCCGCTGTAGCGCGGCTTGTCGCCCGCAGCCATCGCGGCCTCACGCATCGCTTCGAGTTCGCCCTTGGTCTCGTAGGCGTAGTACGCATGCCCGGACGCGACCAATCGCTCGGCGACTTCCTTGTAACGGTCGAGGCGATGGGTCTGGTAGATCGGGCCTTCATCATAGTCCAGGCCCAGCCACGCCATCGCGTCGAGGATCGCGTCGATGGCGGCCTGGGTGCTGCGCTCGCGATCGGTGTCTTCGATGCGCAGGATGAATTGCCCGCCCTTGCGGCGCGCTTCCAGCCAGCAATACAACGCGGTGCGCGCGCCACCGATATGCAGGTAGCCGGTGGGACTGGGGGCGAAGCGGGTGCGGACGGTCATACGTGACTCGGCGTGGGGCAAAGGGCGATTTTACTCCCCCACCGACAACCGCTGACTTGGGTCGGCCCGATCAGGGCTGCGGCGCGCCGTTGCGCAGGGCGCGTCCGTAACGCACGTCATCGAGGCGGCCCATGCGCACGAAATCGACGACCGCCCGGAAATAACCGTCAGCAACGCGCGTGGTGATGCGTTTGCCGTCCGGACCGGTTTGGAATTCGACGATGCCGTGATCCGTGTCGGGGAATTCAAGCACGGTGACCGGGCTCCCATCTGCCTGCAGCCGCGCCAGGTCCTCTCGCGTGCGTTCCGGCGGTGCTTCCGTATCAGCGCCGGCGAGCACCCACAACATCGGCACGTCGACGGCGCGCAAAGCAGGCAGCGGATCATGCCGCCACGGCGTGCCTCGATCGGCGCGACCGCGGGCGATCGGTGCGACCAGCCGCAGAAGCCACGGCGGATAGTTCAGGATGGCGCCGCTGAATTCGCCGTCGATGTGCGGATACCAAAGCGTCTTGCGGTAGCGTCGCCGTGCATCGGCGTAGGTATCGAAGCCCTCGCGGAAGCCGCTGGTCATCAGCTGCTCGGTCGCCGCAACAACCTCGGACGCCGCTGCGAGATCGGCGGCACCGAAGCCCCGCGCCGCGAGTTGCTGCATCACCTCGCTGCGGTTTTCTTCCAGGGGAGACACCGTCAGGCCATAGCCGACCACCAGCCGATCCGCCGGCTCCAGTGCCTGCGCAAGTGGCAGAACCCAGCCGCCCTGGCTTGCCCCTTCATACGCAAGACTGGCGAGCCTTGACCCTGCGAGCCGACGAGCTTCGCGCGCCGCCGCGGCCGCGTCGCGGGCCAGCAGGTGGAAATCCTGGGTGTAGGTTCCGCCGGATCGCCCGGTCCCACGCTTGTCGAACACGAAAGCCCCGATGCCCGAGGCCGGCAGCAAGCGCTGCCAGGCGGCGAAGTCGAGCGCCGAGGTGTTCTCCGAACCATGCACCATGACCACCACCGCAGCCTGCCCGCCGCCAGGCGGCATGAGCAGCCGGCCGGCCAAGGTGACGCCCTCGCTCTCGAAGGTCGTGTCGACGCGGTCGAGCGAAATGGACTGACCTGCCACGCCGTCGAAACGCAGCCCTCGCTGCGCGCAGGGAAGGATTTCGATCGCGTGTCCATCGGCCTGCCCTGTCGATCCGCGCGTCGAGACGAGCGCGCCCGCGACTTCAGCAATGGCCCCCGTGCGCCCATCCGGCATTCGCCATCGCAAGCCACGCGATGTCGCACCAACGTCGAGCAAGCGTCCGTCGGCGAGTCGATAGGTGCCGATGCGGCAGTCTGCCGGCGCGGAACCGCCGGTACCGGCATTGGTATCGACAGGCAACAAAACCGCGAGCAATAACCCCCACCCCGCCCTCCGGCACACTGAAATCATCGCGCGACTCCTGGGGAATTTCGAGGCATCTATCGGAATGGGGCGATTTTAGTCGGGCGGACGCTTGCGCACCCGAAACTGGCCAATCACTGCATCTCGCAATGCGCCGAGGGTGCCCGGCAGGCCGCTCTGCGACTCGAAATGTCGCTGCCGCGGCCTGCCCGGCACCCTCGGCGCACCAACCTCCATCGCTGATGCAGACCTACAATGCCCGCATGACCACGTTGTTCATCTCCGATCTGCACCTAGACGCAGAACGCCCCCACATCACCGCACTGTTCGGCAAATTCCTCGACGGCGAGGCGCGGGAGGCGCGGGCGCTTTACATCCTTGGCGACCTGTTCGAGGCATGGGTGGGCGACGACGATCCATCGGACGTCGGCGCATTCGTCGCGGACAGGCTGCATGCCCTGACCGAAGCGGGCGTGCCGGTATATTTCATTCGCGGCAATCGTGACTTCCTGCTGGGCAACGACTACGCGCGGCGGGCTGGCATGACCATCCTTCCCGATCCCGCGGTGGTGATGCTGGAAGGCACTCCGACCTTGATCGGCCACGGCGACCTGCTGTGTACGGATGATCACGCCTACCAGCAATTCCGCGCGCAGACCCGCGACCCGCGCTGGCAGGCGCAATTCCTGTCGCAACCACTGACCGCGCGGCTTGCGTTCGCACAGCAGGCACGGGCGGCGAGCAAGGCGCGCTATGGCGAACTGGTCACCGCGGGAACGGCGGAAACCATCGGCGACGCGGCGCCGGCCACGGTGCAAGCCTGGTTCAAGCGTTATGGCATCCACCGAATGATCCACGGCCACACGCATCGTCCAGCCGTGCACGACGAAAGTCACGGCAATACACGCATCGTGCTCGGCGACTGGTACGAGCAAGGCTCGGTGCTGCGCGTGGATGAAAGCCGAGTCGAGCTGCAAGTGCTCTAGGGCGTCACCGCGACGGGGCCGGGCAGGGGCTCGCTGCGCGGCTCGAAATGTCGCTGCGTGGACCCTCGCCCGGCCCCGTCGCTTACCGATGACCCGATTACTTCGCTGCTTCGCCGCAACCCCTGTAGTCGATATCGCCATGACGGAAGCTCGACACCAGCTGGTACTGGTTGTCGGACATGCCGTCGCTGCAGTCGCCGGCGGTGACCTTCAGCGCGAACGGTTTCCCGTCGTGGGTACCGATGATCTCCACGCCTTCCTGCAGGTTGCGGCGCTCACCCTGCATCACCAGGCCTTGCTGGTCGTCCGGCGTGGTCAATGTCAGCGTCGCGTCTTCCACGTTGATGTTCCAGAACGGCTCGGTGCCGAACGCGCGGAAGACCGTCATCGGCGGCGTGGTGTCGCCTGGCGCGCGCTTGCCCATGGCGGATTCCTCCGCAGCGGTTGTGAATGCAGGCGTTGGCGGGGGCGTTGTCACCGATGGCTCTGGCATTGTCGCCGATTGCGCGGGTGCGGCTGCCTCTTGAGCACTGCACGCGGCGAGCAAGGCGGACACCAGAACGATGGAAATGGTGAGCGGGAGGGGCTTCGGCTTCATGGCGGCGGCTCCATAGCGGTTGCAGCGCAGTGTGCCGCGACATGGAGCAAGCCGCAGTGACTAGTCCGACGCCGCCAGCAAGCTTTCCAGTTCCTCGACATCAAAACCAGCCTGGAGGCGTGCCTCCATGTTGAAGGGCTTGCGCAACACGCCCGTCGCGTATTCGACGAGCAGCTCCCGGAAACGCGCATTGGGCTCGACACCGGCGCGCGTGCAATGCCAGCGATACCAGCGCGAGCCCACTGCCACGTGGCCCACTTCCTCGCGCAGGATCACGGCCAGGATATCGGCGGTGGCGTGGTCACCCAACTGCCGCAGCTTGGCGATCATCCCCGGCGTGACGTCGAGTCCGCGCGCCTCCAGCACCCGCGGCACCAGCGCCATTCGCGCCAAACCGTCATGCGCGGTTTTCTCCGCCATTTCCCACAGTCCGTGGTGGGCGTCGAAATTGCCGTAGTCGTACCCAAGCTCGATCAGGCGCGTCCGCAGCATCTTGAAGTGCCGGGCCTCGTCGCTGGCCACCGAGACCCAGTCCGCGTAGTACTGCGCCGGCATGCCGCGGAAGCGGTAGACCGCATCCCAAGCCAGGTCGATCGCGTTGAATTCGATGTGCGCCACCGCATGGATGAACGCGGCCCGCCCCTCATCCGTACCGAAGCCGCGGCGCGGCAGGTCGCGCGGATTTACAAGCGCGGGTCGAATGGGACGCCCGGGCATGCAGATCGGTTCCGGGTCTGGCGCATCGAGGTCGATCGCCAATTCGCCGCGGGCGTGGGCTTCGGCGGTGGCAAATGTGACTGCGACTTTGTGCGCGGGCGACGCCGCATCAAGGCAACCACGCGCAGCGGCGAAAAGGCTCTTCATCGGCAGCCAGGAAATTCCAGGGCGAGTGCCGGGGTGCGTTTCAACAAAGCGAGTATCGGGGAGCGACTTGAAACGCACCCCGGCGCTCGCCCATCGATGCGCCACGCATCAAGACGCCCGCCGCTTCTTCTTCGCGTCGTCCGAGCGTAACTGCTGCAGCCGTTCGAAATAGCCAGGCTCGATCCCGGTCACGTATTCGCCGCTGAAGCAGGAACTGTCGAACCTGCGGTTCGGGAACTTCGGCCCGGCAACCGCCGCCTCGAGGTCCGACAGGTCCTGGTAGATCAGCCAGTCGCAGCCGAGAAAACGCTCGATCTCCGCCTCGCTGCGGCCATGCGCCACCAGCTCGTCAGGCGACGGCATGTCGATGCCGTAGATATTCGGATACCGCACCGGCGGCGCGGCCGACGCCAGGTACACCTTCTTGGCGCCGGCGTCCCGCGCCATCTGCACGATCTGCTGGCTGGTGGTGCCGCGCACGATGGAATCGTCGACCAGCAGCACCACCCGGTCACGGAA
>JBBQHK010000007.1:0-94319 GCA_038323895.1 Lysobacterales bacterium | reverse complement strand
CAGATGCTCGCGTACTTGCGCGCGGATCGGGCAGGACGAACGCGCAGGATGACGCCGTGCAGGATCGGCAGCCACGCCAGGCGCGGGATCTCGACGACGCGCGAATCGCTCAGGAACTCGGCCAGATAGCGCCGCACCGCGGCCGGTGTGGGCGCCTCGGGCGTGCCGAGGTTGCAGAGGACGACGGCGGTGGCCGGCGCTCGCCCGTGCGCGTGCGCCGGCTCTGGGGCGACCGTCATCGCCCTAGGACTTGATGCCGAACTCGAAGGGAGTCTGGCGCTGCGTGTCGGCGAACTTCATCACCTCGAAGCGCACGCACGGGCTGATCGGCTCGGAGGGCGGCGCGCCGAGGCCGATGACGCCGCTGCCGTGCAGGGTGCAGGCGCCGCGGCGCAGGCTGATGACCTCCGGGTCGTTGTCGAAGCGCACATAGGTGCCGTTGTAGCTCAGGTCGACGAGCTGGAACGTGCCGCCGTGCCAGTCGATGCGCGCGTGCGACCGCGAGACGCGGTTGTCGTCGATGATGTAGGTCGCCTGGGGGCTCCGCCCCAGCACGACCGGCAGGCTGGTGCCGGCATAGATCCGGTTCAGGTCGAGCCAGACCAGCCGGATGCCCTCGGGCTCGGGCGTCGGCAGCAGCATGTCGCCGTAGGCGGTCGCGGCGGTGTCGCCGAAGCGCCGGACGGCTTCCTGCAGGTGGACGTGCACCGGCTCGACCCGGCCGCGCAGCTGCATCTTGTCGAGGCTGCGAAAGCGCGAGCGCTCCCAGTCGCCGAGCAGCTCGACCACGACCGAGGTCGCGAGGGTCTCGTTGTCGCCGGCGTGGTCGAGCAGCCGGGCGGCGACGTTGACGGCGTCGCCGAAGACGTCGCCCGACATCTCGACGATCTCGCCGTGCGCCATGCCGACCTGGAGCTTGAGCGGAACCGAGGGCCGTGGTGGCAGGGTCTGGGTCTCGTCCGGATCGGGGGCGTCGTCGCCGTCGCTCACCACGAAGCCGCCTTCGACGTCGTCGCCCATGCTGACGCGTGCCATCGAGTCGTGCATGTCGTCGGCGGCGGCGATGCTCTCCACCGGCGTCTCGAATACGGCCATGAGGCCGTCGCCCAGGGTCTTCACGACCTTGCCGCGGTGCTTGTCGACGATGCGCGCCAGCAGCGAGACGCTGCGCGTCACCACGGCCGTGGCCTCGGCGTTGCCGAGCGTCTCGTACATGGAGGTGCTGCCGCGCAGGTCGGCGAAGAGCACGGTTCGTTGCAGGACCTGTGTCATGCCGGGGGAGTGGTCGAGCGGGCCATCGACGCGAAGTTTATAGCGGCTGCGGAAAGCAAAAGGGCTCCGGCCTCGCGGCGGGAGCCCCCTTCGAGAGGATGACGCTCAGAGCGTGTCGAGATAGGTGCGCAGCTTGTCCGAGCGGCTCGGGTGCTTGAGCTTCCTGATCGCCTTCGCCTCGATCTGGCGGATGCGCTCGCGCGTCACGTCGAACTGCTTGCCGACCTCCTCGAGCGTGTGGTCGGTCGACATCTCGATGCCGAAGCGCATGCGCAGCACCTTGGCCTCGCGCGGCGTCAGCGAGTCGAGGATGTCCTTGACTACGTCGCGCAGGCCGGCCTGCATCGCCGCCTCGATCGGCGCCGTGTTGTTGGTGTCCTCGATGAAGTCGCCGAGATGCGAATCGTCGTCGTCGCCGATCGGCGTCTCCATGGAGATCGGCTCCTTGGCGATCTTCATGATCTTCCTGATCTTGTCTTCCGGAATCTCCATCTTCTCGGCGAGCGTCGGCGCGTCGGGCTCGAAGCCGAACTCCTGCAGATGCTGGCGCGACAGGCGGTTCATCTTGTTGATCGTCTCGATCATGTGCACCGGGATGCGGATGGTGCGCGCCTGGTCGGCGATCGAGCGGGTGATGGCCTGGCGGATCCACCACGTGGCATAGGTCGAGAACTTGTAGCCCCGGCGGTATTCGAACTTGTCGACCGCCTTCATCAGGCCGATGTTGCCTTCCTGGATCAGGTCGAGGAACTGCAGGCCGCGGTTGGTGTACTTCTTCGCGATGGAGATCACCAGGCGCAGGTTGGCCTCGACCATTTCCTTCTTGGCCTTGCGCGCCTTGGCTTCGCCATAGGCCATCGCACGGTTGATTTCCTTGAGGTCGGCCAGGGTCACGCCCATCGCCTTCTCGATGACGATCGTCGCTTCCTGCTCGGCGACGATGTTGTCCTTGACGTCACGCAGGGCCGAGCCCCATTTCTGCTTGCGCTTGAGCAGCTCGTCAACCCAACCCAGGTTGGTCTGGTTGCCGTCCCACGCCTTGATGAAGTCCTTGCGCGGCATGCGCGCCACGCGGGTGGACAGGTCCAGGATGCGGCGCTCGCGCTCCTTGATCTTGGCCACGACTTCGCGCAACTGCCGGACCAGCACGTCAGTCAACGGCAGCGGCAACTTGAAGGTCAGGAAGATCTCGGCGATTTCCTCGCGCGCCTTCAGCGCTGGCTTGGCGGTGGGGCCGCCCTTGGCGTAGGCCTTCTGGAAGCGGGCGAATGCGGCGCCCATGGCTTCCATGCGTGCGGCGACTTCCAGCGGATCCGGTCCGGTGGGACCGGCTTCTTCCGCCTCGGCCTCGTCGTCATCGTCCTCGTCGCCATCTTCACCATTTTCGGCAGCTTCAAGCGCGGCAGCGGCGGCGGCGGCCGCTTCCTGCTTGGCTTCCTCGGCGGCGGCCATTTCTTCTTCGGTTTCGATGAAGCCGACCACGATTTCAGCCAGGCGCTTCTTGCCGGCCTTGTGCAGTTCGTAGTCTTCCAGCAACTGCTGCGCCGATGCGGGGAAGGTCGCCAGCGCGGTGGCCATCTGCAACAGGCCTTCCTCGATGCGCTTGGCAATCGCAATCTCGCCTTCGCGGGTCAGCAGCTCGACCGTGCCCATCTCGCGCATGTACATGCGCACCGGGTCGGTGGTGCGGCCACCCTCGGAATCAAGCGAGGTCAGCGCGGCGGCGGCTTCCTCGGCGGCGGTGTCGTCGACTTCGCGGCCACTGGCGGACTGGCCGGCCAGCAACAGGGTCTCGGCATCAGGCGCAACTTCATGCACCTCGATGCCCATGCCGTTGATCATGCCGATGATGTCTTCGATCTGCTCCGGATCAACCATGTCGTCGGGCAGGTGATCGTTGACTTCGGCGTAGGTCAAATAGCCTTGCTCCAGGCCTTTGCTGATCAGGATCTTGATGTCGGACTGGGGGGCTGCTTGCCGTTCATTGGCCATGGATCGGGCTACCATTCAAGTGACGCGAAGAGAACCCGGCATTATACCAGCGACGCCGGGGCTTGGCTTGCGCTGCCGCTGAACGGCAGGCCAGCAGGTGTTTGACAAATGCGCTTGGGCGCAGCTGTCGCACGCTGGATCAGGGGCGTCGTGTCACGCCTTGAGGAGAAAGGTGACAGGGCCGTCATTGACCAGGCTGATCACCATATGGGTACCGAACCGCCCGGTTTCCACCCCTGGCGGGTGAAGCCCTCGGCAGGTTTCGACCAGACGGTTGAAGCCGAGTTCCGCGTCGACTGGTGAAGCGGCAGTGGTGAAGCTGGGCCGCATGCCACTGCGCGTGTCCGCAGCAAGGGTGAACTGACTGACCAGCAACAGGCCGCCGTTGGTATCGCTCAATGAGCGGTTCATCTTTCCCGCATCGTCGGCGAACACGCGGTAACCGAGCAGTCGTTGCGCCATACGGGCGATCTGCGTCTCGCTGTCGCCGGGCTCGATGGCGACCAGTGCCAGCAGGCCGGGACCAATTGCACCGACCACGGCATCGTCCACGGCCACCTTGGCTTCAGTCACGCGCTGGATCAGGGCAAGCATGGCGCAATCCTAAACCGCGGCGGCCAGGGGCGGCAGCTAGACTGAACGCCATGAGCAAGCTCACCGCCGCCCTGCTGTACGCACTGGCCTGGATCATCGCGCGGCTGCCATGGCCGTTGCTGACGGCATTGGCCGACGGCATCGCAAGCTGGTGGATCCGTGTCGATGCGCGTGAGGCCCGTGTTGCCCGGCGCAACCTGGAACTGGCGATGCCGCAGCTCGACACCGATGCGCGGGCCACACTGCATCGCCAGATCCTGCGCACCACGGCGCGGCAGGCGCTGGAAACCCTGCGCCTGTGGACGCGGCCGGCATCGCGCAACCTTGCCGACATCAGCGAGGTGCATGGCATGGAATTGTTCGATGCCGCGCTGGCCGACTCGCGCGGGCTGATCGTGGCCGCCCCGCACATGGGCAATTGGGAGTTGCTGAACCAGTGGCTGGCGACGAAAACCCCGTTGGCCATCCTGTATCGGCCGCCGGAATCGCCCACTGGCGAAGCCTTCCTGCGCCGGGTGCGCGCCAACGCCGGCGGTGAGGTCGAGCAGGTACGGGCAGAAGCCAGCGGCGTGCGCACGCTGCTCAGGCGCCTGCAGAAAGGCGGGGTGGTCGGCATCCTGCCGGACCAGCAGCCCAAGGCCGGCGATGGCGAGTTCGCGCCCTTTTTCGGTGTGCAGGCGCTGACCATGACGTTGCTGGGCCGCTTGGCGGCGCGCAGTGGTGCGCGCGTGCTGATGGCCTGGTGCGAACGCTTGCCGGGGTCTTCACCACCGCGCTTCGCGCTGCATGTGCAGGACGCGCCCGACGCAGTCGCCGATGTCGACCCCAAGGCGTCGGTCGCTGCGCTCAACGCGATGGTTGAAGCCATTGCCCGTCGCGACCTTGCGCAGTACCAATGGACCTACAAGCGCTTTACCCTTCGTCGGCCAGGCAGCGGCGAGGTCAATCCCTATACCGGACTGCCATGAACAGGACTGGATGAAGCAGATGCGCACCGACCCGATTGTGGAACCTGTTGCCGAAGCCCTTTCCCCACACGAGGGCTGGCATCCACCACCGGTCCGTGCCGTACGACTGCATGCGGCGGCGCTCGCCGTGCTGTTCGGCGGGATCGCACTGATCGCGATGGCCGCACCGTTGCTGGCCACCGACACGTTGGGCCTGGCCGCACGCATCGCCCTTGGGCTTGCGCTGTTGATCGCGGCCGCCGTGCTCGGAGCGTACGTGGGCGCGCGCCTTCGCTACCAGCGCTGGAAACTCGACGAAGAAGGGCTGTCCCTGCAGCAGGGACGGTTGTGGTTCCGGGACACCCGGGTACCGGCCAGTCGCGTGCAACACGTGGACATCAGGCATGGACCCCTGGAACGCCGGTTCAGCCTCGCCACGCTGGTGGTGCATACCGCAGCCGCGCAGTTGAGCGGCATTACCGTACGCGGACTGGACCAGGCCGATGCGCAACGCCTGCGCGATGCCCTGGCCCGCCAGCTGGATGAAGCCGGCGATGCACTGTAGGCAAGTGCGCGCGCAGTTCTGCGGTCCGCGCCATGGATCCGTGCAATGAACACGATCCCTGACGCACTGCCGCAGGATGGCGCCGAGCATCGCTTGCATCCGCTGTCATGGCTGTTCGTGCTGATGGCGCAACTCAAGCAGTTCATTTTCCCGCTGATCGCGCTGCTGTTCTTCGGGCGCGGAGATCGCTACCTGCTGTGGTCGCTGGTCGCGGTGGCTGCGATGGTGCTGACCTCCCTGGCCGAATACCTGACTTACCGCTACCGCCTGAAGTCCGATGGATTGATCGTGCGCAGTGGCTGGCTGCACCGCAGCGTGCGCGAGATCCCGTTCGCCCGCATCCATAACGTCAGCCTGCACCAGAGCCTGTTGCACCGGCTGGTGGGGGTGGCCGAAGTGCGCCTGGAAGCGGCTGGCGGAATGAAGCCCGAAGCGCAGATGCGGGTCCTGAAGATGGACCAGGCGCTGGCGCTGGAAGCTCTGGTGCGCCGTGGCGGATCCGCGCCCGCAGCCGAGAATGACGGGCATGCAGCGGAGGAGGCAACGCCGTTGCTGACCCTGTCCACCGGCGAGCTGGTCCGCTTGGGGCTGATCAGCAACCGCGGCCTGGTGCTGGTGGCTGCAGCATTCGGTGCGCTTGCACAAAGTGGCGACGACATCTTCGGCGTACTGATTGACCGCTGGGGCAAGGTCGCCTTTGGCTGGGTCTCGGACTGGGTCGGTCACCATGTGCACGACAGCCTGCTGGTGATGAGCCTCGCGATCACCAGCATGGTGCTCATCGCGCTGCTGCTGGTACGCCTGCTGTCGGTGCTGCTGGCGATCGTGCAGTACCACGGCTTCCTGTTGCGCGAGGACGATGACCGAATCCGGGTCGAACGCGGCCTGCTGGCGCGTTCACGATCGAGTGCCAAGCGCCGCCGGATCCAGGCCTGGTCGCTGCGCGAAGGGCTGCTGCATCGTTGGTTCAAGCGCCGCAGCCTGCGCGTGGATACTGCGGTCAGCCAGCAAGGCAAGCAGCAGCATGCATTGAAGGAACTGGCGCCGATCGCCACGCCCCAACGATGCGAGCAATTGATCCTGCATTTCCTGCCTGATGCCGGTTGGGGCGAGCTGGACTGGCAGCCTTTGCACCCGCGGGCATGGATGCGGATCGCGTTGCCGAGCCTGCTGCTGTTGGCGACCGCGAGCGGCCTGCTGTACTGGCACTTTGGATGGATCGGCCTGTGTGCATGGCTCGCGGCACCTGTCTTGTTGTGGCGCGCGCACCGCATGGCCGCGTGCAGCGGGCACGCCTGCAACGGGCGGCTGGTGGCATGGCGCCGGGGCTGGCTGGACAAGCGCTGGAACTTCGCCGAGATCGGCAAGTTGCAGGCGTTACGCCTGTCGCAGTCGCCGATCGACCGCCGGCTGGGCATGGCCAACCTGTTGCTGGACACCGCCGGCGCATCGCCACTTGGCCCGCCCCTGCATTTGCGTTACCTGCCGCTGGCGCAGGCACGCGAACTGTCAGCGCGGTTGGCTGTGCAGCTCGCCCGTAGCCGGTTGCAGCGGTAGTTGCTGGGCGGGCAGGTCGCGCCATTGCCCTGCCCGCCACACCTGGATCCAGCGCGTGCGGAAGCGTTGCTGTGTCACCGGCTGAGGGCCCGTTGCGTCCCATCGCTCCCGCGTATTGACCACCAGCAGCTGCCCGGGATTGCGCGCTGCCCATTCGCGCGCCCTGCCTTCATTGAACACGAGCAGCGGTTCACGCAGCCGCCCGGCAAAGTGGAATTGCAATTGATAGATGCCAAGGTACGCCACCTGCAAGCCGGCGCGTTGCGCCTCACTGACGACCTTGGCCGTAGGCGACAAGTCGAATTGCGACCTCACCAAGGGCGTGACGGCGGCGTACACCGTTGACATCGCCAGCAACAGGCCGAATGCGTGAGCCGGCAATGAGCGCCAGCGAAGCAGGGCAAAGCCCACCAGCACCAGCACGGCGCCGGCAGCGGGTAACGTGGTCAGCAATGCGTCCGGGAATGGGCGGTCGATATTTCCCGCGAACAGGCGGTCACCCAGCATCGCGATGCCGACCACCAGCAACAGCGTCGGTGCGGCGATCCCAAGCCGAGGGCGAGCGTCTGCGGCCACCGCCAGCAACAAGGCCAGTGCGGCGAAATCCGGCAGCAGGTAGTAGGGCTGCTTGCCGCTGATCAGGCTGAAGGCCAGCACCATTCCGATCAGCCAGCACCACGCAAAACGGTTATCGCCGCGGCGCCACAACGCCGGTACCTGCTCCCACCACCAGCGCGACCACCACCACGGCGCCATCAATGCCATCAATATCGGCGCGTACCACCACCAGGGCTGGGCATGATCGAAACTGTCGCGAATCCGCCCGGTGGTCTGGGTGACCAGCAAGGCCTCGCGGTACTCCGGATCACCCAGGGTCAACACCGGCACCAGCCACAGCGCGAACATGCCGATCCCGGCCAGCGTGGCAAGCAGCGCTTTCTTCGCGAACTGGTTGCCGTCAGCGCGCGCCAGCGGGTGCCACCAGCGCGCCGTGAGCAGCGGCACGCCCAGGTGCAGCAGCGCCACCGGACCCTTGGCCAACAGGCCGAAACCGATCGCCAGCGCCAGCCCTGGCCACCACGGCACCCAGGCGTCGCCTTGTCGGCGACAGAGCGCCAGCAGGCCGCCAAGCACCGCGACCGTAAGCGGCAGTTCGTACATGATCTGCAGCGAGAACAGGAAGAAAAACCAGAACCCGGCCATTGCCCATGCAGTCAACGCGGGCAGGTCGGGACGTGACGGATACAGGCGCCGCGCAAGCAATCCGGCCTGTGCAATGGCGGTGGCGCCAAGCAACACCATGAGCAAGCGGGGCCAGATGTCGCTGACCCCGCCCACCAGCCAACCGGCATGGATCAGCCATGGCAGCAGGGGCGTCTTGTGCGAGTAGGGCGCGCCGTTGAAAAGCGGCACCAGCCAACTGCCCTGGTCCCACATTTCCCACACCACTGCCAGCGTACGCGTGGAATACAGCGGCACCGGCCCGTGCAGGAAGATCGACAGCAGCGCCAGGGCACTCCAGGCCAGCAGCGGCGCGCGCAACGATGTCAGGGTGGCTCGCGTCATCGCGCGGAGGATAAGCCAAGGCCCGTGTCGGGCTTTGAACCTAGTCGAGGCAGATGGGCTTCATGCATGCCGCGAGTCGCCTTCAACCAGGGCAAGGAACAACGCCTCGTAAGCCTGGTTCATGCGCGCGCGGCTGTAGTCGCGCAACGCCGTCGCGCGCGCTGCCGCACCCAGCCGCGACGAGGCGTCGGGGGCCTCGAGCATGCCCTGCAAGGTTTCCGCCATTGCGCGCGCATCACCTTCCGCCACCAGTCGCCCATCGATGCCGTCGCGGATCACTTCGCGCACGCCTGGCACCGAGCTGCCCACCACCGCGCATCCCGCCGCCATGCCTTCGATCAGCGCAAGTGGCATCCCCTCGTAAAGCGTGCTGAGCACGCAAATCTGATGGCGCATCAGCAGTCCCGGCACATCGCGATGCACACCGAGGAACGTCACCTGCTCTGCGATCCCGAGCTGCCCTGCCAACGCCTCCAGCGGCGCCCGATGCCGCACCTTGCCACCACCGGCCAACAGCAGCGGCGGCGTCAGTCCACGATCGCGCAGCAGGGCAAGCGCATGCAACAAGGTCGCGTGGTCCTTCTGCCTGGAGAACCGCGCGACCATCACGATGCCGGGTGTGCGCTGCGCGAAGACATGCGCATCGGCATTTGCGAAGGGTTCCACCCGGATGCCATTGGCAATGGCCACCGTGCGTTCCGGCGGCATACCCATGCCCAGCAGTACCTGGCGCACGCCTTCGGAACATCCGACGATGCGATCGGTGCGCCTGGCCAGCCAACGCGTCTGTGCCAGCCGCCAGCGGGTGTAGCGCTCGCGCGTGTTGTGTTCGACATGCACCAGGTGCGGCACGCCCGCCATCAGGCCGGCATAGCGGCCCCAAAGATGTTCGCTGAAGCCATGCGCGACCAGCACATCGGGTTTGAACTCGCGGCATACGCGCACCAGCGCGGCAACGGTGGCGGCATGCGACCACCCCGGGACTTGCCGTAGCGGCACGCCTGCTGCCACCAGTTCAGCGATACGCGCGGGATCGGTATGCCGTTTGCGTCGCAGTACCAGCAGTGGCTGGACTGCGCTGCCCTGCAGCGCAGCCGTGGTCAGCGCAATCGCGACCTGGGTGGCACCACCGGAGAAGCCTCCGGTGACGAATTGAAGGACGCGCACGGGTGGCTTCATTCCCATCGTTCGCTCAACGACAGCTGGACGTGGATGCGGTCGGCAACAGCCACCATTGCCGGCGGTTGGCATTGCCCATGTCGCGTGCCAGCAGCTTGTCCACGCATGCCGGCAACACGCCGCCCTCCACCAGCAGCCAGCGCGCTGCCGGTGCCTGCCGTTGCCATGCCAATGCCTCCACAAATTGCGCTGCGCCATCGCGCTTGAAGCCGAAGGTCGCGGCATCGCGATCCGCCATCAGCAATTGCTGTTCGCGCCAGCCAACCAGTCCGAGTTGCGCGTCGGATCCGATTGCCGCACCAACGCGTTGCATCAGTCCGCGCGATGACGAGCCGTCATTCAACAACGGCGCACCGATCAGCGAATACAACACCCACAGCGTGGTCAGGAATGCGACCAGCGCGACGTGTGCCCGGCGCCGGCCACACCACAGCATCGCGGCGATGCCCACGCCACCAATCGCGCTCAACATCAGGGCCAGACCATTCGCCACGGCGGGATCACGGCCATCCATGAGCCTGGCTTCGAAGCCGGGTTCGCCGAACAGCATCGCCAGTCCGGCACCCAGCGTGGCCAGTGACAGGATCGCGACGAAGCCGAGCAGCAGCCGCTGCGCATGTCGCTTGCGAACGATGCCCGGCAACAGCGGCGACAGCGCCAGGCACACCATCGGCAACGCCGGCAGGATGTACATGTCGCGTTTGCCGGACGGAATGCTGAAGAACACGAACACCAGCAACACCCAAGCCAGCGGCAACAGGTACCGCGCATCCAGCCGACGCAGGCGGCGGCGCCATGCCGGCAGCGCCCATGGCAGCACCAGCATGGTTGGCAGCCACGCGGTCAACGCGACTTCGATGAAATACCAGGGCGGCTGCCCGTGATGCCAGGATTGCGCATAGCGGGTCACGGTCTGCCTCAGCAGGATGTCATCGACATACGCGCGGTACTCGCCGGAACCCGAACTCAGTGCCGCGATCAGCATCGGCAGCAGCCAGACGCCGCAGGCGGCAATGAATGCCACCGGCCCCAGCCAGAATTTCCATTCGCGCGCATGCAGGCAAACGCCGGGCCAGCCACGCAGCGAGGCGAACGCCGCCGGCAACAACATCAGCAGCGCGATGATGCCCACGCCCTTGGTAATCGTGCCCAGTCCGGCGGCCGCCCAACCCAGCGCCCACATCCGCCAGTCGGGTCCGCGCAGCACATGCCGCAGCAACCCGTAATTGGCCAAGGTGATCCAGACCACCACCAGTGGGTCGATCTGCGCCTTTTTCGCCTGCCACGTGAATTGCAGGGTGAGCAGCACCGCCCAGCCCGCGTAGAGGCCGATGCGCCGCGTCCAGAACCTGGTACCCAGATCAACCACGCACCACAGCGTGCCCAACGCCGCCAGCAACGAGGGCAACAGTAAGGCGACCCGCCAATTGCCGACCGCTTGGTAAGCCGCCGCCTGAAGCCACATGAACAGCGGCGGCTTGTCCGAGTAGAGCTCGGTGCCGCGGCGGGGGAACAACCAATCGCCACTTTCGACCATGTGCCTGGCAACCAGCGCGAACCGCGGCTCGTCGGCGGGCCAGGGATCGCGCAGGCCCAGTCCCGCGCCCAGGATCAGCAGGGCGATCAGCCAGAACAGCCACGTGTCACGCCCGGTCCGGGCGCTCATACCGACATTCGTTGCGCTGGTCGTTGCGGTCATCGTGCGGGTCATCCCGCAATCATAGAAGGCAAGCTGTTACGCCTTTCTCAGCCGCGCGTAGAAAAAGCCATCCATGCCCAGCTCACCCGGCAGGCGCTGGTTGCCGAAGCCGGTGTCATGGCCGAAGCCTGTATCCAGGGGATCCAGCAAGGCATCCGACGTGCGCGCCAGGAAGGCTTCGACCTGCGCGGCATTTTCGGCGAGCAGGATCGAGCAGGTGGTGTACACCAACGTTCCGCCCGGAATGAGCAACGGCCAAAGCGCATCCAGCAGGCCGGACTGGATCTCGTTCAATGCGGCGATGTCGGTTTCGCGCCGATGCAGGAGCACGTCGGGCTGGCGACGCACGATGCCGGTCGCACTGCACGGCGCGTCGATGAGGATCGCATCAAACCAGGCACCATCCCACCAGTCCGCAGGTTGCGCGGCATCCGCGGTGCGGGTGACCACGTCAAGGCCGAGCCGGTCGAAGGTGTCCTGCATCCGGCGCACGCGGCGCGGGTCGATGTCGAGCGCGGTCAGCCGCAACGATGGGTCACGCTCCAGAAGATGGGCGGCCTTGCCCCCGGGCGCCGCGCAGGCATCCAGCACCCGTGCACCGGATGCGGGTGACAACGCATCTGCCACGCGCTGCGCGGCGGCATCCTGCACCGAGGCACTACCTGCCTCGAAACCCGGCAGGTCATGCACAGCAAGTGGCGTGAGCAACCGGATCGCATCGGTGGCTTCGGGCAATGCGCTGGCCTCGATGCCGGCATCATCGAGCCGTTGCAAGTACTCATCGCGGGAGCCGTCGCGCGGATTGACCCGCAGCCACATCGGCCCGGCCTGTGCACTGGCGGCAAAGATGGCATCGGCATCACGCGGCCACTCCTGACGAATGCGTTCAGCCAGCCAGTGTGGCCAGGCCGCGGCGTCGTCCAGCACCGGCAGGCCTTCGCGCTGCGCCCTGCGCAGGATGGCATTGACCAACCCGGACTGATGCGGACGACCCAACGCACGCGCGGCATCCACGGTTGCGGCGACCAGCGCATGCGCCGGCAAACCCAACTCCCATTGGGCGAAGCCGGCATGCAGGAGCGCGCGCAGTTCACTATCCCGGCCCACTGGAGGTTTTTCCAGCCATTGCGCGAGCGCGGCATCGAAGCGCGCGTGCTGGCGCAGCGCCATGAACACGATGGCTTCAACCAAGGCCCGATCGCGCGAATCCGCCAGCGCGGGTAACGCCGCCGCCAGGGTCCCCTTCAACGAACGTCCACGATGCAGCACGACATCCAGTACGCGAGTGGCGGCCACCCGCGTGGCGACGCCCGGGTTCATCCGGCTGGCATTCATCCAGTTTGGGTGCGGCGAGCGTTGAGGAAGTCGGCAGCGGTGATGGGCTTGCCGCCCTCGCGCTGCAACACGCGGATGCGCAGCATGCCTTCGCCGCAGGCAACGTCAATGCCATCGCGGCCCTTGCGCAGGATCTCGCCCGGCTCGGCGGCATGCGGCTCGTCCAAAGCCACCGCGCCATGGATGCGCAGGCGCTCGTCCAGCAACCGTGCTTCGGCGACAGGCCACGGATTGAACGCGCGCACCTTGTTCGCCAACGCGCGCGCCGGCTGGCTCCAGTCGAGCCGTGCTTCCGCCTTGTCGAGCTTGCGCGCATAGGTCACGCCTGCCTCGGGCTGCGGCTGCGCGACCGGCTTCAGGTCGGCCCGCAGCAAGCCCAGGCCATCTGAGAGCACTTGCGCTCCAAGTGCCGCCAGCCGGTCGTGCAACTGGCCGCCGGTTTCCTGCGCGCCGATGTCCCGTGCTTTCGACAGCAGCACCGGGCCGGTATCCAGCCCTTTCTCCATCTGCATCAGGCACACGCCGGTGTGGCCGTCCCCGGCTTCGATCGCACGCTGGATGGGCGCCGCGCCGCGCCAGCGCGGCAGCAACGAAGCGTGGACGTTCCAGCAGCCGTGGGTCGGGATGTCGAGCACCGCCTGCGGCAGGATCAGGCCATAGGCCACCACGACCAGCAGATCAGGTTGCAGCGCGCGCAGCACGTCCTTGGACTGCACGCCCTTGAAGTTGTCCGGCTGCAGCACCGGGATGCCGCGCTGCACGGCCTCGAGCTTCACCGCCGATGCGGTGACGCCGCGCCCGCGTCCGGCGGGGCGGTCGGGCTGTGTGTAGACCGCGACAACCTCACCGCGGTCAGCAGCGGCGCGCAGGCTGGGAACGGCGAAGTCCGGCGTGCCGGCAAAGATGATCCTCAAGCGCGTGCAGTCTTCAACGGACAATCCTCAAGAGCAGGCAATCCGCATCGGTCAGGCCGCGTTGGCTTGCTTGCGCGCCTTGGCGAGCTTCTTGCGCACCATCTCGCGCTTGAGCGGGCTGAGGTAATCGACGAAGAGCTTGCCTTCGAGGTGATCCAACTCGTGCTGTACGCAAACCGCCAGCACGCCATCGGCGTCCATGGTGAACGGATGACCGCTGCGATCAAGCGCCTGCACCGTAATGACGTCGCTGCGGGTGACCTCGGCATAAATCCCGGGAACCGACAGGCAGCCCTCCTGATAGACCTGCTCGCCCTGTCGGGCGGTGATCACCGGATTCACGAACACCAGCGGCCGGGTTTTGTCATCGGTCACGTCAATCACCATGAAACGCTGGTGCACATCGACCTGGCTGGCAGCCAGGCCGATACCTGGAGCCTCGTACATGGTCTCGAACATGTCGTCGAACAGCTGCTGGAACGACGGCTCGGCCAGGCGCACGGCCTCGACTGGCACCGCTTTGGTGCGCAGGCGGGGGTCGGGGAATTCGAGGATCGGGAGCAGTGCCATGGCGCAATTCCGGGAGCGAAAGGCCGCCAGCGCGACCCACGTCGCAATTGTACCCCGGCAAACCTTGCCGGCCGCTTGCCAGCACCTGCCTCTTGTGGTCTATAGTGACTGCGCTTCACGGGGATTTTGCCAACCGGAGCGGGGAGATGGCCGCCATGCTTGAACGGGTTTCTAACCTGGTACGTTCCGATGTGTTGCGCCCACGCCGGGTGCGCACCCTATTTGCCGTTGCATTGCTCACCGTGGCGACGTTCGCCGCAGCGGTGGAGATGCGCAGAGACCACCCTGACACGTATGTGGTCAAGCGTGGCGATACCCTCTGGGATATCGCAGGACGCTTCCTGCAGCGCCCATGGTTGTGGCCGGAGATCTGGCAAGCCAACCCGCAGATCAAGAATCCACACCTGATCTATCCGGGTGATGTGCTCAGCCTGGCCTACATGGACCGGGTCACCCTGCAGAGCGGCGGTAGAGGCGAGGCGATCAATGCCGTCCCGCTGGGCGAGATCGAGCCGTTCCTCAAAGACCTGCGCATGGTCGACAGCATCGACAACCTACCTTACGTGGTTGGCCTTGAAGAAGATCGCCTGCGCAGCATCAGCGGCCATGTCGCGTATGTGCGCGGCCTGGACGGCGTTGCAGTCGGCCAGCGCTACCTGGTGGTGCGGCCGGTAAAGCGCTACCGCCTGATTGAACGGGCCGGCCTGTGCTGCGACAAGATGCAGTCCGAGGACCTGGATTACCGTGGCAAGGCCATGACCGAGCCCGGTACGTTCTGGAGCAATGCGGTCTTCCCGAGCAAGAACACCGAGATGCTCGGTTATGAACTCAGGACCCAGACCGTCGGCACCGTGACTCGTGGCGAAGTGGGTGGCATCCAGGCGTCCACCCTGCTGCTGGACCCCCAAGGTCACGAAGTTCGCATCGGCGACAGGCTGGTACCGGTCGAAGCCCAACCGTACGACCTGCAATTCTTCCCGCACCCCCCCAAACAGCAGGCCGACTATGGCCGCCTGCAGGTGATGGCAGTGGCGGACATGCTGACCAGCGGTGGCCCGCGGGACGTGATCGCCATTTCCGGCGGGTCGCGCGAGGGCATCGACAACGGCACCGTGTTCTCTGTCTGGCGCCATGGGCAATCAACGGTGGACCGGGTCAAGAGGAGCAAGGATTTCGACGAGGAGCTGGTCCTGTTTGAATCCAAGGTGCGCTTGCCGGACGAATTCGCCGGTCATGCAATGGTGTTCCGCACCTTCGACAAGGTCAGCTATGCCTTGGTGATGAGCAGCGTAAAGCCGACCCGCGTAGGTTACGAGCTCAAGCACCCGGACGCGCCTTACTGAGGTACCTGACCCGGAATCAAGGGGATTTCCGACCCTGAATCACAACGGCGCCCGAGGGCGCCGTTGTCGTGTCTGGCCGATGCTGGTCGCATGCCCCACACGCCTGCACACCATCTCAACGATCTCCGCGATCAAAACGACCGCGACGATGACGCGCAGCTGCGCCTGCTCACCAGCGGCGCGGCCGCAGCGGCAATCCGCCGCCTGCTGGACAGCCATGGCAGCGCTGCTGTCGCGCTGCGTGCCGGCGCCCGCGACTGGGCCAGCCATGGCCTGGATGCCGCGTCCTGCTGCGCAATCCGCAATCCCGATCGTGCGCTGCTGGAGCGCGGACAGGCCTGGCTTGAATCGCCCGGTCATCATCTGATCGACTGGTCGCAGGCCGACTATCCGCCCTTACTGCGCCGCATCCCCAGCCCACCGCCGATGCTGTTTGTTGATGGCGATGCCGGCTTGCTCTGGCGGCCCACCGTCGCAATCGTCGGCAGCCGCGCGGCGACCGCAGGCGGCTGCACTAACGCAGCCATGTTCGCCGATGCGCTGGCACGCAATGGCCTGTGCATCGCCAGCGGATTGGCCGCCGGGATCGACGCCGCCGCCCACGAGGCCACACTGCAGGCCGATGGCGCCACCGTTGCGGTGCTTGGAACCGGCCCGGACATCGCCTATCCGGTTCGCAACCGCCCCCTGCTGGAACGCGTTGCCGCGCACGGCTGCGTTGTCAGCGAACACCTGCCCGGCACTGGGCCATTGCGCCAGTATTTTCCCAGCCGCAACCGCATCCTTGCCGGCCTAAGCCTGGGCACACTGGTCATCGAGGCCGCCGAGCGCTCCGGCGCGCTGATCACCGCCCGCCTTTCCGCCGAAGTGGGGCGCGAAGTATTTGCGTTGCCCGGCTCGATCCACAACCCGATGGCCCGCGGCTGTCATCGGCTGATCCGCGAAGGTGCGCTACTGGTCGAATCCCCCGACGAGGTGCTCGGGGTACTGGCGCCACTTGCCATCGACCTCGCCAAGGCGCTGCGTGGCGAACTGGAGGCCGGTTTTGGGCCCCCTGAAGCCCCACGCCAAGTGTCCTTGCCGCTCGATCCTGACTACAACCGCTTGTGGCAGGCACTCGGACATGACCCAACCGGTATGGATGAGCTGGGCCAGCGCAGCGGATTGACGGCTGCAGCGCTGTCGGCCATGCTGCTGGAACTGGAGTTGGAGGGGCGGGTCGCGGCAGAACATGGCCGCTACAGCAGGATCGGACCCTGAAAGCACTGGTTTGCCTTCATCGCGCCACGACGGCGCAGGCCGGGGGACATGAAAGAAAGCATCCTGGACGTCCTGCTGTACTTGTTCGAGCATTACTTCACCAACGATGCGATCGCTGCATCCGGCGATGCCATCACCACCCAGAACGCCCCGCTGATGGGCGAATTGAACGAGGCAGGTTTCTCCAACGCGGAGATCCGCAAGGCCTTTGACTGGCTGGATGCATTGGCGCGGCAGCGCCCCGAGCGCGGCCAGCCGCGCAGCAACGGACCGGTTCGGGTCTTCCACGAAGTTGAACAGGACAAGTTGGATACCGAATCACGCGGGTTCCTGCTGTTCCTGGAGCAACATGGCGTCCTGGATGCCGACCAGCGCGAACTGGTGCTGGACCGGGCGATGGCGCTGGACCAGGACGAATTGGACCTGGACGACCTCAAATGGGTGGTGTTGATGGTGTTGTTCAACCAGCCCGGCTCCGAAGCAGCCTATGCGTGGATGGAGACCCAGATGTTCCTGGATGAGCCCGAACCGGTACATTGAACGGGCTTTTGGCGGCTGGCGCTTGACAGCCAGCCCCTCGCCGTGATTCCACTGTAAATAGGAAAAGTCCAGCGCCCGGGGCCGTCTTCATCGGCATTCCCCCGGGCGTTAGCTTCTGCGACGCCATATCGCGTCGCCTTCATCGCGCCTCCGGAAACTGCATCAATGGCCAAGAACCTGCTCATCGTCGAATCGCCAGCCAAGGCGAAGACGATCAATAAATACCTCGGCAAGGACTTCACCGTCCTGGCTTCGTACGGCCATGTGCGCGACCTGGTGCCGAAGGAGGGCGCAGTCGATCCCGAGAACGGCTTCGCCATGCGCTACGACCTGATCGAGAAGAACGAGAAGCATGTCGAGGCGATCGCCAAGGCTGCCAAGGCCGCCGACACCCTGTACCTGGCGACCGACCCGGACCGCGAGGGCGAGGCGATCAGCTGGCACATCGCCGAGATCCTGCGCGAGCGCGACCTGATCAAGGACAAGCCGCTGCACCGGGTGGTGTTCACCGAGATCACCCCGCGCGCGATCAAGGAAGCGATGGCGCAGCCGCGCGCCATTGCCGGCGACCTGGTCGATGCGCAGCAGGCACGGCGCGCATTGGACTACCTGGTGGGCTTCAACCTGTCACCGGTGCTGTGGCGCAAGGTCCAGGCCGGGCTATCGGCCGGGCGCGTGCAGTCGCCGGCGCTGCGCATGATCGTGGAGCGCGAGGAAGAGATCGAAGCGTTCAAGAACCATGAGTACTGGAGCATCGAGGCCGAAGTCGCGCATCCCTCGCAGGGTTTTACCGCGCGCATGTCCAAGCTCGATGGCAGGAAATTCGTCATCGACACCAAGAACCTGGACTTCAGCCTGACCAATGGCGAGGCCGCCGAAGCCGCGCGCGCGCGCGTGGTCGCTGCGGCCGGCGGCTCGCTGCATGTCACCGACGTTGCCAGCAAGGAACGCAAGCGCCGGCCATCGCCGCCGTTCACCACCTCGACCCTGCAGCAGGAGGGTGCGCGCAAGCTCGGCTTCACCACCCGCAAGACCATGCAGGTCGCGCAAAAACTCTATGAAGGCGTGGCCATCGGCGAGGAAGGTACCGTCGGCCTGATCAGTTACATGCGTACCGACTCGGTGAGCCTGTCGCAGGACGCACTGGTCGAGATCCGCGACGTGATTGCGCGCGATTTCGGCACCAGCGCGTTGCCGGACCAGCCGAACGTCTACAAGACCAAGTCCAAGAACGCGCAGGAAGCGCACGAAGCGGTACGCCCGACCTCGGCACTGCGCACTCCGGCGCAAATCGGCAAGTTCCTGAGCGAGGACGAGCGCAAGCTGTACGAGCTGATCTGGAAGCGCACGGTCGCCAGCCAGATGATCCCGGCCACGCTCAACACGGTCAGCGTGGAACTGGCCGCGGGCAGCGACCACAGTTTCCGCGCCAGCGGCACCACTGTCATCGTCAGCGGTTTCCTGGCGGTCTACGAGGAAAGCAAGGACAGCAAGTCAGCCGAGGACGATGACGAAGGCCGCAAGTTGCCGGCGATGAAGCCTGGCGATCGCATTCCGCTGGATCGCATCCACACCGACCAGCATTTCACCCAGCCGCCGCCGCGCTTCACCGAAGCGGCGTTGGTCAAGGCGCTGGAAGAGCACGGCATCGGCCGTCCGTCGACGTATGCGTCGATCATCCAGACCCTGCTGCGCCGCTATACCGAAATGGACGGCCGCGCGTTCAAGCCCACCGACGTGGGCCGTGCGGTCAGCAAGTTCCTCAGCTCCCACTTCACCCGCTATGTCGACTACGACTTCACCGCCAAACTCGAGGACGAGCTCGACGCAGTTGCCGAAGGTGCCGAGGGTTGGGTCCCGCTGATGGAGAAATTCTGGGGACCGTTCAAGCAGCTGGTCGATGAGAAAAAGCAGAATCTCGACAAGATCGATGCCGGCAGCGTGCGCGTTCTAGGCACCGACCCCGCGAGTGGCCGCCAGGTCAGCGCGCGGATTGGCAAGTACGGGCCGTTGGTGCAGATCGGTACCGTGGAGGACGAAGACAAGCCTCGCTTCGCTTCGCTCAAGCCGGGCCAGAGCATCTATGCGTTGAATCTGGAACAGGCACTGGAGCTGTTCCTCATGCCGCGCGCACTGGGTGAGTCCAACGACGAAGCGGTCAGCGTCGGCATCGGCCGCTTCGGCCCGTTCGTCAAGCGCGGCAGCGTGTATGCCTCGCTGAAGAAGGAAGACGATCCGTACGCGATCGACCTTGCCCACGCGGTGTTCCTGATCGAGGAAAAGGAAGAGATCGCGCGTAACCGCATCATCAAGCAATGGCCGGACAGCGACATCCAGGTGCTGAACGGGCGTTTCGGTCCCTATTTGTCGGATGGCGCGCTCAACGGCAAGATCCCGAAGGACCGCGAGCCGGCATCGCTGAGCCTGGAAGAAGCCCAGCAGCTGATGGAGGAAACCGGCAAGCCGGCGCGCAAGGGCTTTGGCGCAAAGAAGGCTGCGGCGAAAAAGGCCGCGACCAAGAAGGCCACAGCGAAGAAAGCACCGGCAAAGAAAGCGGCTGGTACGGCGGCAAAGAAGTCGCCTGTCAAGAAGTCGCCTGCCAGGAAAGCTGCAAAAAAGACCGCTGCGAAGAAAGCGTATGTCAGCCCGCATCCGGAACCGGCCGAGCCATTGCTGACCCCCGCCAAGGTCGAACTGGGCAAGAAGCGCATCATCAAAAAGCCGGCACGCGACGAAGCGCCTTTCTGAGACATTGACCTGGTTCCCTCTCCCGCCGCAGCGTGAGAAGGAAACTGCAACGAATGACCGATGACTTTTCCGCAGTCCAACATCGCCGACGCCATCGCTGCATTCCGACGCGGCGGCGTCATCGCCTACCCCACCGAAGCCGTGTGGGGCTTGGGCTGCGATCCACGCAACGAAGCTGCCGTCTTGCGATTGCTGGCGCTTAAGCAACGCGAGGTCGACAAGGGCCTGATCCTGATCGCGGCCGACGAAGCACAGCTTGCGCCGTACATCGACATGGGCGCATTGGACGAGACACAACATGCTGCAGTGCGCGCCAGCTGGCCGGGGCCGCACACCTGGATCGTGCCGGCATCGACCAATGCACCTGGATGGATCACCGGCACCCACAGCGGGATCGCGGTACGGGTCAGCGCGCATGCCACCGTGATCGCGTTGTGCAACGCGTTCGGCGGCGCACTGGTCTCGACCAGCGCCAATCGCGCCGGCGAGCCTGCGCCCTCCAGCCTTGATGCACTCGACTACCTCATTGTGGCGGGTGTGGATGCCGTTACCATCGGGGAGACCGGCGGACTGGAACGGCCGACCGCGATCCGCGATGCGCGCAGCGGCGACCTGCTTCGACTGTAAGTTTCAGGGCACCTGTGAACAAGTCGCCGTGCGCCGATTCCGATCATGGTTCGACAACGTCACCAAGACCGGAACGTCAGCGGGTTACCCGTTCGCGCTGAGGCTGTCCAAGGGTGAATAAAATACAGACCATTTGCGATTCAGCGTCGCCCGCGCACTATGTCCGGATGAAGCCGCAGCGACACCTCCTTGCGTTGGCCTGCCTTTGGTCCGCGCTCGCCTCACCCATCGCATCGGCGCAAAGCGCCGAGGTGCGCATCTATCGCTGCACCGACGGCGCCGGCAAGCAGACCTTGCGCGACACGCCGTGCCCGAAAGACCAGCAACAGCAGGTGCGCGACATGGCCAGGCCAAAGGACGCGCCGATTGTGAAAAAGCCGGCACCAGCTCCAAAGCCGTCACCGATTCCACAGCCGGCCACTCCCACCCAGGTGATCTACCTGGCGCCGCCACGTCCGATGTACGAATGCGTGACGCCCGACGGCAAGCTCTACACCAGCGGCGACAACGCCGGCAATCCGCGCTGGGTCCCGCTTTGGACCCTGGGCTATCCGGCAGTGCGGCCCACCACATCGCTTGGCAGCAATATCGGTGGTGCGCCGCCATGCCCCGACAACCCGACCCGTCCGCACCCCGGCGACATCAACTGGCCGGTGGCGATGGGTGGTGGGCAGTGGATTCGCGATGCCTGCACCATGCTGCCGCCGGCGGAAACCTGCGCGCGCCTGCGTGATCGTCGCAAGGACATCCACACCCGATTCTTCAATGCGATGCCGTCCGAGCGCGACGTTCTGCGGGTCGAGGAGCGCGGCATCAACGCCCGTCTCGACAATGACTGCGGAGGGCACTGACGGTGCGTGCGATCTTCTTGTTGCTGTGGTTGATCTGCGCGCATGCCGCGTTCGCGCAGGAAACCGTCTTCTACAAATGCACTGATGCCAAGGGCTCGGTGTCGATGCAGAACGGCACCCCGTGCGCGCCTGGCATGAAGCAGGAGATCCGCCGCATCGGCGAGGTGCGCACGGTGCCGGTGCCAGCAAAGAAACCGCAGGCCGAAGCCCCGCAACCCGCGCCGGTGTACGGCGATTTCGTGATGGTCAGCGGGCCCGGCATGAAGCGCACGCCGGCACCGGAATCCGCCGCATTGCCACCGCCGCCCGCGCTGTTCCAGTGCCGAACATGGGATGGCAATGACTACCTCGGTGAAGCGGAGAAACCCGCGCCGCGCTGCGCACCCCTGCAGGTCGTGGGCATCGATGGCAGCCAGGACCTGGGCATGGGCAGCGCCTGTGAAATGCGCGAAGACACCTGCACCGCAGTGCTCGACGAAGGCCTGTGCGATGCCTGGTTTCGGCGGCTGGACGATGCCGAATTCAAGCTCAAGTACGCCGGTGACGACAACCGCCGCGAACGCCAGGCGGCATTTGATGGCATCGATGCCAAGGTCAAGGCAAGCAAGTGTTCCCCGGTTGCACCGGTGGCCGATTCTGCCGCCACCACCACGCCTGCGCCGACACCCTAGTGCGGGCCCTGGCCCGCTGTTCCTGCAACAGACTCCGTCGCCGGCTCAGAACCCGTAACGCAGGAAGCCCCCATCCACGGCGATGCACTCGCCGGTGATGTAGCTGGACGCGGGCATGCACAGGAACGCGACCGCCGCGGCCACTTCCTCCGGCTCACCGATACGGCCCATCGGCGTACGCAGCAGCACTTCATCCAGGTAATCGGGATCAGACAACTTGCCCGACGTGCGCCGCGTGCGGATGTACCAGGGCGCGACCGCGTTCACCCGCACGCCGTCTTCGGCCCATTCCACCGCCAGGTTGCGGGTCATCTGCTGCAGTGCGGCCTTGGCCATGCCGTAGGGTGCGCCGCTGCGCACATGGGTGATGCCGGATACGCTACCAAGGTTGACGATGCTCGAAACGGGATGCTTGACCAGCATCGGATACGCGCCACGACACAGCTCGAAGGCGCTGAACAGATTGGTCTCGAAGATCGCGCGCCACTGGTCTTCGCCATAGTCCAGCGCAGGTCGGGTCAGGTTGCCGCCGGCATTGTTGACAAGTATGTGCAGTCCGCCCTGGTCAGCCACCCAGTCCAGTATCTCGATGCGCTGCTCGTCGTCGCTGACATCCCCAGGCAGCGCCAGGACCGCATCCTCCGGCCCGGGGAATCGTTCTTCAAGTTCTGCGCGCGCAGCCTCCAGCGCGTCGGGGTCGCGCGCCACCATCAGCACCTGCGCGCCCAGGCCCAACAACTCCCGGCAGATTGCAAACCCGATGCCTGCGCTGGCGCCGGTCACCAGCGCGCGTTGTCCATCCAGATTCCAGCGGTTGCGGTTGCGGTCCATGCACAGCTCCTGCGTGATCGATGTCGGGGGTAGCATACGACCGATGCCGGCCCTTCCCGCCACGCCGGCGCAGGAGTTCAACGATGCGTATGCCGCTTGCGATTTGTGCGATGCCACCGACCGTTCTGCTCGCCTGTGTTGTGTTGGCTTCCTGCTCCGCGCCCAAGGCGCCGGACGAGGAACGACGACCCGAGCCGCAGGCGCAGCCGAAATCGGCACTGGTGGAAACCGCCGATGCCTACAAGGACAGTGCGAGAGCATCCGTCAGCGCGACCGAGGCTGCGGCAAAACGCGAGCAGGCGACGCTCGACGCCGCTGCGCAATAGCGCACTGACGCGGCATGTGTGAGCGCGCAATCGACGCGACGTTAGCGCGCCAGCCAGCCGCCATCGACCGGGATCACTGCGCCATTGATGTAATCCGATGCTGACGACGCCAGGAACACGGCTGTCCCGCCCAGGTCGGCCGGTACGCCCCAGCGACCCGCCGGAATGCGGTCGAGAATCGACTTGTTGCGGTCGGCATCGGCGCGCAGCAGGGCGGTGTTGTCGGTGGCCATGTAGCCAGGTGCGATCGCGTTGACGTTGACGCCCTGGGCGCCCCACTCGTTGGCCAGCAACTTGGTGATGCCGGCGATTCCGGATTTGCTTGCGGTGTAGGACGGTACCCGGATCCCGCCCTGGAACGACAGCATTGAGGCGATGTTGATGATCTTGCCGCGGCCCTGGGCGATGAAATGACGGCCGGCCGCCTGCGCCAGGAAGAACGCGGACTTCAGATTGACGTTGAGCACGTCGTCCCAGTCCTGTTCGCTGAAATCGACTGCGTCGTTGCGGCGGATGATGCCGGCGTTGTTGACAAGGATGTGCAACCCGCCGAGTTCAGTCAGCGTTCGCTCGATGATCGCCGGCACCGGTTCGATGCTCGCCAGGTCCGCCTTGATCGGCAGGTAGCGGCGCCCGAGCGCGGCCACCTGGCTCGCCGTATCACTGCTGTCGGACACGCCGACGCCGGCGATGTCGGCGCCGGCTTCCGCCAGTGCCACGGCAACGGCCTGGCCCAAGCCGCCACTGGTGCCGGTGACGATGGCGATGCGCCCTTCAAGGCTGAATGCAGTGCTGGCCATGTGCGCTTCCTTACTTGAGCTGGCAGATGTCCAGCACGTGCATGTCGGTGTAATCGAGGTTCTCGCCACCCATCGCCCAGATGAAGGCGTAGTTGCTGGTGCCCGAGCCCATGTGGATCGACCACGGCGGCGAGACCACGGCTTCGTCGTTCTGCACCACGATATGACGCTGCGCGTCCGGCTCACCCATGAAGTGGTAGACGCGATCGTTCTCGGCAAGATCGAAGTAGAAATAAACCTCGCTGCGCCGGTCATGCAGGTGCGGCGGCATGGTGTTCCACACGCTGCCGATCTTGAGCACGGTCAGTCCCAGCAGCAACTGCGAAGACTGACAGGTCGCCGGCACGATGAACTGGTAGATGGTGCGCTCGTTGCTGGTCTCCAGCGCGCCCCGCTCCAGCGCCACTGCGTCCTTGATCGACAGCTGCCTGGTCGTAAAGCGCGCATGCGCCGGCGTCGAGGCCAGGTAGAACCTGGCGGGGTTGGCAGCATCATCGGAGGCAAAGCTCACGTCCGTGCTGCCCATCGCGACGTACAAGCCGTCCTTCGGGCCCAATGCGAACGTAGCCCCATCAACGGTCACTGTTCCGGCACCACCACCGACGTTGATCACGCCCAGCTCCCGGCGCTCCAAGAACGGATGACCAGCTGCGGATGCCGGCTCGGTCTGCTTCGGCAGCTCGACGGCCGTCGACACCGGGGCAGCGCCACCGATCACGAAACGTTCGTTGTGCGAATAATTGAGCTGCACCGTGTCTGCCACGAACAGGGCACCGAGCAGGTAGCGATCACGCAACTGGTCGTTGCTGGCGCCGACCATCATGTCGGGGTGGGTAGCGTGCAAGGTCTTGCGATACATGGTCGCTCCAGACAGGAATCTGACGAAGGTTTGCGCCATTCTAGGCTTCTAGGACACCGGTGTCATCGTGCACCGCGAAGAAGCCTTGGCAGGTGCTGATCAAATGCGGTGGTTCAGCGCCTCGGGGGCTGACTGGAGTCGCGGACTGCCAGATGCGGCGTCACCGTCAGGCCGGCGGCAGGCATCTTGGCGGGATCGGCCAGCAACATCCCGGCGGCTTGGCGGCCCACATCGCGGACCGGCAAGCGCACGGTGGTCAGAGCCGGCCACAACTGCGAGGCCAATGGGCTGTCGTCGTAGCCGACCACCGAGAGGTCACCGGGGATCGAGATGCCCATCCGCTGCGCGGCCTTGTAGACGCCAGCGGCCATTTCATCGTTGCAGGCGAAGATCGCCGTCGGGCGCGGCGTCTGCGCCAGCAGGTGTTCGGCCCCGGCCACGCCAGATTCGAAGGTGTAGCCACCTTCGTAGATCGAGTCCGCCGTTAGTTCGATGCCGCGGCGGAGCAAGGCTTCGGTGAAGCCGCCGCCGCGTTCAACAGACGAACGATACCGGCGCGGGCCAGTGACCAGGCCCATATTGCGGTGGCCGAGCGACTCCAGGTAATTCGCGACTTCCTCGGCTGCCGCGCGATCCTGGGTCAACAGCATGTGGCTGGCATCATCGAGTTTCACCGAGGCGATGCGCACGTAACGGCAATCGATCTCGCGCAGCACCTCCGCCAATGCCTGGTCCTCGGACACGCGCGGGATCAGGATCACCCCATGCAGCTTTTGCTGCAGCACAAAACTGCGGATGCCCTCGATGTAGTCGTCGCGCTTGCTGTCGCAGGGATGCACGACCAGCTCGTAGCCGGACTCGCGCAGCGCATCGAGGATGCCGTACTGCATGTTGACGATGTACTGCGCGGTCGGGTTGTCGAACACCAGTCCGATCAGGAACGACCGCCGGAATGCCAACCCGCGTGCCTGCGGGTCGGGCACGTAGTCGTATTCACGCATCAGCGCATTGACCCGCTCGCGGGTATCCTCGCGTACCAGCGGCGACTGATTGATCACCCGTGACACGGTTTTCTTGGAGACCCCGGCCAGGCGCGCGATGTCGTTGATGGTCGCGCGCCCGCGCACTGGCTTGTCGGGCGTACGCGATGCGGTGCTCATGGGCAATCAATCCGGTGCATGGATCCCATTCTACGGACTGGCATCGCGTCGCTACGGCTTATTTCATGACCACAGGCAGCCACAGGGATAGTGCCGGCACGAACGCCACCACCAGCAACACGGCCAATGCTGCAAGCCAGAACGGCCAGATCGTGCGCAGGCACTCGCCAATACCGATCTTGCCAATCGCGGTGCCGACGAACAGCACTGAACCCACCGGTGGCGTGACCAGGCCAATGCCGCCGGCCAGCACCAGCACCACGCCGAAATGCAGCGGGTGGATCGCAAACGCCTTGGCCACGGGCAGGAAGATCGGCGTGCAAATGAGGATGAGCGGCGCAAGGTCCATGAACGTGCCGAGCACCAGCAGCACCAGCACGATCAACAGCATGACCATGACCTTGTCATGGGCAATTGCCTGCAAGGCCGCCACGGTCGCGGTAGGCACTTCCAGGTAGGCCAGCAGCCAGCCGAACACCGCTGCCGCCGCGATCACGAACAGGATCACGCCAGTGGTGCGTGCGGCATGCAGCACCGCACCCAGGAACGCGCGCCAAGACAACTGGCGGTACAGGACCGCGGTCACCAGCAGCGCATAGACCACCGCGATCGCCGCGCTCTCGACCGCGGTGAACACGCCCGCGCGGATGCCGATGAAGATCAGCGCGACCAGCCCCAACCCGGGCAAGGCGGAAACAAGGCGTCGCAGCAGTGCGGGAAAGCCCGGGAACGTTTCGACGCCATAGCCACGCCGGCGCGCCACTACATACCCGGTGACCATCAGTGCAAGCGTCATCAGCAATGCCGGCAGGATGCCGGCGGCAAACAGGTCGGCGATCGAGATTCCGCCACCCGCCGCCGCGGAAAACAGGATCAGGTTGTGCGATGGCGGCACCAGCAGTGCGACGAGCGCGCCGGTGATACTGACGTTGACCGCGAAGTCACGGTCATAGCCACGTTTCACCATCTGCGGAATCATGGTGCCGCCGACGGCCGAAACATCGGCAATCGCCGAGCCTGACACGCCACCGAAGAACAGCGAAGACAGAATACTGACCTGGCCAAGGCCACCGCGCATGCGCCCCACCAGCGCCGCGGCCAGCGAGATCAAGCGCTCGGAAATCCCGCCGCGCATCATCAGTTCGCCGGCAAAGATGAACAACGGAATCGCCACCAGCGACACCGTACCCACGCCCGCGCCCAGTTGCTGGACCAGCACCACCGAGGGCAAGTCCAACGCCCACAACGTCAGCAGCGCCGATGCCGCCAGGGCGTAGGCGACCGGCACGCCCAGCACCAGCAGGATCAGGAACGCGACGAACAGCAATGCGATATCCATCTAGGGTGCCTCGCCTTTCGTTTTTCCGCCGGCATGAAGCTGCGAAAGCGCGAACAGCACCATCAGCGCGCCGCCGATCGCCAACGGCAGGTAGGGCAGTCCTTGGGAGAAGGGAGCACCTGCCATCGGAATGTCGATGCCGTCCAGGTACAAGCGCGTACCCCACCAGGCGATGACCGCGCCAATCAACACGACCGTGCATACCCCAAGCCATTCACATGCGCGACGCAAGGGTGGTGACAGGTTCTCGGCCAGCAGTGCGAAGGCGAAATGCCGCCGCTCCTGCACGCCAGCCGCGGCACCCAAACTCATCGCCGTGCTCAGCAATACCACCGTCACCGGCTCGGTCCAGCTCGGCGAATCGTTGAACACGTAACGGGCGATCACCTGCCACATCTGAGTGGCGACCAGCAGCAGCAGCGCGCCTGCCGCGATCGCTGCGGCAAGTGACGCAAGCCGCTGCATGGGGCCATGCATCACGGCTGGCTGGGGTTGCTCCGCAGAGGTTTGCAGGACGGGCGGCTCATGCATGTCCGTGCCCCAGGTCGCGGATGCGGCGGCACAGCGGGGCCAGGTGAGGCCGAGCTGCGTAATCGTGGAGCAGCGGCTGGACGACTGCGCGGAACGCAGGCATGTCGACGGTGTTGATCTTGACGCCGGCCGCCAACACCGCTGCGCGAGCCTGCGCCTCCGAATCGTCCCAGAGATCGCGCATCACCTGCACCGAGCCCCGCGCGGCATCCATGACCAAAGCGCGGTCGCGCGGCTCCATCTCATCAAACGTGCGCCTGGACATCAGCAGCACATCCGGCGCATACGAATGTTCGGACTGCGACCAATAGTGCGCGGCCTCGAACTGGCGGCTGGAATGGAAACTGCGCATGTTGTTCTCCGCCCCGTCGATCAGCCGCGTCTCCATGCCGGAAAATACCTGTCCAAACGCGAGCGGCGTTGGGTTGGCGCCCAGCATGCGCATCATCCGGATGAAGATGTCAGATGCCGGCACCCTTAACTTCAATCCGTGCAGGTCAGCCGGCGTATGGATCGCATGCCGCGTGTTGTAAAAGCAGCGCGCACCGCTATCGTAGATCGCAAGGCCAACCAGACCACGCGCCTCGAAGCCCTTCAGCACCGCCGCGCCGACCTCGCCATCGACGACGCGACGCACATGCGCTATCGAGTCGAACAGGTACGGCAGGCACAACGCTTCCGTCAACGGGAATGCATTGTTGAGCGCCCCCGAATACACGCGGGTCATGTCGATCGCACCGAAGCGCGTCATGTCGATGGATTCTGACTCGCGCCCAAGCTGGCCCGAGTGGTATTGGCGGATGCGGATGCGGCCGCCGCTTTCGCGTCCGAGTTGCTCGCCCATCCAGCGTACCGCTTCGACCGTCGGGTAATCCTTGACGTGCACGTCGGTGGCGGTCAGTACGTGCAGGTCCGATTGCGCGCGTGCGCCCGGCAGCAGCGCAGCGCCCACGGCACCGGCCATGCCCGCCAGGAAGTTGCGCCGCGTGCTCACGGCGATGCCACTTCTGGCCGCACGAGTGCAGCTTGGGCGTGGCAGTTGATCTCGCCGTAACCGTCGAACTCGATGCGCGCACGTTGTCCGACGCTGATGTCGTGGATACCAGTCGCGTTGCCCGTGGCGATCAGGTCGCCCGCGCGCAGACGCCGTCCGCGCCGTGCCGAACTGGACAGAGCGAAGGCGAACGCGGCGCGCAGCCCCCCGGGCAGCATGGTGGCACCGCCGCTGCCGACGCGCCGGCCCTCGATCCAGGTGTGGCAGGTAAGGCCGGTTTCCGGCAGATCCTGCCAACGCTCGACTGGGCGCCCCAGGATGAGTCCGTTGTTGTTCCCGAAATCACACACCACAACGCGCGGGCCGAGCAGGTTGATCGTGGCCAGCGGACTGCTGGCGATCTCCACGCCCAGGTGTAGCGTGGAGGGGAAGGCGCCGGCCTGCTCCGCCGACCAGTGCTGCTGGCCATCGGGCATGTCAGCCCCGAGCCGCAGCACATACTCGGCTTCCACAGCACCGAAGCCCCCGTCAAAGACCTCGAATGGCACGCTCTCCGCGCCGGCGATCGACTGCGCCCCTGCGAAGATAGGCCCGAGAAGCCGTTCTTCCCCCGATGGGTCGCGCCGCTCCGGCGCGATGTAGCCAACCTTCCATCCAACCACCGTGTCCGGCCACTGCGCAATGGCGGCATCCTGGATCCGATATGCGTCCTCGAGGTCGTCAGGTATGGCGCCAGGGAACTGCGTGAGTGCCGAAGCTGCCAGGCGAGCGCGCACGAAGTGGGCGGCGATGGCCCGCTCGTTTTCAAGGTGGGTCTGGACGTAGATCTCGCCGTCGCGGCTGCTCAAAACGGTGTCTCCCTGACCTCTGTTGGAATTTCTGCGCCTTCCTTGGACAACGAGTGGAGCAGGCCCATGTGTATAGCCGAAGGCGAATCAGTGCTGCTTCAAGCGCCTTGCAAGCTGCCAGTCGTACAGCGACGGCACGTCACGCGGAAACGCATTGACCATCTCCACATAGGGGGCGGGTCGGTAGTCGACCCGGAAATCGCGGTTTCCGGAGATGCCGACAACCCGCGCGTCCGGCCCCTCGTCCAGCCCGTTTAGCGTCACGCTTTGTTGGGTGGAGGCACCCGAAAGCACGTTCACCTGGATGTTCCAGTGGGTGTTGTAGCGGCCATGACCAGGTTGCCAATACGCTGCGCCACTCCCATCCCACAGTGCATACGTTGGCCCTGCGTTCGAGGGAGACGCTTTTATGTGGAGTCGAAGGTCATCGAACAGGTTCTGGTGGTTCGCACCGGCGTGCTGGTCGAGTACCGGGTCCTTGAACACCGACGCGCGCTGGAAGACCGATCGCGTGGACAACGTGTTGAAGCTCAGCGAGTGAACGACGGAATTGAACACCTGGAGCTCGGATACCAGCACGTTGTGGGCACTTCCGACATGTACGGAATAGTGCGCCTTGCGCTCGCCCTCGGTGGTGATGTCCCGGATGGTCAGGCTGGCGCTGTTGTAGATCAGAATGCCGCTGTCCGCATTGGAAATCCGCACCGAGCGAACCCAGCCGTTGAACACGTCCGTCAGGCAGATTCCGTTCCAGCCTTGCTCAAGGTGGTGGCCAAAGCTGGTGCCTGCAGGAAAGGACAATGCCAGGTCACGGATCCCGATTTCGGTGAGTCCCTGCCACTGGACGATGTCCGCGGGCATGTCCGCACCGATGTCATGCAGAAGCTTGTCGGCAATGCTGACTCGGCCACCGTCGACACGGGTGACTCTCGTGGTCTGCTTGACGATCGCGCGTGCCGGACTCTCCCAGAGGCGGGAGCCAATTTCCGTCGTCTGGTTACCGTAGATGGAGCGAAGCAGTGCACTTGCTCGCCCGTCGCGCGAGTTCCAGCGGATCGTGATGACGTCGCCAACTCGAATGCCGGAGCCCTCGCGAACCGTGAGTACCTGCGCGTCAGCAACCCCCAACATTGCCTGCATCGCGTCGTCGCTGCTGTTGGCAGTGGCATACTCCGTATCGGCGGGCATGTTCGGGGATTTGCTCCAGATGAATCCCCCACTCCAGCTGTAGGGTGAAAACGGCTCGTTGATGTTGTGAGCCGGTTCGACTTGGCGCTTGTCGTTCTCTTTCAGATACGCGCGCAACGACGCCAGTCGGTTGGACTTGTCCACCATCCTCAGCGGGCGAGGAAAGTAAAGCTCGGTGCCACCTGCACCCTGACCGGCGCCCTCCACCACAAGATGGCTGCGTTCGATCAGCAGCACCTCGCTGAGGATGAACCTTCCCGCAGGAAAGCGAAGCACGACTGGACCTTTCACCTCGTTGGCCTTGGCCAGCGCGGCGAGTACCGCTGCACTGTCATCCTGTCCATCGTCGGCAACCGCCCCGAATCCAGTTACTTCGATCACCGATCCAGATGATCGAGGCAGCGGTACCTCGCCGTAGCCGTAGCCGGCAAAGGAAAAATCGGGTAGCGGCACCTCCCGCGCAACGGCCGGGTCGAAGAGGATTTTTGGCTGCAGTCCAGCCGCCTGAACCAAGGCGGCTGGACCGAGGCTGGCGACTAGACAGGTCAACGCGAAAGGCAGGTAGTACCGCATTTGTCTCTCCGTCAGAACTTGGCGCTGATGCCGATCGAATAGCGGCGTTCGGACAAGGCATAGCTGTTCAGGGCGACGGGTCCAATGGCGCTGTATTCGATCGTGGCTGAGTCATCCGGCATCAGGTTGGAGCCGATGAACTGCAGGCTGAAGCGGCTGTTGAGCTTCCATCCGAACTGGAGGTCTAGCTGCGAGCGAGCGTCGATATAGTTGGGACGGCCCTGGGTGAATGAGAACGCCGCTTCGTCCCGTTGGTTGTAGGCGAGCCTTGCGGAGAACCGTTCCTTTTCGTACAGGCCGACGATATTGAAGCTGTTCTTTGAGACGCCAACCATCGGATTGCCGTTGTCGCCCTCAGCATCAGAGTACGTGTAGTTGGCGATGAGGCCAAAACCATCGAAAGGTGCGGGCAGCATGTCGAAGAACGTCTGGTAGCCAATCTCGAAGCCCTTGACCTTCGCGTTGCCGATGTTGTCCGGGCGCGTATATGGAATAGGCCCCAAGTCTTCGAATCCGGGGAACACCTGCAGCACGGTCTGTTCGGCGATCAGGTCGGTAACATCCTTGTAAAAGGCCGAGAAAGCGAGCAGCCCGTCGTCGCTGAAATAGTATTCCAGGCTGACATCGGCCTGCGTGGCTATGGTGGGCTTGAGTGCTGCATTGCCGCCCGTGGCCGAACGGTTGGTCTGGTTGACGAAGATGGAAGGGGCGAGTTCACGGATACCCGCCTGCTGCATCGTCTTGCTGGCGGCAAGCCGAACCAGGAAGTCTTTGCTTGGATAGAAAACGATGTTCGCGCTGGGCAGGGTGTTCCTGTAGCTGTTGGTGTCGCGGACGGGGATCAGATTCGTCGCCGAGGTCTGCAGGAACGTGTCGACTTCGAGATCGGTGTCCACGACCCGGACACCGACATTTGCGCGGTACGGCAGTGTGCCGATGGCGCCCTCCAGTTCGGCCATCAGATAGCCCGCACTCGAGGTCTCCTCCAGGTCGTAATCACGCGACGCATTGGGAGCGAGCGGATAACCGCCCACGCGATCGATCACCCAGTCCTTGTCGATCAAGGTGGTCAGGAAGGTGCGCGGGAAACTGCCGTTGATTCTGGAAAGGAACGCGCCTGCGTCGGTCGTGCCCAGGAACGGCACGATCTCGGCGGCGGTCGGAGTCAGCTGGCTTCGCGTGGCAGTTGTGGTCGAACCAAGCTTGCGTCCGCGCAACCCGGCACTCAGGGCAGTGATCGGCCCCCAGTCGGTGCTATAGCGGAAATCGATCTTGGCAACGGTTTCATCGAGCGTGCCGAGCAGTCTATTTGCGCGAACCTGGCTGGCACGATAATTCGCCGGGTTGGCTGGATCGAATGATCCAAGGTCGAGGCTGGGGACTACGCCGGCGCGGTAGTCGAAGCGCCCGGGGATGTTCCTGTTGAGGCTGTCCAGGGTGATCTGCTGGATGGTCTGGTCGAGATTTCCCTCGCTGTAGCTGAGGTCGGCGTCGACCATCAGCCGCTCGCCGGTCCAGGCACCGGAAATGGCCCCGATGAAGCTGTCGGTCGGCTCGTCCCTCAGCAGTCCGGCTTGTTGCAGCGTGCCGGTTGAATTCCCGGCAACGATGAAGTTGTCCTGGAGGACGGCATTGGTGGTCGGCTTACCGGCATATCTCCACGCGATGAAGTCCTGCTCGCGCGCCGTCTTCAATTTTGAATAGATGAATTCCGACTTGAGCGTCAGGTCGTCGGTTGCCTTGAACTCGGCCTCGAAGGTGACTCCGGCGCGGGATCTGTCGGTGACGAACTGCTCGTAGTGCAAGCGGTCGCCGCCGATATCGTTGGCACCATCACCATTCAAGTCCCGCAACGGGGTGGTGGTGGCGAAGAAGTCGTTGCGCTCGAATGCCTGGGTGGTAGTGATCCTGTTCACGTAGTCAAAACCCAACAGCATCCCAAAGCGGTTGTCCATGAACTGGCCGGCAAGCAATCCCGACACGGCGGGCTCCACATCGCTGGAGCCTTCGGAATAGGTGGCCTTGGCGCGCAACAGGAGCACAGGCGACTTGTAGTCCAGTGGGTCGGGAGTGACCAGGTTGACGGAGCCTCCCAAGCCACCTTCCACCTGGCTGGCGATCGGTGATTTGCGGACCTCCAGCCGTCCGAACAGGCCTGAGGGCACCGTGTCGAGTCCGGAGCTACGGCCCAGTTGTTCGTTCTCGGGAGGCGAAAGTCGAGCGGACCACCCGAGCAGCGTGCGGCCGTCCACTTCCACCCGCACTTGCGGCAATCCGCGGATCGAGACCGATTGCCCTTCGCCAAAGACCCGGGTTATCTGCACACCTGGAACCCGCTGCAGTGCCTCTGCGACGTTGTCGTCCGGCAGCTTGCCGACATCTTCTGCGGTGATGACGTCCATCACCTGCGATGCTTCCTTCTTCACCTCCGCGGCTTTCTGCAGCGACGGGCGTATGCCCACCACTTGGACAGCGTCCAACTTGGTTGGCTCCGAGGTGGATAGGGGAGCTGCTTGAGCAGCTTCCTGTGCGCTCAGGGACAAGGCATTCATCTGGAGCGCCAGTCCAATCGAAAGGGCGAGTATGGTAACCGGTGTCTTTTTTACCGCCTTGGTGGTGCGCATCTGAATCCCCTCCGGTGATGCTGTTGACTGTTCGTGCGCCATGCTGACGTTTTCAGCGCACCGCTAGGCTTCCATGGCGGTAAAATGACACCGCTGGCCAAAACGTTATCAAAACCTTTCCCTCTGCGCATGCTGCAGTGCGCAAATGACGATAACGTGGTCCAAACCGGGAGCGGGCGAATGACGGGGAAAGTGGTCTGTTTCGGGGAAATCCTGCTCAGGCTGGGCGCACCGGGGCGCGAAGTCCTGTTGCAGAGCGCTCGCCTGGATGTGCAGGTTGGTGGCGCGGAAGCGAATGTCGCGGTATCGCTTGCCTGTTTCGGCCATGCGGTAGCAATCACAGGGGTATTGCCAGACAACTCACTGGGTCGCGCCGCGCGGGGAGAACTGCGACGGCACGGCGTGGACACCACGGCATTGGGGTCAGCGCCTGGTCGCATGGGCCTGTATTTCTTCACGACCGGTGCCGGCCATCGGCCCAGCGAGGTCCTCTACGACCGCGACGGTTCTTCGTTTGCGATGACCCAGCCCGAACACTATGACTGGCCGATGATCCTGCACGGCACGCGCCTGCTGCACCTGTCCGGGATTACCCCGGCACTCGGTCCTGCGACCGCACGGGCGGCGTTGGATGCCGCGCGCGCGGCGCGCGCGGCCGGCGTGCAGGTCTCGTTCGACGGCAACTTCCGCGCCAAATTGTGGGCGGCGTGGGACGGTGATCCGAAGACCACCTTGCACGCCCTGTTCGAGCAGGCCGACATCGCATTCGCCGACCACCGCGACATCGCGCTCGTCCTCGGCGCGGATTTCGCGCATGTCGATGATCCGCTGGAACGTTTCCGTACGGCCGCCGGTGCCGCATTCGCTGCATTTCCGAATCTCAAACGCCTCGCCAGCACGCGCCGCACCCAATCCAGCGTCGACCACCATCAACTTGGCGCGATGCTGGCCATGCGCGGTGGCGGAAGTGACGACCTGGGAATGTATCGCTGCGAGCAGGTCGAACTGGGCGGGATCGTGGACCGGATCGGCGGTGGCGATGCGTTTGCTGCAGGCGTCCTGCATGGTCTGCTCAGTGGCATGGACGATGCGGCCAGCCTCGCCTTCGGCCACGCTGCAGCTTGCCTCAAACACTATGTCCCCGGCGACTTCAACCTCGTCGACGTGGAAGACGTCATGGCGCTGGTGCGGGGCGAACGCCTCGACGTCCGCCGCTGACCGTAATCCTTTTGCCGTCTATTCGACCGCGAAGCGCTTACTCCAACACGCAAAAACAGTGCGCCAACGGGAGCACGCGCGCATTGCCGCGCTGCTGCAGCAGCGTATCGAGCAGGCGCAGTGGAGCCTGTGCCTTGACGTGCTGCCGCAGCAGGCTTTCGCCGATGCCGCTTGCACGCAGCATGGCCAGGCCGGCGCGGCTTTGCACGAAGCCACCGAACATTTGCGCGAAGGGTTTGACGGTCGGTTCGATATAACGGGTCTGCCATGTGTCCGGCTTGCCGAGCCTGGCCCGCGCCGCGGCATCATTCACCGCTGCATCCAGTCCACCGAACGCATCGACCAGGCCACGCGCCTTGGCCTGTTGCCCGCTCCAGACGCGGCCGCGCGCGACCTCGTCAATCTGCGCGACGCTGCGTCCACGCGCCTTGGCGACCTTGCCGATGAAGTCGCGATAGCCCTTTTCGATCACCGACTGGACGACGCTTGCCACGCCGGGGTCGAGCGGACGGGTGACGTCGAAAGCACCGGCATAGCGGGTGGTACCGATGCCATCGGTATGCACGCCGATCTTGTCCAGCGCGCGGTCGGCGGTCGGGAACAGGCCGAAGATGCCGATGGAACCGGTAATGGTGGAAGGATCCGCGTAGATGCGGTCGGCATTCATGCTGATCCAGTAGCCGCCGGATGCGGCCACATCGCCCATCGAGACAACCACAGGCTTGCCGGCGTCCTTCAACGCGGTCACTTCACGGCGGATCTGCTCGGAGGCGAACACTTCGCCCCCCGGTGAATTCACCCGCAACACCACCGCCTTCACGTTCTCATCGTCGCGCGCCTCGTGCAGCAGGGCCGCGGTGGATTCGCCGCCTACCCTGCCCGGCGGCAGGTCGCCGCCGGCGATCTCACCTTCAGCCACCACCACCGCGACCTGCGGGCGCAGATCGGCCTGCGGCAGCGCGCCATCGAGGTGCTTCAGGTAACCGTCCAGCGAGACCTGGCGGAAGCCACCCTCTGCGTTTTCATCAACCACGCCGCGTTCGGCCAGCAACATCTCGACCTGCTCGCGCGTCTGCAGGCCATCGACCAGCTTCTGGGAGAGCGCGAGCTGGGCCAGGTCGCCGTTGGCGGCCGCGACCTGTTGGGGCAACGCATTGATCCGCGCGGCAAGCATGGCCGGGTCGATCTTGCGCGCCTTGCCGATATCGGCCAGCATCCGCTGCCACACATCCGCCATCCAGAACAGGCTGGCCTGCTTGGATTCCGGCGATGCGGCATCCCGCACATAGGGCTCGGCGGCGGACTTGAACTCGCCCACCTTGAACAGGTGCATGTCCACGCCGAGCTTATCCTCCAGGCCCTCGCGGAAATACTGGCGGTAGGCAGCCAGGCCTTCCAGCATCACGCCGCCCTGCGACATCGGGTCCAGGTAGATCTCGTTGGCTTCAGCGGCCAGCAGGTACTGGCCCTGGGTGTAGTTGTCGCCATATGCGATCACCTGCTTGCCGCTGGCGCGCAACTTGGCCAGCGCCGCCGCGACATCACGCATCGAGGCGAAGCCACCGGGCTGGAACTCGTCGAGCTCCAGCACCACCCGCTCGATGCGCTTGTCGGTGCGTGCCGCATCCAGCGCACGCAGGATGTCGCGCAGGCGCAGCTCGCGGCAGTCGCTGCCGCTGGTGGCGCGGGAGAACGCGCGGCTGATCGGATCGCAGCTGAACTGTTCGACCAAGCGGCCCTGTGGCGCGATGATCAAGGTGGAACGATCCGCCGGTGGCGCGATCTTGCCGCCGCCCAACATCACGGCAAGCACGAACACCACGAGCATCAGGAACAGGATGTTGAACACCAGCCGGCGGCTGAAATTGACCGCATCCCACAAGCCGATGACCAGGCGGGCGATGGGGCCGCGGGTGCGCGGTGGGTTCATTGCGTGCTCCAGGAAAAATGCGTGCTGCCGTCGGCAGGAATGCCGTCGGTGGCGACTATCGCGATGGCGACAGCGTAGCCGGCTGGCGTGAAGCCTTCATGCGCCGTCGGTCACGGTGACCGATGGCGCTGCGGGCGACTTGCCTGAGATGGGGACGCGCAGGCTACTGCGCAAGAACCGGCGTGCCAACAGGAACGCGGCGACCGACAGTCCGGCGGTCAGTCCGATCCACATGCCTCGCGGCCCGAGTGCCGGCGTGAAACCGCCCAGCCCGAGCCCCAGCCCCGCACCAACCGGAATGCCGATGCACCAGTAAGCCAGCATCGCAAGCAACATCGGCACACGCGTGTCCTTGAGCCCGCGCAGCGCGCCCGCCGAGAGCACCTGCACGCCGTCGGGGAACTGGAAGAGCGCGGCATACAGCAGCAACGAGGCCGCAAGCCCGGCAACCGCGGCATCGGCCGTATACAGCCCGGCGATGGCGTGGTTGGCAGTCAGCATGACCGCCGCCGACACCGCCTGGGTGCACAGCACCAGCACCAGCCCGGCGAATGCCGCGCGCCGAATACCGGCGCGGTCACCACGGCCCAGCGCATGGCCAACGCGCACGGTGGTGGCCTCGGCAACCCCGAACGGGATCATGAAACTCAAGGTGGCGACATTGATCGCGATCTGGTGCGCCGCGACCGGCAACTCGCCGAGCCGCCCGATCAGCAGTGCGGTGACGATGAACAGGCTGCCTTCCATGCTGATGGTGACGCCGATCGGCAGGCCTGTCGCCAGCAGTCCGCGCAACACACGCCAATCCGGGCGTTCAAAGCCGGCGTACAACGTCAGGTCCGCGAAGCGCGGCGAGCGCCACAGATATGCCGCGAACGCCAGCATCTGCAGCCAGAACATCACTGCCGATGCCCAGCCCAACCCGGCCGCGCCCATTTCCGGCAACCCAAGCAGCCCATTGGTCAACACGTAACCCATCGGCGCCAGCAGCAGCAGGCCGCCAAAACCCAGCAGCATGGTCGGCAGCGACCAGTGCAGGCCGTCGCTGAGATAGCGCATCGCCAAATACAGGGTGAAGGCCGGGATGCCCCAGCGGATTGCATGGATGAAGTCGGTGGCGCCGGGCACGATCTCCGCGCCGATGCCCATCGGCGAAAGGATCAGCGGCAGCACTGTCATCAGCGCGAACAGCAGCAGGCCCAGTCCGGACGCAAGCCACAACGACTGCCGCCACAACGGGCCGATCTCGTCCCGGCGTCCCGCGCCATCGAGCTGGGATACCGACGGCGGCAACGCCATCAGCATGCCCATCGGCATCATCATCGGCAGCCAGAACAGCGCCGTGCCCACCGCCACCGCGGCGAGCGTGGTGGTGCCATGGTGGCCGGCGACCACGGTATCGACGAAACCCACCAGTCCATGCGACAGATGCCCGGCCGCCATTGGCGCAGCCAGGCGTGCGCTGGAGCGCACTTCATCGGCAAAACGGGGGATGGGGTGATCGGAAGACATGGCGGGCTCTGGCGTCGCCGCGGTGGCGTCGGCGCGCGCGGGCTGCCATCTTACCGGCAGTAGAGAGACTGCCCATGACCACACCGAACGACACCATGCCCGACGCTGATCCCGTGACACCACAGCCGCCAGCAGGCTCTGAAGCCAACCCGCCGGTCGCCTGCGGCAACTGCAACACGCCGCTGCTCGGCCCGCACTGCCATGCATGCGGCCAGCCGGTGAAGGGCCTGGTGCGGCATTTCTCAAGCATCGTCGGCGATGCGCTGGACACGGTGTTCGACTTCGACACCCGCATCGTGCGCACCATCGGTCCGTTGTTCGCCAAACCGGGCCACATCACCCGCGAATATTTCGCAGGCCGCCGCGTGCGTTACGTCAGTCCGGTGCGGCTGTTTTTCTTCCTGGCGATCATCACCTTCTTCGTGGCGCAGCTGACCTTCGACAACTTCGATGACGCCATCCGCACCGATGACGGCAAGGGCAATGACGCCATAGGCAGCGCAATGACAGTTGCTGGCGTCGAACGCGAACGCGATGCACGACTGGCTGCGCTGACCGAGGCGAAGCGGGAGATGGCCGGCACCGCTGCTGCCGTCGGCATCCCCGGTATCGAGGCCGGTGAAGACGCAGTACGCGACACCGCCGCCGCGCGCATCGAACAGTTGCAGGAAGCAAAAGCCCAGGGCCTGGCCCCACCAGAGCCGATGAAGGACAGCTTCAGTCTGAACTTCGGCAGCGGGCGCTGGGATGCGGAAAAAAATCCGTTCCAAATGGCCTGGCTGCCAGGTTTCGCCAACCGCTGGCTCAACGGACAGGTCGAGCGCGGCAACAGCAACATCGGCCGGCTCAAGCAGGACCCCGCCGCCTTCAAGGACGCGGTGCTCAGCGCGGTGCCGACCACCCTGTTCGTGCTGGTGCCGGTCTTCGCGCTGATGCTCAAGCTTGCCTATGCGTTCAAGCGCCGGCTGTACATGGAGCACCTGCTCGTGGCCCTGCACAGCCACGCCTTCCTGTGCCTGGCCCTGCTGCTGGTGCTGATCATCAGCATGCTCGAGACCTGGCTGGCACCGGAGGCGGGGGCGCTGCACACCCTGTTCGCATGGACAGAAGGTGTGCTGATTGCGTGGATGCCGATCTACCTGCTGATCATGCAAAAACGCGTTTATGGCCAAGGCTGGCCGATGACGTTGCTGAAGTATTTCGTGCTGGGCACCTGCTACACGGTCCTGCTGAGCTTCGCGATACTGGCGTCGATGGCAATCGGTCTGGTGGCGATGTAAAGGCCGCAGCCGGCTGATGCTCAGCGGGCCAGCTGCGCCCCCAACCACGCGTCCCGTTGCGAAGGCGCTTGCGCCAGCAGTGCGCTGCGTAGCTGTGCGCGCTCTTCGGGCGGGGTGGATTGCGCCAGGCGCGCAAGCACGTCCCAGCCGTCGCTGTCGGTCTGACGCAGCACGCGCAGCAACGCGTCTCGCTGGCCGGCATCGACATAGGCGAACAGGGCCTGGATACGCGGCCAGTCGCGGCCGAGGGTCGGCCCCATCCACCAACCGTCGCGGGCATCGGACGACTGCGCCAGGAACCGCTGGCGCAAGACCTGCTGTTCTTGTGGAGCCAACTTGCTCCAGCGTTGGTCCAGGTTACGTAGCTGGATTCGCTCACTCGCGGTCAACGCACGCCAGGCGTCCCACTGCCCGCGGCGCAGGCCGCGCACGCGTGCGGGCAACACGTCCCATTGGCGCAGCCGCGCAGCCATTCCGGCGGCAGCGCGTGACGGGTCCATGTTCATCCGTGGCATCGGCACGACGATGACCGGTAATCGCACTGCGTCCGCCGCACGCGGATCCTCGCTGTTCACCGCCAGCCATGCCAGCAGTGCCAGCTGGCTGGCATGGGCCGCCTCTTCCGGGGCTTCCAGCAACGCCCGATCAGGATGCAAGGCGACATCGCCGTCATCGAAACGGGATTTTGGTGCGGCGGCGGCTGGCAGGGGTTCGATCTTGATCGTCGCCGTCCAGCGCTGCAGCACCGCGCGACCGGCCGGATGCAGGAAAAACGTCGTTGCGAAGGCCAGCACGCAGATCGCCACGCCCAGCCACAACCAGCGGACATGGCGATGCGGTTCGGCGTCGGCGTCGGCGTCGGCGCTCGCATCGTCAGCCTTCGTGCCATTAGCAAACTCGGCGAAAACCGGAATGCCGATGGCGGGCCTGGGTGCAGCTTCCGTGCGCGATCCCGCCACCAGGGCCGTCGGCACCGGTTCGGCGGTGGCCAGCTCACGCTGCACGGCCGCGCGCCAGGCGCGCCAGACGTCGAGGTCGGGCTGTCCAAGCGCATCGCGCGGCAGGCCATCGCGGATCGCTTTTTGGTAGGCGGCGACCGACGCGCCCAGCGCCGTCGCTGCGGTGGCATCGTCCAGCTCCGCCACCAGTTGCAGCAGGAACGCGGCACGCTGGGTGGGCGCTAGCCGCGCTATGCCGTGCAAAGGCAAGCCCGGCTCGGACGGGCCCGGATGGCGCAGGTGCGGCGTGGCCAGCAACAACCGCCAGTATTGCTGCGGCCACTGCGCGATGGGCCACTGTCCGGCTTCACTGGCGAAGACCTGCGCCACCACCGCCAACGCCTGCTCCGCCGGCTTTGCGGCGCCCGCCTGGACGATCGCCAGCAACCGCGCGCGCTGGCCTACGCCGCGCACGAAGGCAGCAATGGCAGGAGGCGAGGACACAGGCGCCGAGGGGGTGGTCATTGCGATCGACTGGGCACCCCGCATCTTAGCCGGACAGCTGTTCGCGCGGCCTGCAAAAAACCGCTTGACAGTGCCGCCGGAGGTGGCTCCGCAAGCAGGGACGCGGCCTGTGGGTAAACCGGTTGTGCACAGGCGTCATGGAATCGTCATCCATGCCTGTTTCACGCGATCTTCATGCGTTGTGACCACGACGTTTCACGAGCAGGTTATTGATTTTATTGAGATTAGCTCAATTGGCTGTTTTTTCACCACAGGTACCGAAGCCCTTGCATCGTGGCGATTGCGCAGGTGTGAAGGTCGCCAATGCACAGACTTATCCACAGCGGATGTGGATAAACAGGATTTCCTTTGACCGACAATCGCTTACGTCACTTTCCGGGATCAATGGCTGAAATGTGGCTCGCAACTGGAAGCCAGTGGCGCGGGCAACCCCGGATCGGCCCCGATCAGCATGACCGGCGGCTAGACTGACGCGATGCAGGCAACCCGTCCCGTGCTACGTGTCGCCTTGCCGCTGCCCTTGCCGCAGCCGTTCGACTATGCGCCGCCGCCGGGAATAGAGGCCGCATCGGTGCAGCGGGGGCAACGCATCCTGGTGCCATTTGGCGCGCGCGAACTCTACGGCGTGGTCGTCGGCCATGCCATGGCCGATCCGGGCATCGAACTGAAAGCGGCGCGCGCGTTGCCGGACGATGCGCCGCTGTTGCACGGCGAACTGTTCGAGTCCCTGCATTGGCTGTCGCATTACCTGCACGCACCCCTCGGGGAAGTGCTGGCGACGGCTCTGCCAAGCGCGCTGCGTCGCGGCGAACCGCTTCCGGACACGACCACCTACGGCTGGTCGCTGACCGAAGCCGGCCGCACCGCCATGCCGTCCATGCGCGCGGGCAAGCCGCATGCATTGGCGACGGCGCTGGAAGCCGGTGCCTGCGAAGAAGCGCTGCTCGACGCCGCGCAACCTGGCTGGCGTACGCCGATGCGCACACTGCGCGACCGCGCGCTGGTGGAGCGCATTGAAATGGGCAAAAAGGGGACGGAGGGAATTAAGCCCAACTTGATTCCCTCCGTCCCCTTTTCGCTCAACGACGAACAACGCGGCGCCACCGGGATCATCGACAGCGCCAGCGGTTTCGCGCCGTTCCTGCTTGACGGCGTCACCGGCAGCGGCAAGACCGAGGTCTACCTGCATGCCATCCGCGCTTGCCTTGCCCGCGGCAAGCAGGCGCTGGTGCTGGTGCCGGAGATCGGCCTGACGCCGCAACTGTTGCAGCGTTTCCGCGCACGCCTGGGCGTGCCAGTAGCGGTGCTGCATTCGGGCCTGGGCGATGCCGAACGCGCGCGCAGCTGGATGGCGGCCGCGCAGGGACAGACGCGGGTGATCGTCGGCACCCGTTCGGCGGTGTTCGTGCCGTTGCCCGAGGCCGGCCTGATCGTCATCGACGAGGAGCACGACGGCAGCTACAAGCAATTCGACGGCATCCGCTATCACGCCCGCGACTTCGCCCTGGTCAGGGCCAAGTCACTCGGCGTCCCGATCGTGCTCGGCAGCGCCACGCCATCGCTGGAATCGCTGCACAACGCGCAGGCGGGTCGCTTCGCGCATCTGCGCTTGCGTCAACGCGCAGGCGGCGCGCATCCGCCGCAAGTACGGGTGCAGGACGTGCGCAAGCGGCCATTGCAGGCGGGCCTGTCGACCGAAGCGTTGCAGGCGATCGCCGCCGCGCTAGCGGCTGGGGGCCAGGTCCTGGTGTTCAAGAACCGGCGTGGCTACGCGCCAGTGCTGCTATGCCACGATTGCGGCTGGAGCGCGCATTGCCCGCGCTGCAGTACGCCGGAACAAGGTACGCCGATGACCGTGCATGGCGCCGGCCGCCGCCTGCAGTGCCATCACTGCGGCACCCGTAAAACGGTGCCGTTGGCCTGCCCGGATTGCGCCAGCCTGACTTTGCAGCCTCAGGGCGCTGGCACTGAACGCATCGAGGAACTCCTGCAATCGCGCTTCCCCGAGGTACCGGTGCTGCGCATCGACCGCGGCAGCACGCGCCAGCGCGATGCCCTGCAACGCCATTTCGACACATTGGGCACGCAACCGGGCATCCTGGTCGGCACCCAGATGCTGGCCAAGGGACACGACCTGCCCAATCTCACTCTGGTGCTGGTGGTCGGCGTCGACGAGGGGCTTTTTTCGGCGGATTTCCGCAGCAGCGAAAAACTCGCGCAATTGCTGATCCAGGTTGCCGGCCGCGCCGGGCGGGCGGACAAGCCCGGCACCGTGCTGATCCAGACCCATCATCCGGACCACCCGTTGCTGCACGTGCTGATCCACGGCGGCTACCATGCATTTGCCGAGGCCGAACTCGAGCAACGCGAAGCCGCCGGCTTCCCGCCGTTCTCACACCTCGCCCTGCTGCGCGCGGAAGCCAGACACACCGATCCGCCGATGCGCTTCCTGCAGCTGGCGAAAGACCTCTTGTCCGATGCCGGCATCGAGCTGTCTGGCCCGTTGCCGGCGCCGATGCCGCGCCGCGCCGGCTTCCAGCGCGCGCAGCTGCTGCTTGCATCACCGCAGCGCCGGCAATTGCATGCCGCGCTGGATGAGGTGATGCCACCACTTTATGCAGCGCCGGATGCGCGCAAGGTGCGCTGGTCGCTGGACGTGGATCCAGCCGAGCTTTACTGAGCCGGCTTGACCGCGATGACCTTGCTGGTTGGCGCACGCTTGCGGGCGGTTTTCCCGACTGGCTGCGGGCCTGGTTTGGGATCGGTCTGGGGGCTTTGCCTGGACGTGGGCCTGGGCTTGTTGCGCACGTACACCAGCTTGTTGTCGCGGCGCACGTCAAACAGGTCGATGGCCTCGATCAGGCTGCTCAAATTCGGATAGCCGTAATTGCGCGGGTCGAACGAAGCACGGTTGGCGATGTACTGGCCGACCGGCCCCAGGTGCCCCCATCCGTCTTCTCCATCGGCCGAATCCACCGCACCCCGCAACAGGTTCACCAGTGCCGTGTCCTGGCGCAGTTCGGCACTGGTCTTTGGTTTGGCCTTCGACGCCGGTGCCGCCGCGTTGCCACTGCTGGCGTCCCCCAGGTCGTCGAGGTACAGGAAGGTGGAACACGCATTGATGAAAGGCGGCGGCGTCTGCTTCGCGCCGAAGCCGAACACGCGCATGTTCTGGCTGCGCAGGCGCATCACCAGCGGGGTGAAGTCGGCATCGCTGGAAACAATCGCAAAGGCATCGAAGCGCCCGCTGTGCAGCAGGTCCATGGCGTCGACCACCATCGCCATGTCCGATGCGTTCTTGCCGATGCTGTAGGCGAACTGCTGCACCGGCTGGATCGCATGCGGGTGCAGCATCTGTTCCCACTTCTGCAAATGCGCGCTCTTCCAGTTGCCATACGCGCGCCGCACGTTGGCCACGCCATGGCGCGCCAGCTCGGCCAGGATCACGTCGATCTTCGACGCCGGCGCGTTGTCGGCGTCAATCAGCAGCGCCATGCGCAACGTGGCATCCATCGGCAACTCCATTGGTGGTCATGATCGTGATCCGAAAGCCTAGCGCACAACGCAAACGGCCCGCTTGCGCGGGCCGTTCCAAGTTGCTGCATACATCGCTGGTCAGGCGGCGAACAACGCCTTCATCTTCTTGAGCGCGTTGGACTCTACCTGGCGGATGCGTTCGGCGGACACGCCGTATTCGTCGGCCAGTTCCTGCAAGGTGACCTTGCTTTCGTCATCCAGCCAGCGACGGCGGATGATGTCGCGCGAGCGCGCATCCAGCCGCGACATGCCTTCGCGCAGCAGCTCCAGCTTGCTGGATACACTGTCCTCTGCTTCGTATGTATCTGCCGGACCCTCGTCGTGCGCGACCAGGTAATTGGCCGGCGCCGGCGGTGCGTGGTCATCGTCATTGTCATCGGGTGCATCAAAACCAATGTCGCGACCGGACAGGCGCGATTCCATCTCCAGCACTTCACGTTCGCTGACGTTCAGGTCCTTGGCCACCGCGCTGACTTCGGCCGCATTCAACCAGCCCAGGCGCTTCTTGCTCTTGCGCAGGTTGAAGAACAACTTGCGCTGCGCCTTAGTAGTCGCAACCTTGACGATGCGCCAGTTCTTGATGATGAATTCATGCATCTCGGCGCGGATCCAGTGCACGGCAAAGCTGACCAGTCGCACGCCCACGTTCGGGTCGAAGCGCTTGACCGCCTTCATCAGGCCGATGTTGCCTTCCTGGATCAGGTCGCCTAGCGGCAGTCCGTATCCGCTGTAACCGCGAGCGACGTGGATGACAAAGCGCAGATGCGACAGGATCAGCTCCTGCGCGGCCTGCAGGTCGTTGTCGTCGCGCAGTCGGCGGGCCAGGCGCTGTTCGTCGTCCACGGCCAGCACCGGAATCTGATGCACGCCGCCGATATAGGCGTCCAGCGAGCCGATCGCTCCGATCTGAAGCGACGGCATCGGCAGGTTGTTGGCAATTAGGGCATTGGACATGGTGATCTCGTTCATGAGGTCGATTTTAGCAGTCGTCATATCCGACTGCTAACCCTGCCAATAGTTCACTACTGTTGCATTCATGGAACAGTGGCGGCACTGAGGGCAGGAAATCGCGAAACTCAGGATGGCACGCGCCAGGTCAAGCCGAGGTCAAGGCGTCGGCATGTCGATGGCAGGCGGCAAGGACCAGTCAATGGGTACCTGGCCGGTCCGGTTCAGGAACTGGTTGGCCGCCGAGAAATGCCCGCAACCCATGAAGCCACGGTGCGCCGAGAGCGGCGAGGGATGCGGCGCTTTCAGCACGCGATGCCGGCGGTCATCAATCACCTTGCCCTTGGCCTGTGCATAGCTGCCCCAGAGCAGGAACACCAGGTTCTCGCGCTCACGGTTGAGCACGTCGACCACATGGTCGGTGAAGCCTTCCCAGCCCCTGCGCTGGTGCGCGCCGGGAGTGCCTGCCTCCACCGTGAGCACGCTGTTGAGCAGCAACACGCCGCGGGCCGCCCACGGCAGCAGGCAGCCATGGCCTGGGCGTTGGAAGCCGACGTCGCGCTTCAGCTCCTTATATATATTGTCCAGTGACGGGGGCACCGGCACACCCGGCAGGACCGAGAAGCACAGCCCATGCGCCTGGCCCGCGCCGTGATACGGATCCTGGCCAAGCACGACGACCTTGACCGCGTCGAACGGAGTGGCGTCGAACGCGGCGAAGAACTGCATGCCGGGCGGATAGATGGTGGCACCTGCAGCCTTGCGCTGGCGAAGGAAGCCGGACAACTGCTGCATGTCCTCGCGCGCGAACCAGTCGCCGATGCGGCCCTTCCAGCTGGTTTCCAGGCGGACGTCGTGCTCGCTCAATGGCGCAGTCAGCGATTGAAACTGCCGGGCTCCGGCAGTTTGGCCAGCCGCAGCTGGAACAGGGCCTTGGTGACCAGCAGGCGTTCCTCGACCGGCTTCAGCACCAGATCGTTGGCACCCTCGCGAAGCAGCGACGCCTGGTTGTCGCGGTTGTCGTCGCCGGTCATCACCAGCACCGGCAGGCGCCGCTTGCCGTAACGGAACACCCCGCGGATCTGGCTGAGCAGGTCGTGACCGCTGAGGGCACCTTTCAGGTACACATCGGTCAGGACCATGTCGGCACCCACATCGTCATCGCTGCGTCCGATGTACTTGTGCAGGTGCTCCAGCGCGTCTTCGGCGCTGATCACGTGCAGTACCTGCATCGCCTGCCGCTCCAGCATGCGCTTGGTCGCGGTCGCCACCACCCGGCTGTCCTCGACGTAGAGCACGCGCGCGCCTTCGATCGGCGCCGGCTGCACGTAGCCGCGGATGAACGCAGCCAGCGCGCCATGGCCAAGGCTCTTGTCGAAATAATCGGTGACGTCTTCGGTGAAGGTGCGGGTTTCCAGCGCTTCCTGCGCATTGCCGGAGACCACGATAATCGGCACGTAGGCCTGCCCGGCGGCCTCGCGCACGACCCGCGCCACGGCCATGCCATCGCCATCTGGCAGCAGCAGGGCGGTAGTGACCAGGTCGACCGCACCCGCCGCCAGCACGGCGCGGACCTCGGCGAGGTTGGCGCAACCGATCACCACGGCGTTGGGCACGTCGCGCTGCAGGGTGTCGCCAATCAGCTTGCGCACCATCCGCGAGCCGTCGACCACCATGACGCGTGGAGCATCGCTGACAACGTGGCGAAGATCCTGTCCGGCCGCCATCTCAGGTCTCCGTGGGTCGGGTCTGGCGCAGGTAATGGCCGGTCACCACGGCGGCACCGAGCCAGCCCAGCACCCCGGCAGCCACCAGCACCAGCACCGCCTGCGCGGGCTCGAGCCCGCGCAACGCGAAATGACTGCCGTAGCGCGCGGCGAGCCCGGCCAACGGTTCGCGCAGCCCCATCCAGGCCAAGGTCAGCACGCCCAACGCAGCCGCGCCCGCGGCCAACCCGTACCAGGCACCCAGGTAAAGGAACGGCCGTCGCACGAAACCATCGCTGGCCCCCAGCAGTTGCAGCACGCCGATCTCCTCGCGGCGCGACTGGATGTCCAGCCGCACGGTATTGCCGACCACCAACAATGCGCCCATTCCCAGCAGCGCCGCCAGTACCAGGGCCACCCGTTCGCCGAAATGCAGCCATGCATCAAGCCGTTCCCGCCATGCCAGGTCGTGCTGCACGCGATCGGCTTGCGGCAGTGCGCGCAAGCCATCAGCCAACAAGCGCTCGTCGCCGCGGGGACTCACCCGCAACACGCTTGGCAACGCCTCGCGCGCGGCCTCGGCTCCAAGTGCATCGATCGCCGCGGCCAGGTCCGGCCGCGAGCGCAGCTGTGCCAGCGCCTGATCGGGTGTTACCAGCACCACCCCGGCGACGTCGCCGCGTTGGCGCAGTGTGTCGGCAAGTGCGTTGGCCGCGGCGACATCGTTGTCCTGCTTCAGGAACACATCCACATTGCGACTGGCCTGCACTTCGCCACCCAGCCGCGCCACGTTGTCCATCACCAGCCACAAGCCCAGCGGCAAGGCCAGCGCCAGCGCCATGACGCCGACGGTGAGCAGGGTCGCCCATGGCTTGCGCAGCATGCGTCCCAGGCTGGCGACAATGCTGTAGCCGTGGTGCGACAGCCATGTGTTGAAGCGGCTGGATTGCATCTGTGGATCGATGTGTTCGTTGGTGCGCTCACTCATCCGCCAAATCCTCAGGCGAGATGTCGTCGACCAGTTGGCCATGGTCGAGCACCAGTACGCGCTTGCGCATGCGCTTGACCAACCCGAGGTCGTGGCTGGCGACCAGCACGCTGGTGCCGCGTTCCGGCAGCGCCGCCAGCAGTGCAAGGATTTCCTCGGATAACGCGGGGTCGAGATTGCCGGTGGGCTCATCCGCCACCAGCAGCGTGGGTTCGGCAATGACCGCGCGCGCAATGCCGACACGCTGCTGCTCACCCGCCGACAGCTGCGACGGCAGTGCGCGTCCACGCTCGCCGAGCCCGAGCTTGTCCAGCATCACGCGCACGCGCTTGTTGATCTCGGCGCGCCTGATACCGCGCAGGACCAGTGGCAGGCCGACGTTCTCGGCCACGCTGCGGTCCATCAGCAACTGGTGGTTCTGGTAGACCACCCCCACGTTGCGCCGATGTTCGGCGATGCGCCCACCGCGCACCTTGGCCAGGTTGCGCTCGCCGAACAGCACCGCGCCGCGGCTGGGACGTTCGGCCAGCTGGATCAGCTTCAACAACGTGCTTTTGCCAGCACCCGAGTGACCGGTGACGAACACCATTTCGCCAGTTTCCACGGCGAAGCTGACCTCGGCCAATGCCGCGTGGCCACCAGGATACTGCTTGCTGACATTGTCGAATCGCAGGACTGCAGCCATGCGCACATTATGCCCGTATCTCTCGCTGCCCCAGCATGCGCGACGACGTCCCGCAGATGCCGGGTCTAGTGATCTCCAGCGGGTACGGCATGTTCCGGATCACGCAACAACCAGAATCCGGCGACAAGCTCGCAGGTCACGCGCCGGCATTTCTCCTGGGCCCCGACCCACTGTTGGTGGCAGATCATCTGCCGCCTGTTTTCACATTCGAGGCGAGCATCCTCCGCAGCGGTGTAAGGCACGATGGTTGCCGATGTTGCCGGCAGGCGATCCTGGGTCATGGGCGATGCCGCATCCGTCGCTGGATTAGCCTCTCGCTCGAGCACGCAGCCACTGCCCGATACCGCCCAAAAAATAGCCAGGGGAATGGCGCAGGCAGCCCTTGGCGCAAACGGGCCTGGCCCGGATGACCGGGGCAAACAGTTTGCCAAGGCCATCCGGACCAGCCTCCTGGTCATGCTCGCTGCTGATGCGCGAGGTGCCTGCTCACGTCCCTGTGTCGCAGGCATGGAAGCGGTTTCACCATGCCTGGCGCTGAGGGGAGACTCCCGGCATTGGCACGCCCTGCCTCGGCACGCTCGATGCCTGCGCGGGACGTCCCCGTCCATCCTGCAGCGGCAAGCCGGCCTGGGCCCAGGCTTCAATTCCGCCGCGATACCAGTAGACATTGCTGAAACCCATGTGGATCGCGCGCAGGGCGGCGTTATACGACCCCCAGCACTGTGGACCCGCGCAATACACCACCAGCGTGCGGGAGGTATCTCCACCACTGGCTTGGCGCAGATACTGGCCGAACTCCCGCTGCACCTGGTCGTCGAAACTGCCGCCCTGTGAAGCCGGACCTGCCGCCTGCGCGCCGGGAAGTCGTTCGGGAGCACCGTAGGCATGCAGGAGCAGCACGTTGCCTTCCCTGCGTTGCAGCATCTCCGACAGTTGCCGGGTCGCGATCACCTTGCCGCCCGGGATCGAGGTCGGGGTCGGCCCGTGCAACTGCTGGCTCGGGCGCAGCTGCCGGCTGGGCGCGACGCCGAAATCCTGCGTTTCGCCAGTGGCGTTGCCTGCGGGCATTGCCATTTCCGGCAGGCGTGCGGTGGTTTGCATGGGCCGGGGCGGCCCAGGTCGTAGCACCGGCGCCGGCTGCTGCCGTGTTGATTGCTGTTGCGCCGGTTGCTGACGCGTAGCACCGCCGAAACTGTCCTGCGCGCGTGCGACTGGCATTGCCGCGCATGTGGCCAGCGCGACGCATGCGATCCACTTGTTCACGATGCTCATGGAATTTGCTCCAGCTGGGTTGCATTGGCCGGGTCGTGGTAAGGATCGTTGGTGCTGTAGGCATTGGCCGGATAGTTGTTGTCCTGGAACACGCGGTCACCGCCATGGATGCTGGACTGCACCACGCTGCCATCGGTACCGGCATAGCTGTTGCGCTCGTTGATGCCGTCAACGGTCTGGCGCTGGATGACATCGCTGCTTGCACTGTTGCCGGCAGCGATCGCGTTGTAGATGCCCGAAACCTCCTGATTGGTGCGCATGCGGATCGCCGCGCGGTCTGCGGCGCCGCGCGCATTGATGATCGCCATCTGCCGGTTGTGCCAGTCGTTGATGCTGCTGCTTTGTGCGCCACTGAAGCGCTGCAGGTTGGCCGAGCTGCGTTGCCTCATCGCATCAAGCCACTGCGGGCTGGCGCGCATGCTCTCGCTGATGCGCTTGCCAAGCTCGAAATCAAGCCGGTTGTTGGGCGCGCGCAGCGAACTGATCGTGCCTGTGCCGCCGACCACATTGCCCTGCATATTCGAGAAGGTCACCGCCGCGCTCAGCATCTCGCGCATCTCGACGCCATCCTTGGTGTAGCCCACCAGCAGGCGGCCAGCGTCGTAACGCGCCTGAGCTGGCGGACTGGCCTGCCCGTTGGCTTGCGCCAATTGCGCCATCTTCTGCGCCACCTCCGGCTGGTCCTGGTAGTCCAGCACACGCGCGCCGGGACGGGTGCGCTGCACGGTCGCTTCTAGGAATTCGCGGGTGCTTCGATACGGGGCAGCCGGGCACGGATTCATCTGGATCTCGGTGCCCGCAACCTGCCAGCTGAAGCCGGGCAGGATTTCCACTGCGGTCAGGCTGTCCGGCGCAATCGCGCTCCAGCCCACCTGCAACTGGTTGGCGATGCAGTTGGTCGAATCGTTCCAGGTGACCCCGCCCACAGCCTGCCAGCCAGCGGGTATCTGCACCTCGGCGGCGACCATCGGTTGGCCGAAGCCCTGGTTGTCCATGATCTGCGCTGACTGCATGGTGCTGGTATCGAGCGGAGGCGGCAGCGTCGTTGATTGCGGCTGGTCCATTGGCGTAGCGGACTGCGGGAATCCGACAGCCGTTTGCGGGCCCTGTAGCTGTCCTTGACCCGGCTCCTGCAGCTGCGCCTGCTGCGAACACCCCGCGATCAAGGCAACCAGTGCCAGTGCGGATGCGCCTTGTCCCCGATGTCCCATGACCTGTTCCCCCGCTGAGCTATCCCGTTGATGAAGGAAGGCGTGGAACGCGGCAAAACAGGCTCATCACGTTTGTCCAGCCTGCGACGGGTCGTGCTGACGATGGTGGGGCGTGAGCCGTTTTGCGGAGGCATTGCGCCTGTTGAGGGAGCGGTCCATGCACCTGGCGAACTGGTGATCGGGTGGCCACATGGGAGCATCGATGCCAGCCTCCAGAACACTGCCGCAGCTCGCGGATTCAAGCCCGTCTGGTTCAAGCCGGGTCCGACATCGCTTCGAACAACCAGGCGCGCGCCGCCTGCCAGTGCCGCTTGACCGTGGCCGGGGACATCGACATCGCTTCGGCCGTTTCCTCGATGGTCAAGCCGCCGAAGTAGCGCAGTTCGACCAGTTGCGCACGCGCCGGATCGGCGTCGGCCAATTGAGTCAATGCCGCATCCAGCGCCACCAGGTCGATGTCGCCGCCCGGCGCAGCGACGTCGAGATTGGTCAGCGTCACCCGCTCGCCGCCATCACGCTTGCCGGCGCCATGCCTGCGCGCATGGTCGACCAGGATCTCGCGCATCAGCCGCGCCGCCATTCGTACGAAGTGCACCCGATCGTGCCAGTCGATGCGGTCCATCCGGCTGAGCCGCATGTAAGCCTCGTTGACCAGTGCCGTGGGTTGCAGGGTGTGGTCACCGCGCTCGTTCGCCAATTGGCGTCGGGCGATCACGCGCAATTCCGGATAGACGATCCCGATCAGGCGGTCGCGTGCGGCAAGGTCACCCTCACGCCATGCCGCCAGCAGCGCTACGAATTCGTCGGACATCGAAGCGAGTCTAGCAATGGCCTGACATGCCGACGTCGATGTGCAGGCCGCTGCGGATGCGCGAGGCACGGTCTGCTAGCGTGGGATGGTCGGCGCGCAGCTTGCCGGCGGGGGAGACAGCGATGAACCCGACCACTGAAAGCGAGATATTGCGCTGGTTCGAAGCGGCACTCGAGCAGCCCGCCACGGTCCGTGAAGAATGGCTGCTTGCGCAGGATCTGCCGGATGCGATCCGCCAGCGCGTGCAGCGCCTGCTGCAGACCGAGGCCGCGTTGGGCGGGTTCCTGGAGGAGCCACCACTCGCACCGGAGCCGGCAGGATTCCCGGTGGCCGGCAGTCACGTCGGCAACTACCAATTGATGTGGCGACTGGACGCAGGCGGCATGGGCGTGGTGTACCGCGCGCGCCGCGCTGACGGCAGCTATGAGCAGGACGTCGCGGTCAAGCTGATTCGCCCGCTGCACCTGGCCGCAGCGCCGGAGTTCCGGCAGCAGATCCTCGCCCGCTTCGACCAGGAACGCATCCTGCTGGCCCGCCTGCAACACCCGAACATCGCCCGCATCCTGGATGGCGGCCGCACGGAAGCCGGCATCCCGTGGCTGGCGATGGAATTCGTCGACGGCGCATCGGTCACCGCTTACTGCGACGCAAACACGCTCGACCTGCGCGCGCGCCTGCAGTTGTTCGCCAAGGTCTGCGCCGGCGTGCAGGAAGCGCATCGGCACCTCATCGTGCATCGCGACCTCAAGCCGGACAACATCCTGGTCACCCGCGATGGCGAACCCAAGCTGCTCGACTTCGGCATCGCGCGCATGCTTGGCGATGTCGCCCAGGATGGCAACGCGACCATGCTGACCGCGATGACGCCGGCATACGCCAGTCCAGAGCACGTCCGCCGGCAGCCACTGACCACGGCGTCCGACGTCTATTCACTGGGCGTGCTGCTGTATCAGTTGATCACCGGGCAACGTCCCTACCGGTTGGAAGGCCTCAGCCCGGCCGAGGCCGAACGCACCATCTGTGACGGCGAACCCGGTTCGCTGCGCACGGTGTTGCATCGCAATGACGCGAACAAGCCTGATCCCGCCCATGACGTACGTGCCAGGCAGGTGACGTCGGACCTTGAACACGTTGTCGCCAAGGCCATGCACAAGGACGTGGCGCGACGCTATGCCACCGCACAGGCGCTGGCCAGTGACATCGAGCGTTGGCTGGACAACAAGCCCGTGCTGGCGCATCCCGACTCGCCTGCGTACCGATCCGGCAAATTCATCGGTCGCCATCCGCTTGGCGTTGCCGCCGCAAGCGTGGCCCTGGCAGCGGTGCTTGGAGCCGCCGGGCTGGCATTCTGGCAGGCGCGACAAGCGGAACAGGCTGCGTCCGGCCTGCGTGACATGAATGCCTTCCTGCTTGACGTACTGCAGACCTCCGATCCCTTTGATGCCGACCGCGAACTCACGCTCAGCGAAGCATTGGACGCCGCAGCGGGCGGCATCGACACCCGCTTCCATGGCCGCCCCGAGCTGTCGGCCGAGATCCGGTTCGGCATTGGCTACAGCATGCTCAGCCGTTACCGGTTGGACCAGGCCGACGCGCAGCTGGCGCGCGCGCTCGCGGAAAGCCGAACCGCATTCGGCGAGGACGACATCCGCACCCTGCGCGTGCGTGAGGCGACTGCCTTCCTGCGACAGGAACAGAGTCGTGTACAGGAAGCCGAGGCCGGTTTCCGCGACACGATTGCCAAACTCGAGCGCACTCGGCTGACCGGCGACCTGCTGTACGGCAATGCACTTGGCAACCTTGGCAATCTTTACCTCGTCCGCGAAGACTACCCGCAGGCCGATACGTGGCTGCGCCGCAGCCAGGCCTGGTTTGATGCACACCCAGATGCGCCGGCCGACGACCGTGCAAATGTGCTGTCAAACCTGGCCCACGCCGCGCATGGTCTGGAAGACCTGCCGCGGGCCGATGCCCTGTATGAACGTGCGCAAAAAACCATGCTGGCGCTGTATCCGCGCGGCAACCCGGACCTGGCGGTGCTGCTGAACAACCGCGCACTGCTGAACGGCGACCGCGGCGACATCAAGGCGGCATTGACACTGCACCAGGAGTCATTGGCGATGCGCCGCAAGGTCTTCAGCAACCAACATCCGATGACCCTGACGGCAATGACCAGTGTGGCGCGGGTGTCGCTGCAGCTGGGCAGGGTGGCGGACGCGCTGGCGATGGCGGAAGACGCGGCGGCGATGTCAGACCGGGTGTATGCGTCCGCACCGAATGCACGCCATGCCTCCGCCTTCGCGACCTTGGCCGAGGCACGTTTCGCCAGCGGCAATCCGGCGGGTGCGGCGCAGGCCCTGCAGCGCGCGGATCACTTGCTGGGGACGCTCGGCGAGCCCGTGCCCAGTACGGCGATTTATCTGGACAAGGTGCGCGCACAGGTTTGCGCACCTGCAGCAACACGCACCAGAACGCCGACCGCCAAGGTCGACAAACGGATCAGTGCTGGTTGCGTGGCGCGCGGGTAACCAGTGATTTCAGGCCCTTGCCGATCCGCGTGAACAACGAGGGCGAAGGTGCCGGCTTGTTGGGGGCAGAAGCATCGACTGGCTTGGCGGCTTTGGACGCGGGCTTGGCGACTGCCGCTTGCGATGTCGGTGCGGTCGCTGCGGCGGCATTTTCCAATGGCACGCCACCACGCCTGCGCCGGCGCTTGCGCGCGGGCTTGTCGCCTTCCACCACTGTATTTGCTGCAGCAGCCGCGGCTGCTGGCGTGGCGGCGGGCGCCGTTGCAACTGCCTCGCCATCGACGCTGACATTCACCTTCGGCTTGCGCGGCGGACGCGGACTGCGGCTCTCGCCACTACCACTGCTGCGTCCGCCACCGGCGCTGCGCGGACCACGGTCGCCGGAGCGGCCCGCGGCAGGGCCGGAACGACCGCCGCCACGCTTGGCATCCTCCGCGGCGCGCGCCTCACGCGCTTCCTTGAAGATCTCGCCGATGCTCTCGCCTTCCTCGGCGTCGGCCTCGACCTGCTGCTCGCGCGGTTTGCGCGGCAGCGCAGTCATCAATTCGGAAGTCACCGGCTCGACCGGGATCTTCTGCTCGATGAAGGCCTCGATGTCGGGCAGGCTCTGCGCGTAACGCTCGCAGGCAAAACTGATGGCATCGCCCTCCGCGCCAAGACGAGCCGTGCGGCCGATGCGATGCACGTAGTCCTCGGCATCGAACGGCAGGTCGTAGTTGTAGACATGCGACACGCCGTCGATGTGCAGGCCGCGGGCGGCGACATCGGTGGCGACCAGCAATTCGAGCTGGCCGGCCTGGAACTTCTTCAGCAAGCTCTCGCGCTTCTTCTGCGGCACGTCGCCGCTGAGCACGCCAACCCGGTAACCGGCTTTTTCCAGTGCACGCGCGACCCGCTCGACAAACGCCTTGGTGTTGACGAACACCATGGTGCGCGCGCCTTCGCTGCGCGACAGCAGGCCGAGCAGCAACTTGATCTTCTCGTCATCAGCCGGGAAATACATCAACTGGCGCACCTTGGCGTTGGTGATGAACTCGGTCTCGACGACGAGCTTCTCGGGCTCGTTCATGTGCTCGTAGGCCAGTTCCAGCACGCGGTGCGACAGCGTGGCCGAGAACAGCAGCGTCTGGCGGGCAGTGCGCTCCGGCATGCGCCGCAACAGGAAGCGGATGTCCTTGATGAAACCGAGGTCGAACATGCGGTCGGCTTCATCCAGCACGCAGATTTCGCAGGCATGCAGACTGACCACCTTGTGCTGCTTGACGTAGTCGATCAGGCGGCCGGGGGTGGCAATGATCACGTCGGCGCCGCGCTGCAGCAGCTCGCGCTGCTTGTCATAGTCCACGCCGCCGTAGACCAGGGCGAAATTCAGGCCCAGGTCCGAACCGAACTTGACCGCATCCTTGTGGATCTGGATCGCCAGTTCGCGGGTCGGCGCCAGGATCAGCGCACGCGGATCTTCCGGCTTGCGGTCCGCCAGCGCAGGCTTGGTCATCAGCCGGTTGACCACCGTCACCAGGAACGCCAGGGTCTTGCCAGTGCCGGTCTGGGCCTGCCCTGCGACATCACGGCCGCTCAGAGCCAGCGGCAGGGTCATCGCCTGGATCGGCGTGCAGCGGGAGAAACCGGCCGCCTCAAGCCCTGCAAGCAGGGACGGATGCAGGTCGAAACTGGAAAACGCGATATCGGTAAGAGGTTTGTCGCTCATGCGGGATCTGGAGGCCTTCGGGCGTGTGGCAGTCAGTTACTCGCTGCGCGGGGCATCGAACTTGCCTCGCAACTTGCGTCAGGCGCGCGTGCCGCGCAGACTGCCGGGGTCGGATTCGGGTACCTGCAGGCGTGCGCCCAAGATTGCGCATGACGCTTGAAAGCCTGCTCGGAACGCCCCAGTTTAACAGCATTCGCGTGGGCATTCCTGCGCATCCCCTTGATCAGGCATGGATTTGCCATGTCCTTGCCATGCCCCCGCAGGAGTTCCCATGAGCGATACCGTGATCCACGCCACCGACGCCGATTTCGATAGCCAGGTGCTGGCGTCCGACCAGCCGGTCCTGGTCGATTTCTGGGCCCCGTGGTGCGGTCCGTGCAAGATGATCGCCCCGGCACTGGACGACCTGGCCAGCACCTACGCAGGGCGTGCAAAGGTGGTCAAGATCGATGTCGACAAGAACCAGGCCACCGCTCTGAAGTACCACGTGCGCTCTATCCCGATGCTGCTGCTGTTCAAGGGCGGCCAGGTGCAGGCCACGCAGATCGGCGCAGTGGGCAAGGCCCAGCTGGCTCAGATGATCGACAAGGCGCTCTGAGGCTGAGCCTTCCCGCTCGTCATCCCGTCGACTTGGCGCGTCATCCCGGCGAACGCCGGGATCCAGCTCCCGATTTCGCTCGAAATCCCCCAGCCATGATCCTGGCGTCCACGGGATAGAGCTTTGGGATGTGGCGCTGGCAAACCAGTCTCGAAAGATCTTCGACCTGAACTAATTACGCCACACCACTTGCTGCAAACCGCGGCCAGTGCTAGTTTCCTGCACGACCCGGCGCTGAACCACTGCCTGCAAGGCGCGCCGCACCCCTTCTGCATCCATTTCTGAAACTCCTGCTTCGGTCGAGGGACTCCCGGCCTGGCACCCACACGACGCCCCGGCTTGCGGGCGCTCGCAACCTCAAGCGAGGAATCTCCACTTGTCCGACCCCACCAACGACGCCGGTGAACCCGCCGCCAAGCGCGTGCGCAAACCCCGCGTAGCCAAGACCACAGCCGATGCGCCAAGCATGCCGACGCTGCCCGAATCTGCTGCAGCAACCCCCAAGCCCGCCGCGGCCAAGCCGTCTGAAAGCAAGCCGTCCCAGAGCAGGCCTGCCGACGCCAAGCGGGCAGAGCCCGTGCCCGAAGCGGCATCGCCGGCGCCCTCGGTGAGCGAACAAACCCCGCGCGGCACTGCCGACAATGCGGGCCGCAACGAAGGCAACACCGGCGGCGGTGACAACCGCCACGGCGGCCAGGCCGACAACCAGGGCGGCCAGGGCAGCAGCGAAGGCCAGCGCAACGACGGCCAGCGCAACAACAACAATCGGCGTGACCGCTTCAAGAACCGCCGCGACCGCCAGCGCGACCGTCACCAGGAGGGTGGCATGCCCGACGACGGCGGCAACGGCGAGAACTTCGTGCCACGCCCGCACCCGCAGGTGCCGGAAGGCTTCCCGCAGTATTCGCTGGGCGACCTCAAGCGCTCGCCCGCGCACAAGCTGCTGGAAATTGCCGATCAGCTTCAGATCAGTGAAGGCGTTGCCCGCGCCCGCAAGCAGGACATCATCTTCGGCATCCTCAAGGTGCTCACGCGGCATGCCGAGGGCGTGGCAGCCGACGGCGTGTTGGAAATCCTGCCGGACGGCTTCGGCTTCCTGCGCGCGGCCGAAGCCAGTTACCTGGCTGGCCCGGATGACACCTACATCAGCCCGTCGCAGATCCGCCGCTTCAACCTGCGCACCGGCGACCACCTGTCCGGCCGCATCCGCTGGCCGAAAGATGGCGAGCGGTACTTCGCGCTGTCGGTAGTGGACACCATCAATGGCGAGCCGATCGAGGCCAGCAAGAACAAGACCCTGTTCGAGAACCTGACCCCGCTGTTCCCGCGCAAGAAGTTCAAGCTCGAGCGCGGCGACGGCAGCAGCGAGGACATCACCGGCCGCATCCTTGATTTGATGGCGCCGCAAGGCAAAGGCCAGCGCGCGCTGATCGTCAGCCCGCCGAAAGCCGGCAAGACCATGATGATGCAGCAGATCGCCACCGCAATCACCACCAACCATCCGGACGTGCACCTGATCGTGCTGCTGATCGACGAGCGCCCGGAAGAAGTCACCGAGATGCAGCGCACCGTGCGCGGCGAGGTGATTTCCTCGACCTTCGACGAACCCGCTGCGCGCCACGTGCAGGTCGCCGAAATGGTCATTGAGCGCGCCAAGCGCCTGGTCGAACACAAGAAGGACGTGGTGATCCTGCTTGACTCGATCACCCGCCTGGCCCGCGCCTACAACAACGTGCTGCCAAGTTCCGGCAAGGTGCTGACAGGCGGCGTCGACGCCAATGCCCTGCATCGTCCCAAGCGCTTCTTCGGCGCTGCCCGCAACGTCGAGGAAGGCGGCAGCCTGACGATTATTGCGACCGCACTGGTCGACACCGGCAGCGCGATGGACAAGGTGATCTACGAGGAATTCAAGGGCACCGGCAACAGCGAAGTGCACCTGGACCGTCGCATCGGCGAGAAGCGGGTGTATCCGGCGATCAACGTCAACGCCTCCGGCACCCGCCGCGAGGACTACCTGATCGAGCCCGACCTGCTGCAGAAGATCTGGATCCTGCGCAAGCTGCTGCACCCGATGGACGAGATCGCGGCGATTGAATTTTTGTTGGACAAGATGAAGAGCACCAAGTCCAACGACGAGTTCTTCGGTGGGATGAAGCGCTGATCTACTTTGGTATCGCTTCAATCAGAAAGCCCCGTATTGCGGGGCTTTTTGTTCTAGGGGAAAAGCTTCTTCAGGTTCAGTCGGCGTTTTCGAGATCCGATTCAACGAACGTCCAGCTGCCCGATTCCTGGTGCATCCGCACCCGCCCGCGGCGGCGAATGTCATCGCGATCCACGCCCTCGACCCAGAGCACGGCATCGTCGGCATCGATGCGACCTCGTTGGATCTTCGCGCTGACCGGCGTGCCGTCGCGCGCCGACTTGAGCGATTCCTTGGCCTGGCTTTCATCGTCCTGCGGGAAGCGATACCCGCGATCCTGGTCGGTCAGCTGGCGCAACGCCGACAGGTCGCCCTTCGCCAGCGCGTTGATGTAGGCGCGATAGGCCTTGCCGGGTTCGCCGCCATTCGCAGGCAGGTCCTTGCCGGGCGGCTGGTCGATGGCGACATCGAACCTCAGGTCAAAGTCGTAGGTCTTGTCGAAGAAGCTTTCGGGCTCCTTCAGCACCCAGCTGCCGGTAATGTGGCCGGCGTCGTTGGTTGTCAGCACCAACTTGCCATAGCCGCCGGAATTGAAGCCTTCTGGGGAAAAGTACAGGCCGCATTCTGCGCCATCGGCATCTATGCACAGACGCACATAACCGCCGGCTTTGTCGTCCAGCTGCGCGCGCACCGCGTCGTCGGGGTCGAATGCGGCCGCGGCCCTGGTCGCATCCAGCGGCACGTCACTGAGGTACACCAGCGTCTGCGGGCCGGCGTCGCCGTGGCCCTCGTCCTGGCTCACGGCGATCGCGAACGTCGCGTCCAGACGCAGTTCGCCGATGCGGAAATGACCGCCATTTGCTCCTGCCGGTGTCGCGGGCGTCGCGGCCAGCGTGGTCGATGCCGCCAGCAAATATCCCAGTGCAAACCCGGCCTGCCCCACTTGTCGTCTGCCCATCACGCCCACTCCCATGCCCATGTACAGGGACAGACGCAGATCACGGGGTCGAACGGCCGGCCCTTCGTCAGTCGCTTCAGCCGGCTGGCGTTGGCGTGACTTTGACCGGTGAGTCCAGCGCCACCGGATAAAGCTCAGGCGCGCCGGCGGAACTTGCGATCCGGCATTCGCTGCTGGCCAGCGCGCGGTCCACCATTTCGCGCTTGATGTCGTTCCGCGAGTTGCCGCTGCGCAACGAAAAACTGACGGGAACCAGCATGCGGGTGGCGACCGGTGCGCCCGCGACGATCTCGGGGTCGTACTGCAGGCCCTTGACCCACTGGCGAAGCACCGGTTCGAAGGTCGAAAGGTAGCCGCGGCCCTTGCCGCTGGTGGTGGTGGCAGTAATGTCCGCCGCCTCCGCCGTGCCATCCGCATTGATCTGGACGACAACCTTGAAGTCGCCCGAGATCCCCTTGCGCTGCGCATCACCAGGATAGCTCGGGGGCGGCAGCATTCCGTGGGCGCTGGCGATGCGAGGTCCGTTGCCCTTGTAGTCCAGCCCGAGCCGGAAGCCACTGCTCGCAGGCAACGGAATGGCACAAGCGCCAACCTTCACGAAAGTCGTGGCTGGCACGGCGACACCATTCTGCTTTGCCGGCTCGTACTGCCAGCTCGCGACTCGCTTCTCGATGTACTCGCGCACGGCCGGCGGCAGGTCCTGCGGTGCTTCGACCTTGACCGGCTTACCGGCAGCATCGACATCAACCCGTACGCCCGCGTTGAAGGCCACAACGTCTGGCGACGGTGTGGCAGCAGTCAGCACAGTGGGTGTTGCAGCCAGGGCCGCGATGAAACCAATGGAAGCCAAGCGCATCAGCAAATCTCCGAGATGATCCCGCAGTGGATGGGTGGCCGAGCCCTCACAGGACGGTGCCAATGACGCCATTGTCAGACAGTTCGAAGGGCGAGACACCGGCCAGGATCTCATTGCCATGAAGGTCGGAGACGCCCACCTTCGGAGCCTTTTCGGCTGGCAGCCAAGGCACCTGCTGGTTCGGGCCGCGGAATTCGTGCCGCCAACGGCCGACCAGCCTGTCCGGCGTTGCGCCCGGCTTGCCCAGCAAATATTCCACCGGAACCCGGATGGTCAGCGCTTCCGTCGACAGCGACGCTGGATCGACTGCCTCCACTGCGAACGTCCACCCTTTCGCGGCGGCCCCGGCATTGCGCTCCAGCATCATCCGCGCCCGATCCAGCAACCCGTGACTTCCCTTGACATTCAACAGGCTGGACTGCGACGCAAATACCTCGGCCACGGTGCCATCCTGGTTCAGGCGCACGTTCAGCAGCACGATGCCTTCCACGCCGGACTTCATCAAGCCGGACGGATAGCTCGGCGGCCGCAATTTTGGGGCGTGATCCAGACCAGCGGCTTGGGCGCCTCGCCCGCCACGCTGATGCGAGGCCGATCCTTACGGCTCGCCTCTTCCGCTTCCCACTCCTCGCGTGTGTAGGGCCTGAACACGACGTTGTCGACCATGACCTTGTAGCCCTGCTCTATTTCGACTGCCGACAGGGTGATGCGCATCGGCGATTGAGCGATGACCGGCTTGCCATCCACGTGGATCGGCTTGAAGCGCCAGCCCGGGACGGCACGCCGCACCAACTTTTCGACTTGCGGTTCAAGCTTGGTGCGGATCTGGTACTCCACGACGTTACCCTGCGCATCAATGCTGAGCTGACCATCCACCCTCAGCGTCAGCACGGCTTCGCCCTTCGCAACGTCGACGTTGGTCGCCGCGTGGGCACTCGCCCCAGCAAGTAAGGCTGCGATCAACATGATCAAACGCAACATTGAATTCCCCTAAACCGGATCCGGCGGCAGTATATAGCCCACGTTTCAAGAGGATCCCTCCATGCACGGTGGCGGACTCGAACTTGCACTGGTGTTCCTGCTTGCGGCGGTGATCGCGGTGCCGGTGTTCAAGCGCTTCGGCTTGGGCGCGGTGCTGGGTTACCTGGCAGCCGGTGCGTTGCTTGGCCCGCATGCGCTGCGGGTCATCGGCGATGTCGAGCCGGTGCTGGCGGCCAGCGAAATCGGCGTGGTGATGATGCTGTTCGTGATCGGGCTGGAACTGTCATTGCCGCGCCTGAAGGTGATGCGCAAGCCGATCTTCGGGGTTGGTGGGCTGCAGGTGGTGCTGTCGGGCATCGTGCTGGCGGCGCTGGTCATGTACGAGGGGCAGCTGGGCTGGAAGGCCGCCGTGGTGGTCGGGCTTGGACTTGCGCTGTCATCCACTGCGGTGGGCCTGCAGTTGTTGGCCGAGCGCAAGGAACTCACCGCCGAACACGGCCGGCTGGCGTTCGCGATCCTGCTGTTCCAGGACCTTGCGGCGATCCCGCTGCTGGCCGCCATCCCGCTGCTCGGCGCCCATGCGGCCGGCAGCGTCGATGGCGTCGCGCTGGCGGTGGTCAAGGCGATTGCCGCGATCGCGGCCTTGGTGCTGGGCGGCCGCTACCTGTTGCGCCACGTGTTCCGGGTGATCGCGCGCACGCGCATGCCGGAAGTGTTCACCGCCACCGCCCTGCTGGTGGTGCTGGGAAGTGCATGGCTGATGCAGCTGGCAGGGTTGAGCGCGGGATTGGGCGCTTTCCTGGCCGGTGTGCTGCTGGCCGAATCCGAATTCCGGCATGAGCTCGAGTCGCAGATCCAGCCGTTCGAGGGCCTGCTGCTGGGCTTGTTCTTCATGGCGGTGGGGATGAGCATCGACCTGCAGCGCATCGCCGCCGAGCCGGGCACGATTGTCATTGGCGTATTGGTATTGCTGGCGGTGAAGTTCGCCGTACTTGTGATGCTGGGCCGTGGTCCGGGCCGGCTGGGCATGCGCAGCACGCTGTTGCTTGGCGGCACCCTGGCACTGGGCGGCGAATTCGCGTTCGTGGTGTTTGGCGAAGCGGCCAAGGTGGGTTTGCTGGATGCGCCGCAACGCGACCGCCTGGTGGCGATTGTCGGGCTGTCGATGGCGGTAACGCCATTGCTTTTGCTGCTGATCTCGAAGCTGGCGCCGATGCCCGATAAAAAGCAGGCGCGCGATTTCGACGAAATGCCGGACGAACATCCTCACGTGCTGATCGCCGGCTTTGGCCGCTTCGGGCAGATCGTGGCGCGCCTGCTGTGGGCACAGAAGATCCCGTTCATCGCGATCGACCCGGACGTCGAACAGGTCGATTTCGTGCGCCGCTTCGGCAACCAGATCTACTACGGCGACCCGACCCGGCCCGACTTGTTGCGTGCCGCTGGTGCGGCGCATGTGCGGCTGTTCGTGGTGGCGCTCGACGGCGTGGAGGCCAGCCTGCAGTTGACCCGCCTGCTGCGCCAGCATTACCCGGACGCGAAGGTCTATGCCCGTGCACGTGATCGCCGGCATGCATGGCAGCTGATGGACCTGGGCGCGAAGGTGTTCCGCGAATTGTTCGGCAGTAGCGTGGAAATGGGCCGCGACGTGCTGGTTGCACTCGGCGTGGCGCCTGAGCAGGCCGACGAACGTGTGCGTCGCTTCCGCGCGCATGACGGGAAACTGCTGGATGCGCAGCGACAGATGCAGGACGATGAGGATGCGCTCCGGCAGAGTGCGCAGGATGCGCGCCGCGAACTGGCGGAACTGTTCGAAGCCGATGCCGGCGAAGGGCAGCTGGGGCGGATCGTGGACGCTCCGCGGGAATGAGAAGTTGCTCTTTCTGGCGTTACTCGCGCAGGAAGCGCGCCATCGATACCGACGGGGTGCTGCCATCGGTCGGTGTCAGGCCGGCGGCGACATCGACATAACCGCGCATCAACGCGACCTCACGTGGGGTGCGATTGAGCGCGTCGCGCTGGTTGAGGTCGGCGCCGGCGCGTAGCAACACCTGGGAGGCCCGCAGCAAGCCGTGCAAAGCCGACAGGTGCAACGGGCCGAAGCCGCGCTGGTCGCGCGCATCCAGCCGCACCTCTTCATCCAGCAGGCGATCCAATCCAGCCAGCAACACGTCTTCAGTGCTTGGCGTGCCGGGTTCGGCGCGTGCTCCGAGCAGCAGCAACAGCGGCGTCGCGCCGCCGTTCGCGGCCAGCTGTGGATCGGCGCCGGCCAGCAACAGGGTGTCGAGCAAGGCGACCAGGCGTGGCCGGTCGCGGGCAGTGAAGCCATACAGGGCGGCGCAATGCAGTGGAGTGAGCCCCTGCGCATCGCGTGCGTGCAGGTCGGCGCCGGCCTGCAACAGGCGCGACACCAGTTCCGGCAGGCCCAATGCGGCTGCCAGCATCAAAACCGTGACTTCGCCCGGCAGGCGCTGTTCCAGGCCCGCCCCGGCGTGCAACAGGCGCTCGACGATCTCCGTGTGGCGCATGCTCACTGCCGCGGACAGCGGGGTGGCACCGGTATTGGCCGCCAGTCCAGGCTGCGCGCCGCGCGCCAGCAGCAGGTCGACCAGAGCGCGATGCCCGCCACCCGCGGCGCGCAACAACGCGCTGCAGCCCTGGCTGTCGACCGCATCCACCGGCATGCCGATGTCGAGCAGGCGGCGCACCGCATCGGTGTCACCGACAATCGCCGCGGCAGGTACGTCGCTGGCCTGCAGCGGGCGACGCGGCAAGCGCCAGCCACGCCAATCCAACCAGTCGGCGAGGTCGCGGCGTCCCGAGGCCAGCGCCACCCCGAGCGGAGTCTGGCCGTCGGCGGCGCGGCGGTCTGGCGCGGCGCCTGCTGCCACCAGCAACTTGAGTTCTTCCTCGCGGGCCAACGCAGCGGCCAGGTGCAGCGCGCTGACGCCATGACTGTCACGCGCGTCGAGGTCGGCACCATGCGCAATCAATCGCTGCAGCAGCCCTGGCCACTGCAGTCGCACGGCAATTGCTACCGGAGGATCGCCGGCGATCGAACCCGCGTAGGGATCCGCGCCGCGTTCCAGCAACTCGATCCCGAAGCGCTCGGCATCGGCATCTGCATTGCCAGCAAGGCACGCCGCCAGATAGCGCGCCAGGCCGCCGCGACCCGCGGGCGACGCCCCGTGCGCGAACAGTACGCGCAGCAGGCCGATGCCGTGGCTGCCTCGCTGCAACGCCGCATCCACTGGCGTCGGCATACCCGGCACGCGCGCCTCAGGTTGCGCGCCACGACGCAACAGCCACTCGACGCGCTCCACGTCCAGCACGATCTCCGCATCGGTCAGCAGGCCATTGAGTTCGGCTGGGCCCAGCAGGGCAGCCAGAGGCAGCAGTTCGCGGGACGGACCCGGGCCCAGCAGTCGCTCGCGCAGCAGCAGCACGGGTGGCCGATCGGGCGGCGTGCCGTCGTCATCGACATCCATCGACACCGGCAATGCACGCGCCGGGTCGAGCACATTGGCCAGCGTCCAGCGACCCGCAGTCGCGGCAAGATCCACCGCACTGCGGCCTTCAGCATCCAGCGTTTGCGCGTCCACGCCAAGCGCAAGCAGGCGCTGCACAAATGCAGCAGACGGTGCTTCCGCCATGCAGGACAGGTGCAGGGCGTTCGCGCCGGCACCGTCGCAGGCGCGTGCATCGGCGCCGCCCGTCAGTAAAGCCTCCAACGTCGGCAAGGAAGCGGCGCGCGCGCTGTCCAGCAAAGGCGTACGGCCCTGGCCGTCGCGCGCGTGCACATCGGCGCCGGCATCCAGCAGCGCACTGCAGACGCCGGGATGACCGGCTAACGCGGCCTCGTGCAAGGCACTCCGGTCGCGGCTGTCGCGCGCATCCACCCGCGCCTTGTGACGCAGCAGCAACTGCACGCCAGCGGCATCGTCTTCTTCGGTGCCGGCTGCGGCGAGCAGGACCGGTTGGCCTTCGGCGGGTTCGGTCTTGGCCCCGCGCTCCAGCAGGAACCGCGCCAGCCGCCAGTTGCCCGCCGCACACGCAATGCCCAATGGTGACACGCCTTCCGCGTTCACGGCGTCCATCTCGGCGCCGGCATCGCGCAGCAGGGCGGCGACGCCCGGATCGGAACTGCGTGCGGCATGGTGCAGCGGAGTATTGCCATCGGCGTCGGCAGCGCGCGGGTCGGCGCCATTGGCAAGCAGCGTCATCACTGCTTCCGGTCGCCCGTGCCAGCTGTCGCGGGTGGCGGCCAGCAGCGGCGCCATCGACGACGCATGCGCGGCGTTGATGTCGACGCCGCGTTCAATCAGCCCACGCAACAGGCGCAGGTCGGGCAATACCGCGGCGAGCACAGGCAGGCCGCGGCGATCGCGATCGCCGGTAGGTGCTTCGGCACGCGCATCGGCACCGGCATCCAGCAACTGCAGGGCACGCTCGACCCGCCCGCCGCGCGCGGCGGCATACAGATCACGGGTCAGCGTTGCGACATCGACTTCAGCGCCAGCCTCGCTGGCCGCGACAGGCGCAAGCGGCTGCGCGTCTTCGCAGCTTCCCTCGTCTTCCTCGGCTTGCATATCCAGCACCGGCAAGCCGTGCACCAGCATCTGAGTCGGCGTGGTCTGCAGCAGTGCATGCGACAGCGGCAATGCCACCGCGTAGACGATCACCGCGATCAGGCGCGCGTCACCAGTCAGCAGGCCTGGCCAGCCCAGTGCGATCCCGCCGGCCAGCAGCAACCACACCGGCACAGCGACCTGCAAGCCGCTCCATGCGCTGCGTTGATGCGTCTTGAGCGCGGCAAGATACTTGTCGATGTTGCCGCCCTGGCGTTCCAGTCCATGCCAGATCGGCCAGTACCGCCACAGGGCGAGCAGCAGGAATGCCCCAGCGGTGCTCATCGCCAGCACCGGCAACAGGTCCGGCGCACGCAACAAGGCCCGCAAGGGCCATGTGCCCAGCACCATCGCGAGCATGAAGCCGGCACCCCAGGCCAATGCCAGCGCCACTGCGTCGCGAACCAGCCGTGATCCGCGCTGGGTGCCGCGCAGCAACGCGATCCCAAGCGCCATTGGCGCCTGCGCCAGCCATGCGAGCGGGCCGGCGCTGCCGCCATCGAACCAACAAGCCGCGACCAGCAGCCATGACGTGGCGACCAGGGCGACCGTGACTCCAGGCCGACGTTCAGGCATCGGTGCCCCAGTCCTCGGTCATCGGATCTTCCATGGTCGGCGGGAACTGCACGTGGAAGCCGCGCGAGACCAGGTTGGTGCGCACCACGTCGGGATCCTCCAGCGCCAGTTTGCGGCCGGGCACCAGGTCGACGTCGAGCACGAACTGCAACGTGCCCAGCTGCGTGCGCAGCGGTTCGGGCAGGCGGGAGAAATCATCGCGGGCAGCGAGATACAGGTAGGTATCGGCCTTTTTCAGGCTCTTGTAGACGAATGCATGCATCGCGTTGCGCGGCGTCACTTCGGGGGATGCCCCGATTGTGCGGCAAAGCGTGCAACGACGGAACCGCGGACCGCGTGGCGTGGCATCCGCGCTGATGTCAGTGGTAGCCGGAATCGGCCTCGACCTTGCCCGCGAACACACGGTACGACCAATACGTGTAGCCCAGGATTACCGGCAGCAACACAACCAGCCCAACCAGTACGAAGCCCTGCGAGGACGGCGGTGATGCGGCCTGCCAGATGGTCAGCGTCGGCGGCACGATGTAAGGCCAGATCCCCAGCACCAGGCCAGCGAAGCCGAGCACGAAGAAGCACATGGTCAGCACGAAGGGTGTTGCATCACGGCCCTGCTGCATGACCGCGCGCCACAGCGCGAAGGCATTGGCCAGCACCAGCAGCGGCACCGGCGACAACCACCAGAAATTCCCGTCCTCGAACCAGCGCGCCATGATCTTCGAGCTCAGGAACGGAAGTGACGCGCTGACCAGGCCCATGAACACCACCACCACCAGCACCAGCGGCCGCGCGAGGGTGCGTGCGGTGTGCTGCAACGGGCCTTCGGTCTTCAGGATCAGCCAGCACGCGCCAAGCAGCGCATAGCCGAAGACGACTGCTGCACCTGTCAACATCGAGAACGGGCTGAAGAAGGCGAACGCGTTTCCAAACAGCTCACTGCCGAGGTATTTGCCGGCCTGCGCCGGCAAGCCTTCGACCAGCGCGCCCAGGATCACGCCCTGCCAGAATGCAGCGCACAGCGACCCCAATGCGAACGCCGCGCCCCACACGAATTTCGAGCGATGCGCCTTGAAGCGGAACTCGAACGCGACACCACGAAACACCAGCGCGACCAGCATCAACAGCACCGGCAGGTACAGCGACGACAGGATCAGCGCGTACGCCTTCGGGAATGCCGCCAACAGGCCGGCGCCGCCAAGTACCAGCCAGGTCTCGTTGCCGTCCCAGATCGGGGCAGCGGTATTCATCATGTGGTCCAGCTGGGCCTCGTCCTCCGAAAACGGCGCAAGAATCCCCAGCCCCAGCACGAAGCCATCCAGAAACACATACATCAGTACACCGAAGCCGATGACGCCGAACCAGATGACGGGTAGCCAGTACTCCATGAGATCTCCCAATTTCCTTGGCTATCAATTACATGATTGCGAACTTTGCTGTCGCCATCCATGGCGCAAATGCATCGAGCAAACAAACCCCGGCCCGGCCTTCCATGGCCGGGCGTTCGGGGCGCAGCCGATGCCGATAGGGCATCGGCCAAGCGCGCCCCTCACCCCTCCACCGGCTCATCAGGAACCGATAGCGGGCGCATTGGCGTCTTCTCGCCACCGTCCATGTGCTTGGGTGGCTGCTTGACTGGGCCGATCCGCATCAACTTGCGCAGGTACCAGATGCCCGCGCCGAACACGAAGGCGTACACCGCCGCAAAGATCACCAGCGACGACATCACCGCCGCGGCTGCGATGTTGGGGCTGACCGCGTCACTGGTACGAAGCAAGCCATAGACCACATAGGGCTGGCGCCCGATCTCGACCACGTACCAGCCGGCCAGCAACGCAATGAAACCGGCCGGGCTCAACCAGCGCCAGCCATCAAGCAGCCATCGCCCGATCCTGGAATGCGCATCGAACAGGTTTCCGCGCCGCCATGCCCACAGGGATGCAAACGCCAGCACCAACATCGCCATGCCCAGGCCGACCATCACCCGGAACGCGTAGAACACCGGCTTGACCGGTGGACGATCTGACCGCGGTACTGCGGTCAGTGGCTGGATCTCACCATCAAGCGTGTGGGTCAGGAGCAGGCTGCCCAGTCTGGGGATCGCGATCTCATAATCGTTGCGTTCCTCGCGCTCGTTGGGCACCGCGAACAGCACCAGCGGCACGCCCCTGCCGGGTTCCTCGTTGCGCCAGTGCGCTTCCATCGCGGCGAGCTTGACCGGCTGGTGCTTGCCCACGTTCAGGCCATGCAGGTCGCCGATGAAAATCTGCAGCGGCAACGCGATCACGGCGAACACCACCGCGTGTTTCAACATCCGCTTGCCGGCTTCGACATGCACGCCTCGCCGCAGGTACCACGCGCTCACTCCGCCGATCACGAAGCAGGTGGTGATGAACGCGGCCAGCACCATGTGCGACAGGCGGTAGGGGAATGACGGATTGAAGATGATCGCCAGCCAGCTTTCCGGCTGGAATACGCCCTGCGCATCGATCGAGTGGCCCTGTGGCGTCTGCATCCAGCTGTTGGCGGCGATGATCCAGAACGTCGAGATCAGCGTGCCGATCGCCACCATTGCCGTCGCGAAGAAATGCAGCTTGTCGGACACGCGTTTCCAGCCGAACAGCATCACGCCCAGGAAGCTGGCTTCGAGGAAAAACGCGGTCAGCACTTCGTAACTGAGCAACGGGCCGAGGATATTGCCGGCCTTTTCACTGAGCACCGCCCAGTTGGTGCCGAACTGGAAACTCATCACGATGCCGGACACCACGCCCATGCCGAAAGAGACCGCGAAGATCTTCAGCCAGAAGAAATACAGGTCGCGCCAGAGATCGTCCTTGGTGCGCAGCCAACGCCATTCGATGAATGCAAGCCAGCTGGCCAGGCCAATGGTGAAGGCGGGAAACAGGATATGGAACGAGATCACGAAACCGAACTGCAAGCGCGAAAGAAACAGCGGCGACAGCAACGACGCGTCCATGAGGATGCACTCCGCATCGCGTGGGGGTAGCGACGCTGCGTGTATTGTGCGCCGCACCATGTGCCAGTGCCAGTGCCGGGACTTCTGGCATGAGCGCATGCGGCATCGACTGCTAACCTTTGTCGATCCAAATGATTCCCGCGATAGTTCCCTTCGATTCCCTCACGTCTTTCCACGGATATTCCATGCGCATTGCCCCGCTGCTTGCCGCCTTGTTGTCGACCAGCCTGTCCGCCGCCGCCGCCGAACCGATCACGCTCTCGCAGGCGATGGCCGACCCGGACTGGATCGGGCCGCCGGTCGAGGAAGCCTGGTGGCGCTGGGATGGCCAGGCGGCGCAATACCTGCTCAAGCGCGAAGGCGCCAGCATCCGCGACACCTGGCAAGTTGGTGTCGACGGCACCGCGGCGACGCGCGTGGATGGCGCGGCACTGGCCGGGCTGGACAGCGCCGATGCGGTTTTCGATGCAGCAGCAACGCGAAGCGCCTTCGTGCGCAATGGCGATGTGTTCGTGCGCGATCTGCGCAGCGGCGCGCTTACCCAGCTCACCCGCACCAACGATCTCGAATCACGGCCGCAATGGAGCCGCGATGGTGCCTTGGTGTGGAAAGTCGGCGATGCGTGGTATCGCTGGGATGGACGCAGCGTGGGCCAGGCCGCGCTGTTGAAGGCCGAGGACGCGCCAGGCAAAGCGCCCAAGGCCGACGACCTGCGCGACCGCCAGCTGCGCCTGATCGACACCCTGCGCGATGACCGCGCCCGCCGCGAGGCCGCGCGCGAACAGGATGAGGCATGGCGCGCCGTCGACCATACCCGCGCGCCGGCGCCGACCTACCTGGGCAAGGATGTCGACATCGTCGACAGCGCGCTGTCGCCAGATGGCCGCTGGTTGCTGGTGGCGACCACGGAAAAGAAAGCAGACACCGGCACTGCAGGCAAGTTGCCAAAATATGTGACCGAATCCGGTTACGAGGAATACGAGGAGGTGCGCACCCGCGTCGGTCGCGGCGATCCACTGCCTCACAAGCTCTGGCTTGCAGAGCCTTCCACCGGGAAGATCCGGGAACTCGCGTTTGACCCATTGCCCGGCATCAGGGATGACCCATTGGCCACGCTGCGCAAGGCTGCCGGCAAGGAGCCGCTGAAGGGTAGTCGCACGCTGCAGGTGGCAAGCCTGCACTGGAGCAACGACAGCCACAACGTCGCCGTGATGCTGCGCGCGGTCGACAACAAGGACCGCTGGATTGTCAGCGTCGACTTGACCAAGGCAACGCTGCAATCGCGCCATCGCCTGCACGACCCTGCATGGATCAATTGGGGCTTCAACGACTTCGGCTGGCTTGCTGACGGCAGCACGCTCTGGTACCTGTCCGAGGAAAGCGGTTACTCGCATCTGTACACACTCAACGGCAGCACGCGCACGCAGCTCACCCAAGGTCGTTGGGAAGCCTCGGAAGTACAACTGGCGCGCGATGCAAGTGCGTTCTATTTCCTGTGCAACCGCGCGCAACCCGGCGACTATGAAGTCTGTCGCGTGCCGGCAAGTGGCGGCGATGTGCGCGAAGTCACCGCGCTGGACGGCGTGGAGAGTTTCAGCCTGTCGCCGAGCGGACCGAAGCTGCTGGTTCGGCATTCGTCGGCTTACGTGCCGCCGCAACTGGCGGTGGTCGAGGCGACCGGAGGTTCGGGACGCGAACTCACCGATACCCGCACCGCTGCCTTCAAGGCGCGCACATGGATCCATCCGCAGATCGTGCAGGTACCGAGCAAGCATGGCGCCGGCACGATCTGGGGCAAGTTGTACAAGCCGGTCACGATGGAAGCTGGTCGCAAGTACCCTATCGTAATGTTCGTGCACGGCGCCGGCTACCTGCAGAACGTCAGCGCGCGCTATCCCAATTATTTCCGCGAGCAGATGTTCCACAACCTGCTGGTCCAGCAGGGCTACATCGTGCTCGACCTGGATTACCGCGCCAGCGAAGGCTACGGTCGCGACTGGCGCACTGCGATCTACCGCTGGATGGGCAAGCCCGAGCTTGAGGACTACCTGGACGGCCTGGACTGGCTGGTCGACAACCAGCAGGGCGACCGCGACCGCGCCGGCATCTACGGCGGCAGCTACGGCGGCTTCATGGCCTTCGTCGCGCTGTTCAAGCAGCCCGGCGTGTTCAAGGCCGGCGCCGCGCTGCGTCCGGTCACCGACTGGTCGCAGTACAACCACGAATACACGTCCAACATCCTCAACACGCCCGAACTCGACCCGGACGCCTACAGGCGTTCGTCGCCACTGGAATATGCAGGCGGCCTGCAGGACAACCTGCTCATCGCGCACGGGATGATCGACGACAACGTGTTCTTCAAGGATTCGGTGATGCTGGCCCAGCGCCTGATCGAGTTGCGCAAGGACAAATGGGAACTCGCGTCGTATCCGCTTGAGCGCCACAGCTTCACCCATGCCGACAGCTGGTATGACGAGTACCGCCGGATCAATGAACTGTTCGAACGGACCTTGAAGTAAGGCTCGCCTGGACACCCGCCCATGCTTCGCATTACCGACATCAAGCTGCCACTGGGCCATGACAAGGCTGCGCTGGCCGCGGCAATCATCGCGCGGCTTGGCATCCGTGCCGAAGAACTGATCGGCTATACCGTTGCAAAGCGCAGCTACGACGCGCGCAAGCGCACGGCCATCGTGCTGATCTATTCGCTGGACGTGCAGACCCCCCGCGAACCGGAAATCCTGCAGCGGTTGCAGCTCGATCCCGCCGCGATGGGTGGCAAGGTCGGCGAGACACCGGACACGACGTACAAGTTCGTTGCCAAAGCACCTGAGCACTTGCCACTGCGACCGTTGGTGGTCGGCATGGGCCCGTGCGGCCTGTTCGCCGGGCTGGTGCTGGCGCAGATGGGGTTCCGCCCGATCATCCTGGAGCGTGGCAAGGCGGTGCGCGAACGCACGGTGGACACCTTCGGATTGTGGCGCCGCAGGGTGCTGGACCCGGAATCCAACGTGCAGTTCGGCGAAGGCGGCGCCGGCACGTTCTCCGATGGAAAACTCTATAGCCAGATCAGCGACAAGCTGCACCATGGGCGCAAGGTCCTGAGTGAATTCGTCGCCGCCGGGGCGCCGGAGGAAATCCTCTACGTCAACAAGCCACACATCGGCACCTTCCGGCTGGTGTCGATGGTCGAGCGCATGCGCGCGACGATCGAATCGCTGGGCGGCGAAATCCGTTTCGGCAGTCGTGTCGATGACGTGCTGGTCGAGACCGATGCGGCCGGCACGCGCCACCTGCGCGGGGTGACGCTGTCCAGCGGCGATGAGTTGCGCGCCGACCACATGGTGCTGGCGCTCGGTCACAGCGCGCGCGACACCTTCGCGATGCTGCACGCGCGTGGCGTGTTCGTCGAAGCAAAACCTTTTTCGATCGGTTTCCGCATCGAGCATCCGCAATCGCTGATCGACCAGGCACGCTTCGGTGCGCAGGCCGGCCACCCATTGCTGGGCGCGGCCGACTACAAGCTGGTGCACCACGCCCGTAACGGGCGTTCGGTGTACAGCTTTTGCATGTGCCCGGGCGGTACCGTGGTCGCTGCGGCCAGCGAGCCGGGCCACGTGGTCACCAACGGCATGAGCCAGTACTCACGCAACGAGCGCAATGCCAATGCCGGCATCGTGGTCGGGATCACCCCGGAGGATTTCGCGCCTTACGGCGAAGGTCCACTCGCCGGCATTGCATTGCAGCGGCATTGGGAATCGATGGCGTTTGAACTCGGCGGCCACGATTACTCTGCACCGGCGCAACTGGTCGGCGATTTCATCGGTAACCGCGCCTCGACGCAATTGGGCGTGGTGCAACCGTCGTACACGCCAGGGGTAACACTCGGAACGCTGGATGCCGCGCTCCCGCGCTACGCCATCGATGCAATCCGCGAGGCACTGCCCGCCTTCGATCGGCAAATCCGCGGCTTCGGCATGCACGACGCACTGCTTACCGGGGTGGAGACGCGCACCTCTTCGCCACTGCGCATCACCCGCGGTAAAGACGGTCATAGCCGCAATACGCGCGGACTGTTCCCGGCCGGCGAGGGCGCGGGTTACGCCGGCGGCATCCTGTCGGCCGGCGTGGACGGGATCAAGGTCGCCGAAGCCGTGGCGCGCAGTATTCTCGCGGGCCATTGATCAACGGAGGTAGCGTCAGGCAACCTCTGAACAAGTCACCAGGCACTGATTCCGATGATGCTTCTACAAGCTCACCACGAACGGAATCAGCGCGTTGTCCGTTCGCCTCAGCGCTCCAGGATCGCCACCACGCCCATGCCGCCGGCGGTGCAGATGCTGACCAGGCAGCGGCCGCCGCCGCGCTGTTGCAGTTCCTTCGCCGCCGTGGCGACGATGCGCGCGCCAGTGGCCGCAAACGGATGACCGGTCGCAAGCGATGAGCCGTTCGGGTTGATCTTCGCGGGATCGATGCGGCCCAGCGGTGCGTCCAGGCCCAGGCGGTTCTTGCAGTAGTCTTCACTCTCCCACGCGCGCAGGGTGCACAACACCTGGGCGGCGAAGGCTTCGTGGATCTCGTAGAAATCGAAATCCTGCAGCGAAAGATTGTTTCGCTTGAGCATCCCGGCGACGGCCACGGTCGGCGCCATCAGCAGACCTTCGCCATGCACGAAGTCGACCGCCGAGACTTGCGCGTCGCGCAGGTGGCAGAGCACTTCATGGCCATGCTCAGCCGCCCATTCGTCAGTGGACAGCAGGCAGGCCGATGCGCCGTCGGTCAGCGGCGTGGAATTTCCGGCGGTCAGCGTGCCCTTGCCGGAGGTCTTGTCGAACGCCGGCTTCAACGTCGCCAGTTTCGCGAGGCTGGAGTCGGGCCGCAGGACGTTGTCGCGCGCGACGCCACGGAAACTGACCACCAGGTCATCGAAGAAACCGCGCTCATAGGCGGCGGCGAGCTTGTGATGCGAAGCAACCGCCAGTTCATCCTGGGAATCGCGTGCGATGTTCCAGTGCCGCGCCATGTCCTCGCAGTGCTGGCCCATTGACTTGCCGGTGCGCGGTTCGGCCACGCCGGGGAAATCAGGCTTCAGTTCGCGAAACGAAAAGCCCTTGAATGCCGTGAGCTTCTGGCCAAAGGTCTTCGCCGCTGCGGCCTTGAGCAGGCGCCGGCGCAGCGACTTTCCGTACACGATCGGCACGTCGGACGTGGAGTCGGAACCGCCGCCGATACCGACCTCGATCTGTCCGGTGGCGATCTTGCCGGCGATGTGAACGATCGTGTCCAGCGAGGTGCCGCAGGCGCGTTGCATCGAGATGCCCGGGGTCAGCGGTGACAGGCCGGACGATAGTGCGGCCTCGCGACCCAGGTTCCAGTCCGAGGAATGCTTGATCACGGCGCCCATCGCCACTTCGCCCAGCTGCTGCCCGTGCAGGCCGAACTTCTCGACCAGCGCGCCCAGCGTGCGCACCGACATGCCGAGGTTGCCGACATCGGCATAGGCCGTGTTCTGCCGGCAGAAGGGGATGCGGACACCGCCTAGGATGGCGACAGGACGACCATGCAACATCGGACACCTCGGGCTTTACCCGCTACGCGGGCATAATGGTTGAGTGTAGCGCCGGTGCGCTGAGCGATAACTCGATACCTGCATGAACCCACTTCAGCAAGCTGACTTCCGTGGCGTGATCGCGCTCGAGCTCCGCGACGGCGATCCACCGAAGCATGCCGCGTTGCGGGCCGATGCCGCGGGTGATCTGGCCACACAGCTGGGCCGCGACCTGGCCCAGCTTGTACCGGCGGCAGGCGGCTGCGACCTGGCCCTGTTCGCCGCCCATTTCGATCCAGCCGAGGCACTGCGCCCCGGCTGGCCGCTGCATCGCCGGGTCACCGAATTGCTGCACCACGCGCCGGGACGGTCTGACCCGGGACAGGAAGGGCGCACGCGCATTGTCGGGTTCGGTGCGGACGCATCTGGCGAAGTGCCACTGCCACTGCAAAGCGATGTCGCCCTGGCCGGTGGCGGGCTGCGGGTGCTGCCCTTTGTCTTGCAAGGCGAAGCTGCAACGACCGTGGGTGCGCAACTGGAAGACGTGCTGCTGGATCGCGGCATGGCCGCCGCCGGTACCGCGCTTGCGTTGCAGGATGGCTTGGGCGCGCGCATCGAACACGTGCGTTATCTCAGCCTGCACGACCTTGTGGCCATGATCGCGATGCAGTACTCCAATGTGGGACTTGAACCGCTGTGGACGCTGCTTGAACATGCCTTGCTGGGGCCGGCGCTGCTGGAATCGGCTGCCGAAGCCTGGCTGGATGCCGGCCAGGAACCGCTCGCGCGTTATGCCGATGGCGAAGTGCGGATCGCGCTATTCGATCCTTGTGCCTGGCGTACGCGCTACGCGGCAAGCGAACAGGACGGCGCGAAACTGCAACGCGGCTTCGGCATGTTCCAGGCCCGCCAGCGCCAGTTCGCTGCCGTACTTGAAGCACACGACGTTCCGGTGCAGTTCGTGCATTGCGCGGACGGCAACGACAGCGAGTGCCTGCGTTGAGTCAAACGCCGAGACTTTTCAAGGAGCCACCTCGCATGTTGCTTCGAGCCATCATGACCGCTTTGCTGGTATTGCTGCCGCAGGTCGCGCAAACCCAGTCCGAGTTCGGCATCGATGGGTTCGGCAAGCCGACGGTAATGCTGCTCAGCGAACGTGCGCAATCACTGCATGCCGGCAAGCTGGACATCTACCGCATTCGAGCGCCGCGCGTCACCGGCAAGATCGGGTGCGTGCAATAAACGCTCACGCGGGGCGATTGGCAGGCTCAAACCAGCCATGGAAACCAAGCGGGACGGTGTACGGAAGCCAAGCCTGCGCGACCGGTCCTGCCGCCAGGTTGTCGGCCTGCAGGATCGACAGGCCCGTGCGTCCCCGTCGGTAATCCAGCACGGTACCCAGCAACCAGCCATGACCTGGCACGCGGTCATCCATGGACGGCACGAAGCGATGCTCTTCGACCAAGCAGCCATCACCATAGTTATAGCGGTCGACGATGCCGCGATCAGGAACGATGCTGGCCACCGCATCGAAGTAGCCGCTCTCGCTGGTGTCGCCGCCAGTGAGTGCAAACATGCGGCCATCTTCAGCCCGCTCATCCCAGGCAGGGAAATCCATGCCGGCAGCCACCCGTGTCTCCAAGTCGGCGCGGCCGCTGTCCAGGCCAAGGCGAATCAGCTGCAGGCTTGCACCAAGATCAATCCGCTTCGGTTTGCCCTGCATCTCCGACTTGAAGGGCGAAAGCGCCTGCGCGCCATCTCGATTCCAGCAGGCCTGCAGTGCAATGTCTCGCCCCGATTGCCGGGCCGGTCCGTAGTGATATGCCGCGCCGGCTGGCAGGGCATACCAGCGCTGGCGGTTCAGGTCTGCCTTGTCAATCACCAAGGCCCGGCAACCGCGCTCCGGCTCCCAATGCAGCGTCTTGAAATAGGGCTGTCCCGACTCACCACGCCGTGCAACATAGGGCAGCAACACGAATACCAGATAGCGCTCGGTCATCGAGAACGCATGCATGTACCCCGGGAATGGCATCTCTAACGTGCGTACGTCGCGTACATCTCCAGCGGGGCCCAAATGCCACAGGACCAGCGTGGCTCCCAGCAATCCGAAATTGCGTGAACTGCCGTCGGCCTCTCGCAGGGGATGCGCGGAGAACGGCATGGAACGCAGGTCGTCTCGCCAGGCCTTGGGGCCGAGCGCTTGCAGCGAGACCGGATCTATTTCGTAGGCCGACCCGCCCTCCCACAAGGCGTAAAGGCGACCTGCATGCGAGAACACCGCCGTATTGGCGGTATTGAGATCGTCACTGTTGCGAATCGGCAAGGCGCCCTCGATATGGGACCCGATCGCAGGTAACAGGAAGCGACCGGCGGCTTCCTCCCGCTCGAATTTTCGGGTGCCGACGAAGCTCGCACGGTGGCCAATGCCGCTGTCGTCCAGCCGCCAGGCATGCAGCAGGCCGTCGCCATCAAACCAGTGCTCATAGCGCTGCCCCGCGCGGCTGAAGCGACCGGGACCGTTTCGGTACAAGGTTCCGTTCAGGCCGTCGGGAACCTTGCCGATGACCTCAAGGGTGCGCGCGCCATGATCGAACCGCGGCGCATCCTGCCAACCTGCCAGCCAGGGGTGATCCGCCAGTCCTTGTGCAAAACGGTCAGCGGGACTCGACAGCGCACGGCCCAGCCCGGGACGCACCAGGCCAAGCGCCGCAGTACCGAGCAGTGCACGCAGGAAATGGCGACGATCCATGACGGATCCTCAGCGCAACACGATCTGGATCGAGGTGCCCGCCTCAGGCACGGTAAAGCGTGCTTCTTCAAAGGTTGCGGCGCGCATCACGCGCGGATTGTTCGAGAAACCGTATCCCTCGGTCGGCATGCCGACAAGGTTCCGGTCCAATTGGCCATTGCCGTTGTCATCGTGCATCACCCGAATGGCGTAGTCGCCCGGCGCCAGGCCATCGAACACCAATTCGATTGATCCGGTCGCGGCGATTTCGGCCCGGCGACCGCTGACAGGTGCAGATTTTCCATCCCATGCCTCTTTTGAATCGACCAGCATCGCACTGAGTGTGCCGGTGGCCTGGGTGATGCCTTCGACCTTCACGCGCAGATCGGCGGCGTTGGCGGCTTGCGCGGCCAGCGAGAGAACAATGGTGGCACTGAGGGTACGAAGCATGGTGGGTGATCCTGTTGGCGATGGGAGGCGTGACCGCTCGCGGTTGTCTGGGCCACACGCACAGTCTCCGCAATCCCATCCAGCCAACCAGTAGCGGGCATCATCACAAGCGCATGACAGGTGTCACCTATCGGTCATCGCCGCAACGTGCTGGCGGCGCGCATCTCCTCCACGACCTGCGCAAAGGGGCCTGCGCAAAGGGGTCAGAGTGAAGTTTCCCGCCAGCGCCAGTTTGCCGCCGTGCTGGACGCGCACGGCGTGCCTGTGCAGTTCGTGCATTGTGCGGAAGGCAACGACAACGGCGGCCTGGCTTGAAGCGATACAGCGTGCGCTAGCGGACCACCTTGATCACCCCGCACGCCACCCGCGCACCGGCATTGCCGGCTGGCTGGCTGGTGTAGTCGTCCGGCGCGGCATGCACCACGAACGCAAGTCCCGCTATGTCATTGCCCGCACTGCCGCCCACACTGACGCCCATGATGTGCTTGTCGATCTTTGCCAGGCCCTTGGCATCGGCGGTGATGTTGTCGCTGTCACCGGCATGGTGGGCACCCTGCATCGCGCGTCCATGCGGTTGTGCGGTGGGGTTGAAATGGCCACCGGCGCTGGACGCATCGGCCGCGCTGCAGTCGCCTTTCTCGTGGATGTGGAAGCCGTGGCTGCTGCCGGGCCTGAAGCCACCGACCTCGCCGCGGACATGCACGCCATCACCCATTGGCGCCAAGGTCAACGTGCCGCTGACCAGGCTGCCGGACGCACTGGCGAGGTTCACCATGGCTTGTTGCGCGGTGCTCGGGCCGGTCATCGGCTTAGCCGGCGATGTCGTCGCCGAGGTCGCCGACGGCGACGTGCTGGCGCAACCGCCCAGCGCGAATGCCAGCGCGGCGGTCAGGATGAAACGTTGGCGATGCGCGTTGGTCTGCATGGCAAGACTCCTTCGTTGTCGTTGAAGCAAGTCTGCGAGACGCGCGGTGCAGTCAAGATGAAAACCCGCGCATCAGCCGCGCTTGCGCGAAGTCCCCAGCTTGCGGGTCAACGTATTGCGGCCCAGGCCAAGCCGCAGCGCTGCGTCGCCGCGGTGGCCATCGCAATGATCCAGCGCCGCCTGCAGCAGCACTTGTTCGAAGTCTCTCTTGGCGTCGGCATGAAGGTCCTGCCCACCGGCGGCTAGCCGTGCGCGTGCCCACACGTCCAGTTCGCGCTGCCAGGTCGCGGCATCGGCATCGGCTTTTTGCGGAGTCTGCAAGGCCTCGGCAAGATCGGCGAGTCCAATGGTGTCGCCAGGCGCCAGCGCGGCCAGTCGCCAACAGATGTTTTCCAGCTCGCGCACATTGCCCGGCCAGTCGTGGGCACGCAGGCGTTCCAGCGCGGCCTTGCCCATGGTCTTCGTGGGCACCTGCAATCGCGACGCCGCGTTGGCCAGGAAACTGGCAGCCAGTTGCGGGATGTCCTCGCGGCGCTCGCGCAGGGGCGGCAACGGCAGGCGAACCACGTCCAGACGATGCAGCAGGTCGGCGCGGAATCGCCCCTGCTGGACCAGCGCCTGCAGCGGCTGGTGGGTCGCGGCAATCACCCGCACGTCGACACGGATCAGCTCGCGGCCGCCGACCCGGAAGAATTCATCTTCTGCCAGGACCCTCAGAAGGCGGGTCTGCAACGCCAACGGCATGTCGCCGATCTCGTCCAGGAACAGCGTGCCGCCATTGGCCTGTTCGAAGCGACCGATGTGGCGTTTGCTTGCGCCAGTAAACGCGCCGGCCTCGTGGCCGAACAGTTCCGACTCCAACAACTCCGACGGGATCGCCGCGGTGTTGAGCGCCACGAACGGACGCGCTGCGCGTGGCGATTCCCGGTGCAGCGCGCGTGCCACCAGTTCCTTGCCGGTGCCGGTCTCGCCGGTGATCAGCACCGACAACGGCGCCTGCGCCAGCCGGCCAATCGCGCGGAACAGCGCGCGCATCGCGGGTGCTTGCCCGATGAGCTGTGCATCGCCAACCTCCGGCGACTGCGCCAGCGAAATCGCTTTCTTCGCCTCGCGCTCTGGCAACGCGCGCTGCGCGAGTGCCACCGCCTCATCCAGATCGAAAGGTTTCGACAGGAATTCATGCGCGCCGCCACGGAACGCACCGGCAGTGCTGGCCACATCGGTATAGGCCGACATCACCACCACCGGCAGCTGTGGATGCCGTGTTTTGAGCGCATCCAGGAAACTCAGCCCATCCATGCCAGGCATGCGCACGTCGGTGAACACCAGGTCGGGATGGGGTTCATCTGCCAATGCCTGCAGAGCCTTGGCTGCGGCATCGAAGGCGAGCACCGCGTAGCCGGCGTCACGCAACGCCTGCGCCAACACGAAGCGCACGCTGCGGTCATCGTCGATCACCCAGATCCGGGTGGCGTCAGCCATTGTTGCAATCCCCCGCAGAGGTGATGTCAGCATCGGCTTCGGCGTCGACCGGCAGTGGCAACGGCAGCAGCAGGCTGAACACCGTATGCCCCGGGCGTGAGCGATAACTGAGCGAGCCGCCGTGTTCGCGCGTGATCTGCTGCGCCAGTGCAAGTCCAAGGCCGCTACCCTCGGCACGACCCGAAACCAGCGGCAGGAAGATGCGCTCGGCCAGGTCATCAGGCACGCCGCGACCGTCATCGGCGATCTCGATGCGCAACGCCAGCCGATGCGGCGCATCGCCGATCAGGATGTGGTGCTCGGCGCGCGTGCGCAGCTGCACATTGGTGGCGCCGGATTCGATCGCGTTGCGCACCAGGTTCCACAGCGCCTGGCTGAGGCGGTCGGCGTCACCGGGGAATTCCGGTAATGAGGGATCGTAGTCCCGCTGCAGGCGTGTGGCCCAGCCGGCATCGCTTTCGGCAAGCCGCAGCACGCGCTCGAGTACGGCGTGGATGTTGAGCGACTCGAATGCACGCGGCGGCGCCGGCGAAAGCAGCCGATCAACCAATGCGGCCAGCCGCTCGACCTCGCTTTCGATCAGTTCGGTCAGTTCCAGTGCATCGCCCCGGCTGCGCCGCGCCAGCAACTGCGCCGCACCCTTGATCCCGGCCAATGGATTGCGCAGTTCATGCGCCAGCCCCCTGAGCGAGGCCGAAAGTGCCGAGGGCAACAGTCGCGCCGGATCATCTCCAGGGAATTCATCGACCGGATGTACCTCCAGCCAGTAACCTCCGTCTTCGGTATCCACCGCCGGGCTCAGCAACAGGTCGGCGAATAGCAGCTCGTCATGGCCGGGGAAGGCCATCGGCATCCTGCGCAGGCGATGGGCTTCGTCATCACCCTGCCCCAGCGCCGATGCCAGTCGCTGGCTGCCGCGCTCCAGCGCCGATGCCGGCAGGCCGATCAGGCGCCGACGCCCCACCCCGAGCCAATGACCGGCCGCGCTGTTGGCAGTGCGGACCATCCCGCTTGCATCCAGCTGGAACACCGGCGTTGCGAGCGAGTCGTGGAGCGGATCGTGCGTGGCATCGGGATGCATTGCACTAATTTAGTGCAAATCGTGCACGCGTCCGGTTTCACGCCACCACAAACTCCTGGCTGCCACGCTCTTCCCCCTCTTGAAAGGTTTCCACATATGCTCCGTGCCCGCCCGCTTTGCATCGCGCTGATGACCGCCATCTGCGTTGCCGCATGCAGTGATCGATCCACGCCGGCCGTTACCGCTGCCGCGACAACCGCGAGCGAGCCGGTCCCCATGGGTGCCGATGCCGCGGCAGACCCAGCCGTGCAGGATCAGGCTGCCGTCGCACAGGCGAATGCCGCAGCCGTTGATCCCATCCTGGGACCGCATCCGGTCACTGCCCGTGGCATCGGACCCGACGGGACGGAGTTGCAGCCCGTCGACGCTGCGCCGCCGGATGCCGTGGCAGACCAGGCTGCCAATGATCCGTTGACCCGGACCGGCGCCGACGGCGTGCTGCGCTCCCAGGTCCTGCTGGTACGGGCCAACTATTCGGGCGGGGAGATCGATGGCAAGGAAGGCATGAACGTGCGCAAGGCAGTGCGTGCGTTCCAGCAGGCGCGCGGCATCGCGGAGACCGGCAAGCTGGATGATGCGACGTGGGAGGCGCTCAACAACGACAACGCACCGATCCTTGTGAACTACACCCTGACCCAGGCTGACATCGACGGACCCTATGCAGCAACCCCGGAGAAGGTCGAAGACAAAGCGAAGATGAAACGCATCGTCTATCAGAATCTGGTGGAAATGCTTGGCGAAAAATTCAATTCGAAACCCGAGTTGATGAAGCGTCTCAATCCGCAAAACGCCTCGGCCAAACCTGGCGACGTGCTCAAAGTGCCGTACGTGCGTCCGGCGCAAACCTTGCCGAAGGCATCGCGCATCGTGGTCGACAAGTCAGATGGTGCCCTGCGCCTGCTGGATGCCGACGGGAAGATCTATGCCCAATTCCCGGCTTCCACCGGATCGACCCAGTTCCCGCTGCCGATCGGCGAATGGAAGCTGGTGTCGGTGGTACAGGATCCTGACTACCGCTACGACCCGTCGATCCTGGTGAACCAGCCCAAGGATGCCAAGCCTGCACGCCTGCCGCCGGGTCCCAACGGCCCGGTCGGCATTGTGTGGATGGGGCTGGACAAGGAACACTACGGCATCCATGGAACCCCTGAACCCGGCCACATCAGCCGGACCCAATCCAGCGGATGCGTGCGTTTGACCAACTTTGCCGCCCAGACCGTAGCCAGTTCGGTCAGCGCGGGCACACCGGTCACTTTTCAGGAGTAATGCCGGCATGCCCAGCACCCAGCGTACACGGAGGCAGCATGGGTCGCAGTGACAGACCGCCGTCCGCGCTGCGCGGGGTCTTGCTGTTTCTGCTGGGGGCGCTGGTGGGTGCCAATGCCACCTATTTCCTGATGACTCGAACACCCGCGGTGGGCGTGAAGCCTCAACACGCGCCGGTATCCCCAGCCGCACGCGACGCGGTGGGGCAGCCAGCAGCTGCCTCGCCTGAACCGGCCTTGCCGACGCCTGCGGCAACCGGGCGTGGTGATGCGCAATTCGGCCAAGCAAGCACGGCGGCAGGCTCCGCCTTGCTGGTGCCCGTGCAGGGCATCGCGGCTGCACAACTCAGCGATACCTTTACCGATTCGCGCAGCGCTGGACGCTTGCATGATGCCATCGACATCATGGCGCCGGCGGGGACGCCGGTCCTGGCGGTCGCCGATGGGCATGTTGAGAAACTGTTCGACAGCAAGCTTGGCGGCCTGACCCTCTACCATTTCAACAGCGATGGCACGCTGGCCTTCTACTACGCCCACCTTCAACGCTATGCCGACGGCATGGCGGAACACCAGCCAATCAAGCGCGGGCAGTTGATCGGTTATGTCGGCTCGACCGGCAACGCCAGCCCGGAGGGGCCGCACCTGCATTTCGCGATTTTCAAGCTTGGCCCCGAGAAGCTGTGGTGGAAGGGCGAAGCGATCAATCCGTATCCACTGCTCGCTGGCACGCCGCGTTGATCGCACCGCGCTGATCGGAGTCACGATCACTGCGTAAGCGCGACCACCGACGCATTCAATGCATGCAGGATGCGCAGGTCCTCTGCATCGAGGGTCGCCTGCGGATCATCGCCATCATCCTGTGCTCGAAAGTGGCGATGGAAGGCGCGCACCGCAGCCGCGCGATCCGTCAGCGAATAGCCGACCGCTGCCATCGCCAGCCAGGGATCGAAGCTGGCGGGTGGATCGACCAGTTCACCACGTGGCCAGCGGCCGAAACCAGCATCGGCCAGCGTCTTCCAGGGAAAGCGTGCGCCAGGATCGACCTTGCGCGTGGGCGCCAGGTCCGAGTGGCCGATCACCTGCGTGCGCGGGATCTTCAGGCGCGTACACAGATCCTCCAGCAGCCGGATGATCGAAGCGATTTGTGCGTCGGTATAGGCTTCGCCACGCGCGTTGTCGATCTCGATGCCGATCGACGTTGAATTGAGGTCGGTGATAGCGCCCCAGGATCCCCCACCGGCGTGCCAGGCACGCTTGTCGTCGTCGACCAGCTGGTAGATGTGCCCGTCATCGCCAATCAGATAGTGCGCGCTGACCTTGCCGGCGCGATTGGCAGTGCGCAGTGTGTCCAGACTTTGCTTGACAGACGTCTGCTCGGTGGCATGCAGGACGATGATGATCGGGCGGCGTTCGTCGAAATTCGGCGACGGCACCCAGGTCGCCATCGGGTTGTGGGTCGATGGCGCATGCGCGCAGGCACCCAGCAGTCCGGCGCACGACAGCAGGGCAATGGCCAGGGATTTGTTCATCGCTGCATTGAAGCGGTGCCTGCCACGCATTGCAACCGACAGGGCATGTGCTGCCCGTTTGTGGGCGTTATCGGCAACCAAACGGTTTCGTCCGCAACGATTGCGCACGGAACGCTTCGTTCGTCTAAGCTCGGGAAATGCTGCACTGCAGCGCAAACCTTGGGAGCGCGATGACGGCAGCATCCTCCGCTGGCCTGTACGACCCCCGCGATGAGCGGGACGCCTGCGGCTTTGGTCTGATTGCGCAGCTGGACGATGCGCCCAGCCGCGCGCTTGTCGACGCCGCGCTGGTGGCACTGGCACGCATGACCCACCGCGGCGGCGTGGCCGCCGACGGCCTGAGCGGCGATGGCTGCGGGCTGCTGCTGAAGCAGCCGGATCGGTTCCTGCGCACGCTGGCGCACGAAGCAGGAATCGCACTCGGTAGCCAATTCGCTGCCGGGCTGGTGTTCCTGCCGCATGACGAGGCACAGGCCGCACAGGCACGCGAAACGCTCCGCGCTGCATTGGCTGACGTGCAGCTGGCCATCGCCGGGTGGCGCACACCGCCACTTGGCATCGAAGCCTGCGGCGCCTCCGCACGCAAGACCATGCCGCGCATCGAACAGGTGTTCGTGACGCCTTTGCTCGATATCGAAAGCGCGTGTCCAACGCCGGATGCGTTCCGGCTGGCCTTGTACCTCGCACGTCGCCGCGCCAGCCAGGAGCTGCGTAATGCGGACGCCGATTTCTACGTGGTCAGCCTGTCGCCTGACATCATCGGCTACAAAGGCATGGTGCTGCCGGAGCGCCTGTCGCAGTTGTATCCGGACCTGCAGCGGGTCGAGCTGGAAAGCAGCGTGGTGGTGTTCCACCAGCGCTTCTCGACCAACACCAGTTCGCGCTGGTCGCTGGCGCAACCATTTCGCATGCTCGCCCACAACGGCGAGATCAACACGATTGCCGGCAACCGCGGCTGGGCGCAGGCGCGTGCGCATACGTGGCGCAGCGAGCGACTGGACCCCCGCGAATTCGATCCGGTGATCGAATGCGGCGGCTCGGATTCGCAGAGTCTTGATGCCATGCTCGAATTGCTGGAAACCGGCGGCATGGACGCGCTGAAGGCGATGCGCATCCTGATCCCGCCGGCGACCCAGTCGCTGGAATACAAGGACGCCGACCTCGCCGCGTTCTACGAGTACTACGCGCTCAACAGTGAGCCCTGGGACGGGCCCGCCGGGATCGTGTTGTTCGATGGCCGCTACGCCGCCTGCACGCTGGACCGCAATGGCCTGCGCCCGGCGCGCTGGCAACTGGCCCACGATCGCCATTTCATGATCGCCTCGGAAGCCGGCGTATGGGATGTGCCGGTAGCCGACATCGTGGCCCGCGGCAAGCTCGGTCCGGGGCAGATGATCGCCGCCGACCTGCGCGACGGCACCTTGCTGGACAGTGATGCGATCGATGCGATCAACCGTGCGCGCGCGCCGTACAAGCGCTGGCTGCGGCAGGGCATGACTTATCTGCACAGCGAATTGATCGATCCGGGTCTTGCCGACGAACCGTTCGATGCCGGCACCCTGGCCGGGTTCCAGAAACTCTTCCAGCTCACCCGCGAGGAACGCGAAAAAGTCCTGCGCCCGCTGGCCGAAGCCGAACAGGAGGCCATTGGCGCGATGGGCGACGACGTGCCAATGGCGACGCTGTCGCAACACGTGCGCCCGCTCTACGACCGCTTCCGGCAAGCGTTTGCGCAGGTCACCAATCCGCCGATCGATCCATTGCGCGAGGACTGCGTGATGTCGCTGGCGACCCAGCTGGGACGCGAGGGCAATGTGTTTGTCGATGCCGCAGAGACCGTGCACCACGTGCACCTCAACTCGCCGGTGCTCTCGCAACGCAAGCTGCGCCAGCTGCTGGCAATGCCGCCTTACCAGGGGTCGCATCGCTACCTCGAACTCGGCTTCGATGCCACCGAAGGCCTGCGCTGCGCGATCGAACGAGTGTGCATGCAGGCCGAGGCAGCAGCGCGCGAAGGCGTGTTGCTGCTGATCCTCAGCGACCGCCGCCCGCGTCGCGGGCAACTGATGCTGCATGCGTTGCTGGCCACCGGCGCCGTGCACCAACACCTGGTGCGCACCGGCCTGCGCTGCGACATCAACCTGATCGTCGAGACCGGCACCGCGCGCGACCCGCACCATTTCGCCTGCCTGATCGGTTTCGGCGCCACGGCGGTGTATCCCTATCTCGCCTACCAGACCTTGCACGACCTTGGCGTGCGCGGGATCCTGCTGACCAAGCATGGCGAGGTCGCTCAGATCGGTCGCAGCTACCGGCGCGGGATCAAGAAAGGCCTGCTCAAGATCATCTCGAAGATGGGTATCAGCACCATTGGCAGTTATCGCGGCGGGCGCCTGTTCGAGATCGTCGGGCTGGACCCGGAGGTGGTCGAGCTGTGCTTCGCCGGCACACCTTCGCGAATCGGTGGCGCCGATTTCGCCGCGCTGCAGGACGATGCACAACAGCTGGCGACGCGCGCGTGGGACAACAACGTGTTGCCGGATTTTGGTGGCCTGCTGCAGTACTCGCCGGACGGCGAGTACCACCAGTTCAATCCCGACGTGGTGCAGGCCCTGATGCGCGCCACGCAAAGTGGCGATGCCGCCGACTGGACGCGTTATGCCGATACGGTGAACAGCCGCCCGCCAGCCGCGCTGCGCGATCTGTTGGCGCTGGCTATCGGCAATTGCACGCCGATCCATATCGACCAGGTCGAAGGCATCGGCGCAATCGTGCGCCGCTTCGACACCGCGGCGATGAGCCTGGGTGCGTTGTCGCCGGAGGCGCACGAGGCACTCGCCATCGCGATGAATCGGTTGGGCGGGCGCAGCAATTCCGGCGAGGGTGGCGAAGACCCGGCACGCTACGGCTCCGACAAGGTCTCGAAGATCAAGCAGATCGCCTCTGGCCGGTTCGGCGTTACCCCCGAGTACCTGGTCAGCGCCGAGGTCCTGCAGATCAAGATGGCGCAGGGCGCCAAGCCCGGCGAGGGCGGCCAGCTTCCGGGCCACAAGGTCAACGAATTGATTGCACGGTTGCGCCATGCCAAGCCCGGCATCGGCCTGATCTCGCCGCCGCCGCACCACGACATCTATTCGATCGAGGACCTTGCCCAGCTCATCTTCGACCTCAAGCAGGTCAATCCGCACGCACTGGTGTCGGTGAAGCTGGTCAGCCATGCCGGCGTCGGCACCATTGCCACGGGCGTGGCCAAGGCGGGCGCCGACCTGATCACGATTTCCGGCCACGACGGCGGCACCGGCGCCAGCCCGCTTTCGTCGATCCGCTATGCCGGCACGCCGTGGGAACTGGGTCTGTCCGAAGCACGCCAGGCGTTGCTGGCAAACGACCTGCGCACGCGCGTCATCGTGCAGGCCGACGGCGGGCTGAAGACCGGCCTGGACGTGGTCAAGGCGGCGCTGCTGGGCGCCGAGAGTTTCGGCTTTGGCACCGCGCCAATGATCGCGCTGGGCTGCAAGTACCTGCGCATTTGCCACCTCAACAACTGCGCCACCGGCATCGCCACCCAGGATCCGCAACTGCGCGCGAACCATTTCACCGGCCTGCCCGAACGCGTGGAGAATTTCTTCCGCGGGCTTGCCGAAGAAGTACGTGGTTACCTCGCACAACTCGGCGTGCGCACGCTGGGCGAGATCGTCGGCCGCACCGACCTGTTGCATCAAATCGATGCGCTGGAAGCGACCGGCGAGCGCATTGACCTGTCGCTGCTGTTGGCCAGCGATGGACTGGTGCATGGCGGTCATTGCGGCACGCCAGCATTGGTGGCCGACCCGGAGGGTCTCGCCATGCAGCTCGAACGCGATCTTGAGGACGTCATCGCACAATCGCGCGGTGGGCGGTTCGACTACAGCATCGGCAATACCGACCGCAGCATCGGTGCACGCCTTTCCGGACGCATCGCGCGCCAGCATGGCGACCACGGCATGCGCGATGCACCGATCGACCTGAACTTCAATGGCACTGCAGGCCAGAGTTTCGGTGCGTTCCTCGCCAGTGGTTTGCGACTGTCGCTGGAAGGCGAGGCCAACGATTACGTCGGCAAGGGCATGGCCGGTGGCCGCATCGTCATCAAGCCGCCGCAAGACGCGCGCTACGTGGCCTGCGACACGCCGATCCTGGGCAACACCTGTTTGTATGGCGCGACCGGTGGCGAACTGTATGCCGCCGGACACGCTGGCGAACGCTTCGCGGTGCGCAATTCCGGCGCGGTCGCAGTGGTCGAAGGCGTTGGCGATCATTGTTGCGAATACATGACCGGCGGCGTGGTCGCGGTGCTCGGTCGCACCGGCCTGAACTTCGGTGCCGGCTTCACCGGCGGCATGGCCTACGTGCTGGATCTGGATCGCGATTTCGTCGACCGCTACAACCACGAACTGATCGACATATTGCATATCAACAACGAGGGCTTCGAGGCGCACCGCTCTCATCTCAACGACTTGCTGGCAGCGCACGTATCGCATACCGGCAGCGTGTTCGCGCAACGCATCCTGGACGACGCCCGCGATTTCCTCGGCAAGTTCTGGCTGGTCAAGCCGAAGGCGGCGAGCCTGGAATCGCTGGTGGAAACCTTGAAGAACGCCGCATGAGTAAGCGACCACTCTTCGACTTTCGAGATCAGCCGCGCGAGATGCCTACGCGCATTCCGCTGGAATTGCGCCAGCAAGGTGACTGGGGCGAACTCTACGGACGCTTCGGCCAAGCCGAGGCGAAGCAGCAAGCCGGTCGTTGCCTGGACTGCGGCAATCCGTATTGCAGTTGGGGCTGCCCGCTGCACAACCGCATTCCGCAATGGCTTGAGCTGGCCCGCGAGGGCCGCATCCATGAAGCGGCGGCGCTATGCCATGAAACCAATCCACTGCCGGAAATCTGCGGCCGCGTGTGCCCGCAGGATCGCCTGTGCGAAGGCGCGTGCACGCTCAACGACGGCTTCGGCGCAGTCACCATTGGCGCGGTCGAAAAATACATCGTTGACACCGCGCTGGCCGAAGGCTGGAAACCTGATCTCAGTCATGCGCCCGATACCGGCAAGCGTGTTGCCGTGGTCGGGGCCGGACCAGCCGGGCTGGCCTGCGCGGACCGGCTGCAGCGTGCCGGCATCCATGCAACCGTGTTCGACCGCTACGAACGCATCGGTGGCCTGCTGCAGTTCGGCATCCCGACCTTCAAGCTGGAACGCGCGGTGATCGATCGTCGCCATGAAATCCTGGCAGGCATGGGCGTGGATTTCCGGCTGGGCGTGGAGATCGGGCGCGACATCGGCCTGGACGAACTGCTGCGTGAATTCGATGCGGTATTCCTCGGGCTGGGCAGTTATCGCTATACCGACGGCAAGCTGCCAGGGCAGTCGCTGCGCAATGTATTGCCGGCGCTACCATTCCTGGTCCAGAACGGGCGCATCGTTCTCGGCGATGACATTACCGATAACAGCGGGGAAGGCCGGCCGATCGCCGGCTGGGAAGACCAGGTCGCCTTGCCTGACCTCAAGGGCAAGCGCGTCATCGTGCTTGGCGGTGGCGACACCGGCATGGATTGCGTGCGCAGCGCGGTCCGCCTCGGCGCAGCCAGCGTTGCTTGCCTGTATCGCCGCGACGAAGCGAACATGCCGGGCTCCGCACGCGAGGTCGCCAATGCACGCGAGGAAGGCGTCGAGTTCCTGTTCAACTGCCAGCCGCTCGCCCTGCTCGGCGACGACACGGTCTCGGCCGTGCAGGTCGCGCAGACCCGGCTTGGCGAGCCCGACGCACGCGGCCGCCAGTCGGCCGAGATCGTGCCGGGCAGCGAATCGGTCATGGACGCGGATGTGGTGATCATCGCGTTCGGTTTCCAGCCGGATCCGCCGGACTGGCTGGCCGTGCATGGCATCACGCTGGAAGCCAACGGCCGAATCACGGTGACGCCGGCGCCGACCTGCAAGCAGCGCGCGAGTGCATCCACGTCGCTTCCTTACCAGACCACGAATCCCAAGGTCTTCGCCGGCGGCGATGGCGTGCGTGGTGCGGATCTTGTGGTCACTGCGACCTACGAAGGTCGCGAGGCCGCCGCGGGCATCGTCCAGTTGCTGCTCGGCTGAGTTCGCTACCGCAAGGTCGGCTTTCGGCCAGGAGCAGACATCCGAACCGACAATTGGGAAAGTCGACCCTGACCCGTGTTTTCGGCCCTGGACGCCATGCAGGACGTATCGAGGACCCGGCCTAGATCATCGAAGAATCTGTTGGCGATGCCCAGTGTGTAGTCATCCGTGCTCATCGGCGCATGGCTGCCGCCGGGGACGCTGACGAGGGTGCCCTTCGTTAGCATCTTCATCGTCGCCAATGCATCCGACGTGGGCATTCCGCTACGCCTAAGAGATACGCCTCATCGCGACCGGCAACCGGTATGTCATCCGCCGCCACGCCCACTCTGCCGGGCCGTACTGATTGCGACTGAGCCACCACTGGCTCAGCGGCACCTGGATCGCGAAGACGAACAAGGCAATTCCAGACGCGGCGGCCATCCCAACCTGACCGTAAAGTCCGAGTCCGACGCCGTAGAACACGAACATGCAGATCACCGACTGCATCAGGTAGTTGGTCAGCGCCATCCGACCGACGGGCGCGAAGTTCATGAGCACCCCCACCGCCTTGTTCGAGCGCATGAGCAACGCGATGCCCGCCGCGTAACCCAAGGCGAGGAGCGGCACGCCCACGGCTCCCGTCAGGACCTCCGCCATGCCGAGCGCGGAGCCTGGAAGATATGGGGCCGCGTCGACGGCGAGCCACGCCCCCGCCACGTTCAGGGGCAAGCCCAGTCCGAGCCCCCACGTTGCCGCCCACCGGAGCAATATTGCGTGCGCGTCGAGTTCCCGCGCCACGCCCTGCTGGCCGATCCACAGCCCCAGCACGAACATGCCAAGCACCTTCACCGGGCGCAGCGTGATGAGCAGGTCCACCCATCGGCCGAACAGTCCCACCAGGTTTGCCTGCAGCACGTCGACGTAGCCGCCCCGGAAGCCGGCAATCATGAAGGTAATCGGGTTGAAACCGTCCGCCGGGCCCGGACTGGGATTCACAGGGTCCATAGGCGGTGGAGCCAGCGGGTCCGCCATCCCCATGCCCCACATCAGCGCGTAGGCGATGACGGGGATTGCCAGCAGCCCCAGAACCCACGCCAGCAACGTTCTCGATTGCAGCCCGTAGAACGGGACCAGCGCGAAGCCCACCAGCGCATACAGCATCAGGATGTCGCCGGACCATATCAGGGTGGCATGCAGGAGCCCGACGGCGAGGAGCAGCCACAGCCGTCGCCGGAATAGCGGACGGGTGGCGCCGCCCCTGGTCTCGGCGCGGCTCAGGAAGACATAAAAGCCGATCCCAAACAGCAGCGAGAACAGCGAGTAGAACTTGCCGTGGACCAGCGCCTCGATGACGAAGTGCACGGCCCGGTCCAGCGCAGACGGATTGGTGTCCTCCACCATCGCCACAAAGAAGAGTCCGGAGAACACCAGCACGTTCGCCTGCAGGATGCCGAACAGGGCAAACCCGCGCAGCACGTCCAAAACATGCAGGCGTCCGTCGGCCGTCACGGGCCCGTTCTTCCCCAGCCCCGACTCGACGGCGGGGTCGAGCCTCGAGGACATCATCACGAAACCACCGGCGTATTGGGCAAGGGCCCAAAGGTATGAGGGTTCATATCCGCTCCAGTCATCGTCTGCTTATCAAACGCATTGGACAGGCATGCGCGGCCAATTCATTGCGTGGGTCCTCCGTGTGCGCAACCACTGGACCGGCTCGGAAGCAGGCGCCGCGCGGGGCGAAGGAAAATTGTACCTAACCCCTTTTTGCCCGCCCTTTTTTCCGACCGAGTTGGGCCAGGCGTTGTGCCCGGCATTGGACAGCGTGCTGGATTGGGCAGACAAGCGGGAGGCCTTCGACGCCGCACATGGAAGGGGATCAGAGGACATTTCCATACCCGAAGCTTGATGCCAATGCCACAGGGCGATTCAAACGGCAATGTTCCCTGGCGCTTTTCGCGAGAATCGAAACCTCTTGGCAAGTTGCTACCCAGGCGCAAGCCTGGAAAGCACTGTGCGACATCTGTGAAGTAGATCGACGGCGCTCTCGAGAAATCGGGGCAGACCGACTCGCGAAGCTCTGCTTACCGGCCAGGAGCGGACGGCCCCTTAATTGACGGGCTTTAGCAAGCTTTATTACGGTCTTGCTAGTTCTAGCAACTTCTTGCTAATTCAGTCTGCTCAAGGACTTAGCGCATTCGAAGGCGCAGAGACCATCGGTTCGGCCGATGCGACCAGAAAGATTCTGCTTACGGCCTATTCCGTTGAAAAACTCGTCTTTCGGGAAGGGCTCGACTGACGCCAAAGTGGGCCGCATCGATGCGGTGACCAGTTTTCTGCCAAGGAGACGGTCAAAACTTGGACGCAGCGTCCCTTATCCCGTTAAACAGGCAA
>JBBQHK010000006.1:0-100919 GCA_038323895.1 Lysobacterales bacterium | reverse complement strand
ACGTTCGAGATCCGCAACGGCAACTGGGCACGGCTGCGGCACACGCTGGAAACCACTGTCAACGATGGCGCCAGCAATCTGGCTGACTGGACGCCGGACCCCGGCATCGCAGAATACCTGCTGGTCAGCGATGGCCTTCAGGACTATGGCGACAAGCAATTCCCCGCGCTCGCCTACGGACAGCGCCTGTACGCCATCAACTCGGCGGGCTCGGCATCGGACGGTACTCGCCTGGCCGCACTGGCGGATACGCGCGGCGGCCGACTGGTTGCATGGCAAGGTCGGAACAGTCTTGAGGCGGCAGCACGCGCGCTGCTTTGGCAAGGAACCCGTATCGTCAAGGTGCGCGGCGAGGGTGTGACAGACCTGCAGGTCGGAACGCGCGATGTGGATGCCGGCTTGCTCAGGATTGCGGGACGGCTTACCGAGCCGACTGGCGTGATCCGGGTGACCCTGGATGAGTCCGGGCGCACGCGTGAAATCACGCTGCCGGTTTCTGCCGCAAACAATGGCGCCTACGTGCCACGACAATGGGCCCGGTGGCAGATCGCGGCCTATGCAGGCGATCCTGATCGCCATCGTGCGGCCATTGCGAGGCTCGGACAGCAATTCGCGATCGTCACCGCAGGCACCTCGCTGCTGGTACTGGACGATATCGCCGACTATGTGCGTTACGACATCGCGCCACCCGCCGAACTTCGCATGGACGTTGAACGCCTGCAGGCAGAGCAGGGAAAACGACGTGAAGCTTCCCGCAGCGAGCGGCTGGATGCAGTCGCCAATGCGTTCGCGGAGCGGCTTGCCTGGTGGAATACGACGTTCTCGAAAGGCGCGCCGGCGTCGCAGAAAGCCCGGCAAAAGTCCGAATCGGATGCGACCACGCTGGATAGCGTGGCGGTGACCGGCAACAGCATGGTTCGCCCTGCCGCCATGGCACATGCTCCTCCACCATCGCCGGCACCCGCCACCGAAGCAGGGGCATCACAGGACGCCGCCCGCACCTTTGAAAGCGTGGCGCTGCTTGCGCCGGGCACCGTGCTGGATGCGCCGAGAGCAGGAGGCGATGCCGTCGCCACCATTCGCTTGCAGGCCTGGGCTCCGGATTCGCCCTATGCCCGCCGTCTGCGCGCTGCCCCGGCTGACCAGATCTACGCGCTTTACCTCGACGAGCGCGACAGCCACGCAGACAGCACGGCGTTTTACCTCGACGTGGCCGACTTGCTGCTGGAGAAAGGGCGCCGTGACGAAGCGATGCGGGTGCTGTCGAACCTCGCCGAACTCGACCTCGACAACCGGCATGTGCTGCGCGTGCTCGGCTATCGCCTGATGCAGGCCAGGCAATGGGCGCTCGCCGTCCGGGTCTTCCAGCAGGTACTCGAGATGGCCGAAGTAGAGCCACAGAGCGGTCGCGACCTGGGATTGGCCATGGCGGCCGGCGGGCAGCGTCAGCAGGCCATCGAACAGCTGTACGACGTGGCATTGGGCGATTGGGACAGCCGTTTCAGCGGCATTCCCGCCATTGCGCTGAACGAGATGAACGCGATCATCGCCACCAGCCCGAAGCCGCTCGACACCGGCTTCATCGACCGTCGGCTGTTGCAGAACATGCCGCTGGACCTGCGCGTTGCGTTGTCATGGGACAGCGACAACAGCGACATGGACCTATGGGTGACCGATCCGAACGGCGAGAAGTGCTACTACAGCAACAAGCGTACCTATCAGGGCGGCTTGATCTCGAATGACTTCACCGGCGGGTATGGTCCCGAGGAGTTCGTGCTGCGCAACGCCAAGCCGGGGCTGTACCGGGTCGAGGCACACTTCTTCGGTGACCGCCAGCAGGTCGTGACCGGCGCCACCACGCTTACGCTCTCGCTCAGCACCGGTTGGGGCACGCCGCGCCAGCAGGACCGCACGGTCACGCTGAGGCTGTCAGGCAAGAATGAATCCGTGCTGGTCGGCGAATTTGAGGTGGAATAGAGTGGCATCGGCAGCGATCCAGGACCGCTGGCTGACGGGCCAGCGGTCAGGCCAACTGCTAGAATCGAGGGTCATTCTGCACGCGATTTCCCTCTCATGATCGAACTCAATCCCATCCGAGCCCGCATCGCCGACCTGATCGGTCGCCTCGATTCGCTCCGGGGGTATCTTTGACTACGATGCCAAGCGCGAGCGTCTGGAAGAAGTAGAACGCGAACTCGAGAACCCCGACGTCTGGAACGATTCCGAACGTGCGCAGGCGCTTGGGCGGGAACGTTCGATGCTGGACAAGACCGTCAACGGCATCCGCGAACTTACCGACGGCCTGGCCGGCGGTAATGAACTGCTTGAACTGGCCGAAATGGAAGACGACGAGGAAACCGCGCTGGCCGTGGTCACCGATGTCGATCGGCTCGAGAAGGGCGTGGAGGAGATCGAGTTCCAGCGGATGTTCTCCGGAAAGATGGACACCGCCAATGCCTTCGTCGACATCCAGGCCGGAGCCGGTGGCACCGAGGCGCAGGACTGGGCCGAGATGCTGCTGCGCATGTACCTGCGCTGGGCGGAAGCGCGCGGCTGGAAGACCGAGTTGATGGAAGTCAGCGGCGGTGACGTGGCCGGCATCAAGTCGGCGACATTCCGGGTCGAGGGTGAATACGCCTACGGCTGGCTGAAGACCGAGATCGGCGTGCACCGGTTGGTGCGAAAATCGCCGTTCGACTCCGACAACCGACGTCATACCAGTTTCACCAGCGTGTTCGTGTCGCCGGAAGTCGACGACGACATCGAGATCGACATCAATCCGGCTGACCTCAGGACTGACGTGTATCGCTCCTCCGGCGCCGGTGGCCAGCACGTCAACAAGACCGAGTCGGCGGTTCGCATCACCCACATTCCCAGCAATACGGTGGCGGCCTGCCAGAGTGGGCGCAGCCAGCACCAGAACCGCGACACCGCGATGAAGATGCTGGTGGCCAAGCTCTATGAGCTGGAAGTGCAGAAGCGCAACGTCGAGAAGGACGCGCTGGAAGCGACCAAGTCCGACATCGGCTGGGGCAGCCAGATCCGCAACTACGTGCTCGACCAGAGCCGGATCAAGGACCTGCGCACCGGCATCGAGCGCAGTGACACCCAGAAAGTACTGGATGGCGACCTCGACGAATTCGTGGAAGCCAGCCTGAAGTCCGGGCTGGAGGCTGGCTCGAAACGTAGTGACGCGGCGTAACGCAAGCCGCGTCTTTCGCTTGATAGCCGCCGTACGTGGTTCGACAGGCTCACCACGAACGGATTTTTGCGGCGAACGCTCATCCGTTCGTCCTGAGCCTGTCGAAGGATGAACGGACTCCCATGAACCAGGCTCAAGACGCTTCACCCGTCCACCACGACGAAAACCACCTGATCGCAGAACGCCGCGGCAAGCTTGCCGCGCTTCGCGGGCAGGGCATCGCCTTCCCGAACGACTTCCGCCGCGCCGAGTACGTGCAGGACCTGCAGGACGCCCATGCGGACGCAGCGCAGTGGACGGGCGAGGCGCTGGAAGCAGAGGGCAAGCGGGTCACGGTGGCCGGACGCCTGCTGGCCAAGCGCGTCATGGGCAAGGCTGCATTCGCCCAGGTGCAGGACATGACCGGGCGCATCCAGTTGTTCCTGCAGGGCAGCGCGCTCGGTGATGCCTACGAAGCGTTCAAGGGCTGGGACGTAGGCGACATCGTGGCTGCCGAAGGCACGCTGATGCGCACCCGGACTGGCGAACTGTCAGTACGCGCGGAAACCCTCCGCCTGCTGGTGAAGTCGCTGCGTCCGTTACCGGACAAGTGGCACGGTCTGGCTGACGTCGAGCAGCGTTACCGCCAGCGTTACGTCGATTTGATCGTCAGTCCCGACGCGCGTGAGGTGTTCATCGCACGCTCGCGGATCGTGTCCGGCATGCGTCGCTGGCTGGACGCACGCCGCTTCCTGGAAGTGGAAACGCCGATGATGCATTACATCGCCGGCGGCGCCACCGCGCGTCCGTTCACCACCCACCACAACGCACTCGACCTGGACCTGTTCCTGCGCGTCGCGCCCGAGCTGTATCTCAAAAGACTCGTCGTGGGCGGCTTCGAGCGCGTCTACGAGATCAACCGCAATTTCCGCAACGAGGGCGTGTCCACCCGGCACAACCCTGAGTTCACCATGCTTGAGCTGTATGAGGCCTACGTCAGCTATACCGAGGTCATGGACCTGACCGAAGGGATGATCCGCGACGTTGCGGGGGAGGCGATGGGCAAACTGCAATTCCATTGGGACGGTCAGGACATCGACCTGTCGCCTGCGTTCCGACGCTGGAAACTGGAAGACGCCGTGCGCGAATTGAACCCGGACATCTCCGTCGCCGATTGCCGCGACCGTGACGCGCTGGCTGCCCACTGCAAGCGCCTTGGCATGCATGTGAAGTCGGGCTTCGGCTGGGGCAAGCTGCTGCTGGAAATCTTCGAAAAGACGGTCGAAGCCGGGCTGGTGCAGCCGACTTTCATTACCCATTACCCCGTTGAAGTTTCGCCGCTGGCGCGCGAATCGGACAGCGAGCCCGGCATCACCGATCGCTTCGAACTGTTCATCGGCGGCAAGGAACTTGCCAACGGTTTTTCCGAGCTCAATGATCCCGAAGACCAGGCCGCGCGCTTCCGTGCCCAGGTCGAGGCGAAAGAGGGCGGCGACGACGAAGCCATGCATTTCGATGCCGACTACATCCGTGCGCTTGAAGTCGGTCTGCCGCCCACTGGCGGGCTTGGCGTCGGCATCGACCGTCTGGTGATGCTGCTGACCGGATCAAGCTCGATCCGCGACGTGTTGTTGTTTCCGTACATGCGGCCCGAACACGGTTGAGCTGCATCGAGTCGGGATATCGCGTGGCCTCAGTCTCCCGCAGGCCGCGTTTTCTGGATCAGGCCAGCACTTGCCTTTCCCCGGCATTGCGCCGAGCATGCGCTTGCCACCACCTGCCATAAGGAACGACGCATGGATATCGTCATCGTCGATGACCAACCTTCGGCGCGGACAATGCTGCGGCATATCGTGGAGGACATCGGGCCGACCCTTGTCGTTCACGATTTCGGCGAGCCGGAAGTCGCATTGTCGTGGTGCCAGAACAACCCGTCGGACCTGGTGCTGTTGGACTACCGCATGCCTGGCATGGACGGGCTCGAATTCGCCCGCGCATTCCGCCGCCCATTGCAGCACCGGGATGTTCCGATCGTGCTGGTGACGGTTGTCGGCGATGAACCGATCCGGCAGGCCGCTCTGGATGCGGGCGTGATCGATTTCCTGGTCAAGCCGATCCGCCCGCGCGAGTTGCGCTCGCGCTGCCGCAATCTGCTGCAGCTTCGTCAACAAACGGAATCGGTGAAACAGCGTGCGTTGTCGCTGGAACAGCGGCTGCTTGCCAGCATGAATGAAGTGGAGGAGCGCGAACGCGAAACCTTGCATCGACTCGCGCGAGCGATCGAGTACCGCGATGCCGGCACCAGCGCCTGGCTCGAGAGAATGGCGCACATCGCCGGGCTGATCGCCGAGCAACTGGGGTTGCCGGAAGACGAGGCCCGGATGGTGGAGATGGCGGCGCCCTTGCACGATATCGGCAAGATCGCGATCCCGGACGCAATCCTGCTCAAGCCGGGCCCGTTGACCGAAGATGAGATCGCGGTGATGCGCCAACACCCGCGCATCGGCCATGAGCTGCTTTCCGATAGCCAGAACCGCTTCATCCAGGCTGGAGCGTTGATCGCGTTGCGCCATCACGAACGCTATGACGGCACCGGATACCCCGACGGGCTGGCCGGCGAGAACATCCCGCTGGAAGCGCGGATCGTGGCGGTTGCCGACGTTCTGGATGCCTTGCTTTCGCCACGGCCCTACAAACCGGCCTGGGACATCGAGGCAGCTTTGGACTACCTTCGATCCCAGCGCGGTCTCCATTTCGACCCGCGTTGCGTGGATGCCCTGCTGGACTCCCGTGAGCAACTGAAAGAGATCTGTCGGCGTTTCTCGATCACTGCCAGACGCCCTGGCATCGCTTGATCCGGCGAATGCTCGCCTTGCTGACCCGGGTAAGTGGACGACTGGCGAACCGTCCCGACAGCGAGCACCAGCAGGCGATAGTGCGATTGGTCATCCAGGTGCTGTTTTTCATCTACTTCCTGTTGGCACCTGAACGACCGGACGAGCGCCTGCAGCTGGGCCTGCTGATTGTCGTGGTGGACTTCCTGATCGGGCTGGTGATCCTGGGCTGGATTGTGCTCCAACCTGCGACGCTTCACGTGCGACGCGTCATTGGCATGGGCAATGACTACACGTTCCTGGCCTTGCTGATGTATTTCCTGGGCGAGACAGCCGCGCCGATCTACATCGCATTCCTGTGGGTCACGATCGGCAATGGCCTGCGCTACGGAACCCGCTACCTGATGACGGCGATCGTCATGGCTGGCGTCGTTTTCGTGGTGGTCATCAGCACGACCGGTTACTGGCTTGCCAATGCCACCCTGGCCTGGGGACTCACGCTTGGCTTGGTGGCGATTCCGCTTTACCTCACCTCGCTGCTGAACGCATTGACCAAGGCGACCGACGAAGCCCGGCGCGCCAACGAAGCCAAGAGCCGATTCCTGGCCACGATGAGCCATGAGTTCCGAACGCCATTGAACGGGATCATCGGCATGGCGGAATTGCTTTCGAGCATGCGACTGACGTCGGAACAGCGCGAATGCTCCGAGGTGATCCAGACATCTGCCCAAAGCATGCTGGTGCTGGTGGAGGACGTGCTGGACATCTCCGTCATCGAAGCGGGCAAGCTGCACAGGCAGGACATCGATTTCCGGCCACGCGAGCTTCTGCGGAAATTGCGGGTGATGCTGCAACCCCAGGCTACCTCCAGGGGACTGGAGTTGACCGACGAAGTAGCGAGCGACGTGCCTTCCATGTTGCACGGCGATTCCGTCCACCTGCTGCAGATCCTGGTGAACCTGACCAGTAACGCGATCAAATTCACCGAAGATGGACATGTCGCGATCCAAGTCCAGGTCCGCTCCCGCGAAGGGGATCGCGTCGACCTCCGGTTTTCCGTGCGCGACACCGGTATCGGCATTCCGTTGGAAGCCCGCGAGAGGCTTTTCAACGCATTCGAGCAGGTTCACACGGGAATCACCCGTCGTTATGGCGGTACGGGATTGGGAACCACCATTGCAAAGAACCTGGCGGAATTGCTCGGCGGCAGTGTTGGCGTCGACGAGAATCCGGGTGGAGGCAGTCATTTCTGGGTGGATCTGTCCTTTCCGATCGCCCACCATGTCGTGGGTGTGCAGCAGTCCAAGGTCGTTTCGTTCGACGATCCGTTTGTTCGCCATCGCGCGCGCGTCGCATCCATGCGCGTGCTGGTTGCGGACGACCAGCTGAACAACCGGCTTGTGCTGAGCCGGCTGCTGGAGCGTGCCGGGCACCGCGTTGTACTGGCGGAGCACGGCGAGGCAGCGCTCGATTGCATGGAGCGCGAACCCTTCGACGTTGCCATCGTCGACCTGCACATGCCCGGCTTGAGCGGGTTGGACGTCATCAAGCAAGCCCGGGTCATGCAGGCCGGCCATGCGCGCACGCCAATCGTCGTGCTGAGCGCCGATGTGACCATCGATGCGATGCGTGAAGCGACGGCCGCTGGTGCATGGACGTTCCTCAGCAAGCCGGTGGCGGTGCCTCGGCTGCTGGCGGTGCTGGGCGAAATCGCTGCCGGGGTAGAAGTTCCACGCATTCCGCTGGAGACAGCAGCATCTTCGTTGCGTCCAACGGTCATCGAGGAGATGGCAAGCATGGGCCTTGGCGCGGACTTCCTGCGGGAGTTCCTGGAGCAATGCCTACTCGATGCCCGCCGTTGCCTGATGGAGATCGAACGCCATGGCATCGATGCCGACTGGGAAGGTGTCCGCGAGGCGGCACATGCGCTCAAAGGCGTCAGCGACAACATCGGTGACAGCACGCTGGTCGAATGCAGTGCCGGTATGATGCGCCGCACCAACACGGATCTGGCCAAGAGCTGGAAGCGCAGCCTGGCGCAGTTGAGTGAGCTGCTGGAAGCAGCGGCAACCCAGGCGAGGCAAGCAGTGCAAAGGATTGCTTCGGCCCCGCGGAGCGTGGAGGAGGATCGCGGCGTTCCGCCGTGACCCCCATCCACGCTCCTGGCCCCGCCAGGCATCTGGACTTCAGCCGCCGGACCGCCTTGACTGTTTCGTGTCCCTTTCTCATCGGGCCGGACTCATCACTGGCAAGTTCAACTGACCTCACGCGCAGCCGCAGCCAGCCCGCCTCGACGCGATTGCGCTCGCACCAGCCGTTCCATCGTCCTGATGGATTTGTCGCCAAGCTTGAGCGCGGTTTCCACCCAGATGTCGGTGATGCGCATGAGTTCCGCGATTGGCAGCGGTTCGCGAACCTGATGCAATGCTGCGCGGGCATGCGGGGTGCGCCTGTTTGAACGGATCGCATCCTCCACGGCATGCAAACCTTCGCCTTTGGCGGCGAGCACATCCACCAGGCCCATCCTGTAGAACTCCTCGCTTGTGTACATGCGACCTTCCAGCATGATCTTTTCGGCCAGTTGCGGGCTGACACGCTGGCACATGAAGGAATAGGCGCCCATTCCTGGAAACAAGTCGAACAGTACTTCCGGCAAGCCCATGACCGCCCCGCGCTCGGCGACGATGGTATGGCAACTCAACGCGATTTCGAAGCCGCCACCCAGGGCATCGCCTTGTACCAACGCGATGGTGTGGACAGCCGCATGGAGACCAGCGTGGAAACCATGCACGAGGCGCACGGCATCGTGGGCGTACGTGCGCAAGGCATCGCGGTTTCGCTCCTGGATGAGGCGGCTGAACAATGCGAGATCGCCTCCCAGGCTGAAGGCATCGGTGACCGAGCCGAGCACCAGATGGGTCGGCCCTGCGTCCTGCTGTGCGAGCGGCCGGTTGCGGAGGCGGGCGCCCAGCTCGTCCTGGTAGCGCCTGAGGTCGCCCACCAAAGCACTGTTGAAACAGGATCTGACCGGCGCCACCTCATGGTTGCCGTGCATGTAGGCCCAATAGACATCGCGTGAGGCGTCTTCTTCGATGCGCAGGGTCGGGTAATGCTCGCGGGGAAACGCGATTACAGTAGACATGGAGAGCCCCTCTAGTTGCGGTGACCGCCGCCGAGCGGACGTCAGCGACGGAAGCGGAACGCTTGTCGCGATTCTATGCCGCACGCTTGAACCGGGGACAAGACCCCGGGAGGGAACTCCAGTGCTCTGGTGCAGGGAACGTCGCCGGTACGATCCCTTCGACCAGCTGGTTTAGACCAGCTCGTTGCGATCAGCTGGGCTTGGGCGGATCCCGCAATTCCTTGCGCAGGATCTTGCCGACGTTGCTCTTGGGCAATTCGTCGCGGAACTCCACTTGCCTCGGCTGCTTGTAGCCGGTCATGTTCTCGCGGCAGAACGCCTTGATCTGGTCGATGCTGAGCGCAGGATCCTTCTTGACCACGAACACCTTGACTGCTTCGCCGGATTTCTCGTCTGGCACGCCGATGGCTGCCACTTCCAGCACGCCAGGCATCATCGCGATCACGTCTTCGATTTCGTTCGGATAGACGTTGAAGCCAGACACCAGGATCATGTCCTTCTTGCGGTCGACGATATAGAAGTACCCCTGTTCGTCCATCCGCGCCATGTCGCCGGTATGCAGCCAGCCTCCGGCATCAATGGACTGTGAGGTTTCTTCCGGGCGCTGCCAATAGCCGCGCATCACCTGAGGCCCCTTCACGCACAGCTCGCCGATTTCGCCCATCGGCAGCATGTTGCCGTCGTCGTCCTTGATGCAGACATCGGTCGAGGACACCGGCAAGCCGATCGAGCCATTGAATGCACCCAGCTCCGGCGGGTTGATGCACACGGCGGGCGAGGTCTCGGTCAGGCCATAGGCTTCGGCCAACGTGCATCCGGTGACCTTCTTCCATTTGTCGGCCACTGCCCGTTGCACGGCCATGCCGCCGCCCAGGGTCAGGTGCAGGTGCGAAAAATCAACCGTGTCGAAACCTGGCGTATTGAGCAGGCCATTGAACAGCGTGTTGACGCCGGTTATCGCGGTGAAGGGCACCGACTTCAATTCCTTGACGAAGCCTGGCATGTCGCGGGGATTGGTGATCAGGTGGTTGCGCGCGCCGAACTTGATGAAAACCAGGCAGTTCGCGGTGAGCGCGAAGATATGATAAAGCGGCAACGCGGTGACGATGAGTTCCTCGCCCATGCGGACGTTGCCGCCGACCCAAGCCGCAGCCTGCTGCATGTTGGCGACCATGTTGCGGTGGGTGAGCATCGCGCCCTTGGCCACGCCGGTGGTCCCGCCGGTGTATTGCAGGAAGGCCAGGTCTTCATGGCCTATGACCACGTCGGACACTGGGTGCTTGCGTCCGATGGCGAGCGTGTCCCGGAAGCGGACAACGCCCGGGATATCGAAGGCGGGCACCATCTTCTTGATGTGCTGAAGCACGAAATTGACGACCATGCGCTTCGGGAAGCCGAGCATGTCGCCCAGTCCCGTTGTAATCACACGCACCCCCGACACATCCGCAACGACCTCTTGAACGGTCGCGCCGAAGTTGTCCAGCACCAGGATCACGGAAGCGCCGGAATCCACCATCTGGTGCTTCAATTCCCGCGGCGTGTACATCGGGTTTGTGTTGACCACGGTCAACCCGGCGCGCAACACGCCGAGGATCGCCACCGGGTACTGCAGGCAGTTGGGAAGCATGATCGCGACGCGATCGCCCTTCTTGAGTTTCAGTTCGCCAAGGAGATAGCCGGCGAAGTCAAGGCTCAAACGGTCAAGCTCAGCATAGGTGAGCGTCTTGCCCATGTTCGAGAATGCGATGTTGGCGCTGAATTTCGCCAGCGAAGCCTCGAACGCCGCGGGAATCGACTGGAATTCGTCCAGGTCTATTTCTTCAGGTACGCCTTTGGGATAGTGGTCCAGCCAAGGACGTTCTGAACTCATGATCAATTCCCCTGCGAATGGGCCAGCGCACGTATGCGGCGGCGTATGGATTGCGTTCGATTTGAGCATAGGCATCTGGTAGTGACAAGCTGTTCGAAACCGCATGGAGCGTGACGCGATGCAGCATTCCCATTGGCAGCGAACCTGGTGCCTTCTCGCAGTGGCATGGGTATTGATAGTGGCGATGACAGCCTGTTCGCGCACGCCGCCAGAACAAGCAGTGCGCCAGCAACTTGACGCGCTGCAATCTGCGATCGACGCGCGCGATGCGGGTGACGTGCAGGATCTGTTGGCCGAGGATTTCATCGGCAATCGCGGCCTTGATCGACGTGGTGCACGCCAGCTGGCAACCGCCATGTTCCTGCGGCATCGACACGTCGGTGCGCGTTTGGGCCCTGTCACCGTCGAGATCCGCAGTGAAACCGAGGCAACCGCCAAGTTCAGCGTGCTGGTGACCGGTGGCGACACAGGCCTGTTGCCGGGCAGCGGGCAGGTGTTCGATGTCGAAACGGGTTGGCGCCTGGAAGATGGCAAATGGCGCCTGCTCAATGCAGGCTGGACGCCTGAGTTCTGAGCAGCCTGTTTGCGAAACTGCCTTGCGAACAAACAACAAGGGCGACCGAAGCCGCCCTTGCTTTGCACGCGATGTCGCGTTGGTCTATGCCTTGGCGGCCAGCTGGCGCAGCACGTACTGCAACAAGCCGCCATGGCGGAAGTATTCAACTTCCTTTGGCGTCAGCAGCAGCACCTTGGCCTGGAACGCAACCTGCTCGCCGTTGGTGCGGGTCGCGGTGACCGTGGCCACCTTCGCCTCGCCATCCTGCAGGCCGGTCACGTCGAACGTCTCAGAACCGTCCAATGCATGCGCTTGCGCGCTCTCGCCAGCCATGAACTGCAGCGGGAGCACGCCCATGCCGACCAGGTTGGAGCGGTGGATGCGCTCGAAGCTCTCTGCGATCACTGCCTTGACCCCCAGCAGGATCGTGCCCTTGGCCGCCCAGTCGCGGCTGGAGCCGGTGCCATATTCCTTGCCGGCCAACACCACCAGCGGCACGCCACCGGCCTTGTACCTCATCGCCGCGTCGTAAATTGACAGCTTCTCGGGCTTGCTGCCGTCGTTGCTGAAGTACAGGGTGTTGCCACCTTCTTCGCCACCGAACATCAGGTTCTTGATGCGGATATTGGCGAAGGTGCCGCGTACCATCACGTCATCATTGCCGCGGCGACTGCCATAGCTGTTGAAGTCGGCCTGATTCACGCCACGGGACTGCAGGAACGCACCGGCAGGTGAGTCCTTCTTGATGTTGCCGGCAGGCGAGATGTGATCGGTGGTGATCGAGTTGCCGAACAGGCCGAGCACGCGGGCGCCGTGGATGTCGTCGATGCTGCCAACCGACATCGTCATACCATCGAAATACGGCGGGTTCTTGATATAGGTCGAATCATCGCTCCAGGCATAGCTTTCGCCCTCGGGCGACTGCACGTGGTTCCAGCGCGAGTCGCCTTTGAACACGTCGGCATAGTTGCGCGTGAACATCTCCGGTCCCACGCTGCTGGCCACCAGTGCACCCACTTCCTGCGTGCTCGGCCAGATGTCACGCAGGTAGACATCGTTGCCATCGAAATCCTGGCCAAGGGGTTGCGTGGTCATGTCGATGTCAATGGTGCCGGCCAGCGCAAAGGCGACCACCAGCGGTGGCGACGCGAGGTAGTTCATCTTGACCTCGGCATGCACGCGGCCTTCGAAGTTGCGGTTCCCGGACAGTACGGCCGCCACCGCCAGATCGTTTTCAGCGATGCCCTTGGAAACAGTGTCCGGCAGCGGACCGGAATTTCCGATGCAGGTCGTGCAGCCATAGCCGACGAGGTAGAAGCCAAGCTTCTCCAGGTCGTCCAGCAGGCCGGCCTGCTTGAGGTAATCGGTCACCACCAGTGAACCGGGCGCCAGTGACGTCTTGACCCAGGGCTTGACTTTCAGCCCCTTGGCGACCGCGTTGCGTGCCACCAGGCCCGCACCCAGCATCACAGCCGGGTTGGATGTATTGGTGCAGGAAGTGATCGCGGCGATCACCACCGAGCCATCCCGCAACTCGACATCCTGTTCGCGGATGCAAATCTTGGAGAAGGGCGCGGCGGCCAGATGGTCTGCCTGCTGCTGGTCGCCCCCCTCGGAATCCATTCGCGCCTTCTCGGTGTAGCGGGCGCGCCGTGCCTCGGTCATGCCCACCACGTGCTCGCGGAAATTGTCCTGCATGTTCGACAGCAGCACGCGGTCCTGCGGTCGCTTGGGACCCGCGAGCGATGGCAGCACGTTGGCCATGTCCAGTTCCAGCGTCGCTGAATAGACTGCTTGCGGGGCATCAGGCGTGTGCCAGAGCCCTTGCGCCTTGGCATACGCCTCGACCAGCGCGATCTCCGCCTCGCTGCGTCCGGAAAGGCGCAGGTATCTCACTGCCTCGGCGTCGATCGGGAAGATGCCGCAGGTGGCGCCGTATTCCGGCGCCATGTTGGCGATGGTGGCGCGGTCCGCCAGCGAGAGGTGTTGCATGCCGTCGCCGAAGAACTCCACGAACTTGCCCACTACCCCCAGCGAGCGCAGCATCTGGGTCACGGTCAGCACCAGGTCGGTGCCGGTGACGCCTTCCGCCAACTTGCCAGTGAGCTTGAACCCCACGACCTGCGGAATCAGCATCGAAGAAGGCTGGCCCAGCATCGCTGCTTCCGCCTCGATGCCGCCGACGCCCCAGCCGAGCACGCCCAGGCCATTGATCATGGTGGTGTGGCTGTCGGTGCCGAACACCGTGTCCGGGAAGGCCATCAGCTCGCCGTCACCGTTCTCATTGGTCACGACGCGCTCCATGACCACGCGCGCAAGGTGTTCAAGGTTCACCTGGTGGACGATGCCGGTGCTGGGCGGCACCACCTTGAAGTCCTGGAACGCTTTCTGGCCCCAGCGAAGGAAACTGTACCGCTCCTTGTTGCGTTCGAACTCGATCCTGGCGTTGATGTCGAGCGCTTCGGGACGCCCGTACGCGTCCACCTGCACCGAGTGGTCGATCACCAGCTCGGAGGGGATCTGCGGATTGATCTGGCTGGCCTTGCCACCCAGCTTGACGACTGCATCGCGCATGGCAGCCAGGTCGACCACGCAAGGCACGCCGGTGAAGTCCTGGAGCAGGACCCGCGCCGGCATGAAGGCGATCTCGGTGCTGGCTTCGGCCTTCGGGTCCCAGTTCGCAACGGCTTCGATGTGCGCCGGCAGCACGCTGACGCCGTCTTCGTGGCGCAGCAGGTTCTCCAGCAGGATCTTCATCGAATACGGGAGCCTGGACAGGTCGTATGTCTCTCCCAGCTTGGTCAGGCTGGCGTAGGCATAGGACTTGCCATTGACGTCTAGGTGGGCGCGGGTGGCGAACGAATCGGCCATTGGGGGGGGCTCCGTGGTCGGTGGGAGGGGCGGAAATACACGCCAGTCAACCCCGCAATTATGCCCGAAACCGCGCCATTCCGTACCCCGGCGACTGCACTCAGGTCAGCCGCGCATCAATCGCTGCGGCCATCTCCCGGCGGCGAAACACGAAGTCAAGCAGGCTGCCGCCGGAATGGCGCCACAGCACCGCCGATCGCAACGACGCCAACAGCAGGGAACGAATCTCGGCGACCACGCCGGCCTGGCCCAGGTAATGCGGGTTGCCCTGGACCATGATTCGTGGCCTCAGTTGGCTGATCGTGCCGGCGTAGAGTTCGGCCAGCTGGTTGATGACGTCGGGATGGCTCGTGCCGAGCTGGTCGGCAGTCGCTGCCGCACTGGCAATTCCTGCACCCACTTTCGCCGCCATCGCGTCGTCGCGACTGAAACGGCGTTCCAGCTGCAATACTGCCAAAGCCAACTTGCCCAGCGATTGATCGCGGGGGTTGTTTGCCAAGTGGTCGCGCAGCAGGCCCAAGCCCTTGCGCAACGCCTGCGCATCGCCATACACCGCTTCCGCGGTGTCGGCCTCCAGGCGCATGACGCTGGCCACCGCGATATCGACCGACGCTGCCTCGGATTGGCCGGTATCGGCGATCCGGCGCACCTGGGCCAGGGCTTGCAGGACGCCAGCCAATGCCAGCACGCGATCATCGATGCCCGCTGGAATTAACGCGTTACTCATGTGTCCGGCTCATGCAGCATGGCTCCTTGGTGCGGTGTCGCGCCCTGCGACGGGCGCATCAGTGGACAGTATGACTGCGCCGCCCAGGCAGACATCTCCGTGGTACAGCACCAGTGATTGACCCGGCGTCACTGCGCGCTGTGGAAGCGCGAAGCGCACTTGCAGGCGGCCGCCCTGCAGAACATGCACATCACACGCCTGGTCCGCCTGTCGATAGCGTGTTTGAGCAGTGCAGGCGAAGTGTGCGGCCGGCGCGACCCCTGCAATCCAGTGCGCTTGCTCGCTACACAGCGTCGAGGACTGCAGCCACGCACTGTCATGGCCCTGGTCTACGTACAGTATGTTGCTTGCGAGGTCCTTGCCGACCACGTACCACGGCGCGTCACCGCGGCCACGCACGCCGCCGATATGCAGGCCCTCGCGCTGGCCCAGCGTGAAATAGAAAACGCCCGGATGCTCGCCAATGGGCATGCCCCGCGGGTCATGGATTTCGCCGGGTTCTGCCGGCAGGTACTGCGAGAGGAATTCCCTGAAATCCCGCTCGCCGATGAAGCAGATCCCGGTGGAATCCTTCTTGGCCGATGTAGGCAGGCCGGCCTCCATGGCGATGCGGCGAACGTCGTCCTTTTGCAGCTCGCCGAGTGGAAAGCGCGTCGCCGCCAGCTGGGGCTGCCCCAGTTGATGCAGGAAGTAGCTCTGGTCCTTGCCACGATCACGTGCGCGCAGCAGGCGATGCAGTCCATCCACGCAACGGGTCCGCGCGTAATGTCCGGTGGCGATTGCATCCGCGCCAAGCTCGAGCGCGGCATCGAGGAAATGCTTGAACTTGATCTCGCGGTTGCACAGCACGTCCGGGTTGGGCGTGCGCCCGGCGGCGTATTCGGCCAGAAAGTGGGTGAACACGCTGTCCCAGTATTCACGCGAGAAATCCCGGAACCGGATCGGCAGCCCCAACACGCCGCAGACAGCCACGGCATCGCGGCGGTCTTCCTCGGCGCGGCAATCTCCACTCTCAACGTCAGCCCAGTTCTGCATGAACAAGCCGGTCACTTCCAGGCCCTGTTCGCGCAGCAGCAGGGCTGCGACCGAGGAATCCACGCCACCCGACATGCCGATGACGATGCGCTCGGTAGTCACGTCAGCTGGCCAAGCAACGAAAGCGGATGGCGGTTTCCGCCCAGATAGTCGGCGACCGTGCGCCAGACCAGCGGGCTGCGATGTCGCGGCGCCAGTGCCTGCAGTTCCTCCGGGGTGAGCCACAGGGCGCGGACGATGCCCTCATCGAGCTGGGCACCCGAGATTTCCTCCAGCGCTTCAGCGGCAAAGGCGAAACGCAGGTAGTGCCGACCCTCGTTCTCATCTGGGCGCGCAGGCGCTTTCCACTGGTAGGCGCCGATGAAATAAGTGGGACAGACGATCCAGCCTGTTTCCTCGCGGGTTTCGCGCAACGCAGCCTGCAACAGGCTTTCGTCCGGTTCCAGGTGGCCGGCTGGCTGATTGATCACCAACCCACCGTTGGCGCGTTCTTCAACGCACAACAAGCGGCCATCGCGCACCACTATCGTCGCCACGGTGACGTCCGGTTGCCAGAAACGTCCTTCGCGATAGCTCATGTTGGTGGGCCCATGCGGGCTTGTAGATCAATGTGCATGTCCACATTCTCACCGCTGGCATGGACGGCGTCCATGCATGCCGCTCCGTATAATTGACCCATGCCCCAAGACCCCCACAAACCCCAGCACGAACACGAGCACGGCGTTATCGTCGCCCCCAGTCGGCCGGAAACAGCGCGCCCACCGCTGTATTCGGTGTTCCTGTTGAACGACGACTACACGCCGATGGACTTCGTGATCGAGGTCTTGACACGTTTCTTCACGCTCGACATCGAACGTGCCACGCAAGTGATGCTGCATGTGCATACGCGTGGCCGCGGCGTCTGTGGGGTGTTTACCCGCGAGATCGCCGAATCCAAGGTGGCGCAGGTGAACGAATATGCACGGATGAACCAGCACCCACTGTTGTGCACGATGGAGAAAGCGTAGAAGTACTTGTGCGGGGCGCGGCGAACCCCACATCTGGGATAGTCGCAATACGGAGGGTTCTACCCCCATGTTCAGCAAGGATCTCGAGCACAGCATCGGCCAGTGCTACAAGCGCGCCCGTGACGCGCGCCACGAATTCATGACGGTCGAGCACCTGCTACTGGCGCTCATCGACAACGCCTCGGCGGAAGCCGTGCTCAAGGCGGTCGGCACCGACTTCCCGCGCCTGCGCCATGAGCTGGAAGAAGCTATCGAATCCTCTGTTAACCAGCTGGCCGAAGATGACGGTCGCGATACTCAGCCGACCCTGGGTTTCCAGCGGGTGCTGCAGCGCGCCGTGTATCACGTGCAGTCATCCGGCAAGAAGGAAGTCACCGGCGCGAATGTGCTGGTGGCGATCTTCGGAGAAAAGGATTCGCACGCCACGTATTTCCTGAACAAGCAGGACGTGCATCGCCTCGACGTGGTCAATTTCATTGCGCACGGGATTGCCCATCACGATGGCGAGGGCGAGGCTAAACCTGCCAATGCCGACGCGCCACAAGGTGAGGGCGCCGAGGCCGAGCACAAGGGCGACGCGTTGTCCGAGTTCGCCAGCAACCTCAATGAGCTGGCGGAGGCAGGCAAGATCGATCCGCTGGTCGGTCGGGCTGAAGAAGTCGAACGCACCATCCAGATCCTGTGCCGGCGCCGCAAGAACAATCCGCTGTACGTGGGCGAGGCCGGCGTCGGCAAGACCGCGTTGGCCGAGGGCCTGGCCAAGCGCATCGTCGATGGTGACGTGCCGGAAGTGCTGACCGAGGCGGTGATCTATTCGCTCGACCTCGGCGCGCTGGTGGCTGGCACCAAGTATCGCGGCGATTTCGAGAAGCGCCTGAAGGGTGTGCTGGCCGCGCTCAAGAAGTTGCCGAACGCGATCCTGTTCATCGACGAGATCCACACGATCATCGGCGCCGGCTCTGCCTCGGGCGGGACCATGGATGCGTCCAATCTGATCAAGCCGGTGCTTGCCAGCGGCGATCTGCGCTGCATTGGTTCGACAACGTTCCAGGAATACCGCGGGATCTTCGAGAAGGATCGCGCGTTGGCCAGGCGCTTCCAGAAGATCGACATCGTCGAACCCACTGTCGGCGAAACCATCGAGATCCTGCAGGGCCTCAAGCCGCGTTACGAGCTGCACCACGGCGTGAGTTATGCGGACGACGCGATCAAGGCCGCCGTGGACCTGTCGGTCAAGCACATCGGCGATCGCCTGCTGCCCGACAAGGCGATCGATGTGATCGATGAAGCCGGTGCGCGCCAACGCCTGATGCCGGTGGAATTGCGCAAGAGCCTGATCGATGTCGAGGAAATCGAAACCATCGTCGCCAAGATGGCGCGGATTCCTGCCAAGCAGGTGAGTTCGTCCGACAAGGATGTGCTGCAGCACCTGGAGCGCAATCTGAAGATGGTGATCTTCGGACAGGACGAGGCGATCGGCAGCCTGACCTCGGCGATCAAGTTGGCCCGCTCCGGGCTTGGCAACCCGGACAAGCCGATTGGCAACTTCCTTTTCGCGGGTCCCACCGGTGTCGGCAAGACCGAGGTCACCAAGCAGCTGGCGATGCAGCTCGGCATCGAGTTGGTCCACTTCGACATGTCCGAGTACATGGAATCGCATTCGGTGAGTCGCCTGATCGGCGCGCCCCCGGGCTATGTCGGTTTCGACCAGGGTGGCCTGTTGACCGAGAAAATCGTCAAGACGCCGCACTGCGTGCTGCTGCTGGACGAGATTGAGAAAGCGCACCCGGACATCTTCAACATCCTGTTGCAGGTCATGGACCGCGGCGTGCTGACCGACACCAACGGCCGCGAGGCCAATTTCCGCAACGTGGTGCTGGTGATGACCACCAACGCCGGTGCAGCGCATGCGGCGCGGCGAACGATTGGCTTCACCAGGCAGGACCACAGCACCGATTCGATGGAAGCTATCCGCCGCAGCTTTACTCCTGAGTTCAGAAACCGACTGGATGCCGTGGTGCAGTTCCAGGCGCTGGGTTTCGAACACATCCTGCGGGTGGTGGACAAGTTCCTGATCGAACTCGAAGTATTGCTCCACGAGAAGCAGGTGACCTTGTCAGCCACGCCCGAGGCGCGCGAGTGGCTGGCACGGCACGGCTTCGACCCACTGATGGGGGCACGCCCGATGGCAAGGTTGATACAGGAAAAGATCAAGCGCCCGTTGGCAGACGAATTGCTGTTTGGCAAGCTGATGAACGGTGGCCGTGTCGGGCTGGACGTGCTGGATGGCGAATTTCGCCTGGACGTGCAGGCGGAGCCGGAGAAGTTGTTGCCGGCGGTCGTCGAGTAAAGATGCTTTGGCGACAACGAAAAAGGCGGCCAGCGGCCGCCTTTTTCATGTTCACCCCTAATGCAATTACTTCATGCGATAGGTGATGCGACCCTTGGTGAGGTCGTACGGGGTCATTTCGATCTTGACCTTGTCGCCGGTCAGAATACGGATGTAGTTCTTGCGCATGCGTCCGGAGATATGCGCGATGATCTCGTGGCCGTTCTCAAGCTTGACCCGAAACATGGTGTTCGGGAGGGTCTCGGAGATCGTGCCTTCAAATTCGATGACGTCGTCTTTCGACATGTGTTCCTGTATCTAGAAAGTGCGGGCCAGATTCGAGGCCCGAAGCCGCGCATTGTGACACGCGGATAGCGCTCTTGCAAAACAAACGTTAAGTGGGCGCTGTGCTTGCCAATGCCGAAGCGGGATATTCGCCAAACCCGGTGGCCACGTTCAATGCTGCCGCCTCGCAATCCCTTAGTGCTGCCAGGGCATGCAGGTAATCGCGCCGCGACCATGTCTCGACGCCCAGCCGCCGCGTGTGGCTATTCGGCACTTGCGCATCGATCAATGACCATCCGCGTCCATGCAAATGCCGAGCCAATGCCGCCAACGCGACAGTGGAAGCGCCTGATTCGGAGGAGTACATGCTTTCTCCGCAGAACATCCGGCCCACTGCAAGGCCGTAAAGGCCGCCAACCAGACGTGTGCCATCGAACACCTCGATGCTGTGCGCATGACCAAGCCGGTGCAGTGCGACGTAGGCGCGCTGCATCGCGGGCGTGATCCAGGTGCCCGCCTGGCCAGCGCGAGGTGCCATTGCGCATGCGGCGATGATCTCTTCGAACGCTGTGTCCATGCGCACGACCCAGTTCGAATCGCGCAAGCTGCGGTGCAGGCGCGTCGGAAGGTGGATCGCATCGGTACGGAACACGGCACGCTGCGACGGACTCCACCACAGGATCGGCTCGTCATCCGAATACCAGGGGAAGATCCCGCTGCGGTAAGCATTGAGCAATCGCTGCGGGGAGAGATCACCGCCGAATGCCAGCAGTCCATCGGGTTCTGCAAGGGCAGACTCGGGTGACGGGAATGGCGCTTCTGGATCGGCCGACAACTGCGGCAGGCGAAGGCTCACGCGGGATCGCCAGTGGAGATCCCGCCGTGGCGAAATGGCGAGCGCGCGCCGAGCTGATGGAGATGGTGACGCACCGCGTCGCGTTCTTGCATGCACCATTGTTCGAGGGCCACGGCGAAGCGCGGATCAACCACCAGGTGTCGGCTGCGCACCAGGGTCGGCAGGAAGCCACGGGCGATCTTGTGCCGACCTTGTGCGCCGGGTTCGAACATCGTCAGCCCTTCCCTCAGGCAGTAGTCGATGCCCTGGTAGTAGCAGGTTTCGAAGTGCAGGCCTGGATGCCTGCTCTCATCAGAAGCCCCTGAGGCTCCCCAATATCGGCCATACAGGGTGTCGCCGCCTCGCAGGCACAAAGCGCCGGCGATAGCCAAGCCGTCCCTCTCGGCGAGGAAAATCACCAGCTGGCGTGGCATCTCGCGCGCGAGGTGGCGCAGGAACTCAATCGTCAATGCCGGCGAATTGCCATATTCGGCGAAGGTCTGTAGATAGAAACCATGCATCGCCAGTAGGTCGGCGTCGGTGGCATCATCGCCATGCACCACACGAAACCGGATACCGGCATCACGCACCTTGCGACGTTCCTGGCGGATGTTCTTGCGATGCTTGTGATCCATCGCGCCGAGGAATTCGTCGAACGTGCTCCAGCCGGCATCGTTATGCCAATGGAACTGGATGTCTTCGCGCAACGACCACTGCATGTCGAAGGCGGCGTCGTCCAGCTCGCCATGGAAATTCACGTGCGCCGATGAGAGCTCCGCATTGCGCACGTGCGCGGCAATTGCATGCGCAAGCACAACGCGCTTATCGTCGTCTCGAGCCAGCAGCCGCGGGCCGGTCACGGGCGAGTAGGGCACAGCCGCCAGCCACTTGGGGAAATAGTCCAGCCCGTGCTGTGCATAGGCATGCGCCCACGCGTGGTCGAACACGAATTCGCCGTGCGAATTGTCTTTCAGGTACGCCGGCGCGGCCGCGACCAGCACGTCGCCATCCCACAATGCGAGATGGTGCGGGGTCCAGCCCCAATCTGTGCGCAGGCACCCGGTCTGCTCAAGCCCGGTCAGGAAGGCGTGGGCAATGAAGGGATTGCGACCGTCATGCAGCGCATCCCAGTCGCCAGCAGATATGTCCGAGAGCGCGCCAACGATGCGCGCCTCAAGTGCGTCCATCAAGATCCAGGCGCATGGACGCAACCGCCTCACTGTGGTCGCTGTCGTTTTCCGTGGTCGCAAGCGCAACCTGTCGAAGCGACTCGCGATCCGCTTCGAATGACATTGCCGCCATGGCGCGCGCCAATGCGTCGGCCGCATGCTGCCTGGCGGGGCTGCGCATCGGTTCGTACATGCAAAGTGACAAGGCCGCGAAGGCTTTTTGCAGCTTGATCCCGATCTCGCGCATGTGCGCACCTTCCCGGGCGATGGATGGAAACACATCGTCGTACATGTCGGCTTCCTGCAAGGCAGGCACATGGATGCGGGGATACAGGATTTCCGCAGGACCGGCGTGCTTGATGCGCGCTTCCGACCAGCCCGTGAACAAGCGCACCACGGTCCCGATGATATCGATGCAGGTGCCAGGATCATTGATTGCAGGCGACAACGCGCGAACCCCAATCTCGTTCAGCACGATGAGTCCATAGCGGGGATCGTTCTCGAAGGTGCGCGCGTCACCGATCGAGAACGCCTCGCGCACCTTGTCGATGCCGTCTTTGTCGATGGTGCCCACGACCAGGGCGAGCGGTCGGCCTGGCATCGCCAGTGTTCCCGGCAACGCGCAGACATGGATGTCGCAACCCAGGCTGTCCGCTGCCGATTGAAGTTGCTCCATGTCCAGATGCTCGACATGGCCGACTTCGTCTGCTTCCACGGGCGTGCCCGAGGGCGGCAAAACGCTTCCGGCAGGAACGCCGCCCATCCAGGGCGCGCGCGCCCGCGCTTGCATCGCCTTTTGAGTGGCAGCCTCAACCAGGTTGATGGTTTCGCTGACCCTGCCGAAGCGCGCCAATTGCTCAATCCAGCGCAGCAGGGTGACCGTGATCAGCACGATCACCGCGACCGTGGCGACAAACAGCACCACGCGTCCACCGTCACCGTAGATGCCGGTGCTTAGCGCGATCAACCCGGCGATCGAGAACAGGAAGGCGCCAATGAAGGTTGCCAGCGCGGTCTGCGCGCCGTTGTCCTCGATCAGCAGGGTCGCCGCGCGCGGGGTCACCGACTGCGAGGCGGTGCCAAAAGCGGACACCATGGCCGCAAGTGAAAACGTGGTGACCGCGAGCATCGACGTCGCAAGGATCGAAAGGATATGGCTGACGGAATCGGCACCAAACCGCTCCGCCATCCCCAACGGCAATACCGGCTTGACCACCACGCCGACCAGGGCCGTCAGTACGGCCAGGCCGCAATACAGCGATGCACGGAACCACATGCGCTTGGACAGCCGCTTCAACAGGTAAAGCCATTTATCGGTCGAGATCACATGCGCACCAAGGGACGACAGGCGACCAGTATCACCGCTTCCGCGCGACGTGCGTGTGGCGGCTGGCGCGACGGGCGCGCGTGAGCACCCACCCGGCAGAACTATTGCTCCAGGAACTTTTCTGCATCCAGCGCGGCCATGCAACCGAAGCCTGCGGATGTGATCGCCTGGCGGTAGACCTGGTCGGCGACATCGCCCGCGGCATAGACGCCCGGCACCGAGGTCTGGGTCGCGTTGCCTTCCAGGCCGGTATTGATCGTCAGATAACCGTTCTTCATCGCCAGCTGGCCATCGAACAGCTGTGTGTTCGGGCTGTGGCCGATCGCCACGAAGAAGCCATGAACGTCGATCTCACGTGTGCTGCCATCAAGGACGGATTTGACCCGCATCCCGGTCACGCCTGCATCGTTACCCAGAACTTCGTCGACTGTGTGATGCCAGACCGGCTCGATTTTGCCCGCCTGGATTTTCGCGAACAGCTTGTCCTGCATGATCTTTTCCGCGCGCAAGGTGTCGCGGCGATGCACCAGGTACACCTTGCGGGCGATGTTGGACAGGTACAGCGCTTCCTCGACCGCGGTATTGCCACCGCCGATCACGGCCACGTCCTGGTCCTTGTAGAAGAAACCGTCACAAGTCGCGCAGGCAGACACGCCACGTCCCTTGAAGGCGTCCTCGGACGGAATGCCGAGGTATTTCGCGGTGGCGCCGGTGGCAATGATCAATGCATCGGCGGTGTAGTCGCCGGAATCGCCCTTCAGCCGGAACGGCCTCTGCGACAGGTCGGCGGTATGGATGTGGTCGAACACGGTTTCGGTGTCGAAGCGTTCGGCATGTGCCTGCATCCGTGCCATCAAGTCCGGGCCCATCAATCCATGCGCATCGCCGGGCCAGTTGTCTACCTCAGTCGTCGTCATCAACTGGCCGCCCATGGCCATGCCTGTGATCACGACGGGTTTCAGGTTGGCGCGCGCGGCGTATACAGCGGCAGTCCAGCCGGCCGGGCCGGAGCCGAGAATCAACAAACGGGTGTGCTTGGTCGGGTTCATCAAATGGAGTCCAGCCTTTATTGTTCTGTCGCGTTTTAATCATTTGTCCAGGTTCATTAGCTCCTGAACGGAAATGCGGAATTAGTAGGTGGTTGCGATTGTGGCGTCTTGAGGCGTCCTCAAACGGACCTACCTCTGTGCGTGCGCGGAGGCCACCGGTGGACGCTGGCGGATGCGTACACGGAGCCTGGGCGGGTGGTCAACGCCATTGGAGTTGGCAAACTTGCGCCGCCCCTTATTTCACGTGCGTCGGATCAAATGGATGCGAATAGATATTCTCGATGAACCCACCCGCTCGCTTCACATTGCGCGAAAAGTACAACCGTCCATCGTGCATCCAAGGCGTGAACTCCGACGCGTCCGAATTGATCGGCGCATCGATCCGCTCCGGCGCGCCCCAGCCACCGTTCTCGCGCCTGCTGATCAGCAGATCCGGCCTATCCGGGGCTCGTTCAATGGTCGAGAAATAAATCAAATAGCTCTCATCAGGCGCGATATATGGATTCGACTCGCTCGCCACAGTGGTGTTGATGGGCGTGCCCAGGTTCTCGGGTGTCTGATACTTGCCCTTCTCCAGCCGCGATACCCACAGGTCCGAATTGCCTCCGACCGCCTTGTGAAAGTAAATGCTGCCATTGTTGGTCATGGATGCCGACGACTCCGATTCGTCGGTATTGATTACATTCCCCAAATGCACCGGCCCGGACCAACCGTGAGCGTTGCGCGTCACCGACCAGATGTCGAAGCCTTTGCGCTCTGGCTTGCCGGGAACCGGACGGTTGGACTGGAAGATGACCAGCTTGCCGTCCGGGCTGAAGGCTGGGTCGATATCCTTCCATGCGGGGTTGCCGGAGAACGAGACCACGGACTGCGGCTGCCACTTCCCGTGCTTCTTGAACGCTTCCATGATGACCAGTTTGTCGCGTCCACCGCCGGAGTGGACCCAGAGACCATGGCCCCCGTCTGGCGACAACGTCAGACCGAACACGCCATCGTTGGAAATGGTGCCGGGTTCGAACATTGTCGAAGTTTCATGGGCCATCGCAGGCAGGCAGGCTGCGGCGAAGGCAAGCAGAACAGCGTTGGCTAAAACGTGAAGTTTCATGGTGTGTGCCAGGGGCCGAGTGTCGTTCAAGCGTGAAAAAATATCACGCTTACAGGGTTGGATTGGTTAAAACCCCACACAACTTCGCAATCGCGGCCGGCTTCTGGGCACCTCGGGTATGGGTGCGAGCTGTCAGGCCCAGGCCAACGCAACGACGATGCAGGGGGGTGGATCAAGTTTGCGACCTTCGCTAGCCGCTGCTACCCCAAACGTGCTGACCACGACATAATTGCGCAACTTTGAACGATGTCCGCGTTTGCTGGCGGATATCAACGACCAGCTGCTTGCCGCTACGTTGGCGGCGGCATCGACCCATTACAAGGCACGCCGTTGCAACAGTCTGGTTGCCGCATCGCCGCCAAACCCAAGCAGGAGCTCTCAATGCGCATCGGTGTACCCAAGGAAACGAAGACTCTCGAAGGACGTGTTGCTTTGGTGCCGGAGGCAGCGGGCGACCTGGTCAAACGCGGCCAGGAGGTATGGCTGGAGCAGGGCGCTGGCCTCAAATCCGGATTCAGGGATGAGCAGTACGCCAGGCTGGGCGTGAATATCGCGCCGGATGCAGCAGCGCTTTATGAAAAGGGCCAATTGATCGTCAAGGTCAAGGAGCCGATCGAGGGCGACCTCGCGCTCCTGCGCGACGATCACCTGTTGTTCTGCTATCTGCACCTTGCCGCGGAACCGGCACTGACCAGGCGTCTGCTGGACATCGGCCTGACCGGTATCGCGTTCGAGACTGTCGAGCTGCCCAACGGCGACCTGCCTTTGCTGGCGCCGATGTCGATCATCGCCGGCAAGATCGCCGTGCAGGTCGGCACGCACTACCTGCACCAGCCGATGGGCGGCAAGGGCAAACTTCTGGGCGGCCTGCCGTCGACCCAACGCGGCAAGGTGGTTGTGTTCGGCGCCGGGCAAGCGGGTGGCGCGTCAGCGGCACTGGCCGCGGCCGCGGGCAGCAATGTGGTCGTGTTCGAGATGCGTACCGACCGCATGGACGAAATGATGCGCCTGGGCCCGAACGTCACCGCCCTGTACCCGTATCACGATGTGGTCATGCGTGAACTGGCCAGCGCAGACCTGGTCGTCGGCGCAGTTCTCGTGACTGGCGCGCGCGCGCCGCACGTGGTCACACGCGAGATGCTCAGGAGCATGGAGGACGGCAGCGTTGTGGCCGACATTTCCATCGACCAGGGCGGTTGTTTCGAGACCTCGCGCCCGACCACGTGGAAAGATCCCACCTATGTCGAGGAAGGCGTAACGCATTTTTGCGTCACCAACATGCCCGGGGCGGTGCCGCAGACCAGTTCGCAGGCGATCTGCGCGGCGATCCTGCCATGGGTCAACAAGTTGGCCTCGGGCAACTGGCGTGACAACCAGGCGCTGCTTCGCGGGATCAATGTCGAAGCCGGCAAATTGGTCCATCCTGCGCTGCAGGCCATGAAACTTTGACGTACTATCAAAGGCCTAGGGGAACTTCCTGAGGTCTGATCGCAAGTGTCACGCAGCGCGCCCGACATCGTGAAGGCTGGCCGCAAGCCTGCCGCGCGGAAAGACCAGGTCAAACCGGTGAACAATCCGCGCCGGCAACGGCTGTGGCGTGATCTTGCATTGATCGCAATCGCACCGCTTTTGCTGTATTTGCTGGCCTGCCTGTTCACGTATTCCCCGCTGGATCCGGGCTACGACCGCGACTCCAGCCTGCTGGCGCCAATCCACAACATTGGTGGTATTGCAGGCGCCTGGATCGCGAGTTTCCTGCTGTTCCTGTGCGGTTATGTGGCATTCCTGTTGCCCATCGTACTGGGCGCGATCGCATGGATCGCGCTGTTCGGCATGGATACCGACGGTGATGGCGAGGTCGACCTCGGCCCGGCGTTGAGACTGGTTGGCATCGTCGGTTTCCTGGTCGCCAGTTGCGGGCTGTTGAATCTGCGCGTCGTTGGGTCCAATGACCTGTCTTCCGGCAGCGGCGGCGTGCTCGGCACGCTCGTAGGCAACTCCTTGAAGATCATGTTCGGCCCCCTCGGTGCCAACCTGTTCCTGCTCAGCCTGCTGCTGATCTCGGTGACGCTGGCCACGGGTCTGTCGTGGCTGGCAGTCATGGACCGCATCGGCCAGTGGACCCTGGCATTGCCGGACACGGTTGGAAAACTGTTCCGCCAGAGCGGCAAGCAGGCCAGCGAATGGAGCGAGGCACGCGCCTTCCGCGAAGAACGCGACCAAATGCGCAAGGTCGATTCCGGCCTGCGTGCCAAGCGTGCGCCGGTCAAGATAGAGCCGCCGGCCGCGCCTGTGGTCGAGAAGAGCGACCGCGCCAAGCGCGAGCAGCAGATCCCGCTGTTCCATGTCGGTGACGGTTCCGGGATCCCGCCACTGGCCTTGCTGGACGACCCCAAGCCGCAGCCGAAGGGTTACAGCGAGGAGACGCTGGAGACATTGTCACGGCAGATCGAATTCAAGCTCAAGGATTTCCGGATCGATGCCGAAGTCGTCGGCGCGTATCCGGGCCCGGTGATTACCCGCTTTGAGGTGCAGCCCGCACCCGGGGTCAAGGTCAGCCAGATCAGTTCGCTGGACAAGGACATCGCGCGGGGCTTGAGCATGAAGTCGGTGCGCGTGGTCGACGTGATCCCGGGCAAATCGGTGATTGGACTTGAAACCCCGAACACCCATCGCGAGATGATCTATCTCAGCGAACTGTTGCGTTCCAAGGAATACGACAAGTCCGCCAGTCCGCTCACGCTTGCGCTGGGCAAGGACATTGGCGGGCGGCCTACCGTCGCCGACCTTGCGCGCATGCCGCACCTGCTGGTCGCAGGCACAACCGGCTCAGGCAAGTCGGTCGCGGTCAACGCGATGGTCCTGAGCCTGCTGTACAAGGCCTCCGCCAAGGACGTGCGGATGTTGATGATCGACCCGAAGATGCTGGAGCTGTCGGTCTACGAGGGTATCCCGCACCTGCTGGCGCCGGTGGTCACCGACATGAAGGAAGCCGCGAACGGCCTTCGCTGGTGCGTGGCGGAAATGGAGCGCCGCTACAAGCTGATGAGCGCGGTCGGCGTGCGCAACCTGGCCGGATTCAACAAGAAGGTGCGCGACGCCATCGAGGCCGGCCAGCCAATGATGGACCCGCTGTTCAAGCCGAACCCTGAACTGGACGAAGCGCCGCGCCCGCTGCAGACGTTGCCGTTCATCGTCATCTTCATCGACGAATTCGCCGACATGATGGTTGTGGTCGGCAAGAAGGTCGAGGAACTCATTGCGCGGCTGGCGCAGAAGTCGCGCGCCGCCGGAATGCACCTGATCCTTGCGACCCAGCGGCCATCAGTCGATGTCATTACGGGCTTGATAAAAGCAAATATCCCGACCCGCATCGCGTTCCAGGTCAGCAGCAAGATCGACAGCCGCACGATACTGGACCAGTCCGGCGCGGAGACGTTGCTGGGCCACGGCGACATGCTTTACATGCCGCCTGGCACCGCCATGCCCGAACGCGTGCACGGTGCGTTCGTCAGTGACGAGGAAGTGCACCGCGTGGTGAATCACTTGCGCCAGAGCGGCGGCGGGACCGACTACATCGAAGGCGTGCTGGAAGATTCGCAGACCATGTATGACGGCACCTCGGTGGGTGCAACCGGTTTGCCTGAAGCTGGCAGCGGAGGAGGCGACGAATCCGATCCGTTGTACGACGAGGCGGTGAGGATCGTCACCGAAACCCGCCGCGCTTCGATCTCCGGCGTGCAGCGCCGGCTCAAGATTGGCTACAACCGTGCTGCCAGGATGGTCGAAGCAATGGAAGCGGCAGGGGTGGTCAGCACGCCTGAGCACAATGGCGACCGCAGCGTCCTGGCGCCACCACCACCTCGCCCATAGCTTTCCCACAGTTGCGTGCAACCCCATTCAGCTTGGCTCGGACACACTGCATCGCAATGATCCAGGGAGCCAATCCATGAGCCAGTCCTTGAAAGTCCTGACCCACGCAGTCGCCATCGGCTTGCTGTCGATGGTCGGCGCCGCCAACGCCGGGGCACGCGATGATCTCAACACCTTCACCAAAGGCCTGAAGGGGCTGGACGGGCACTTCACCCAGCAGGTGTTCGGTAGCAACGGCAAGCAAAAGGAACAGTCCAGCGGCCGCGTCGCGGTGTCAGCACCGCGCCTGTTCCGTTGGGAATACACCAAACCTTACCCGCAGCTGATCGTGGCGGACGGCACCACCGTATGGGTGCACGATCCAGACCTGCAGCAGGTCAGCAAGCGCCCGCAGGGGGCTGAGGAAGCCAACAGCCCGCTCGCTATCCTGCTTGACCCCTCCAAGCTGGACCGCGATTTCGTAGTCAAGGACGCGGGGGTAGTAAAAGGTATCGGATGGTTGGCACTGACGCCGCGCAATGCCGATGCCGCTTTCAAGTCCGCGAAACTGGGTTTCAATGAATCGGGTCTCGCGCAGATGGAATACGTGGATGCGCTTGGCCAGCGCACGCGAATCACCTTCGATGGCTGGAAGCGCAATCCAGGCTTCGCCAAGGGCACGTTCACGTATGTACCCGCAAAGGGTGTGGACGTGATCGGTAGTTGAGTGCCGGCATTCAGTTCCGGGTTCAGTTTTGCCCGCCCATCACATGTAATGCACGGAACGCACACGATCACTGCACGCATCGAAGGTGAAATTGGCAATCACCGCTGACATGCCGAGGTCGTTCCATGAACCGCATCCATTTCGCCATTGTGTTTGCGCTTGCCGGGTCCGCTGCCGTTGCGGCGCAAGTCCCTGGCGGTGTCCTGGTGCAGGGCAGCAGCACGAACGTCGCGTCTCAAGGCCAGACCACAACGGCTGAAGGTGCCAGGGCAATCAACGATGCGACCGCGGCCGCTGTCATCGGCGCCCTCGATTCCCGCTTTGACGGACAATCCGTGCAGTTCCGTTTAGGCGAGGTGCTGAGCGAACGCGCCAGCCTGCGTGACATCGCGCTGCACGGCCGTGGCGAAATTCGTTTCGACGGCGCAGGAGAGTGGCTGCCGATTCGGTTCGATGCGCTCTACGACACAGATACGCAATCGGTGCAAAGCCCGAGCATCACCCTGGGTGCGCAATACAACGCGCGAAAGGATGGCTCGCTGCCGCTGGGCGGTCTGCAGGTAAAGGTGGGCAAGGCCTTGTCCGCGGAATTCGAATCCCAGCAAGTCAGCTTTGACTTGCAGCAAGCCAGCGTCATCGGTGGCGACGGCCAGCGGATCGTGGTCGAAGGCAATGGGATCGCCACGTTCGATGGCGAGGGTAGGGAAGCCGTCACCATCCAGGCCATCTACGACAGAGGCACTGGCCGCTGGATCGATGCAAGCTATGAATTCGGCCTGGTTGCTTCGCAAGCCGTGATCGCCGCTCGCTGATCGGGTGCCTGTTCGCTGGTGCCACAGAGTCCCCACTCCACAACGTGCCCCGCGAGCGCGGCCTTATGATGGTTCAACCCCATCACGAAACAGGCCGTGCCAATAGCAACTCACACCCACACGTTGATCCTGGATAGCGGCGATTCGCGCATGCGCCCGCTCGCCGAACGCATGCGTCCACGCTCACTGGACGAGATGGTCGGGCAGCAGCGCCTGCTCACGAAAGGCTCGGCATTGCGCCGCGCCATTGAAGGCGGGCACGTGCACTCGATGGTGCTGTGGGGCCCGCCTGGGTGCGGCAAGACGACGCTGGCATTGCTGCTTGCACGTTACGCCGATGCCGAGTTCGTGGCGATCTCCGCGGTGCTCAGCGGACTTCCCCAGGTTCGCGACGTCCTGGGCCAGGCACAGCAACGCTTTGACGGAGGCCGCCGAACGGTATTGTTCGTCGACGAGGTGCATCGCTTCAACAAGGTGCAGCAGGATGCGTTCTTGCCGCATATCGAACGCGGCAGCATTGTCTTCGTGGGTGCCACCACCGAGAACCCTTCGTTCGAACTGAACTCGGCGCTGCTCTCCCGCTGCCGGGTGCATGTGCTGGATGCAGTCGCCGCAGACGACATCGTGAAAGCACTCAGGCACGCCCTTCAGGACGCCGAACACGGGCTTGGAACTCGCGACTTGCACATCGATGATGGCTTGCTGGCGCAGGTCGCCCATGCAGCAGACGGCGACGTGAGGCGTGCGTTGACCTTGCTGGAAATCGCCGCCGAGCTGGCGGGCGAGGGTGGCGGAATCACCGAGGCCACCCTGCAACAGGTCCTCGCTGACCGTACCCGTCGTTTCGACAAGGGCGGTGACCAGTTTTACGACCAGATCTCGGCGCTGCACAAATGCGTGCGTAGTTCCAACCCGGATGCCGCGCTGTATTGGCTGGCACGCATGTTGGACGGCGGTGCCGACCCGGCGTACCTGGCCCGGCGCCTCACCCGGATGGCCGTCGAAGACATCGGCCTTGCTGATCCCCGCGCCCTGCAGATGGCCGTTGATGCCTGGGACAGCTACGACCGCCTGGGCTCGCCCGAAGGCGACCTGGCGCTCGCACAACTGACCATCTACCTCGCAACTACAGCGAAGTCCAACGCGGCCTACGCCGCATGGAACGCCGTTCGAAAGGATGTGATGACCCATGGCACGCAGGATGTGCCACTGCATTTCCGCAATGCCCCGACCAAGCTGATGAAGTCGCTCGGCCATGGCAAGGACTATCAATACGACCACGATGTCGATGGCGGAATTGCACTGGATCAGACCGGCTTTCCGGATGCGATGGGTGAGCGTGTCTATTACCGGCCCGTCGAACGTGGGCTGGAAATCAAGCTGAAGGAAAAGCTCGATGTCGTTCGCAGTGCGCGGGCCCGGGCACGCGAAGATCATGGCAAGCGGCCTGGCAAGCAAGGAAACGCCGAATGAGCCTGTGGTGGCAGCAAATGATGCTGGTCATGCTCGGAGGCGCGCTCGGCGCGGCGGGTCGCTTCTGGCTGGGGGGCAGCATGCTGCGGCAAGTCGGCAATGGTGTCCCGTGGGGCACCCTTGCAGCCAACCTGGGCGGCGCATTCGCCGCCGGCTTCATTGCCATCTGGCTGGAAGGCCGTGGCCCACACGCCGTGTATTGGCGGGCGTTCCTGCTCGTCGGAATGCTGGGCGCATTGACCACCTATTCGGCGCTGATGCTGGAATGCCTGCTGTTCACCAAGTCCCAGCGTGCAGGGCTGATGTTTGGTTACCTTGGGTCTACGCTGATCGGAGGGTTCGCCCTGGTCTGGGCAGGGGCGCGTCTGGCAACTGTCCTGCGCGGATAGCTGGCCGCCTCACAGCCGCCTCGCCGGCGGGGTTTGCGTGACGCTGTGGCATGGTGATGACCCGACATTAACCCGCTCGTCGCTAGCATTCATTCACCGGCAGTGCCCAGGACTTGGATCCCGCGTGAACCCTGTTTCCAATGCTTTCGTGTACTTCGGCGCGAATGGCGACGTGCCAAACGAGCAGGGCGCGCATGCGCCGCATGCCTTGGCAACCAGTCAACCTGGCCCACCCCACGGATATTTTTCCAAAGCGCTGATCAACCATCTTCGCCGGAAAGTGGTGACGCCCTGATGGCGAGCCAGATCAGCCCACTAGCTGGCAAGCCCGCCCAGGTTGCGCAACTTGTCGATGTCGACAAGCTGGTCGCCGCTTATTTCGATATCACGCCGGATCCTGCCGTTCCCGCGCAGCGCGTGGCGTTTGGCACGTCGGGTCACCGCGGCAGTTCGTTCGGCGGCAGTTTCAATGAGCTCCATGTCCTTGCCATCACCCAGGCCATCTGCGAGTACCGCACGGGGCAGCAGATCGACGGCCCGCTGTTCCTGGGTATCGATACGCATGCGCTTTCAGGACCAGCCCGCGACAGTGTCCTGGAAGTATTGGCGGCCAATGGCGTGGAGGTGCGGATCGCCGTGGGTGACCAATACACACCCACCCCCGCGATCTCGCACGCGATCCTGGTCTACAACCTGGGCCGTGATTCGGGGCTGGCCGATGGCATCGTGGTGACGCCCTCGCATAACCCGCCCGACAGCGGCGGCCTCAAGTACAACCCGGTCAATGGGGGCCCCGCCGACACCAGCATCACCCGCCAGGTGCAGGACCGTGCGAACGCGCTCCTCGAAGCCCACCTCCAAGGTGTCTTGCGCATGCCGCTGCAGCGGGCACGCGACGCTCCGACCACGCGCGAGCACGACTTCCTCGGCCAATACATCGCCGACCTCGGCAACGTGCTGGATTTTGACCTGATCCAGAGTTCCGGGATCCGCTTGGGCGTTGACCCATTGGGTGGCGCCGGCGTGCACTACTGGGCGCGCATAGCCGAGCGCTACCGGATTGAACTGGACGTGGTCAGCGAACAGGTGGACCCGACATTTGCCTTCATGGCCCTGGATTGGGACGGCAGGATCCGCATGGACCCGTCGTCGTCGTACGCAATGCAGCGACTGATTGGACTGAAAGACCGCTACGACGTCGCCTTCGCCTGCGACACCGACCACGACCGACACGGCGTGGTGACCCCAGCCGGACTGTTGCCGTCGAACCACTACCTGGCCGCCATGGTCGACGACTTGTTCAGCAATCGCCCGCAGTGGCGTGCAAACGCGGCGGTGGGCAAGACCGTGGTCAGCAGCGGCATGATCGACCGCGTGGCGCAGCGGCTGGGCCGCAGTCTCCACGAGACGCCGGTGGGCTTCAAGTGGTTCGCGGAGGGCCTGTTCGACGGATCCCTGGGGCTGGGCGGGGAGGAGAGCGCGGGCGCGAGTTTCCTGCGTCGCGACGGTTCGGTATGGACCACCGACAAGGACGGCATCGTGGCGGCGCTGTTTGCCGCCGAACTCACTGCGCGCCGCGGCCACGATCCGGCTGAACATTACCGTGGACTGTGCGAAACCTTCGGCGAAATGTACTTCGACCGGGTCGAGGCGCCGGCCAACGCGCACCAGAGGCAGGTGCTGGCCAGACTGTCACCGGACCAGCTCAAAGCCGACACGCTCGCGGGTGCGACGATCCGCAGTGTGATGGACAGGGCACCCGGCAACGACGCGCCCATTGGAGGCATCAAGGTCGTTGCCGACAACGGCTGGTTCGCCGCTCGTCCGTCGGGCACCGAAGACATCTACAAGATCTACGGCGAGAGTTTCGAAAGCCGCGAACACCTGCAGGCCATCCTCCACGAGGCGCAGGGCATCGTTGATGTTGCGTTGACGAAGGCGCCGAACCACGGTGCCGTGTGATTCGCATCTACTTGCCGTCAGTCCAGGACCGGCGCGCTCCGCAAGGCACGGCGTTGACCCGGCCATTACCGGCGACATGACATAAGGGTCAGTCGCCAGAGCACAGTTGAACTTCAATGCCCGAAACCGCCTTCTTCAGTCCGTCCGGTCGCCGTGTCCGCGCAACATCCAGCCTGCAATTGCTTTCGAATGGGCGCGAGCGGGTCATGATTGCGGTCGCGGGCGCCAGCAGCAGCCAGCGGAAGCATCGCGTGATCGCGGGCTGGCAGGCGGACCGCAACAAGCGTGCCTTGAGGCCCGGCCTGGTTCCGCCCGTTGATGATGGCGGCGTGCAACCCGTCGTGGTCGAGCTCGGCTACTGATGCGCAAGGGCAACGCGTCCAGTCAATGGCTCGCGCGGCTCGCGGCGCGCCGGGCTGCGCGTGGCGGGAAGCCGGCCGAAGCACGCGAACTCCCACTGCGCGCGCAACTGCTCAGCGCCGACCAGATGGAACGGCATGGTCGCGTGCTGGCGAAGGCGCATAGCCTGAGCAGCAACCGCAGCGTCGACCTGCTGTTGGCGAGGTTGAGCGCCAACGAAGGGGTGATCCGGCGGGCAAGCCGGTTGCTCGGCGATGCCGCACTAGCCAACAGGGGGCTCACGCCGGCCGGGGATTGGCTACTCGACAACCTCTACCTGATCGAAGAGCAGGTGCAGATCGCCCGGCGCCACTTGCCGAAAGGCTACAGCCGCGAACTGCCGCGCCTGCAGGGTGGCGCTTCAGACCAGCTGCCGCGCGTGTACGACATCGCGCTCAACGCGATCTCCCACGGCGACGGCCGCGTCGACCTGGACACCTTCGGTCGCTTCATCGCGGCCTATCAGTCGGTGACGCCGCTCACCTTGGGTGAACTCTGGGCAATTCCGATCATGCTGCGGCTGGCACTGATCGAGAACCTGCGGCGGGTCAGTGCGCAGGTGATCGACGGTCGCATCGACCGCGATCTGGCCGACCAATGGGGCGACCGCTTCGCCGGCACCGCTGAATCCGATCCCAAGAGCGTGGTGCTGGTGATCGCCGACATGGCGCGCGCACAGCCGCCACTCAGCGGCGCTTTCGTCGCCGAACTCGTGCGCCGCCTGCAGGGGCAGGGTTCCTCGCTGAGCGTGGCGCTTCATTGGATCGAGCAGTGGCTGGCCGATCATGAACTGGGGACCGCCCAGCTGGTGCAGTCGGAAAGTCGTCAACAGGCTGCCGAGCAGGTTTCGATCAGCAACAGCATCGGCAGTCTGCGCGTGTTGGCGATGACCGACTGGCGCGAATTCGTCGAGTCGATGAGCGTGGTGGAACAGACCCTACGCCAGGACCCCGACGGCACCTACGCGCGCATGGATTTCGCCACCCGCGACCGCTATCGCCACGTGGTCGAACGGATCGCGCGGCGCGGCAAGCGTGACGAGATCGAGGTGGCTGCGGCGGCGATTGCGCTGGCACGGGCGGTAGAGCCGGGAGACGGCGGCGAGGCGTTCCTTACCCATGTCGGTTACTACCTGGTGGACGCCGGCCTCCCGCAACTGGAGCGTTCCCTGGGCATGCGTGCGCAACCGCTGGTCACGCTGCGCTCGGCGCCGGCGCGAACGCCGCTGTTGGCCTATATCCTGCCGATGGCGGCGATCGTGGCCTTCTTCACAACAGGCCTGATGGACGGCGCCCGCGGCATCCTGGAGCAGCGCGACCTGCTGTGGGTGGTGGGCATCCTGGCAGTGATCGCCTTCAGCGAGTTGGGCGTAGTGCTGGTCAACTGGTTCGCAACCCTCCTGGTCTACCCGAGGGCCCTGCCGCGGCTCGATTTCTCCAACGGCATTCCAGCCGATTCGCGCACGCTGGTAGTGGTGCCAACCATGATCGGCGACATCAATGGCGTCCAGGAGCTGGTCGACGCGCTCGAGGTCCGGTTCCTGGCCAACCGCGACGACAATCTGCGCTTTGCGCTGTTGACGGATTTCCTCGACGCCGATGAGGAGACGCTTCCCACTGATGCCGACGTGCTTGCTGAAGCCCGGCGCGGCATTGAAGCGCTGAACGCGCGCCACGCCGGCAGCCACGACCAGTTCTTCCTGCTGCATCGTCCACGCGTCTGGAATCCGCGCGAGTGCCGCTGGATGGGACGCGAGCGCAAGCGCGGCAAGCTCGCCGCACTCAACACGCTGCTGCATGACGGCAGCGCGGAGGAGTTCGCGTGCATCGTCGGCCATCCGGAGGCCCTGCAGGGCGTTCGCTACGTAATCACGCTTGACACGGATACACGCCTGCCACGCGATGCCGCGCGCGAGCTTTCCGGCACGCTGGCGCACCCCCTGAACCACGCGCGGCTGGATCCGGCGCGACGCGTGGTCTCGGGCGGCTACGGCATCCTGCAACCGCGCGTGGGCGCGAGCATGGGTGGCGGCCCACGTACCTGGTACGCGCGCCTGTACGGTAGCGAGCCCGGCATCGACCCGTACACGCGCGCCGTTTCAGACGTGTACCAGGACCTGTTCGGCGAGGGCTCGTTCGTCGGCAAGGGCATCTACGATATCGAGGCGTTCGAGCGGACGTTGGGCAATCGCTTCCCTGACAACCAGATTCTCAGCCATGACCTGCTGGAAGGCTGCTACGCGCGCGCCGGCCTGGTCAGCGACGTGCAACTGTACGAGGATTATCCGGGCCGCTATGCCCTGGACGTCAAGCGCCGCCACCGCTGGATCCGTGGTGACTGGCAGCTGCTGCCCTGGCTGTTGCCCTGGGTGCCGCGCGGGGGTGGCCGCACGGAGCGCAATCCGCTGTCGATGCTCTCGCGCGGCAAACTGCTCGACAACCTTCGCCGCAGCGTCGTCGCGGTGGCGGTCACGGCTCTGTTCGTGATCGGCTGGCTGCACGCACCGCACCCACTAGGCTGGACGCTGTGGCTGCTGACAACGCTACTGGTGGCGCCGCTGCTGGCGGCGGGAACGTCACTGCTGGACAAACCCCAGGAGCTTCCGTGGCGGGCGCACCTGCTGCATCGCGCGCGCGCCGCGGGGCACGACCTTGCGAGGATCTCGCTGGCTGCGGCGTTCCTGCCCTACGAGGCGTTCTACAGCCTCGATGCGATCATCCGGACCCTGTGGCGGATGCTGGTATCGCGTCGGCGGATGCTGCAGTGGAGTCCATCCAGTGAGGTCGAGAAAGTCCTCGGCACCGGTCTGCTGGCGTCAGTGCGCTCGATGTGGATGGCCCCGCTGTTCGCGCTGACGGTGGCGTTCGCCCTGGTTCGACTGCAGCCTAGTGCGTTGGTCGTGGCACTGCCCTTGCTCACGCTTTGGTTGCTCTCGCCTTGGCTGGCCTGGTGGACGGGGCGACCGCGCCCTTCGCGGTTGGACGTCCTTTCGGCGCAGCAGGGCGCGTTCCTGGGCCGGTTATCCCGCCAGACGTGGGCGTTCTTCGAGGACTTCGTCACCGCCAACGACCACTGGCTCCCGCCCGACAACATCCAGGAACTGCCGTCGCTGCTGGTCGCGCATCGCACTTCGCCGACCAACATCGGCCTGTCGCTGCTGGCCAACCTGTCCGCGCAAGACTTCGGCTACCTGCAGCCCGATGGCGTCATCGAGCGCGTCGCCAACGGGCTGGACACGCTGGAAAACCTGCCGCGCTATCGCGGGCATTACTACAACTGGTACGACACGCAGACACTGCAACCAATGCCGCCGCTGTATGTGTCGACGGTTGACAGCGGCAACCTTTCCGGCCACCTGTTGACGTTGCGCCAGGGCCTGCTGGCGCAGCCCGACAGCGCCGTGCTCGCGCCTTCGAGCTGGCAAGGCTTGCAGGACACCCTGTCGGCTTGCGGGGAAGCGGGTGAGGCGAACGAGTGGCAGGCAATGCGCAGCCGCCTTGAAGCGCTCTGCCTGTCACCGCCCGGGACCTGCGGCGGTGCGTCGGCGGCCCTGGCCGAGTTGACAGCGCTGGCGACTTCGCTGGGGCACGTCGACGCATCGACCGAAGCTGGCACCGACGCGTCCCGTGAAGCGGCTTACTGGCGTGGCAAGCTGATCGGGCAGTTGGACGCGGTGCAGGCGGCACTGGCGTGGCTGCCTGCCGCGATGTCTGCGATGCCGTTGCCGACGCTGCGCCAACTCGAGCGGGATGGGCCCGCCGATGTGCAGGCGCAGGCCACCGCACGCATCGTTGAATTGCAGCGTCTGGCCCACGTGGCCGGGCAATGCGCGCAGATGGAGCTGGGTTTCCTGTACGACCGCAATCGACACCTGCTCACCATCGGCTACAACGTGGACGAACATCGCGCCGATCCGGGCTTCTACGACCTGCTGGCCTCGGAAGCGCGCCTCTGCAGTTTCATCGGCATCGCCCAGGGCCAGCTGCCGCAGGATGCGTGGTTCGCGCTTGGTCGCCTGTTGACCGATGTCGATGGCGATCCCGCGCTGCTGTCATGGAGCGGCTCGATGTTCGAATACCTGATGCCGCAACTGGTGATGCCCAGTTACGAGGGCTCACTGCTGGATCAGACGGCCCGGGCCAGCGTAGCGCGGCAGATCGAATACGGCCGCCAGCGCGACGTGCCGTGGGGTATCTCCGAGTCCGGCTACAACACCGTCGATGCGCACATGAACTATCAGTACAGAGCATTCGGCGTGCCAGGCCTTGGGCTCAGGCGAGGGCTCGCGCAGGACCTGGTGATTGCGCCCTACGCCAGCATGATGGCACTGATGGTGGAACCGGCCGAGGCGACCCGGAACCTGCAGTTGATGGCGGGGGAGGGCTTCTCCGGCCGCTACGGCATGTATGAGGCAATCGACTACACCGCGGCCCGCGTACCCCGCGGCCAGTCGCGGGCCGTGGTGCGCTCTTACATGGCGCACCACCAGGCAATGGGGCTGCTGGCGCTGGATTACCTGCTGCACGACCAGCCCATGCAGCAGCGTTTCCTGTCCGACCCCGAGTTCCAGGCGACCGTGTTGCTGCTGCAGGAACGCATCCCGCGCACCGGCGCGTTCCACCCCAATATGGTCGAGGTGGAAGGCGTTGCAATCGAGTCCGAGGACGCCGAGACGAGGCTGCGCATCTTCCGCAATGCGTCGTCACCGCGTCCGGCGATCCAGATGCTCTCCAACGGCCGCTACCACGCCATGCTGACCAATGCAGGTGGCGGTTACAGCCGGCTGCACGACATGGCATTGACGCGTTGGCGCGAGGACGCCACACGCGACCAGTGGGGCAACTGGTGCTACTTGCGCGACGTCGAGAGCGGCGGATTCTGGTCGGCCTCGTTCCAGCCCACGGGCGTCGAGGTCTCGGGCTATGAAGCAATTTTCTCGGATGCCAAGGCCGAGTTCCGCGGCAGGCTGCACGGGTTCGAGACCCATCTGGAAATCGCGGTGTCGCCGGAGGACAACATTGAGCTGCGCCGGCTGCACGTCAGCAACCAGACGCGCAATCCACGCACCATCGAAATCACCACTTACGCGGAAGTCGTACTGGCGCCCGCCATCTCGGATGAGCTGCACCCCGCCTTCAGCAACCTGTTCGTACAGACAGAACTGGTGCCCGACCGCCAAGCGATCCTGTGCACGCGACGCGCGCGCGCGCACGACGAAGTACCACCGTGGATGCTCCACCTGATGGCGGTGCACGACGCAGTGATCGAGGACATCTCCTACGAAACCGACCGGTCGCGCTTCGTCGGTCGCGGCCGCGACCCCCGTGCGCCCATCGCGATGACCGCAACACAAGCGCTCTCAGGCAGCCAGGGCTCGGTGCTCGACCCGATTGTCGCGATCCGCTGCCGCATCACGCTGGCGCCACACGCGACCGCGTCCATCGACATGGTCACCGGCATTGGCAGCGCGCGCGACGAGTGCACGGCGCTGATCGACAAGTATCGCGACCGTCGCCTCGCTGACCGCGTGTTCGACCTGGCCTGGACCCACAGCCAGGTCGTGCGACGCCAGATCAACGCCTCGCAAGCCGATGCGCAACTGTACGAAAAGCTCGCCGGGCTGGTGGTGTACGCGCATCCGGCGCTGCGGGCCGAGCAGGCGCTGCTGCTGCAAAACCGACGTGGGCAATCGGGGCTGTGGGGGCAGGCCATTTCCGGCGACCATCCGATCGTGCTGGTGCAGATTGCAGACGCGCAGCACATCGAACTGGTGCGGCAGATGGTGCAGGCCTACGCGTACTGGCGGGTCAAGGGCCTGACCACGGACCTGGTGATCTGGAACGACGAGCAGGGCGGCTACCGCCAGCAGTTGCAGGACCAGATCATGGGGCTGATCACCGCGAGCGTGGAGGCCAACGTCATCGACAGGCCGGGCGGGATCTTCGTGCGCCCGGCGCACCAGCTGCCGCAGGAGGACCGGATACTGCTGCAGTCGGTCGCACGCGTGATCGTCAGTGACGCGCGCGGCACCCTGGCCGAGCAGGTCGCGCGCAGGCAAGCGCCCGACAACGTCGTCCCGCCGCTGCAGCCCCAGCCCACCCAGTACGAGCTGATGGCATTGCCTGTGCACGACAACAACCAGCCTGAGGACACCGGCGTCCACCTCGACCCATGGCCGTTTGATCCAGTGGCCATGCCGCTGCGTGATGGCAACGGCACGGGGGCATTTTCCGCGGACGGTCGCGAGTACGTGATCGACCTGCAAGAAGGCGATGCCACCCCGGCGCCCTGGTCGAACGTACTGGCCAATCCGCAGTTCGGCTGCGTCGCGAGCGAGTCCAACACCGGCTACACGTGGTCCGAGAATGCCCACGAATTCCGACTTACGCCCTGGCACGACGACCCGGTCAGCGACCCCAGCGGGGAGGCGTTCTACCTGCGTGACGAGCAAAGTGGACAGGTCTGGTCGCCAACGCCGCTTCCCCGCCGCGGCAAAGGCGCGTACCGCGTGCGGCATGGCTTCGGATACAGCGTCTACGAGCACGAACAGGACGGAATCGCCAGCGAACTGTGGGTGTACGTGGCAAGCGATGCGCCGGTCAAGTTCAGCATCCTGCGCGTGCGCAATACCGGCGAACGCACGCGTCGGCTCAGCGCCACGGGGTACGTTGAGTGGATTCTGGGCGACCTGCACGCACGCACGCAGATGCACGTGGTCACCGAAACAGAGCCCGAACACCCGCAGGGCGCCGTGCTCGCCTACAACGCCTATAACACCGAGTTCGGCGGGCGCGTGGCGTTTTTCGACGCCACCGTGGACGAAAGTGGCTGGCACGTCGATGAGGCGCGCCGGAGCGCCAGCGGCGACCGCAGCGAGTTCATCGGCCGCAATGGAAGCCTGCAGGCACCGGAAGCGATGCTGCGCGAACGCCTGTCCGGACGGATGGGCGCCGGCTTCGATCCGTGTGCCGCGATCCAGGTCCCCCTGGACCTCGCGCCTGGTCAATCGCGGGACGTCGTGTTCAGGCTGGGCGCGGGCGTCAACCATGCCGATGCATTGGCCATCCTGCGCGACACCCGCGGCCACGGCGCCGCCGTCGACGCGCTCGACGAAGTCCGCATCGGCTGGTTGCGCACGCTCGGCGCGGTCCAGGTCGAGACACCGGAACCGGCCGTCGACCTTCTCGTCAACGGCTGGCTGCTTTACCAGACGATCGGGTGCCGCTATTTCGCGCGCAGCGGCTACTACCAGTCCGGCGGCGCGTTCGGTTTCCGCGACCAGTTGCAGGACACCATGGCCATCTTGCATGCCGAGCCCGAACTCGCGCGTCGCCACCTGCTGCTCTGCGCGGAGCATCAGTTCGTGGACGGCGACGTCCAGCACTGGTGGCATCCGCCGCTCGACCGCGGCGTGCGCACCCGCTGTTCCGATGACTACCTGTGGCTGCCCCTGGCCGCCTGCCACTACATTGATGTCACTGGTGACGACGACGTCCTCGATGAACGCGTGGCGTATATCGAGGGCCGCCGCGTGAACGCCGACGAGGAGTCGTACTACGACTTGCCGTCGCGCTCGGGGCTTCGCGAGTCGCTTTACCAGCACTGCGTGCGCGCACTGCAGCGTGGGCTGGACTTGTTTGGCGAACGCGACCTGCCACTGATCGGCACCGGAGACTGGAACGACGGCATGAACCGGGTGGGCGAGGGTGGTCGCGGAGAGAGCGTGTGGCTGGGCTTTTTCCTCTACGACATACTCAACCGGTTCCAGCCGTTGGCCCGCGAGCGCGGTGACCTGCTGTTCGCCGAACGCTGCCAGGAACGCGCCACCCAACTGCGCGCGAACCTCGAGCGCCACGCATGGGACGGCGCCTGGTATCGACGCGCATGGTTCGACAATGGCGTCCCGCTGGGTTCGGTCCACAGCGGCGACTGCAAGATCGATTCGATCTCGCAAAGCTGGTCGGTGCTGTCTGGCGCCGCCGGTGAGGCGCGTGCGCGCCAGGCCATGGCGTCATTGGACGAACACCTGGTGCGTCGCGACGCCGGCTTGATCCAGTTACTGGATCCACCATTCGATGCGACCGATGTCGATCCCGGCTACATTCGCGGCTACGTCCCAGGCGTGCGCGAGAACGGCGGCCAATACACCCACGCAGCAGTCTGGGCGGCAATGGCCTTCGCTGAACTCGGTGACAGCGAGCGCGCGTGGGAACTGGCCCGGATGATCAACCCGATCCACCACGCCCAGGACCCAGAGGGCGTGGCCCGCTACAAGGTCGAACCCTATGTGCTCGCCGCCGACGTGTATGCGGTACCGCCACATACCGGGCGCGGCGGCTGGACCTGGTACACCGGCTCGGCCGGCTGGATGTACCGGCTGCTGACAGAATCGCTGCTTGGACTGCATCGCCACGGCGACATGCTCGAACTTGTGCCACGGATCCCGCTCGAGTGGTCGCATTACCGCATGAAGTACCGTCACGGCGACAGCGTTTACATCATCGACATCCACCAGCACGATGGCACGATCGCAACGCTGCACCTGGACGGCGTTGCCCAATCGGGATCGCGATTCCGGCTGGTGGACGATGCCTCGACCCACAGCGTCGACGTCCAATGGCCCAGGAGACATTCCTGATATGAGGCTACTGAAGCGACGCCTGACCGTGGACATCGCAGCCTATGCCAGCACCCGCAACCGGGAACACTCATGAACACGCAAGTTGTTTCGCCTCCGCCGCTCGCCGCGGAGGAATTGCACACCCTCGACGCATGGTGGCGCGCGGCGAATTACCTGTCGGTAGGGCAGATCTACCTGCTCGACAATCCGTTGCTGGAGCAGCCACTGACGCTTGATCACATCAAGCCGCGCCTGCTCGGCCACTGGGGCACGACACCGGGGCTGAACTTCCTCTATGCGCACCTCAACCGGGTGATCAAGAGTCACGATCTCGATGCGATCTTCATCACCGGGCCCGGCCATGGCGGCCCCGCGCTGGTGGCCAACGCGTGGCTGGAAGGCACCTACAGCGAGGTCTACCCGGATGTATCCAACGACAGGGCTGGGATGCAGCTCCTGTTCAAGCAGTTCTCGTTTCCGGGAGGCATTCCAAGCCACGTCGCAGCGGAAACCCCTGGCTCGATCCATGAAGGCGGCGAGTTGGGGTACTCGCTGTCGCACGCCTTCGGCGCAGCCTTCGACAATCCCGACCTGCTGGTCGCCTGCGTCATCGGCGACGGCGAGGCCGAGACCGGGCCGCTTGCCGCCGCCTGGCATTCCAACAAGTTCCTCAACCCCGTGCGCGACGGCGCAGTGCTGCCGATCCTGCATTTGAACGGCTACAAGATCGCCGGTCCCACCGTGTTGGCGCGCATTCCTCACCAGGAGCTCGAGGCGCTGCTGACCGGCTATGGCTACGCGCCGTATTTCGTCGAAGGCGACGACCCGGCCCACACGCACCAGCGCATGGCGACGGTGATGGATGCGGCCATCGAACGGATTCGGGCGATCCAGCAAAAGGCGCGCAGCGAAGGGGTCGGCGCGCGTCCGCGATGGCCGATGATCGTGTTGCGCTCGCCCAAGGGCTGGACCGGCCCGGAGCAGGTCGACGGCCAGCACATCGAAGGCACCTTCCGCGCCCATCAGGTACCGATGGGTGAGATGAGCCGGCCGGGCCACGTGCGCATCCTGGAAGACTGGATGCAAAGCTACCGGCCTGGGGAACTGTTCGACGAAGCGGGGCAGTTGCGACCACAGATCGCGGCGCTGTCGCCGATCGGCCACAAACGCATGAGCGCCAATCCTCACGCCAACGGTGGCGCGCTGCTGGTGGACCTGGAACTGCCCGACTACCGCGATTACGCAGTCGCTGTGCTGGCGCCCGGTGATTCACTGGCCGAAGCAACGCGGGTGCAGGGTGAATTCATCCGCGACGTCATCGCACGCAATCCGGACAATTTCCGGATCTTCAGCCCGGATGAGACCAACTCCAACCGCTGGAATGCCGTCTTCGAGGTCACTGATCGGTGCTCGATGGCGGAAATCCTGCCGGAGGACGTCCATGTCGCCCCCAATGGCCGGGTCATGGAAGTACTCAGTGAGCACCAGTGCGAGGGCTGGCTGGAAGGCTATCTGTTGACCGGCCGGCACGGCTTCTTCTCGTGCTACGAGGCCTTCATCCACATCATCGACTCGATGTTCAACCAGCACGCCAAGTGGCTGAAGGTGTCCAGCGAGATACCGTGGCGGCGGCCGATCGCGTCGCTGAACTACCTGCTGAGCTCGCACGTGTGGCGGCAGGACCATAACGGCTTCAGCCATCAGGATCCGGGCTTCATCGACCACGTCATCAACAAGAAAGCCGCGGTGATCCGTGTCTACCTGCCGCCAGACGCCAACACCCTGCTGTCGGTGACGGACCACTGCCTTCGCAGCCGCAACTACGTCAACGTCGTCATCGCCGGCAAGCAACCTTCGCCGCAGTGGCTGGACATGGAGGCAGCCCAGGCACATTGCACCGCCGGCCTGGGTGAGTGGACATGGGCCGGCAACAGCGACGGTGCGGATCCGGACGTGGTGATGGCATGTTGCGGTGACGTACCGACACTGGAAACCCTGGCCGCTGTCAAGCTGCTGCGCCAGCACCTGCCAGAACTGCGCGTGCGCGTGGTCAACATCGTCAACCTGATGAAGCTGCAGCCGCCCAGCCAGCACCCGCGCGGGCTGGACGACGAGGCGTTCGACGCGATGTTCACGGTCGACAAGCCGGTAATTTTCGCCTTCCACGGGTATCCGACCCTGATCCATCGGCTGACCTACCGCCGCAGCAACCACGCCAACATCCACGTCCACGGTTACCAGGAGGAGGGCACCACCACCACACCCTTCGACATGACGGTGCTCAACGGCCTGGATCGCTTCCACCTGGTCATGGCTGCCGTCGAGCGCGTACCGCGGCTCGCCGCTGAAGAGACACAGGTAGTCCAGTCGATGATGGCCAAGCTCGCAGCGCACCAACGCTACATCGTCGCGCACGGTGAGGACATGCCTGAAATCCGGAACTGGCGGTGGCAGCCCTTCGACTCCTGATTCTTTCAACCCTGTTCCGTTCAGCGATGGGTAGACCTGGCTTGCGATCACGTCAAACCGTGAGTGATAGGAAGTATTGCGTGAGTCAGAGGGACTAAGCATGGATGCCATTGGCGTCGTCAATGCCGGCTCGTCAAGCATCAAGTTCGCGGTGTTCGGCGAAGACGGCCAGCTGTTGCGGCGCATGCTTGCAGGCAGCGTCAGGGATATTGGGACCCCGTCTCCCCGTTTGGTCCTCAAGAACGACGCTGGCGAGGTCCTGGAGGCGAAACAATGGGAGGAGGGCACATCGCTCGGCCATGAAGAGGCAATTGCATTCCTGTTGGAGAGGCTGCCGGTACAGCTCAAGGGACATCGTATTCGCGCGATCGGGCATCGGGTGGTGCACGGCGGGGAACATCACGTCGCACCGGTCCGTGTCGATGCCGCTGTTCTGCGCGCACTGAATGGCCTGGTGCCGCTCGCGCCGTTGCATCAACCGCATAACCTGGCGCTGATCCGTACGTTGCTTTCGACCGCGCCGGACCTGCCGCAGGTCGCCTGCTTCGACACCGCGTTCCACCAAACCATGCCGTGGGTTGAACAGGCGTTCGCGCTGCCACCGGGCATCACCGAACGCGGCGTACGCCGCTTCGGGTTTCACGGCCTGTCCTACGATTACATTGCCTCGGTCATGGCGCAGCGCGATCCAGCGCTTGCCGGTCGAGTCGTGGTCCTGCACCTGGGCAGCGGCGCCAGCATGTGCGCGATGCAGGGCGGGAAAAGCGTGGCTACGACGATGGGTTTCACAGCGTTGGACGGGCTGCCGATGGGCACGCGCTGCGGCACGCTCGATCCGGGCGTGGTGCTGTACCTGATGGCTGAGTTGAAAATGGACCATCCACGGATACAGGAGTTGCTTTACCAGCGATCCGGACTGCTGGGCGTGTCAGGCATCTCCGGAGACATGCGGACTCTTGAGGCCAGCGACGCCACAGGTGCAAAGGACGCAATCGACCTGTTCGTACATGCCATCAAGCGACAGCTCGGCGCGTTGACGGCCACACTGGGTGGACTTGATGGAATCGTGTTCACAGCCGGCATTGGCGAGAACAGCGCTCTGGTCCGCGAGCGCGTCTGCCGCGACGCCGCCTGGCTGGGCGTTGAGCTGGACGAGGCAGCCAACCGTACGGGTGAAAGCAGGATTTCCACCACCACCAGCGTCGTTTCAGCGTGGGTCATTCCTACCGATGAGGAAGCAGTGATTGCGGAGCAGACACGAGGGGTCATACCCCAGGTTTGATGCAGCACTTCGCATAATGTCTATTATGTCCAATGATGGACGCCGTCAGGCATGCCTAGCCGGCCCTCGGCGCTCGTGCCATTTCGAAGGCCTTCAAGGCCTCCAGCCTGCTTTCAGCCAGATCCACTATCGGCGTAACCGTATAACCCGACACTCGCATATTTGAAAGCCAAGGCGCATGCCGATCTTTCGGAACCAGCGCTGAGAGCTCCGGGATCCAGCGCGTGATGTACTCGCAATCCGGATCAAACCTCTGCGATTGCAGGACCGGATTGAACACGCGGATGTAGGGCGCTGCATCAACACCGGTTCCGGCCACCCATTGCCAACCCAACGTGTTGTTGGCCAGGTCCGCGTCGACCAGGGTGTCCCAGAACCAGTCCGCGCCCTCATGCCAATGCGCACGCAGGTTCTTGGTCAGGAAACTGGCCACGATCATCCTGACCCGGTTGTGCATCCAGCCCGTGCTCCACAGCTCACGCATCCCGGCATCGACGATGGGAATTCCGGTACGTCCTTGCCGCCATGCCTCCAGCTTCGTTGCTGGGACATCAGCCCAAGGAAAGTCGTCGAAACGATGGTTGAAGTTGTTGGCTGGCGTTTCCGGAAAATGATGCAGGACATGATGGGCGAATTCACGCCAACCCAGCTGGCGCAGGAACATCGCGCCCGCCTCCGGGAGTTGCTGGATGCTGCGGGCGATCTGCCAGGGAGATATCTCACCGAAATGCAGGTGCGGTGAAAGTCGTGACGTTCCAGCAATCGACGGGACATCACGCGCCTGTGCGTAATCAGCAAGCGCTTGGTCGATGAACCTCACCAGTGCTTCCTGTGCACCCGCTTCGCCTGGCGTCCACTGGTTCCAGAAGCCCTTATCCCAATGCAAGTTCGGTGCAAGACTCAGGTCATCCACGGATATCGCACTTGCAAGTTGCGCCACTTCAGGGAGTCGGTCAGGGGCTGGGATAGGCGCCGGCAAGCGAAGCTGCGACTGAGCTGTGCGCCAGAACGGCGTGAAAACGCGATACGGATCGCCCTGCTTGCTTTCGACCTGCCACGGTTCGACCAGCAAGCTCCCGTTGAAGCTCTCGGCACGTATGCCTACAGCGCGCAGGCTGCGCTTGATGCCGGCGTCGCGCAGTTCGATGGCGGGATCGTAACGCCGGTTCCAGAACACGGCTTCAGCACCGCAGTCTGCAGCCGCGCGTCGCAGGGCTTGCAGACTGGGGCCGCGCAGGATGCCGAGACGGGATCCACGCCCGCGCAGGGATGCCTCCAGCGCCAGCAAAGAGCGATGCCGCCACGCATTCGAAGCGGCACCCGGTTGCCACGCGCCCTCCTCTTCCGGCGCGTGGATATACAGCGGAACCGGAATGAAGCCTCCGCGCAACGCAGCCTGAAAGGCAGGCTGATCATTGAGTCTCAGGTCATTGCGTAACCAGACTAGGGCGTTAGGCACGTGCGTTGAGCGTCCGTTGGAAACCAGTGGTCTACGTGCGCGCTACGGTGTGCTGTCGGTCTTGATGAATGTCAGCATCTCCGGGAGCACGTCTGGTACCCGCTTCGGGTCATACAGTCCGGCAAGGGGCGCTAGGTGTCCGGCATCGGGCAGCAACTTCAACCTCACGGCAACGCCTTGGCTGCGAAGCTTTTCCGCAAGCTGCGAGCTGTCGGCATATTCCACGACGTTGTCTCCCGTTCCGTGCAGCAACAGGAACGGTGGCTCGTTGCCATCCACGAAGTTGACCGCCTGCGCACGCGGCCACAGCGACCGGGGCCCGAAGACAGCGACCAGGTCGCCGGTGACATTGAAGTCATACGGCCCGGAGATGCCGATCACGCCCGCCAGCTGGGAAGGTTCCATGCCATGCTCTTTCAGATAACGGGGGTCTGTCGCCAACAGTGCCGCGATCTGGGCACCGGCTGAATGACCGGCGATGAAGATCCGGTTCGGATCGCCGCCCCACCCCGCAGCATCGTCCTGGACGCGACGAACTGCTCGCGCGGCGTCATCCATGAATTCCGGGAACATGGCCCGTGGATACGTCCGATAGTCGGTGACGATTGTCAAAACGCCGTTGTCGGCAAGCCGCTGGCCCACGAATTGGTACTGCTCGCGCTTGCCGCGCTGCCAGGAACCACCGTAGAAGAACACGACGACCGGCACCTGCTTTCCGGGCGCCACGTGCGGGCGATAGACATCCATGGACAATCCGATCTCGGATGCGAAAGGCACCGTCAGGTCGGGGGGGGGCAATCCGCGGTTGACGAAATGAAAGACTGTTGCTTCGCATCCGGACAGCCATAACGCCAGCATTGACGTAGCCATTACCTTGATCCAGCGTGATTCTTGCAAGGGACGTCTCCACTCATGACTCCAACCGTTCATTACGCAAGACGCGGGCTGGTGGATGCATCCTGAACGGCACGGGTCACCAGCGCGGTGCTTGCATCTAGGTGTGTGAAAGCAGCGTATAGGCCGTAACACCACCCGACGGTAATCTACGGGCCACTCCGATGCTGCATTCGAATCTTCAACACAGGCACCTGACGCTCGGCATGTTGGTGTTGGTTGCATCGGTGTGCCAGCCTGATGCATCTGCCCAATCGGCCACGACGAGCGAAGGCACGGCATACAGGCTGGATGATGGGGCGGCTACGTACCGTGAAACGCACTTGCTTTACGTGAGTGGCGGCCACCCGGCGAGGCTGGTGCTCTACCGCTGCATGGACGGCTCGAGCTTTGCGCGGAAAATCGTGGTGGAGCGATCCGGAGCGGCGACGCCGGACTTCGATTTCATCGACGGACGGACCGGGTACCGCGAGGGCGTGCGGCCCAATGCGCGCGGTCGGGAAGTCTATTGGCAGAAATCCAGTACGGCTGTCGAACAGCGGAAAACGCTTGATTTTCCCGCAATCGCCGTCATCGATGCCGGCTTCGATCCGATGATCCGTGCACAGTGGGCGCGACTGGGCACCGACGCCGGCATCAGCGCGAATTTCCTGCTGCCCAGCGCCCTGCGCTTCCTCAAGGTCGGGATCGAACGCGTGAACGCAAAGCCCGTGCCTGGCGTGACGCAATTGCGGATGAAGCTGGACACCTGGTACGGCTTTGCTGCACCCGATACCGACCTTGACTATCGCACTAGTGATCGACGCCTGTTGCGCTTCAGGGGCGTCGGCAGCATTCGTGACACGCGCGGCCGCAACCAGGCGGTGCGCATCGAGTTCCCGGGTGGGCTTGAGGGGCGCCATGCCAGTGCCGGCGAGATTGAAGAGGCGCGTCGTCTGCCCCTGACGGGCCGTTGCGGGGCATGATCATGCCAGTCATCAGCCCGACGAGAGGATCAACACCAAGAGCGCGCAGGCAACGTGGGTTGTCGCAGCGTGCACGCACATGGCATAACATCCCTTTGCACCGCTACGGCCCCGCACGGGTATGCCGGGCAAGCCTGCAAGGGGAATCGATGAGTGCGTCAATGTTGCACGACCGCGATGAACTGGCCACCCAGGTCGATGCCTGGCTGACCGCTGCAGGACGCGGTGACCAGCGCGCATTCGAATCACTGTATCAAGCGACATCGAGCATGTTGCTTGGCGTTTGCGTGCGCGTACTGCGTGATCGCAGCGAGGCCGAAGAGGTACTGCAGGAGGTTTACGTCACCGTGTGGCGCAAGGCGGGACAGTTCGACAGCGCCCGTGCCCGCGCCAATACCTGGTTGGGCACGATTGCGCGCAACCGCTGCATCGATCGCCTGCGCAGTCAGCCGTCGTCGGCATTGCGGGCGCCCGTCGAATTGCTGGATTTCGCCGAGGATCCCTCCCCTTCTCCCGCCGCTCATGCCGAATCCGGCATGGAGCGGGCGCAGCTGGACGACTGCATCGAGCAACTGGAACCCAAACGGCAGGTGCTGATCCGCACCGCGTTTTTTGAAGGCGCGACCTACGAGGAATTGTCGGTGCGATCGGGTTCGCCGCTTGGTTCGGTGAAAAGCTGGATCCGCCGTGGTTTGCTGCAACTTCGTGCGTGCCTTGAATCATGAGCACGCCCTTCGACCGCATCGACGATGACCGCGACCTGCCACCGAGTGATGACGTGCACGCCGGTGAGTACGTACTTGGCGTGTTGGATGCGCAATCGCGTCTGAAAGCGCAGGATCGAATCGCATCCGACCATGGCTTTGCTGCCTTGGTTGCGCAATGGGAAGAGCGCTTCGCGGCTTGGACGACGCGGTCCCAGCCGGTTGCGCCTTCCGCGCATGTCTGGCCACGAATCCGCAGCGAGCTCGGCTGGACTGCAGTTGCCAGCACCCCAGCCGGACTGTGGCACAACGTTGGATTCTGGCGTGGCGCCACTGCCCTCGCGGCAGCGGCCAGCGTGGCGGCGATCGTGTTCGGCCTGCGTGGCCCGACGCCGGCGCCCCTGCCACCGCAGGTCGTGATCCAGCAACCCTTGCCACAAACGCCACCCCAGACCGAGGAAGCGGTTGCACGTCCGGTCACCGTGCTTGCCACCGATGACGGCACCACAGGCTGGATCGCCTCGATCGACACGAGCAAGGGCAAGGTCTTGATGGTGCCTGTGCCCAGGCCTGCAGATGCCAGTGGCAAGGTGGACGAACTATGGATCATTCCTGAGGGTCAAGCGCCGATTTCATTGGGCTTTGTGTCCAACGAAAAGGCGCACAGCATCGACGTGCCGGAATCGATCCGTGCGGCCCTGGTCGCGGGCACCACGCTTGCGGTGACATTGGAAGCGCCGGAAGGCATGCCACACGCCGCTCCGGCCGGTCCGATCGTCGCCAAGGGTGCCATCGTATCGATCTAACCGGGTGCATCCGTGAGTGGGCGATGTCCGTATAGACGGCATCACCGATTGCAGGATGCACCCAATGCTGGAGTCCAGCGACAGCCCGGTCAGTAACAAGCTCGGGCAAGACGCCAGTGGCGACGATAGACACCATCCCCGGCGCGGCGTGGCGGCGTCTGCTCTGCGCTGGTTCGATACCGAAGTCGATGACGCGACTGCCGCCTCCGCTGGCGACCACCGGATCGACTGGTTACGCGCGCTTCCGTTCCTCGCGATGCATGTAGCGTGCTTCGCAGTGTTGTGGGTTGGCGTATCGCCTGTCGCCGTCTGGGTCGCAGTCGCGCTGTACGCGGTGCGCATGTTCGCCCTGACTGGTTTCTATCACCGCTACTTCTCGCACAGGACGTTTCGCACCTCGCGCGTGGTGCAATTCGTATTCGCCTTGATCGGGGCGTCCTGCGTGCAACGTGGGCCCTTGTGGTGGGCCGCGCACCATCGCAACCACCATCGCCATGCCGATACCGCGCTCGATCCGCATTCACCCGGTCTGCTCGGATTCCTGTGGAGTCATGCCGGCTGGTTCCTGACCCCGCATGCGTTCCGCACAGACTGGTCACGAATTCCTGATCTCGCGAAGTATCCCGAGTTGCGCTGGCTGGATCGCTACGACACGTTGGTACCGGTGCTCCTTGCCGGAGCGCTGTACGCGCTCGGCGCCGCGCTGGAACACACGCAGCCGCAACTTGGGACCAGTGGTGGGCAACTGCTGGTGTGGGGTTTCTTCATTTCCACCGTGGTGCTGTTCCACGCCACCGTGACCATCAATTCGTTTGCGCATCGCTTCGGCAAGCGCCGCTTCGACACCAGGGACGACAGTCGCAACAACGTCTGGCTGGCGCTCATCACCTTCGGCGAAGGCTGGCACAACAACCACCATTTTTTCCCCGGCACGGTGCGCCAGGGCTTCCGCTGGTGGGAAGTCGATATGACCTGGTATGTGTTGCGGGTGATGGCGATGTTCGGCCTGGTGCGCGACCTCAAGCCGATCCCGGCCTGGGTGGCGGCAAAGGTTCGGGGCTGACATGCGCATTGCCGTCATCGGTTCCGGCATTTCGGGATTGGCCTCAGCCTGGCTGCTTGCGCGCCAGCACGATGTCGTGCTGTTCGAGGCCGACAGTTACCTCGGCGGGCACACCCATACACACAACATCGAACTCGATGGCCGAAATTACCAGGTGGATACCGGCTTCATCGTCCATAACCCGGCCAACTACCCACTGCTGACACGCTTGTTTGATGAGTTGGGTGTACGCACACAGCCGACGACGATGAGTTTTTCCGTGCATGGCGACGACGGTGCACTGGAATACAACGCAACCTCGCTGGATGGGCTGTTCTGCCAGCGGCGCAACCTGACCTCGCCGCGTTTCTGGGGCATGTTGCGCGACCTGCGCCGCTTTTACCGGATAGCGCCGGATTTGCTGGAAGGCGAGGAGCCCGGGCCTGCCTTGGGCGACTACCTTGACAGCAACGGTTTCGGCGCGACGTTCCGCGACCACCACCTGGTGCCGATGGCGTCCGCATTATGGTCATCGCCTTCGGCGCAGATCCTGTCGTTCCCGGCGCGCTACCTGGTCCAGTTCATGGCCAACCATCACATGCTGCAGGTCAGCGGCCGCCCGCCATGGCGCGTTGTTGAAGGCGGTTCTGCAGCCTATGTGAAAGCCATGACGGCACGTTGGCGCGTGGATGCGCGCACGAATGCCCCGGTGACCAGCGTGCGGCGCCATGCCGAGGGCGTCCAGATTCAAACCGCCGACGGCAGCGAGCGTTTCGACCAGGTCGTCATGGCGTGCCACAGCGACCAGGCGCTGCGCCTGCTGGTCGATGCCGATCACCGCGAGCTCGAAATCCTCGGCGCCATGCCCTACCAGGCCAATGACGTCGTCCTGCATACCGATGCAGGTTTGTTGCCCCGCAATCGCAAGGCGTGGGCAGCATGGAATGCGCATGTGCCAGCCAATCCGGCCGATGCCTGCACGGTCAGCTACTGCATGAACCTGTTGCAAGGCATCGATGCGCCGCGTCCCCTGGTCGTGAGCTTGAACCGGACCCAGGCCATCGATCCTGCGAAGGTCCTGCGCCGGATGAACTACCACCATCCCGTCTATACGCATGGCTCGGTGGCGGCGCAGGCGCGCAAGGTGGAAATCCAGGGCCAGCGCAACACGTGGTTCGCCGGCGCGTACTGGGGTTGGGGTTTCCATGAAGACGGCATGCGCAGCGCGGTGGAAGTCGCCCGTGGCCTTGGCGTTGCGTGGGAGCGCACTGCGTCGCCATCGCCGTCTGCATTTCTTGAGCCGGAACTGGTGCCGGCATGAGCGACGGCGGCGACCGCACCCCACTCCTGGCAGGCACCGGCCTGGCCAGCGCTGTCTATGAAGGCACGGTGCGCCATCGCCGGCATCATCCGCGACCGCATGCATTCAGTTACCGCATGGCCCAGTTGTTCTTGGATCTTGATGAAGTCGACACGCTGTTCCACAGGCGCCTGCTGTGGTCGTCAGGTCGACGCAACATCGCGGAATTTCGTCGCTCGGATTATCTGGGCCCGGCCGACATGCCGCTCGCCGAAGCCGTGCGTGATCGCATCCATGCCAGCACTGGTTTGCGATGCACCGGATCGATCCGCCTGCTCAGCCACCTGCGTTATGGCGGCTTCGTATTCAATCCGGTCAGCTTCTACTACTGCTACGCGCCGGGCGGCGAGCAACTGGAACATGTGGTCGCCGAGATCACCAGTACGCCGTGGAAGGAACGCCACGCCTACGTACTGCCGATCAAGGATGCGCAGGCACGTGGCCGCGCGTGGCACTGGGATTTCGCAAAGGCCTTCCACGTCTCGCCGTTCATCGCGATGCAGCGCGAATACCACTGGAGCTTCACTTCGCCGGCGGCGGACTTGCACGTACACATGGATGTTTTGCGCGGCGGCGAACGTGAGTTCGACGCCACCGTGTCCATGCAACGCATGCCGCTGACCCGCGGGTCGCTGGCCCGCGTGCTTTGGCGCTATCCGTTGATGACTGCCCAGGTAGTCGGCGCCATCCATTGGCAGGCGCTGCGCCTGTGGCTCAAGCGCACACCCGTTCATGACCACCCCGGACATCACAGGGCCGCCCCATGACTCGCACCGTTGAAGCACTGCAACTTCCTACCGACCGCTATGGCGCATTCGATCGCGTCCTGCGCACGCGACTGCACGCCACCATGGCCGCGCTGCACGGGCGCGGCCTGCGCGTCACCGATGCGCTCGGCAAGCGGGAATTCGCTGGGCAAGACGCAGCACCTCCGGTCACGATCGAGGTGCTGGATCCCGCGTTCTATCTCGCCGTTGCTGCGAACGGCAGCGTGGGTGCGGGCGAAGCCTACATGGACGGCCATTGGCACTGTGACGACCTGGTTGGCCTGATCCGCCTGCTGGTGCAAAACCGCGCACTGCTGGATGGCATGGAAACCGGCATGGCACGCCTTGGCGGTGTCGCGATGCGTGGTTTGCATGCCCTGCGCCGGAATACACGTGATGGCTCGCGTCGGAATATCGCCGCGCACTATGACCTTGGCAACGAGTTCTTCCGGCTGTTCCTGTCCGAAGACCTGATGTATTCCTCGGCGTTGTATGCGGGCGACCATGACGACCTGGAAACCGCGTCCAGGCGCAAGCTGGACCGCATCTGCCAGAAGCTGCGCCTGCAGCCTGGGGACCGCGTCATCGAGATCGGTACCGGTTGGGGCGGGTTCGCTGTTCATGCTGCGCGCCACTATGGCTGCCATGTCACCACGACCACCATTTCGCGTGAACAGCATGCGTTGGCCGCCTCCCGTGTCGCTGAAGCCGGCCTGCAGGATCGCGTCACCCTGCTGCTGGAGGACTACCGCGACCTGCAAGGCACTTACGACAAGCTGGTCTCGATCGAGATGATCGAGGCCATTGGCGCGCAATACCTCGACACCTACTTCGGCAAGCTTGCTTCGCTGCTCAAGCCGGACGGGTTGGCCCTGGTGCAGGCGATCACGATTGAGGACCACCGCTACCAGCAGGCCTTGAACTCGGTCGACTTCATCAAGCGCCACGTATTCCCTGGCTGTTTCATTCCATCGATCGCTGCAATACTTGCTGCCAAGACTCGCAGCAGCGACCTGGCAGTGACCCACCTTGAAGACTTCGGCTCGTCGTATGCACGCACCCTGCATGATTGGCGGCATCGGTTCATTGCGCGACTTCCAGAAGTTCGCGCGCAGGGTTTCGATGAGGGTTTCATCCGCATGTGGGAGTTCTACCTTGCCTACTGCGAGGGCGGCTTCCTGGAGCGTTCGATCGGCGTAGCCCAACTGCTGATGGCCAAGCCGGGTAGTCGCGATGCGGAGTTCGTGCGAGGCATTGACTCCATGGCCAACGGCCGGATTGAAGCCTGACATGCGCTTCTGGGCCAACCTCGTGGGTTACCAGCTGGTCTGGTTCGCGATCGTGATCAGCGCTTCGCGCGGGCATCCATTGTGGGGAATTGCCGTGGCACTCGGCTTCGTTGCGCTGCAATTCCACTTCTCGGCCACCCGCTCGGCTGATGCACGCGCGCTGCTCGCTGCATTGAGCTGCGGCTTGTTGCTGGATGGCGCGTTGGCGGCTACAGGCTGGTTGCGCTACGCATCGCCCCTGGCGTCGCTGCCCGCACCGGTGTGGATACTGGCGCTGTGGATGGCATTCGCGATGACGCTCAACCACTCGATGGCATTCTTGCGCGGCAAGCCCTTGATGGCGGCGTTGTTGGGTTTCGTCGGCGGGCCTCTGGCCTATCTCGGTGCAGCGCGTGGCTTCGATGCCGTGGTCTTCGCGACGCCTGCATGGCGCGCCATCGCGTTGCTGGCGATCGGCTGGGCCTTTGCATTGGCCGCTTTCGCGACCCTGACCCGACGCTGGACGACTGAACACACAGATCCAGTGCTGCAGGAGTATGTGCCATGACGATTGAACCGATGAGCGCAGGTATGCCGCTGCTGGTGATCTGGCTGCTCGCCGCGGTCGCCCAGTCGCTTGGCTGGTGGTGGCAGAAGCGCCATCGCAATGCCGGCATTGTCGATGTGATCTGGTCGGCGGGTGTTGGCGGCGCGGCCGTCGTCGCGGCTGCGCTTGGCGATGGTGCAGTGCTGCCGCGTGTACTGCTGGCATTGCTGGGCGGCATCTGGGGGCTGAGACTTGCCGGTCATTTGCTGCAGCGCGTCCTGGGAGAGCCGGAAGACGGGCGATACGCGCACCTGCGAGAACGCTGGGGACAGGACCAGCGCAAATGGTTCGCCTTCTTCCAGTTCCAGGCATTGCTGGTTTTGCTGTTCGCCCTGCCCTTCGTCGCGGTGGCGCGCAATCCGGTAGCAGGGGTGACACAGTGGATCATTGCGGGTGTCGCCTTCTGGCTGCTGAGCGTGTTCGGCGAAGCGGTGGCGGATCGGCAGCTTGCCCGGTTCCGAACCGACCCGACAAACAAGGGCCTCACCTGCCGTGAAGGCCTCTGGCGCTACTCGCGCCATCCGAATTATTTCTTCGAGTGGCTGCATTGGTTCGCCTATGTCTGCCTGGCTGTCGGCTCGCCACTGTGGTGGTTGGCCTGGGCCGGCCCGGCAGTGATGTTCGTGTTCCTGCGCTGGATCAGCGGCATTCCCTACACCGAAGCGCAGGCCTTGCGGTCACGCGGCGACGATTACCGCGAGTACCAGCAGACCACGCCAATGCTGTTCCCGTGGTTTCCCAAAAGCCCTGACAAGACTGCTGCAGACACTCCCCCAAGGAATACGCCATGAATACGCTCGCTGAAACCCTCGAACTCGACAGCGATTCCGCGGCCCCAGGCCTGCTCGGGATGGCCGAACGCGGGCTGATGCCTGATTCAGTGTTGCGCGCCGGAATTCGGCGGATGTGCGCGCAGCGGCTGGGTGTCGAATCCGCAGGCGGCCCGGAGGCGACCAGCCGCCGTTTCCAGGGGCAAATCGATCTCCTTCGCGAGAGCCCTGTCGCCATTCATACCGATGCAGCAAACCGTCAGCACTACGAGCTGCCGCCAGCATTCTTCCAGCACTGCCTCGGACCGCGCCTGAAGTATTCGTCGTGCTATTACCCGACCGGCAAGGAGTCCTTGGCCGAGGCCGAACAGGCGATGCTGAGCCTGTATGGCGAACGTGCCGCTCTGGTTGATGGGCAGGACGTGCTGGAGCTTGGCTGCGGCTGGGGTTCGCTGACCTTGTGGATGGCGCAGCGCTACCCGAATTCGAACATCACCGCTGTTTCGAACTCGCGCCCGCAGCGCGAATTCATCGAGTCACGCTGCAGGGAACTAAGCCTCGGCAACGTGCGTGTCATCACCTGCGACGTCAACCAGCTTGAATTGCTGGCCAACCAGTTCGACCGATGCGTGTCGATCGAGATGTTTGAACACATGCGTAACTATGCCACCTTGCTTGGACGCATCAGCCAATGGTTGCGCCCCGGTGGCGCGCTGTTCGTGCACATATTCTGTCACAAGACCCTGCTGTATCCCTTTGAGACCGGGGGTGCGGACAACTGGATGGGTCGCCATTTCTTCACTGGCGGCCTGATGCCTTCTGCCGACACCTTGTTGTGGTTCCAGAAACACCTGCGCATCGAGCAACGCTGGTTGGTCGATGGCACCCATTACCAACGCACCGCTGACCACTGGCTGGCCGAACAGGACAAGCATCGCGAGGAAGTCATGCCGGTGCTGCGCGAAGCCTATGGCGATGCGGCAGGTCTGTGGTTCCAGCGCTGGCGGATGTTCTGGATGTCCTGCGCGGAACTGTTCGGCTACGACCACGGCCGGGAATGGATGGTCGGCCACTACCGTTTTCGAAAGGAGCATTGAAATGACGCTTGCACGCAAGAGCCTGCTGTCCGCCTTGGTGGCGTCCATGTTCGCCGCAGGATGCGCGCATACCCCACCGACCATCCCACCTGTCGACAGCGTGGACCTCCAGCGCTTCATGGGCGATTGGTACGTGATTGCGAATATCCCCTCCTTCCCCGAGCGCGAGGCCTACAACGCGGTCGAGACTTACGAGCTTGGGGACGATGGCCGGATCATGACCACGTTCCGCTTTCGCAAGGGAAGTTTCGATGCGCCGGTCAAGATCATGCATCCGGTCGGCCGCGTGATCCCGGGTTCAGGCAATGCCGTCTGGGACATGCAGGTGTTCTGGCCGATCAAGGCCGAATACGTGATCGTTGGACTCGATGATGACTATTCGCAGACCATTATCGGGCGCAGCAAGCGCGACTACGCCTGGGTGATGGCGCGCACGCCGACCATCAGTGAACAGGATTACCAAGCGGCGCTGGCCAAGCTCACGGCGCTTGGCTACTCCCTGGAAAAGTTGCGCAAGGTACCGCAGCAGTGGCCCGAAACCGCGCCGTGATGCACTAGCGGCAGACGCGACGCACATCGGCGTCGAGTTTGCTGAGCAGATCGAAGTTGCGCTTCAGCCCCACACGCTCGAGCGTGGACTCGCGCTGCGCGCGTGCCCGCAAGCAGGCATCGGGTTTGGGACGGATTGTCCGCGCCGATAGCCGATATCCCGCTGCTGCACGCGATTTGCGTCTGGTGGCCGTGGTTCCCAGGTGACGAGGTGCAGGCACTGAAGTTGGTGCATCTGGCGTGTACTCCATGCTCTTCATCAATCGCATCCCCTTCGTACAAGGTGTCGCTTGCCAGGACACCGCACCGCTACTCGAAACGCATCTGTAAAGGACTTCTGCATGGATATTGCCTGCAAGCAAAAGCAGCAGGACCAGGATCAGCAAATGTCGTGTGGGTTTCATCAAGGCCGGCCTGCAATGGGTTCCGCTGCAGGATTCCAGCGTTGGTCATCGCAAGCGATCGGATGAGGACGCCTTGTACGGTAGGTGAATTCTGCTTCCTGTCCTGCCCTCAGGCCTTCATCCACAAATCGGTACAATCAACGCTTGACGCTTATTTGGACCACCCGTTATCATGCGCGGCTCCAGAACGTGGGGCCATAGCTCAGATGGGAGAGCGCCTGCATGGCATGCAGGAGGTCGACGGTTCGATCCCGTCTGGCTCCACCAAATCTGTGGAAAGTTCCAACGATTTTGCGCCTCGTCCCCATCGTCTAGAGGCCTAGGACACCACCCTTTCACGGTGGACACGGGGGTTCGAATCCCCCTGGGGACGCCAGCAAAAACACTGGCAATTCAAAAGTTTACGGGTCGCAGCGATGCGGCCCGTGTTCTTTTGTGCGTTCGTTGGGGAATGACTGGGTAATAGACCGCCCCGCGCGCAGCGAATTCACCCACCGCAACAAGAAGCTCAGCCTGAACACCGTCCTTAGAGAAAGCGTCGAGAAGCTCGGCGGCAAAGTCAGGATCGGCAAGCAGCGACTCACTCAATCCTTCATGACTCCGCTCTTGATTCCGACTTCATGGTTCCTCCCTTGACAGGCGTTTCAGAGTGGCGACCGCCCCACGTCCCGCGCTTGGATCCCATAGCGACCAGGTCAAGGCTTGGAGCGGCGCCGGGGCGTCGGTGATGTCCGGGTAGCGAGTGGCGCGTGCGATTTCGAGGGGACTGAAGTCGGGGGTATTGCCGGGCTGCGGAATGAAGTGGCGTACGAATTACCCTTGACCGGCTGGTTGGCGATGCCTGCACGCCGTGCCTACAATCCATGTCTTCGGCACTTTCTGGTGCGGGTCGTCCCGCCAGCGCCCTACCTGCGAGCCCGCCAACGATGTTGAAGAGGAAAAGGTTCGCCAAACGACTGTCCGTAGGCTTGAGCGCCTTCGCGATGGCCGGTGCGGCCCTGACCCTGGTCGGCTGGGCGTCAGGCATGCGCCGCCTCACGGACTGGTTCGACCACGACATCTCGCAGCTGCCCAACAATGCGGTCGGAGTGTTGGCCGCCGGCGCGGCGACATTGCTGCTGGCGGTTGGCTACCGCCGGGCCAGCGTGGCATTTGCGCTGGTCGCCGGGCTGATCGGCGGAGCGACGCTGCTGGAGCACCTGTCCGGCGTCGACCTGGGTATCGATGCCCTGCTGCTGACCCACGACTGGGGCCACAGCGCGACCGTGATTCCCGGACGCATGGGTGTTCCCGGCTCGACATCATTGCTACTGACGGGAGCCGCGATCTTCGTGTCGATGCCCGAGCGCACGCGCAGTTGGGCTGCTGCCGGCGGGTTGCTGGTGATCGCCATCGCCTTCGTGTCCATCATCGGGTACTCCTTTCAGGCAACCCTGTTCTATGCGATCCCCCACCTCACCACCATCGCGCTGCAGACAGCGGTACTGCTGCTCGCACTCGGCGTCGCACTGGTCGCGGCCATTCCGGACCGCCTTCCGACCCGCCTGCTGATCGAAGATTCGGCGGCTGCCTTGCTGGTGCTGAGCTCGCTGCCCGGCATCGTGCTGGTGCCCATGCTGGTCGGCTTGCTCACGCTGGAAGGAGAGCGTGCGAACCTGTTCGACACCGCGTTCGCCACCGCGGCCATGGTTCTGGTGCTGATGTTGCTGCTCATAGCGCTGCTCTGGCGCACCGCGCAAGGGGTCCAGCGCTACGAGCGCGCACTGCGTGAGAGCCAGGGGCGGCTGTCGGCGATGCTGGGAAGCATCACCGACGCGTTCATGACCCTGGATTCGAATTGGCGTTACAGCTTCGTCAACGACCACAGCGAAGCGCACTGGGGCCTGCCCCGCGAAGCGCTGCTTGGAAGCATGATCTGGGAGAAATTCCCCGAGGCGGTCGGTACCGAAGCCCACCGGCAGCTGCATCTGGCCATGGAGCGGCGGATCACTGTGGAGTACGAGTACTTCCATGCACCAATGAACAAGTGGTACGGCAGCCGTGCCTATCCGACCGAGGGTGGCGGCCTGGCCGTGTATTCGCGCGACATCAGCGCAGAGAAGCTCAACGAGCTGCGACTGCGGGAGCAGCAGGAGTGGCTGCGAGTGACGCTCGCCAGCATCGGAGATGCAGTGATCGCCACCGACGTCAGCGGGCGCGTCACGTTCCTCAATCCCGTCGCCCAGCATCTGACCGGATGGACGGAAGAGGACGCCCAAGGGCAACCGCTGGAGACTGTGTTCGCCATCGTCAATGAGCAAACCCGCCAGACGGTCGAACACCCCGTCGCCCACGTCCTGCGGGACGGGGCCGTGGTTGGCTTGGGCAATCACACCGTTCTCATCGCCAAGGGCGGAAGCCAGCGGCCGATCGACGATTCAGCAGCGCCGATTCGAGACACCTCGGGCGTGATCATCGGCGTTGTGTTGATCTTCCGTGATGTCACCGAACAACGCCTGGCCGAGCAGGAATTGCGATCCAGCGAGGCCCGCAATCGAGCTGTTCTGGAAACGGCCATGGATTGCATCATCACGATGGACCACGAAGGCAAGGTGGTCGAGTTCAACCCCGCAGCCGAAAAAACGTTTGGCTATCGCCGGGATGATTTGGTCGGCAGGGACCTTGCGGAGTTCATCATCCCGCCTTCGCTGCGGGAGCGGCATCGCAGCGGAATGGCTCACTATCTCGCCACGGGCGAAGGGCCCGTGTTTGGCAAGCGGCTGGAAATCCCGGCCCTGCGTGCGGACGGTAGTGAGTTCCCTGTCGAGTTGTCGATCACCCGAATCCCCACGGACGGCCCGCCGCACTTCACCGCCTACCTGCGAGACATCACCGAGTCGAAGCGGGTAGAGCAGCAGCGCCACGCCCGGCTCGCCGTGACCCAGGTATTGAGCCAGGCGGGGGAAGCGGAGGAAGGGGCCAGCGGGGTATTGCGCGCCGTTTGCGAAAACCTCGGCTGGGATGTTGGATTTTTCTGGAGCATCAACGGCGACGGGCAAGCGCTGGCGTGTCTGGAAAGTTGGCACCGGCCCGATACGCAATTGGGCGAGTTCGCAAAAGCGAGTTGCAGCCACAAATTCAGGAGCGGCGAAGGCATACCGGGCAGAGTCTGGGCCACCGGCCAACCCGTCTGGCTACCGGATATGACTTGCGAGCCCCAGCTCCCACGGGCCGCAGCTGCCTCCAGGATTGGACTACACAGCGCCTTTGCCAGCCCCATCATGGCGGGCGATCAGATCCTGGGCGTGATTGAGTTCTTCACCCGTCGCATCCGGGAGGCGGATTCCGGCCTCTTGGAATTAATGGCGACGGTCGCCGGAAGCGTTGGCCAGTTCATCCGGCGACGGCAGGTCGAAGCGGAGCGGCGGGCGTCCGTCGACCGCTTGAGCCTCGCGCTGTCCGCCGCCAACCTGGGCGACTGGAGTTGGGACGCCGCCAGCGACATGGTGACGCTCTCCGCCCGGGCAGCGGACACATTCGGCATTCCTCCCGGCTCCCACATGACGTGGACAGCGATGCAGGACCTGGTGCACCCGGCTGACCAGGAGCGAGTCAGGCGGGAGGTAGAGCGGGTCCTCGCCGAGCGGGTCCAATACGACATCAAGTACCAGTTGAACAGACGGGACGGCACGCAGGCATGGGTCGGCGTGTTGGGTCGGGCCGATTATGACGCCGCCGATCAAGTGGTTGGAATGTACGGGGTCGTCCACGACATCAGCGACCGGAGAGACCTCGAAGAATCCTTGAGATCGAGCGAGGAGAGACTGCGGCTGGCCCTGGATGCCGGGCGCATGGGCGTATGGGACTGGAATGTGCGCACCGGCAACCTCAAGTGGTCGGAGAGTCTCGAACCATTGCACGGCCTCGCTCCCGGCACGTTCGGCGGGACAATCGAGCATTTCCAGCAACTCGTTCACCCGGATGATCGGCAGATGGCCAACACTGCCATACAGCAGGCCCTGGAAAGTTGCGGCGAGTATTACATCGAGTTCCGCAATCAGAGACAGAACGGCAGCATCCACTGGATCGCTGGTTCGGGAAAAGTATTCCCCGGCGATGATGGCAAACCGCTCCGCATGCTCGGCATCGGGCTGGACGTGACGCAACGCAAGCGCTCGGAGCAGACGGCGCGCTTCCTTGCCGACGCCAGCGCAGCACTCGCGCAGCTGGTGGACTTCGACAGCACACTTCAGAAGATTTCGTTCCTCGCCGTGCCATCGTTTGCTGACTGGGCGACCGTCGATCTGGCAGAGGCGGACGGCTCCTTGCGGCGGGTGTCGGTGTCCCACATCGACCCGGCCAAGGTGGAGCTTGCCCACGAGGTTCACCGCCGCTTCCCTCCTGACCCGACGGCACCGCTGGGCGCCTGGAACATCCTCCGCACGGGCCGGTCGGAGCTCGTACCGGAGATCACCGACGAAATGCTCGTGCAGTCCATCAACGACGATGAACAGCTCGGCATCATCCGGGAGCTCGGGCTGAGGTCGTACATCGGCGTGCCGTTGACGGTCCGTGGCAACACGTTGGCCGTCATCACGTTCATCAATGCCGAGTCGGGCCACCGCTACGACCAGACCGATCTTGCCGTGGCGGAAGACCTGGCGAGTCGAGTCGCCATCGCCATCGAGAACGCCCAACTCTACCGGGAACTGCGGGACGCCGATCGTCGAAAAGACGAGTTCCTGGCGACGTTGGCGCACGAGCTACGCAATCCACTCGCGCCGCTGCGCAACGCCATCGACATCCGGCGCATGAGCCACAACCCCGATCCGCTGCAGGCAATGATGGAACGACAGGTCGCGCTGCTGGTGCGGCTTATCGATGACTTGCTTGATGTATCCAGGATCAACCTCGACAAGCTCACCCTCAAGCGTGCACCGACGACGTTGCAGAGGGTGCTCGACGAAGCGCTGGAGATCACTTCACCGCTGCTAGAGAAGGGCGGCCATCCCGTGATTCGCTGCATTCCTGCCGCGGCTGTGCCGCTGGATGCAGACCACGACCGGTTGTCGCAGGTGTTTTCGAACCTTCTGGGCAATGCGGCGAAGTATTCCCCCGCTGGCCTGACCATCGAGATCTCGGTTTCAACGACGGAGAGTCATGTGCGCACAACCATCCGCGACTACGGCATCGGGCTTGCACAAGCACACAGTGAGCGCGTATTCGAACTGTTCAGCCAGGTCGATACGTCGATCGAGCGTTCGCAGGGAGGATTGGGTATTGGCCTGAGCCTGGTGCGAAAGCTGGTGGAGATGCACGATGGACAGGTGCACGTGCAGAGCGATGGTCTCGGTCAAGGCAGCAGCTTTACCGTCGAACTTCCCTTGGGCGAAACACTCCCGCATGTATTCGAGCGGCTGCATCCGGCCCCGCTGGCCAAGGGCAGGCGCGCCCTGGTGATTGACGACAACCGTGATGCCGCCGACACCTTGACCCTCGCGCTGCAGGTATTCGGACTGGAGGTGCGCACGCTCTACGATCCGCTTGAGGCAGCCCAAGTGGTGGCCATCTTCGATCCGCACCTGGTGTTTCTCGACATCGGCATGCCGGGGATGAGTGGATATGACCTCGCGCGCAATTTGCGCGAGGCGCATCCAGGACGCCCACGAGTGATGATCGCCGTCACCGGGTGGGGCCAGCCCGAGGATCAGCGCAGGACGGCCGAAGCCGGCTTCGACCATCACTTGGTGAAACCGCCGGATCTTGATGTGCTTCGGGCGATTTGCGCATCGGTTGATCCATCGAAGGGCTTCGATCGATGAGCGCCGCGCCTTCCGTCGACGTCAATTGGGCGAAAATCGCCCATGACCTGCGCGGCCCGCTGATGCCGTTGAGCACTGCAACATGGCTGCTTCGCAATGAAGCGGACATCTCGGATCGCGTGTGCGAACTCGCCAAGATCATCGATCGACAGTCCGGGCGCTTGGCGCGAATGATGGATGAACTGAGCGATTGGGGACGCAGCCGGGAAGATCAACTTGCATTAAATCCGGTTCCAGTCGACGCGACCCTCACGATGGACATGGCCGTCTGCGGCATCCTGGGTTGCCAGGTGGTACCACTGATATCCGATGAGGCGGCCGGGTTCCCATTGCTCGCAGACCCGCACCGGCTGGGCCAGTTACTCCGCGCGTTGATTGAACACGCCATGTTCCGCGACCCGGACCAGATCCCTGAGATTTCGCTCTCTGTGGTATCGGGGCAGTTGCACATTCGCATACGCGACCATGGGGTTGCCCTGGATGCTTTGTCGCGGGACGCCTTGCTGAGCCAGCCGCTTTCCACACCATTCGATGATGGCCTCGGCCTGCGGCTCCTGCTCGCACGCCGAGTTGCCGAGGCGCATGGCGGTTGCCTGACCATCGACGCTACCACGACAGACGGGTTGGCTATCGTGTGTGCCCTACCCGGCACCGACTTGCCCATTCCGCAAATGGAGTGAATCCATTGATTCCCGTGGGGATGTCAGCCATGCCAGCGAATCAGGTCACCATCTGCTGGCTTCTTTCATTCCGGCGTCAGGCCACGGCAGATCCAGGCAGGTTGCAAGGTAGCCACGCCATGGCCCTGCTCGGACAGGTATTCCAGCCACTTGCCGAGGAAGGTATTCATGCGCAGACGATGATCGAGGATGCGCTTGGGCGGTGGGTACATGCCGATCACGTCCTGCCAGCGTCGTCCGGCATAGCAATGGGTCGCTTCGACCTGGCGTGCGTCGCGATAAAGCCGCAAGCTGGCTGAAGGATCGCGCAGGCCGGTCTGCGGGTCGATCAGGCCATAGCTCATTCGCAACTCGACGGTATAGGCATGGCGCTCGATTATCTGGAGCTGCAGGTCGAGTCCATCGCCGATGCTGGAAACGTATGAACCAACGGCCAGGTCCGCAGGCTCGAACAACCGTTGCAAGCGCACATGGTTTTCGGCGTACAGGCCCATCAGCCAGCCGAAACGGCTGATGCTGGGGAGTGGGACGCGACGAACAACGACGTGATTCATGTCCTGATCCTACACGCGCTATCCCGGTTTCGGCAGGATTGACGGATGCGCCATCGAAGCCTAGCTTGGTGGTCTGAGCGCGTGCTCGATAGGTCGACGCCTGGCCGATAACCGAGTCCCTGCCGGTCAGCTGGCGTGAAAGAAACTTCCCTGCCCTTGCAGCAGGCGTCGTTCGCTTATCTGGTGGCCAGCGGCTTGCCGTCAATCGTGAGCGTCGAGGGCTTTCCGGTGGACTGCAATCGCCTGGCCACGGCCTCCGTTTCGCGCATCACCCGCAGCATGTTGCCGCCGGCGACTGCGGCAAGTTCAGCATCGGTCCAGCCACGGCGGGCGAGCTCGAGCAGCAGCGCCGGGTACTTGTCGACCCCATCAAGTCCCGTCGGTGTGGTCGGGATGCCGTCGAAATCGGAACCAATGCCGACGCTTTCGACGCCCGCCAGCTTGCGGATGTGATCGATGTGGTCGGCGACCATGCCCAGCGTCGCCACCGGCGCGGGATGGCGTCTCTCCCATTCCGCGAGCGCGGCCTTGGCGCGTTCCGGTTGGCCGATGTACAGGCCGCCGTAAGGTGGTGCGTTGAAGCGGGCCCGTTCCGCTGCGCGATCGGCATCCCATCGCGCACTCGCCGCCGAAACGTAACCTGGATAGAAATTCACCATCACGACGCCGCGGTTCTTCGCGACCAGCCGCAAGACGTCGTCCGGCACGCCGCGCGGATGGTCGATCAGCGCGCGGGCATTGGAGTGGGAGAACATGACCGGTGCGGCACTGGCAGCAATCGCCTGGCGCATCGTGTCAGGCGACACATGGCTGAGGTCGACCAGCATGCCGAGGCGGTTCATCTCGCCGATGGCCGCCTTACCGAACGCTGTCAGGCCGTGATGCACCGGATCTGCGGTCGCCGAATCCGCCCAGTCGGTATTGGCGGTGTGGGTCAGCGTCATGTAGCGGGCACCCAGCTCGTACATCTGCCGCAACACTGCCATCGAGTCGTTGATTTGATGGCCGCCCTCGATGCCGATCAGAGAGGCGATACGCCCTTCACGATGGATTCGCACGATATCGTCAGCGGTGTAGGCCATCGCGAACGTCTCCGGATACCGCGCCACCATCGACCGCACGATGTCGATCTCTTCCAGGGTCATCTGCACCGCCGCCGGGCCGGTCGTCGATGCCGGGATCCACACCGACCAGAACTGGCCGCCAACGCCCCCGGCACGCAGGCGTGGAATGTCGGTCATCAGCGGTGTTTGCCCCTCGCCCGCCGCGGTGGACTTGGCCTGGATGGCTTGGTTCACCCGCAGGTCGACCTCGCCGCGCGCACGCAACTCCCATGGCAGGTCATTGTGGCCGTCGATCAGTGGGGTTTCGGACAAGACCTTTGCAATGCGCGCGGCCAGTACCGCATCGCTCTTTCCAGAGGCAGGTGGCGCGGCCTGCGCCATGCCGGAGCAGGCGATTGCCACGGAAATCAACAAAGCCGATGTGTGACGCTGCATTCCTGTCTCCCGACACTGCAAGGGGCAGTAAAAGTCGTGTCTGTAGTGGTGTCCGCGCGCTTCGCGAGGACGTCGCATGCACTTGGAACCCGTGAGGGGGCGAACCGGGATCTTACTCCGGCCATGACGCTGCGTGGCGCACCCAGCTTCGCTCAGAACATCTCGCGATTGATGCCCAGGTGTTCGAGCACGCGGCTTGAAATCTCCTCGATCGAGGCATGCGTTGTACTGAGCAGTTCAACCCCTTCGCGCTTGAGCATCGCCTCGGCCTGCGCCACTTCGCGCTTGCATGTGTCGAGCTGGGAATAGCGTGAATTCGGCCGCCGTTCCTGGCGGATCTGCTGCAAGCGGATCGGGTCGATGGTCAGGCCGAACAGCTTGTTGCGGTACGCGCGCAGCTTGGCTGGCAGGCGCTCGACCTCCAGGTCTTCCTCGGTCAAGGGGTAGTTGGCCGCCCGCACGCCGTGGTGCAAGGCCAGGTACACGCAAGTAGGGGTCTTGCCCGCGCGCGAAACCGCGACCAGGATCAGGTCGGCATCGGCGTAGTCGATGTTCATGCCGTCGTCGTGGGTCAGCGCATAATTCATCGCATTGATGCGGCGATGGTAGGCATCGAAATCCACGATCCCGTGAGCCTGACCGACGGTTGACTGACGGATGGCGCCAAGCTCCTCCTCCAGGGGCGCGATGAACGGCGCGAACACGTCCAGCATGAAGGCGCCACTGCTGGCCACCAGCGCGTTCAATTCGGCATCCACCCCGGAATTGACCACGATCGGGCGGGTACCGCTCGCCTCGCCCGCCGCACGGATCTTGCGGGCCGCCTCGCGTGCCTTGTCCGGGGTATCGACGAATGGCAGGCGATCGGTCTTGAACCGCGTCCCGCTGAACTGGGTCAGCAAGCTGTGGCCAATGGTTTCGGCGGTGATACCGGTGCCGTCGGAGACGTAGAACACGGAGCGGATGTCGGTCATCGTGAAATCGCAGTCAGTCTCGGTGGGTAGCCGTTGTAAAATAGCGGTTTCGGCGCGCTTGCGTCGCCTTCCCCACACACGGAGCCTGCCTTGAGCGCCCCCGCCTTGATCAAGAACGTCCTGTGGCTGCAAGACCTGCGCCTGTCCGACCTCGCCCAGGTCGGTGGCAAGAACGCCTCGCTTGGTGAAATGATCGGCGAGTTGGCCGGGCTCGGCGTGTCGGTGCCCGGGGGTTTCGCCACGACGGCTGATGCGTTCCAGGCCTTCATCGCCCACAACGACCTGCACGCGCGGATCTACGACAAGCTGGCCACGGTCGATGTCGAGGACGTCCCGGCGTTGACCGCAGCGGGCACGCTGGTGCGCGGCTGGGTGATGGACGCCCCGCTGCAGCCCGAACTAGAAGCCGACATCCGCAGTGCCTACATGAAACTCTGCGCGGATCATGGCGGCACCGCTTCAAACGGGAACGATGTCGCCGTTGCGGTGCGTTCCTCGGCCACCGCCGAAGACTTGCCCGATGCCAGCTTCGCCGGCCAGCAGGAGACCTTCCTCAACGTCACCGGCGCTGATGACGTTGTGCGCAAGGTCAAGGAAGTGTTCGCCAGTCTCTACAACGACCGCGCGATTGCCTATCGCGTGCACCATGGTTTTGCCCACGAGGACGTGTTCCTGTCCGCCGGTGTGCAGCTGATGGTGCGTTCGGACTGCGGGTCTTCCGGCGTGTTGTTCACGCTCGACACCGAATCCGGGTTCCGCGAGGTCGTCTTCGTCACCGCCAGTTATGGCTTGGGCGAAATGGTCGTGCAGGGCGCGGTCAACCCGGACGAGTTCTATGTCTACAAGCCCACGCTCAACGCCGGCAAGCCCGCGATCCTGCGCCGTTCGCTGGGGAGCAAACAATTGCGCATGGTCTATTCCGATGTGCCCGGCGAACGCGTGCGTACGGAAGACACGCCTGCCGAATTGCAAAAGCAATTCTCGATCAGCGATGCCGACGTACAGGAACTGTCGAAACAGGCGCTGGTCATCGAGCGCCATTACGGACGCCCGATGGACATCGAATGGGGCAAGGATGGCGTCAGCGGCAAGCTCTTCATCCTGCAGGCACGGCCGGAGACAGTGAAGTCTCGCGCGCACGCAACCCAGATCGAGCGCTACAGCCTGGGCGAGCGCGGCGACGTGCTGGTCGAAGGACGCGCGATCGGCAACAGGATCGGCAGCGGCGTCGCGCGCGTGGTGCGCTGCCTGGAGGACATGGCACGCGTGCAGCCCGGCGACGTGCTGGTCGCCGACATGACCGACCCCGACTGGGAACCGGTGATGAAGCGCTCGGCCGCCATCGTCACCAATCGCGGTGGTCGCACTTGCCACGCTGCGATCATCGCCCGTGAGCTGGGCGTGCCGGCCGTGGTCGGCACCGGCGATGCACTGGACCGGATAAATGACGGCGACGTCATCACCGTGAGCTGCGCCGAAGGCGATACCGGCTTCATCTATGCGGGCGCCCTGCCCTTCGAGCGCGTCACCACCGACCTCGGCAACATGCCGCCGGCACCGCTGAAGATCATGATGAACGTCGCCAACCCGGACCGCGCGTTCGACTTCGGCATGTTGCCCAATGCCGGGATTGGCTTGGCCCGATTGGAAATGATCATCGCCAGCCATATCGGCGTGCATCCCAAGGCGCTGCTCGACTATGCGCTGCAGGATGCTGCGACCAAGGCGAAGATCGACGAGCGCATCGCCGGCTATGCCGGGCCGGTAGAGTTCTACGTGGACCGGTTGGCCGAGGGCATCGCCACGATCACTGCGTCGGTCGCGCCGAAACCGGTGATCGTGCGCCTGTCGGACTTCAAATCGAACGAGTACGCCAACCTGATCGGCGGCGCGCGTTACGAGCCTCATGAAGAAAACCCGATGATCGGTTTCCGTGGCGCCAGTCGCTACATCGACCCGTCTTTCCGCGATGCGTTCGCGCTGGAATGCAAGGCGGTCAAGCGCGTGCGCGAGGACATGGGGCTGGACAACCTGTGGGTGATGATCCCGTTCGTGCGCACGCTCGACGAAGGCCGCAAGGTCATCGAGGTGCTCGGCGAAAATGGCCTGGTACAAGGCCAGGATGGACTGAAGATCATCATGATGTGCGAGCTGCCATCGAATGCACTGATGGCCGATGAGTTCCTGGACATCTTCGACGGCTTCTCGATCGGCTCCAACGACATGACCCAGCTTACCCTGGGGCTTGATCGTGACTCGGCGATCGTGGCGAACCTGTTCGACGAGCGCGATCCGGCAGTGAAGAAGTTGCTGTCAATGGCGATCAAGGCCGCACGCGCCAAGGGCAAGTACATCGGTATCTGTGGCCAGGGTCCGAGTGACCACCCGGATCTTGCGCTGTGGCTGATGGAACAAGGCATCGAGTCGGTGTCGCTCAACCCCGACACGGTGGTCGATACCTGGCTGGCGCTGGCGCGGTCCAAGGCATGATCAAGCCTGTGGCCGAGACTTCTGCATTCGATCCACGCGCCTGGCTCAGCGCAGGCATGGTGGACAAGGCGATTGATCTGGCAGCCGCGCTGATGATCGTGTTGGTCGGGTGGTGGCTGGCGCGCTGGATCTCGCGCCTTCTGGACAAATCGCTGGTCAAAATGGAGGCGGACGAGATCCTGCGCGGCTTCGTGCGCAATGCGGTGTTTGCCGCGCTGATGGTGGTGGTGGTGATCGCGGCGTTGCAGAAGTTCGGCGTGCCGACCACCTCGCTGCTGGCCATGCTGGGCGCGGCCGGCCTGGCGATCGGCTTGGCCTTGAAGGATTCACTGTCGAACATCGCATCTGGCCTGATGCTGATCATGCAACGTCCTTTCAAGGCGGGAGATTCAGTGCAGGTCGCTGGCGTCGAAGGCGTGGTGGAGCAAGTGCGCATTTTCACCACACGCATGCGCACCTACCAGAACGAGTTGATCGTACTTCCCAACAGCGAGATCACCACCAAGCCCATCATCAACCTCACCTACAAGCCCTTGCGCCGCGCCGATATCACGGTGGGGATCGGCTACGGCGAACGCGTGGATCACGCCCGCGAGGTCCTGCTTGCGGTCGCAAAGGCCAATCCGAAGGTCTTGCGCAAACCCGCCAGTGAAGTCCTGGTGACCGGCCTGGGCGAGAGCAGCGTGGACCTGGTGCTGCGGGCGTGGATCAAGACCGACGTCTTCATCGACACGCGCAGCGAGCTGCACGAGGCAGTCCATCGTGAACTGACCGATGCCGGCATCAGCATCCCGTTCCCGCAGCGCGACGTGCACGTCTACCAGCACGCAACCAGGGATGCTGGGACGGGCCAAGGCGATGACGATGTCATCAGCCAGGCCGCTGCTGCTGCCAGCGACTGAGCATGCTAGCGACGTACTGCGAGACAGGATTGGTTTCCAGCCGTTGTATCCAGTGGTAGTCTGCAGCGTCAGCCGAGGCTCAGTGCCCAGGTAATCCGGCCAAGGTGCCCATGAACTGCCGATAGTGGCGCAGTTCGTCGATCGAGTCGCGCACGTCGCTCAGGGCGGTATGCGCGGACTCTTTCTGGAAGCCCGCCAGGGTCGAAGGTGACCAGCGCCGGGCCAGCTCCTTGACGGTACTGACATCCAGGTTTCGATAATGGAAATGCGCTTCCAGTGCAGGCATCAGCCGATGCATGAAGCGCCGGTCCTGGCAGATCGAATTGCCGCACATCGGCGACGCCTTCGCCGGCACCCATGCGCGCAGGAACGACAGCGTCCGCGCTTCCGCTTCAGCAAGCGGCACGCCCTGCTCCAGCACCCGCGCCCACAAACCGGATTTTCCATGCTGGTTGCGGTTCCAGTCATCCATCCCCTCCAGCGTTGCCAGCGGATGCGCAATTGCGAGCTCCGGGCCTTCCGCCAGCAGGTTCAGCTGGCCATCGGTGACGATCGTGGCGATCTCGAGGATGCCGTCGCGGTCGGTATCCAGCCCGGTCATCTCAAGATCGATCCAGACCAGTCGCTCGTTGGCGTCATCTGATTTGCTGTCCATATCCATATCGTTGCCTGCCACGTTGTCCACTGCCATGTAGTCGCATGCCCGATGAGGTCAAGGCATGATACCGACTCATCCACGGAAACCCGCATGCTCCAGACGACAAGTTCCGCAATGGGCCACTACGCCATCCTGACTGCAATGCTGGCGCCGGCGTTCTTCCTGACCGCTACCGCCTCCCTGCTGATGTCGGCAAACAGCCGGTTGGCCCGGGTCGTGGATCGCCTGCGCGCGTTGATCGTGTCCTGGGACAGTGACGCACCGGATCGAGCTGAGCGCGAGGAGCAGATCCGCCGCCATCGCCAGCGCGCGCATCTGGTGTTGCGCGCCTGCCGGCTGCTGCATGGCGCAATCGCAAGCTTCGTCGGTACCAGCCTGGCCTTGGCGACGGACGCCTTCCTGGGCTTCCGGCTTGGCGGGTTTCCCACGATCATGGCCGTGCTGGGCGTGCTGTTCCTGCTTGCCGCCGGTTTTTCAATGTGGCGCGAAGTCAGTCTGGCAGTCAGGAGTTTCGATCTTGAACTGGACCAGGAAATGCTGCGGCGCCGGAGTTGAGCCGCAGATTTTCCGAGCTTACTGCTGCCATTGCTCTTAGATTTTTTTCCTCGCCTCGTGCGGAGAATGCTGATTAGACCTTGCCGCGCTTCGCCCTGAAATACGTCGTCAGCTTCGTGCCCGCTTCCTCGCCCAACACGCCACCAATGACTTCAACGCGATGGTTATGGCGCGGGTCGGTGAGCAGGTCGAATACGCTGCCCGCCGCGCCGGTCTTCGGATCGAACGCCCCGAATACCACCCGCGCGATGCGTGCATGCACCGCGGCCATGGCGCACATTGCGCAAGGCTCCAGGGTCACGTACAACGTGCAACCGACCAGCCGGTGATTGCCAATTTCCTGTCCGGCGCGGCGCATCGCCACGACTTCGGCATGCGCGGTGGGATCATGTTCGGCGATGTTACGGTTCCAGCCCTCGCCAATGACATTGCCGGCCGCATCGACGACCAATGCGCCGACGGGGATCTCGTCTTCCTCGCGCTGGGCACGCTCGGCTAGCGCCAGGGCGTGGCGCATGAAGTGTAGATGCGGAACTGTTGGATGCAAGGCCTCAGTTCGAGGCGAGTCTGATGCGTCCGTTCGTGGTGAGTCTGATGCGTCCGTCCGTGAGTGAACCCGTCTGGTCGCGAGTGAAACCGTTCGTGGTGAGCTTGTCGAACCATGAACTGATGCCCCTGCGGACCTGCTTCTCGCGAGCATGCTTAATGCGTTCCAGTTCCCCGCAATCAATGCTTCCTTCTTGGCTCTTGTCCAGCGTTTGATCTGCATTTCCGAAGACAAGGCTTCTTCGCGTGTCGGGAAGTCCTGCGAGAAGACAAGTCTTACCGGACGCCTCTCATGCGTGTAACAGCCCGCAACAAGGCCCGATTGGTGCTCGCCAAGGCGCTTTTCAGGATCATCGGTATGGCCCGTAAAAAACGAGCCATCGGCACAACGCAGGATATAGACGAAAAAAGACATTCCGCATGATAGCGAGAGCCGTGATCAGTGATCCGTAATCCGTGCAACAAGCCAAGCGCGAGCAGGTTCAACGAGGGCCGTACGTGGTTCGACAAGCTCACCACGACCGGTTTCACTCACGACCGGACGGTTTCACTCGCGACCGGACGCTTTCACTTACGACCGGACAAGTTCACTTACGACCGGACGGGTTCACTCACGACCGGACGGGTTCACTCACGACCGGACGGGTTCACTCACGACCGGACGGGGTTCACTCACGACCGGACGGGGTTCACTCACGACCGGACGGGTTCACTCACGACCGGAAGGGTTCACTCACGACCGGACGGGTTCGACTCCGACTATTCCCACTCGATCGTCGCTGGCGGCTTTCCTGAAATGTCATAAACTACACGAGATATTCCGCGTATCTCATTGATAATCCTATTTGAAACGGTGCCAAGAAAGTCATACGGCAGGTGCGCCCAATGGGCCGTCATGAAATCGATGGTTTCCACCGCACGCAGCGCGATCACCCATTCGTAGGCGCGGGCATCGCCGACCACACCGACCGACTTGACCGGCAGGAATACGGCGAATGCCTGGCTGGTCTTGTCGTACAGATCAGCCTTGCGCAGTTCCTCGATGTAGATTGCATCCGCTCGCGCCAGTAGCTCGGCGTACTCCCGCTTGACCTCGCCAAGGATCCGCACGCCAAGGCCCGGGCCAGGGAACGGATGCCGGTAAACCATCTCGCGCGGCAGGCCCAGCTCGACGCCAAGCCGGCGCACCTCATCCTTGAACAGTTCGCGCAGAGGCTCGACCAGGCCCATCTTCATGTCCGCCGGCAACCCGCCGACGTTGTGATGGCTCTTGATCACGTGCGCCTTGCCAGTCTTGCTGCCGGCCGATTCGATCACGTCTGGATAGATGGTGCCCTGCGCCAGCCATCTGGCATTGGCGAGCCTGGAAGATTCCTCATCGAAGATGTCGATGAAAAGACCACCAATAATCTTGCGCTTGGCTTCCGGGTCGCTGACGCCTTGAAGCTTGTCGAAGTAACGATCTGCGGCATTGACGCGGATCACCTTGATACCCATGCCGCCGCTCTCGGCCTCGGTGGCGAACATCGCCATGACCTGGTCGCCTTCCTGCCAACGCAGCAGGCCGGTGTCGACGAACACGCAGGTCAGCTTGTCTCCAATGGCCCGATGCAGCAGCGCCGCCACGACAGACGAATCCACCCCGCCGGACAGGCCCAGGATCACTTCATCGGAGCCAACCTGCGCACGCACGCGCGCGATCTGGTCTTCAATGATATGGGCGGGGGTCCACAGCGTGCGGCAGCCACAGATGTCGACCACGAACCTGCGCAGCAGCGCCTGTCCTTTCTTGGTGTGCGTGACCTCGGGGTGGAACTGCACGCCGTACCAGCGGCGCGCATCATTGGCGAAGGCGGCAACCGGGATCCGATCCGTTTTCGCAGTCACCACGAAGCCTTCGGGAGCCACCGAAACATGGTCGCCATGGCTCATCCAGACATCCAGTCGCGGCGGCGATCCCGGATGATCCTTCAACCCATCGAACAGGCGATCCTGCGCAACCAGCGCAACTTCGGCATGGCCGAATTCGCGTTGGTCGGCGGCCTCGGTCTGGCCGCCAAGCTGCTTGGCCATGGTCTGCATGCCGTAGCAGATGCCCAGGATCGGCAAGCCCGAATCAAACACTTGCTGCGGCGCGGCCGGGCAGTCCAGCGCAGTGGTCGATTCCGGCCCGCCCGACAAAATAATGCCCTTCGCGCCAAATGCGGCGATTTCCGCCGGGTCGTGGTCCCAGGCCCAGATCTCGCAATACACCCCGATCTCGCGGATGCGGCGCGCGATCAGCTGCGTGTACTGGGCGCCGAAATCGAGGATCAGGATGCGGTCAGCGTGAATGTCGTCGCTATGGATGTCGGTCATCGGATTCGCATTCTGGGAGTGATCGCCGCCATCCATGGCGCAGCAGCCGTATTTCGGATCGTCCTGCCCGACCATCCATGGTCGGGCGTTCGGCAGGCCGCGCGGCAGTGCCGCGCAACCGGCCTACCTCACCCCACCCTGTAGTTCGGTGGTTCCTTGGTGATCTGCACGTCATGCACATGGCTCTCGCGCTGGCCGGCGCCGCTCACCTTCACGAAGGACGGCTTGACTCTCATCTCCTCGATGGTCGTGCAGCCGACATATCCCATCGTCGCGCGCAGCCCACCGGCAAGCTGGTGGACCACGCCACTCAGCGGGCCGCGATACGGAACCCGGCCTTCGATGCCTTCAGGCACGAGTTTGTCGGCATCCGCAGAATCCTGGAAATAGCGGTCCTTCGACCCCTTTTCCATCGCGCCAAGCGAGCCCATGCCGCGGTAGCTCTTGTAGCTGCGGCCCTGGAACAGTTCGGTCTCGCCCGGGCTTTCCTCGGTGCCGGCGAACAGGCCGCCGATCATCACGCTGGACGCCCCGGCCACCAGCGCCTTGCCGATGTCGCCGGAATAACGGATGCCGCCATCGGCGATCAATGGAATGCGGTCCTGCAGCGCCTGCGCCACCATCGATACCGCAGTGATCTGCGGCACGCCAACACCAGCGACAATCCGCGTGGTGCAGATCGATCCCGGGCCCACGCCCACCTTGACCGCGTCGGCGCCGGCATCCATCAGTGCCAACGCCGCATCGCCGGTGACGATGTTGCCGCCGACCACCTGCATAGCGGGGAACCGCTTCTTGGTCCAGGCCACGCGATCGATCACGCCTTGCGAATGGCCGTGCGCGGTGTCGACGATCACGACGTCGACGCCGGCGGCCACCAGCGCCTCGATGCGTTGCTCTGTGTCGCCGCCAACACCCACCGCAGCGCCGACCAGCAGGCGTTCGCGGCTATCGTAGGCGGCATTCGGGTTGTCGGATTTCTTCTGGATGTCCTTGACCGTGATCAACCCGCGCAGGGCGAATTCGTCGTTGACCACCAGCACTTTCTCGATCCGGTAGCGGTGCAGCAGGTCGAGCACTTCCTCGTCGCTGGCGCCCTCCTTCACCGTGACCAGTTTTTCCTTCTTGGTCATGATGTGACGGACCGGATCATCAAGCTTCTTTTCGAAGCGCATGTCGCGGCCGGTGACCAACCCGACCAGGTGTCCGTCGTCATCCACCACCGGCACGCCGGAGATGTTGCGCGCGCGTGTCAGGCGGAGGACTTCGCCAATCGTTGTTTCGGGCCCGACCGTGAACGGTTCGCGGATCACGCCGGCTTCGAAGTTCTTCACCCGCGCCACTTCTGCCGCCTGGCGTTCTACCGACATGTTCTTGTGCAGGATGGTGATGCCGCCCAGTTGCGCCATCGCAATGGCCAGCCGCGCTTCGCTGACCGTGTCCATGGCCGCCGATACGAAAGGCAGGCGGATGTCGAGGCCACGGGTCAGGCGGGTCGCAAGCGACACGTCCTTTGGCAGGACCGTGGAATGCGCTGGGACGAGCGAAACGTCGTCGTAAGTCAGTGCTTCAGCCTGGATACGGAGCATGGACGGTCCGGTGGAGGTGAAGCGCGCCATTGTACTTGCTTTACTCCCTCTCCCGCTTGCGGGAGAGGGTTGGGGTGAGGGGCTTTTCCAGCACCCGACCTCACCCGAAGCGGCATTGCCGCTTCGACCTCTCCCGCAAGCGGGAGAGGTGAAGGATCAGGCGTCCGCCAACTCCGCTGCTTCCAGGGTGTTCTGCATGAGTGTGGCGACCGTCATCGGCCCTACTCCGCCCGGTACCGGTGTGATCCAGCTGGCGCGCTTGGCGGCGACGTCAAAGCCGACATCGCCCACCAGGCGTCCATCGTCGAGGCGATTGATCCCCACATCGATCACCACCGCACCGGACTTGATCCAGTCACCGGGAATCAAACCGGGATGTCCGACCGCAACCACCAGGATATCGGCCTCGCCCACGTGCCGGCGCAGCACATCTGGCGGGGTGAATTTGTGGCAGCTGGTCACCGTACATCCGGCAATCAACAGCTCAAGCGCCATCGGCCTGCCGACATGGTTGGACACGCCGACAATCGTCGCGCTCTGTCCGCGCACCGGGCGGTCGGTGTAGGCCAGCAGGGTGGTGATTCCGCGTGGCGTGCACGGGCGCAGGCCGAACTGGCGCAAGGCCAGATGGCCGACGTTTTCCGGATGGAAGCCATCGACGTCCTTGCGCGGGTCGATGCGATGGATCAGGCGACTGGCGTCGGCGATGCCGGGCAATGGCAGCTGCACCAGGATGCCGTGCACGGCGGGGTCGGCATTGAGCGTGTCGATCAACGCCAGCAATTCTGCTTCGCTGGTGCCGGCCGGCAGATCGAAATCCATCGCCTCGATGCCCACTTTCGCAGCAGCGCGACGCTTGTTGCGCACATACGACTGCGAGGCCGGATCCTGGCCCACCAGTACCACGGCGAGTCCCGGGCGTGGCCTACCGGAGGCAACGCGCGCGTCGACCTGGACCTTGAGGCCACCCAATAGGTCATCGGCGATGCGCTTGCCATCCAGGATGCGCGCGGGTGGCGAAGTATCTTCGGTCATGTGTCGGCGATGCGCTCCATTCGGTGAATGTATTATCGCCCAGCCGCTCAGCGATGGCCCAGCATGGGCCGCGACGAGGACCCTGAAGCGGTGTACGGTATGGCCTTCAGCCATTTCAAGGCGAGGCACCAGGCCGAAGCCACGCCCGAATGGCCGGCCGCGTTCACAGCGGCCAGTCCTTCGTCCTGAGACAGTCAGTCGGTCGCAACGCGCCAAGCGGGATCCAAACAACCAGGGGCATCACCATGATGACGATCCAGGGCATCTGCCCGAAATGCAGCAAGCGGGTATTGCACGTCAATGTCGAAACTGTTGTGGGTATGGTGGATGGCGTGAGCAAGTCGCGCTGCATCAGCCATAGCTGCATCCATTGCAACGTGGTGCTGGGCGTGGAGATCGACCATCGCGCCAAACCGCGCGCAAAGAGCAAGCCTGCCCCGGCTGACTGAAACCGTCAGTCGCCATCCTGCGCTGGCGAAACGGGGACGACGGGCGTGCCGTTGACCGGGCACCGCGGAATTTCAGGGACGGCACCCAGCACGCAACGCACGCAACAAAGGGGCTGTGACGAGGATGCGCGCGGTGGCGGCAGCATCCTGGCTGGCGGCATCAATGCGAGTTGCGCCTGTGGTTTCAGCTTCAGGAGTACTGCCCAATCCTGTCGGTTGAAATTGCAGGCAGCAGGCGCGTCCGGCGAACAGGGCGCATCGCCCTGCGAACGCATCGGCAGGGTCCAGAAGCGCCCCGTCGCATTGAGATTCAACACGCGCATGGTGACGGCTTGCTGCACATTTCCCCCGATCAGGTAAGCCTTGCTGTCGCCGCCCGAATTTGCGGCAACCACGATGTCGCAGTGCATCTTCAAGCCATTGGCACCACCATCGATCGCTTCGGCCAGTCCAGCATGGCCGTACACGCGGCTGGTGCGCACATAGCACAACAGGTCACCCGCGCCAGGCGCCGTCGCCTGCGGATCCAGGAACAGATACGGACTACCCTGCGGATTCTTGCGTGCGGCACGCACATAGTCGAAATGGCTGGCTGACGACAGGAAACCGGGCACCCCGGCGCGCTGCATCGTCCATGAGATGAATGCTGCCGACCACGGTTGGTCGACCACGAAACTGCGACAGGCCTGCGCAGGCATTCCGCCGGCAGCGCTCGCGTACGCGCATTCGGTGGCACCCTGGTAGCCGCCCATTTGCTGCAGCAGGCTGGCGTCGCGCCAATACGCCGCGACCCGCAGCCAGACCGGGCCCGCGCCACTTCGCAGGTCGCGGCTTTCGGCTTCGACCACCGTACTGCTGGCGAGGTGGCCGTCGCTGTCGATGAACGGGCGGTACCATTCCAGATGCTCGTCGCAGGCCACCGCGGCAATCCGCGTGGCGATGTCAGGATCAGCCTGTCGACTTCGCAGGACGGGACACTGGTCCGAGGCGATCGCACCGCCCGAGAGCGCCAGGAGCAACAGCCCCACCACAACTTTCAGATGCATCCGGTTCTCCGTGTTTCGGAATGGCATGGATCAGGGTCCCGCACAGAACGCGGCGTAGTCGACGTACCCTGGAAATGCGCAGTCCGGCGCGCAAACCGGACACGCCGGATCGGCAGCCAGGCGCGTCTCGCGGAATCGCATGGCCAACGCATCGAACTGCAGCAGGCGGCCGCGCAAGGGTTCGCCGATGCCGAGCAGCAGCTTGATCGCTTCGGTGGCCTGCAACAAGCCGATCACGCCCGGCAGCACGCCCAGCACGCCGGCTTCCGAACAATTCGGGGCGGCCTCGGGTGGTGGCGGCTCGGGAAACAGACAGCGATAGCACGGCGCCACGCCGCGCTGGCGACCGGCATCGAATACGCTCACCTGCCCCTCGAACCGATGCACCGCGCCGTACACCAGCGGCTTGCCGAGCTTCACGCAGGCATCGTTGAGCAGGTAACGCACCGGGAAGTTGTCGCCGCCATCGACGACCACGTCCACGCCGTCCAGGACGCGTTCGACGTTGTTGGCCGTGATCCGTTCGTTGACGGCTTCAATCGTCGTGCGCGGATTGAGTGCGGACAGGGTCAATGCCGCCGATTCCACCTTCGGCATGCCGATGCGCGCATCGGTGTGCAGGATCTGACGCTGCAGGTTGCTGAGATCCACAACGTCGTCATCGGCAATGCGCACGGTGCCGATGCCGGTTGCAGCCAGGTAAAACCCGGCTGGCGAGCCCAGACCGCCAGCTCCAACCAGCAGTACACGCGCCGCCTGCAGGCGCTGCTGGCCAGCCAGGCCTACTTCCGGCAGGCGCAGGTGGCGCGAATAGCGCTCGCTGAAGTCGGCGTCGATGTCGGCCAGCTGCATCGGCAGTCCGGCCGCGTTCCACGCATCGGTGCCGCCCACGACCGAGGCGAGGTTGCGATAGCCACGGTCTTGCAGCACCAGCGCCACTTGCCGGGACCGTTGGCCACGCTGGCACAGCAACACGATCTCGGCACCGGGGTCGGGCATCAGATCGCCCGGATCGGCTTCCAACGCTGCACGATCAATTCCGCGTGCACCACTGGCCATGCCCAACGCACGTTCGTGGTCGCTGCGCACATCCAGCAATAGCGCACCTGCACGCAGGCGTGCCAAGGCTTCGTCGGGAGTCAGGTGTCGAATTGACATACTGTGAGTATCGCCCAAGCCACCCGCACAAGGCTGACGTGAAGTACGGGCGACACCGACATCACGCATCATCGAAGCCGGCTGCATGCAGGTCTTCGGGCGTGTTGAGGTTGCCGAAACGCAAGCCGCTGAAACGGACCCGCGGCAAATCGAGCCGCGCCTGCATGGCCTGGATCGCATGCTCGCCGGCAGTCAATGAGGCCTCGATCGCAGCGCGCAGGGTTTCGACGCGATACAGCGCAACCAGTGGTTGCAGCCCATCGTCATCCTCGGCAACCGCGCCATCATCGGCCGCCATCACCAACGTGCGCAGCAGGCACTCACTGGTGCCGATGACATCGACGGGCAGCGTGAGCAACCATGGCGTGGTGCAGGCTCCGGCCAATGCATGCAATCCACCGATGGGCCCGATGCCCGACACATGGTCCGACACAACGGCAAGGTGCTTCTCCGCATAGCGAACAAGGTTTGCATTGGCGCTGACCAGCACCGCGCCACATTCGGACTCGAATCGCCGTGACAGCCGGATCACCTGCGGAACACCTGCGCGCTGCAACCAGGCCTTGTCGCGTCCGTCCAAACGACTGGCCCGGCCACCCGCCAGGATGCCCAGGCTCACCTGAGAACGATCCAATGCCTGCTTCATTTTCGGCAGTTCCCACTACGGATGTCGCAGGACTACTTGCCGCGCTTGACGTGCCGGATCAGGCGCCGCTTCTTGGCGACCTGCTTTTCGGTCAGCACGTTCTTTTTGTCCTTGTAGGGATTGTCACCCTCGCGGAAGAGGAAGCGGATCGGCGTGCCAACCAGCTTGAAACGCTTGCGGAAGAAGTTTTCCAGATAGCGTTTGTAAGTCGCGGTCAGGGTTTTCAGGCGAGTGCCGTGGATGATGAACGTTGGCGGACTCTCGGCGCCAGGATGGGCGAAGCGCATCTTTGCCACATGCCCTCGCACCACTGGCGGCGGGTTGGCTGCATAAGCGGCTTCCACCGCCCGGGTGACGTCGGAAGTGCTGAACACGTGGGTGGCCGAGGCGTGCGCACGATGGATGGCACGGAACAGTTCGCGCAGGCCCGAGCCGTGCAACGCAGAAATCCGCACGTTCTCCGCCCATTCGACGAAGCTGAGCTTGCGCGAGACCAGGGATTCGGTTTGCTGACGTTCGTAATCCGTGCGGCCATCCCATTTGTTGACCGCAATGACCAATGCACGGCCAGCATCAAGTATCGCGCCAAGTACCGTCGCGTCCTGGTCTGTCACGCCTTCGGTTGCGTCCAGCATCAGCACCGCGACCTGGCACTGCTCGATCGCCTGCAGGGTCTTGACCACCGAGAACTTCTCGACGGCTTCCTCAACCCTGGCGCGACGGCGCAGGCCTGCTGTGTCGATCAATCGGTACTTGCGGCCATCGCGTTCCAGGTCCACAGCAATTGAATCGCGGGTGGTGCCAGGTACCTCCGAGGCGATCATCCGCTCCTCACCAAGAATGCGGTTGACCAGGGTCGACTTGCCGACGTTCGGCCGGCCGACGAAGGCGATGCGAATGCGTGTGGGATCGTCGTCGAGGGTTTCGGTGCTGCCCTGCGCAGGCAGTTCTGCCTCGACCCTCTCCAGCAATTCATCGATGCCGGTGCGATGCGCGGACGACACCGGCATTGCCTCACCAAAGCCATACCTGGCGAATTCGGACAACGCCGACTGCAGGTCGATGCCGTCGCTCTTGTTGATCACCAGTAAAGTGGGCTTGGACAGCTTGCGCAGCCAGCTAAGGATGTCATCGTCCAGCGAGGAACTGCCTTCGCGGCCATCGACCACGAACAGGATCAGGTCTGCTTCTTCTGCGGCAGCGCGCGACTGGCGCGCGGTGGCGCCGGCCAAGCCCTCGTCTTCACCGCCAATACCGCCGGTATCGACCAGCACGAAGGGCGCGTCCTCCAGCAGGCGGCAGACACCATAATTGCGGTCACGGGTAACGCCCGGCTGGTCATGCACCAACGCGTCACGGGTGCGCGTCATCGCATTGAACAGCGTGGACTTGCCAACGTTGGGGCGCCCGACCAGGGCGACGAGAGGGAGCATGGTTCAACCTTTGCGCACGGGGCGCCGGATTATCGATTCTTGCAGCAGATGCTTGAAACACAACGGCCCCGGCAAATTAGCCGGGGCCGAGGAAGGCACGCCAACCACGGGCCGGCGACGGGCCGGCCAAACGCTTATTGGAGTGCGAATGCAGCCAGCTGTCCTTCCTCGGTCTGAACAACCATGATGCCATCGGCGACCGCCGGCTGCCCGCTGATCGCGCCGCTCAACTTGGCGCGCGCGGCAAATGCACCGTCATTCAGTTGCAGCCAGTGCAGGTTGCCTTCGAAATCGCCGACGACCGCGTAATCACCCTGTACCGCGGGGGCAGTGACCTTGCGGTAGGACAGGCCATCCTGCTGCCAGAGACTACCGCCGCTGTTTCGGTCCAGTCCCCACACATGGCCAGCGGGATCAGTCACGACCACCGCAGAGTTGCTCAGGCCAAGTCCGCGCGGGCCCCCGTTTTCGCGATCCCACATCAACTGGCCACTGGGACCGTCGATTGCAACCGTATGGTTCTTGTAGCTGGTGGCGTACAGCGTGGTGTTGTCGAGGATGGCGGCGCCATCAACGTCGGCCATGCGCTCCAGCTCACTCCGGCCGTCAGGTTCCGCCACCGGCGTGGTCCAGACCACGCTGCCGTCGCTCATCGAAAGCGCTGTCAACTTGCCGTTGTCATTGCCTACGAAAAGAATGCCCGGCCCCAACGTCATCCCCCCGCTCCCGCGCACGGTCAGGGTAGGCATGTCCGAGCTATGGAACCAGCGGCGTTCGCCGGTAGCTTCGTCCAGCGCGGTCACCCGGCCATCGTTGGAATGCACGAACACCATGCCACTGCCAATCACAGGGGCGACCAGCACTTCGTTGGCAACCTTTGACGTCCATTTCTCGGTACCCGTGGTTGCATCCAGCGCAATCACGTCGCCCTCCAGGCTGCCCACCACCACCAGCCCATCACCCGCGCCCGGACCGCCCGTGAGTGGCAACTCGGACGCATAGCGCCAAAGCGACTGGCCAGTCTTCAGGTCAAATGCGGACACACCACCCTCTACCGCCAGGGCATAGACACGTCCATCGACGATTACAGGACGCAGGCCAATGCCGAGATCCTTCCCACCCTTGCCCAGGGACGCTGACCACAACTGGCTGACCGTCGCTGTGGGGCTGATCTGGACCAAGGGCTTGGGGTCTTCCGACCTGTCCTTGCCGCGCCCATCGAACAGGTTCTTGACCGTCGAGCAGCCCGACAGTAACGCCAGTGAGATCATGGCGGCGGCGATATTGCGGTACGTCTTGCGTGGCATGACCAGGGTCATCAGGTTTTGTCCTTAGTATGCGGCGGCGTGCCACCAGCTTCGATCAGCTTCAATCGCAGCAGGCGATGCTGCGGGTCGCCCACGTCCACCAAGCCTAGTGCCTTCAGGTAGGCCTGCTGCGCCTTGGTGCGGTCACCCAACGCCAACTGTGCATCGCCGCGCACGTCGAGCATCGCCGGATTGCGCTCGTCATCCAGCAGGGCAAGCGCTTCCTTGCCCTTGTTGGCGTCGATCAGCAACCGGGCCAGGCGCTGGCGCACGATAACGCGCATGTCCGGATCAAGATCGTGCAAGTTGCGCAGGGTCGCGATTGCGTCCTCAGGCTTGCCGGCATCGACATGTGACTTCGCCAGCTGCAAGGCAGCCAACGCGCCAAGTGTCGGATTGGCCTTGCTGATGCGATCGATCGTGGCGCGACCCTTTTCGGTCGCAGGCAGGTTGCCATTCTGGAAAGCAACCACTGCTTCAGCATAGCGGCCACTGACCGCCATCTTGCTTTGCTGCTGCTGGCCTTGCCACCACTGCCATCCGGCGATCGCGCCAAGCCCCAGCGCGATGCCGCCGATCAGGCCGATGGCATTGTTGCGTACCCAGGAGCGGACGCGTTCGCTTTGTTCGTGCTCATTGAGCAGGTCATCAATCGCCATGCTGTCTCTTGCCCGCGCTCGATGCGCAGGTCGCTGTTGATGTAGGGAGTTGTTACCCGCTTGCGTGGATCAGTCGACCACGACCAGCGAACCATCGGAGGATACCGTAAAGCGGGCCACGTTCGTTCGGGTGAACGACGCCAGGTCCACGTGTTCTCCGTTGTTCCGCACATCCACTGCAGATGCATTGCCAATGGTCAGGCGTGCCAGCTGAGCAGGGGCAAAACGTCGTTCGCTGCCGGCTGGCAGCAATCCCTTTTCGACACTGGTGCCATCGGTGGCAATGGCTTCGAGCCAGGCTTCCGCAGACGTTCGGATGACGATCCCGCCCGCTGGCGCTTCAACCGCGGCAACTCCCACTGGTCCCATCGAGGCCATTACCGTGCGGCGGGCCAAGGGGGGCGGTTGCACGGAAACGCCGATCCTGGCGGGCACATCCAGGGGAGCAGCGTCACTGGCTGCACCCGAAAGGTGCTGGCTGGTGGCCACCCAGGCAGGGACGGCCAGAGATAGGGTCAATACGATGTAGACCAGACGGCGGCCGATCTGCTCGGCCCACCACTGCGCGCGTGGCGTATGGCTGCGACTGACAAGGTGGGAAGGCTCGACGGGCCCAATGTCGAGTGCTGCCATCATCGGCGCGGTAGTCAAGCCAACCAGGCGGGAGTAACTGCGAACCTGGCCGCGCACGAATACCGGGGCGCCCAGCCGCGACCAGTCCTCGGCCTCCAGCGAACGGACGACTCGCGCAGGCATGTGAAGGCGCGCGGCAACATCGTCAATGCTCAAGCCCGCAGCTTCGCGCGCATGTTTCAGCCGCTCGCCGCAGCCAGCCATTGCCTGATGGGTCGGGTCTGGAAAAGTGGTCATTGCGTCGGGGGAACTAGTGAGGCGCCAGGGGCGATCGCCTGCAAACGTAGAAGATAGCGCTGTACGGCCGCATTGTCGCCCTGTTTCTGCTCGATCTGCACCGCCAGCTGCAAGGCGTCCACATCCTGGGGAGCGTTTGCCAACCAACGCTGCACGAAGGCACGGGCATCCATGTATTGGCCACGGCCAAACTGGAGTCTGGCCAGACCGGACAGAGCCGACGGAATTTCAGGATCCAGCGCCAGCGCCTGCCTCCAATTCGCCTCGGCAAGCACCAACTGGCCGGCTTGCTGGGCACACGCTCCGGCGTTCGCCAGCGCAGTGACGGGTGTCGAGTAAGCAGAGTCGAGCAATGCTTTGTCGAACCAACCCAGTGATTCCGGTGCATGCCCATTGCTGCAAAGCCAGATGCCGTAATTGTTTGCGTACGCACCATTGGCGGGCGCGATGTCCAGGGCTTTCTGATAATGCAACCCTGCGTCTGCAGCTTGGCCATTCGCACTGGCAATGAGCCCGAGCAACGTATGTGCATCGCCCGAAGCTGGATCCACCTTCAGCAATTGCCGGGCCTTGATTGCGGCATTCTCCAGCTGCCCCGCTGCATACAGCGTGCTCGCCGCCGCAAGCAATTGCTCTGGAGGAAGTTTCTGCATTGGCTTGCCGGTTTTACCGCTGACATCGTAAGTCGGTGCGACCTGGGTGAACTTTCCACGCTCCGCGGATGGACGCACGATAGTCAGTCGCTCGAACTTGCTGCACGCCGTCGTTGCAAGCATGCAGGCCACCATCAGGATGGTGGTCCCACTTGACCAAACCTGCCTAAGCGACATCGGACACGCCCGACGCCTGCAGGTGCCTGCGGTGCTCGGCCGAACGCCGGGTGCGATCCATCACCTGCCCTTTAAGCTGGCCACATGCCGCATCAATGTCGTCGCCACGGGTGCGCCGCACCGGCGCGATCATGCCGGCATTGTTGAGCTGCTTCTGGAAGGCGCGAATGGCCTCGCCTGTCGGACGCGCGAAGCGCGTGCCGGGATACGGGTTGAAAGGAATCAGGTTGACCTTCGCCGCGTCTTTCATCTGTACGCGGCGGTCGAATTCATGCATGAGCTGGACCAGGCCGCGTGCCTGTTCAGGCTGGTCGTTGACGTCCTTCATCAAGGTGTATTCGAACGTCACCGAACTTCCCCGCTTGCGCTGCGCATAGCGCACGCAGGCATCCATCAGCTGGGCAATCGGGTACTTCTTGTTGAGCGGGACCAGACTGGTGCGCAGTTCGTCCGTTGGCGCATGCAGCGACACCGCCAGCGAGACATCGCTCTCCTCGCCCAGACGATCGATCATCGGCACCACGCCGGCGGTGGACAGGGTCACCCGCTTGTTGGCAAGGCCATAACCGAGGTCGTCGCGCATGATGCTCATCGCGCGCACCACGTTGTCGAAGTTCATGAGCGGCTCGCCCATGCCCATCATCACCACATTGGTGAGCTTGCGCTGCAGGTGCGGCACGTTGCCCAGGTGACGGGCGGCGATCCAGACCTGGCCGATGATCTCGGCAGTGGTCAGGTTCCGGTTGAAACCCTGTGTCGCCGTGGAGCAGAACTGGCAGTTCAGCGCGCAACCGACCTGCGATGACACACACAGGGTGCCGCGCCCCTTGTCTGGAATGAACACTGCTTCGATAGCGTTCTTCGGATCCATTCCTAGCAGCCACTTGTGGGTGCCGTCTTCGGATGCCTTGTCGAAGATCATCTGCGGCGCCCGCACCACAGCACGCTCCTCAAGCTTGGCGCGCAGCGCCTTGCCGAGGTCGGTCATGTCGGTGAACTCGGTGGCGTAGCGATGATGGATCCACTTCATCACCTGGTGCGCGCGGAACTTCTTTTCGCCCAGGTCGTCCTCGAAGAAACGTTCGAGGGACGCACGGTCCAAGTCGAAGATATTGGTGCGTGAATCGCCTTCTGGAAAACGCGGGACGGACTTGGCCGCCTGCGCGGATGCACCCACGGCCACGTCTTCACCAAGCGGGGGGTTGCCCAGCAAGGTGATGTCGATGTCCGGGGTGCGGGTGTCGTTCACCTGATCAACTCAACGTGTAAACACGTCGGTGGACGGGAAGAAATAGGCGATCTCGTTCGCCGCGTTCTCCAGCGAATCCGAACCGTGCACCGCATTGGCGTCGATGCTGTCGGCGAAGTCGGCACGGATCGTACCCGGCGCGGCATCCTTCGGATTGGTTGCGCCCATCAGGTCACGATGCTTGAGCACAGCGTTGTCGCCTTCCAGCGCCTGAATCATCACCGGGCCGGAACTCATGAAGTTGACCAGCGCGCTGAAGAACGGGCGCTCGCGATGCACCGCATAGAAGCCCTCAGCCTCTTGCCTGGACAGGTGCTTCATCTTAGAGGCAACGACCTTCAGGCCGGCCTGCTCGAAACGGGAATAGATCTGGCCGATGACGTTCTTGGCGACGGCATCGGGCTTAATGATGGAAAGGGTGCGCTCCAGCGCCATTGGAATACTCCGGTGTGGCGGGCGGCGACATAGTCGCAAGCCCGATGATAACAGAAAAACCCGCGTACTGGCGCGGGTTTGGCCGATATGGCTACTCACAATTCTAATCGAATTTCACGTCGATTACACGTTTTTTTAGCGTCGGTAGGTGCCGCACTATTGACTGGAGCCTGGTCTCGCCCTAGGATCAAACAAGCGTTTGATTCAGGGTCGCAATCGTATGAGCCTGCAGCACTTCTCGACCAAGGACCGGATCCTGCATGCGGCCGAAGAACTGTTCGCACAGCAGGGCTTCGGTGCGACATCCCTGCGTCAGGTCACCACCCGCGCGGACGTCAATATCGCCGCGGTCAACTACCATTTCGGCAGCAAGGACAACCTGGTCAACGAGGTCTTCCGCCGACGCATGGACGACATGAGCCGCGACCGATTGCAATCCTTGCAGGAAGCGGTGGCCACATATCCGGGCGAACTGGAGCCGATCCTGGCGGCATTCGTAGAGCCCGCATTGGCAATGGCCCAGGATCGCCATGGCGGCGGGGCTTTCATCAGGGTGATTGCCCGCGCCTACGCAGAAAGCAACGACACCCTGCGCAAGTTCCTGTCTGACCAGTACGGCCATGTGCTGCGCGAATTCGCCAAGGCCATTGCCGGCTGCGTGCCGGGACTGGGCAAGGAGGAGCTCTACTGGCGGCTCGACTTCCTGTCGGGTGCGCTGACCTATGCGATGGCCGACTTCGGCCTGATCAAGCGACCGTCATCAGTCTCGGAAGCGACCCATCGTCAGCGCGCTGCCAAAGCCCTGATCCGATTTGCAAGTGCAGGCTTCCGAGCGGAAGCGATTTGATTTTTCAAGGAGTTATGAAACATGTCTGAGAAATTGCTTGTGCGTCGTGCCGCCGTGCTCGGTGCAGGCGTGATGGGCGCGCAGATCGCGGCGCACCTGACCAATGCCGGTGTCGACACCGTGCTGTTTGACCTGGCCGCCAAGGACGGTGATCCGAACGGCATCGTGCTCAAGGCCATTGCCAACCTCGGCAAGCTGTCGCCCGCCCCGCTTGCCAGCAAGTCGCTGGCTTCCGCAATCACGCCTGCCAACTACCAGACAGGCTTGCACCTGCTTGAAGGTTGCGACCTCATCATCGAGGCGATCGCCGAGCGGATGGACTGGAAGCAGGACCTGTATCGCAGGATCGCTCCGCATGTGTCCGCCAATGCCGTGTTGGCCAGCAATACATCAGGCCTTGGCATCAATGCCCTGGCTGACGTGCTTCCGGAAGAACTTCGCCCTCGTTTCTGCGGCGTGCACTTCTTCAATCCCCCGCGCTACATGCACCTGGCCGAACTGATCCCGGCCAGGACCACCGAGCCCGCAGTCCTCGCAGGGCTGGAGAGTTTCCTGGTCACCCAGCTTGGCAAGGGCGTGGTGATCGCCAAGGACACGCCGAACTTCATCGGCAACCGCATCGGAGTGTTTTCGATGCTGGCGACCATGCACCATACCCAGGCGTTCAATCTCGGCTTCGATGTCGCCGATGCGCTGACCGGCCCAGCGATAGGCCGGCCCAAGTCCGCCACCTTCCGGACCGCCGACGTCGTCGGCCTGGACACGATGGCGCATGTCATCAAGACCATGGCCGATACCCTGCCGGATGATCCCTGGCACGCACATTTCAAGGCGCCGAAATGGTTGCTCGCGCTGATCGAGAAAGGCGCGCTGGGCCAGAAGACTGGTACCGGCATCTATACCAAGCGCGGCAAGGACATCCTGGTGCTTGACCTTGAGGCGCAGGATCATCGCCCGACCTCGGCTGAGGTCAACCCCGAGGTTGCCGCGATTCTGAAAGAGCGCGACCCCGCCGCAAAGTTCGCCGCGCTGCGCGCCAGCGAACATCCGCAAGCACAATTCCTTTGGGCGGTGTTCCGCGACCTGTTCCACTACTCCGCCTTCCACCTCAAGGACATCGCCGAGACTGCGCGCGATGTGGACCTGGCGATCCGTTGGGGCTACGGCTGGAGCCTGGGACCGTTCGAGACCTGGCAGGCTGCTGGCTGGAAGCAGGTGGCCGACTGGGTGGCCGAAGACATCGTCGCAGGCAAGGCGATGAGCAATGCCCCGCTGCCGGACTGGGTGTTCGATGGCCGCGAAGGCGTGCATGGCGCCGAGGGCAGCTACAGCCCGGGCAAGGACGCGAAGTTGCCGCGATCCGCCCTGCCTGTCTACAAGCGCCAGCGTTTCCCGGACCCGTTGCTGGGCGAGCGTTCCGCCCCAGGTGAGACCGCATTCGAGAACGATGGCGTGCGCCTGTGGCATGCCGGCGACGGCATCGCCGTGCTCAGCTTCAAGACCAAGATGCATACGGTCAACGACCACGTGCTCAATGGCGTGCAAGAGGCAATTGCGATCGCCGAGCGCGACTTCCGCGGCATGGTGATCTGGCAACCGAAGGAGCCGTTCTCCGCCGGCGCCGACCTTTCCGGCGCGCTGGGCCTGGTGCAGGCTGGCGACATCAAGGGGTTCGAGGCAATGGTCGCGAACTTCCAGGCCACCAGCCAGCGCATCAAGTATTCGCTGGTGCCGGTCGTTTCCGCGGTTCGTGGCCTTGCGCTGGGCGGCGGCTGCGAGTTCCAGATGCATTCGGCACATACGGTATTCGGGCTTGAGAGTTATGTCGGCCTGGTCGAAGCCGGCGTCGGCCTGCTGCCGGCCGGTGGCGGCCTCAAGGAATTCGCGGTACGCGCCTCGGAGGCCGCCGGCGCGTCCGGCGATGTGTTCGCAGAACTCAAGACCGCGTTTGAAAGCGCCGCGATGGGCAAGGTCAGCACCTCCGCGATGGAAGCCCGGGAACTCAAGCTGGCGCGCGCGACGGACACGATTGTTTTCAATGCCTATGAGCTATTGCATGTCGCCAAGGCGCACGCATGGGCACTGGCTGAAAGCGGCTATCGCCCGCCGTTGCCGGCACGCAGGGTCCGCGTGGCCGGCGATGTCGGCATCGCCACCTTCAAGATGATGCTTGTCAACATGCTGGAGGGGCGCTTCATCTCGCCGCATGACTATGAAGTGTCGACCCGCATCGCGACGGTCATGTGCGGCGGCGAGATCGACCGCAACGCGCTGGTGGACGAAGAGTGGCTACTGCGGCTGGAGCGCGAGCACTTCGTCGCACTGGCGCAGATGCCAAAAACCCAGGAGCGCATCGCGCACATGCTCAAGACCGGCAAGCCGCTGAGGAACTGATATGACCAAACAAATCCAGGATGCCTACATCGTCGCCGCCACCCGCACCCCGGTTGGCAAGGCGCCACGCGGCGTGTTCCACAACACCCGTCCCGACGACATGCTGGCGCACGTACTACGCAGCGTAATTGCCCAAGCGCCAAGCATCGACGTCAATCGAATCGACGATGCAATCATCGGCTGCGCCATGCCCGAGGGCGAGCAAGGCATGAACGTGGCGCGAATCGGCGTGCTGCTGGCTGGCCTTCCGAACACGGTCGCAGCGCAGACAATCAACCGCTTCTGTTCGTCAGGATTGCAGGCAGTCGCGCTGGCCGCTGACCAGATACGGCTGGGCAACGCCGACCTGATGCTGGCCGGCGGCACCGAATCGATGAGCATGGTGCCGATGATGGGCAACAAGGTGGCGATGGCGCCATCGGTATTCAACAACGACAACATCGCGATTGCTTATGGAATGGGCATCACCGCGGAGAAGGTTGCCGAGGAATGGAACGTCAGCCGCGAGGATCAGGATGCGTTCGCGCTGGCCTCGCACCAGAGGGCGCTTGCCGCGATTGCCGCAGGTGAATTCCGCGATGAGATCAGTCCGTACGAAGTCATCTCGCACATCCCGGATCTTGATGGGAACGTGGTGCGGATCAGGCAGAAGCTGGTTGATACCGATGAGGGGCCACGCCCGGATACCTCGCTTGAAGGTCTCGCCAAACTGCGTCCGGTGTTCCGTAACGGCCAGTTCGGCGGCAGCGTGACTGCGGGCAACAGTTCGCAGATGAGCGATGGTGCCGGGGCCGTGTTGCTGGCCTCGGAACAGGCGATCAAAGACTATGGGCTGACGCCGCTGGCACGCTTCGTCAGCTTCTCGGTAGCTGGTGTACGCCCGGAAGTGATGGGCATCGGCCCGATCGAAGCGATTCCGAAAGCGCTCAAGCAGGCTGGCCTCACCCAGGATCAGTTGGACTGGATCGAACTCAACGAAGCCTTCGCCGCACAATCGCTGGCGGTGATCCGTACCTGCGGGCTGGACCCGAGCAAGGTCAATCCGCTGGGCGGCGCGATTGCGCTGGGACACCCGCTGGGTGCAACCGGCGCGGTGCGCGCCGCGACCATCGTGCATGGCATGCGCCGCCACCAGCAGAAGTACGGCATGGTCACCATGTGCATAGGCACTGGGATGGGCGCAGCAGGGATTTTCGAAGCACTGTGATCCAGCGTTGAAGCGACCTGCCGAAACGGGGCCACAGGCCCCGTTTTCTTCTTGCAGCAAGAGCGAACTAGGTTTCCACCACGCCCATCTCGTCGAGTGCGTTTTGCATCAGGGCGCGAGCCGCCTCGCTCAACAGTTCATGGTCCAGGGCATAGCGTACGGTTGCCTCGATCAAACCTAGATGGGTACCGCAATCGAAGCGGGTGCCGTGGAAACGGAACGCCTCGACCGGCTTGTTCGACAGCAGCGCGGCGATCGCATCGGTCAGCTGGATCTCGCCCCCGCTTCCCTGCCCTGTCGTTTCCAGCAGTTCGAAGATCGAAGGATCCAGGATATAGCGCCCTACCACCGCAAGCGTGCTGGGTGCATCTTCGGGTTTGGGTTTTTCGACGATCCGGCTGATCCGGCCCGCCTGGCCATCGAACGCGTTGGTAGCGACGATGCCGTAACTGCCAGTCTGCGCGCGTGGCACGTCCTGCACGGCGATCACGCTGTTGCCGGTGGCCTGCGCGTGGTCGGCCATCTGCTTTAATGCGCCATCACCACGGCTCCAGATCAGGTCGTCCGGCAGCAGCACGGCGAAAGGCTCATCGCCGATGACGGGTTTCGCGCACAGCACTGCATGGCCCAGGCCCAAGGCTTCAGCTTGGGTCACGAAGACCGCGCGCACGCCGGGTGGCAAGACATTGCGGATCAGCTCCAGCTGTTCGTGCTTGCCGGCGCGCTCGAGCTTCTGTTCGAGCTCGTAGGCCTTGTCGAAATAATCCGCCACCGAATGCTTGTAGCGATTGGTGACGAATACCATGGTGTCGCAACCGGCTTCCACCGCCTCGTCCACCGCATACTGGATCAGCGGCTTGTCGACGATCGGCAGCATTTCCTTAGGCACCGTTTTCGTCGCTGGCAGGAAGCGCGTGCCCAAGCCAGCTACCGGAAATACCGCTTTTCGGATTCGTTTGGTTGATTGTGAAGTCATACCCGGTTCTATCACGTTTTTCTATGAGTTCAGTTTGCTGCGCCGCGCCGGGAATGCCACCACCGTGGTGTCGCGAACCCGCTCGTCTTCACTGGCTGGATTGAATTCCGGGACCGCGTCGCGCAGCGCTGCCGCAAGCCATTCGAGATCATAGGCATCGGAAGCCTCGCGCAGTGCTTTCACTGCGAGCTCGATGCGCTCGGAGGTCACCCCGCGGGGCATTGCTTGCAGGATCTTCGGATGACTGGTCGCGCTGTACCGCTCATCGACATGGAACAGGGTTTCATGGAGTTTCTCGCCCACCCGCAGGCCGATGTATTCAATCGCGACATCGCGCCCGGGCTGCTTGCCTGCCAATCGGATCATCTGTTCGGCCAGCATGCGAATCGACACCGGTTCACCCATGTCGAGCGTATACACGGCCTGCTGTGCGCCGATTGACGATGCCTGCAGGATCAGCTGGCATGCCTCGGGAATGGTCATGAAGTAGCGCGTCACTTCCGGATCGGTGACCGTCACCGGTCCCCCCCGGCTGATCTGCTCGCGGAACAGCGGCACCACGCTGCCGGCTGAATCCAGCACATTGCCGAAGCGCACGGTGACGAAGCGGGTCGAACGGTGGTCGACCTGCGCCTGGCATAGCATTTCCGCCAACCGCTTGGTGGCGCCCAACACGTTCACCGGGTCGACCGCCTTGTCGGTCGAAATCAGCACGAACGTCCCGACGCCGGCATCGCGACTGGCGCGCGCCACCGTGTCCGTGGTCAGTACATTGTTGCGAACGGCCTCACGCAACTGCCGCTGCAGCAGCGGCACCTGCTTGTACGCAGCAGCATGGAACACCGCATCGGGCTCGGCCAGGCCAAGGGCATGGCGCATGACTGCACGATCGCCACAATCGCCAAGGACCGAAACATACTTGATATCCGGGAAATCGCGCCGCAGGTTGGCTTCAACCGTCAGCAACGCCAGCTCGTCGATTTCAAGCAGGCATATCTGGCGTGCGCCGTGCCTGGCGCACTGGCGGCAAAGTTCGGAACCGATCGAACCACCCGCGCCAGTGACCAGCACCGAACGCCCGCCAAGCCATCCGCGGATGGCTTTCCAGTCCGGGCTCATCGGTTGCCGCCCGAGCAGGTCCTCGATCGCGACTTCCTGTAGCTGCCAAGGCATTGAACGACCATCCAGTACGTCTGCCAATCGGGGCACCGTACGGAACGGCACGCCACTGTCCTCGCAGATTCCGACTACACGCCGTACCGCGCTGGCATCCATGGACGGCATCGCGATCACAAGCAATTGCACGGCTGTTTCACGGGCGATGCGGCTGACATCCTCAACGCGCCCCAGTACCGGAAGACCCTGCAGGCGGGTCCCGCGCAAGGCGACCGCATCATCCAGGAAGCCCACCGGCTGGTAACGCCCGGTGCGGCGCAGGTCACGCACCAGCGCTTCGCCTGCCTGGCCCGCGCCAAGGATCAGCACACGCTCAGCAGTATCGTCCAGGCGCAACAGGCGCTGGTCCTTCCAGGCGCGGAAGATCAGCCGCGGGGCCCCAAGCAGCAGGGTCAACACGAACGGATACAGCAACAATGCCGCGCGCGAGACCAGGTCGAGCCGGCTATAGAAAAAGAGTCCCACGACAACGGCCAACAGGCCGAGCAGGCTGGCCTTGAAGATATTGAGCAGGTCCGGAACGCTGGCGAAGCGCCATAACCCGCGGTACAGGCCAACCCGCCAAGACACAAGGCCCTGCGCCACCAGCACGATGATCACCGTGCTGGAAAACGGCTCCAATGGCAGCGGCCAGGGCTGCAACGCAAAGCGGATGTAGTGCAGTCCCTGCCAGCAAACCCAGACCATGACCAGGTCGTGCAGGATCACCGCCAGGCGAGGCAGGCCGTACTTGAAGCGCTCCTTCCATGTGCTCATGACCCGAATCCTTCGGTTTGCCGGGCGTACTGCCGATGCAGCCACCACCATCCGAGCGTGGCCGCCGTCAAGCAAGCCAGGAACACCATCAATGCCGTGTTGCCTGGACTGCCCCACATGGAAAGCATGACCCCAATCACGATTGTCGTCCAGAGTCCGTATGCCAGCGTGACCCTGACATGCCCCTTGCTTTGGCTCCAGCGCTGGAAGGCGTGCTCCACATGTGCCTGCCACCAGTGGTCGCCACGCAGCATCCGCCACAGCAGGGTCAGACTGCTGTCCGCCAGCATTGCCAGCGGTGCGAGCAGCAACAACGGCCAGTGGCGTGCTGGACTGGAAGTGACCCCGATCGCGATCAGGACAGCGACCATAAAGCCAAGCGCGCCACTTCCCACATCACCCAGGAACAGCCGCGCCCGTGGAAAATTGAATGGCAGGAATCCCAGGCATGCCCCTGCAACGGCTATCCCGAGTAGCGGTGATCCGAACCCGGGCAGCATCGCGAAAGCCAGGCCGCACAGCAGTGCCTGGCTGGTCGCCAGCCCATTGATGCCATCCATGAAGTTCCAGGCATTGACCAGCCCCAGCGCCAGCACAAAGCCCGCCAGGCTTATCGCTGTGCCAGCCCCGCCAAGATGAAGCGCAACCGCGAGCAGTAAAGCCGCCAGTGCATGTACGCCTAGACGTGGCCACGCGGGCAACGAGCGGTGATCGTCCATCCATCCGATGCCAGCTACCAGTGCCAGGCCCGTCGCAATCAACCACCAACCGACGTTGCCGGAGTCGCGCATCGCCAGCGCGACCAGGCAACCCAGGCCAGCAATGACGATGCCGATGCCACCGCCCCGCGGCGTTTCCACCTGGTGGCTACGCCGTTCGCCTGGCATATCGATCAGTCCATGGCGACGCGCATGGCCAGATGCCCATGCCGCTCCCACTGCAGACACGCCGGCGGCCGCCAATCCGGTCGCAAGCAACGCCGCGGGATCAGACCACGGCATAATTCAGCAGCGGCTTCACCGTCCCCCATTCCTTGCAGCTGGGGCACTGCCAATGATGGCTGCGCGCGCCAAAACCGCAGCGGTTGCAGCGATAGCTCGGGTTGCGCACCAGCAACTGGTCGGTGATGTACTTGAGATCCTGCAGGGTGGCAGTCGCGTCCACGTCATCGGCCAGGCTCAGGTCGATCAGTGCAGCTTCGCCACGTACCGAGGGCCGGTCCTTCAACTGCTGGGCCAGGTACTGGCGCGCCATGGCGACACCCTCTTCCGCCTCCACCATGCGCGCCAACGCGAGCACCGGCGAGATTCCCCGGTAGTGCTCGCACATCTCGGCCAGGAATGCGCGCGCTCCGCTACGCTCGCCGACCGCATCATAATTGGCCAGCAGCGCCGGCAGGATCACCGGCAGGAAATCCGGATCGTGGCGCGCAGCGCGCTCGAACGCGCGGATCGCAGCGGTGTGATTGCCGGCATCCGTTTCGATCCGACCCTCGCTGATGCCGGCGCGTACCGAGGTGGAATCCGCCGCATAAGCCCGGGTGATCGCGGCACGCGCAGCATCCAGATCCCCTGCCGAACGCTGGCGATCCGACAGTTCACATTCGAACTGCGCGATCAGCTTGCCCATCGGCTCTCCGCTGGCGGCTTCGAAGCGGCTGGCATTCTCGATCGCTTTTCCCCAGTCCCGCTCGGCTTGATAGATGCCGATCAGATGGCGGAGTGCCTGCGGTGCACGCTGATCGATCTGCGCAAGATCGGTGAATACCGTTTCAGCGCGATCCAGCAAACCCGAGCGCATATAGTCTTCGCCCAAGGCCAGCAGCGCCTGCACCTTCTGCGGATCACTGAGGTCGGGGCGCTGCACCAACGCCTGATGCAGCCGGATTGCGCGATCGACTTCCCCGCGTCGGCGGAACAGGTGCCCCAGTGCAACCTGGGTTTCGAAGGTGTCCTTGTCGAGCTCGGCGATATGCAGGAACAGCTCTATCGCCTTGTCCGGCTGTTCATTGAGCAGGTAGTTCAGTCCGCGGAAATAGGTGGTGGACAACTTGCTGACCTGATGGTCACTGTGGCGTTCGCCACCGCGCCGGCCGATCACCCACCCCGTCAGCGCGGCGAGCGGTATAAAGATCAGATACCACAACCACTGCTCGAGGACTTCCATGTCAACCCTCGCCGCGCGGCGTTCGCATGGCGTTTTCGGCACGGCGCATGCGCCGACGCAAGGGCGTCACGACGGCAATGGACAGGATGCCGCCACCGATCAGCACGCCCAGCAACAATGCAACCAGGATGCTCAGCCCGAGGCTGGCACGGAGTGTGGCCATTCCCAGATCGAGTGCTACAGGTTGGGTATTCAGCGCGCCCACCACGGCACCCAGCAGGATGCAGGCGATGGCGGCAATAAGGCGGATAAGGCGCATCGGCAACTCCGAAGTTCGCCTGCAAGCTTAACGGACTGGCGCGGTTCAGTCGTCGGCCGGCAACGGCACGACGTCGGTGACCCGCTCGCGGAGTTCCTTGCCTGGTTTGAAATGCGGGACGTGCTTGCCCGGTAGTGCGACCGCGTCGCCCGTCTTCGGGTTACGCCCGGTACGTGGTGGACGATAGTGCAGGGAAAAACTGCCAAACCCGCGCACCTCGATGCGGTCGCCATTGGCGAGCGCGGTGCCCATCATCTGCAGCAATGCCTTCACCGACAGATCGACATCATCTGCCTTCAGGTGCGGCTGGCGCCGGGCCAGCAATTCGATGAGTTCGGACTTGGTCATGGAAACGTTCGCAGCCATGACAACGCAGCGACCCGGCCGGAGCCGGGCCGCCGCATTGCACTAGGCCAACTGGATCACTCGGCCTTGCTGTTCAGCTGCTCGCGCAGCAGCGCGCCCAGCTTGGTGGTGCCACTGGCAGCATCGGCAGAGGCCTTCTGGTACTCGACCATCGCGTCAGCGGTCTCGGCATCGTCCTTGCCCTTGATCGACAGCTGCAGGCTGCGGCCCTTGCGGTCCATGCCCACGAACTTGGCCTCGACTTCCTGACCGACCTTCAGGAACTGGCTGGCATCTTCCACGCGCTCTTCGGCGATGTCGCGCGCGAACACGTAGCCTTCCACGCCTTCGCCAAGATCAATGGTTGCGCCCTTGGCGTCCACTTCCTTAACGGTGCCGGTGACCTTGGTGCCCTTCGGATTGGTCGCCATGAACTGGCCGAGCGGATCCTGTTCCATCTGCTTGACGCCCAGGCTGATGCGCTCGCGCTCCGGATCGACCGCCAGCACCACGGCTTCCAGGGTGTCGCCCTTCTTGTAGTTGCGGGCCACGTCTTCACCGGTGGAATTCCAGGTGATGTCCGACAGGTGGATCAGGCCATCGATGCCGCCGTCCAGGCCGATGAAGATGCCGAAGTCGGTGATCGACTTGATCTGGCCGTCGACCTTGTCGCCCTTCTTGTGGATCGCCGCGAAGGTTTCCCACGGATTGCTGGTGACCTGCTTGATGCCAAGCGAAATGCGGCGACGCTCTTCATCGACGTCCAGCACCATGACCTGGATGTCGTCGCCGACCTGCACGATCTTGGCCGGGTTGACGTTCTTGTTGGTCCAGTCCCTTTCGGACACGTGGACCAGGCCATCGACGCCGGGCTCGATCTCGACGAACGCGCCGTAGTCGGTGACGTTGCTGACCTTGCCGAACACGCGAGTATTGGACGGGTAGCGACGCGCGATGTTGTCCCACGGATCCTCGCCCATCTGCTTCAGGCCCAGGCTGACGCGGTTGCGCTCCTTGTCGTACTTGAGCACGCGCACATCGAGTTCCTGGCCGACTTCAACAACTTCGGAC